>JAKIWO010000039.1 GCA_022749995.1 Thermoplasmata archaeon | reverse complement strand
CCGTGGCGAGCCCTGCCGGGTCCTTCCCGGCAGTGCGCGCCAGGCGATGCAGGGGGAGGGCGATCCGGGCCGGCGGCTCCTGGCCCATCTCGAGCTCCTTTCGGAGAGCGCTCTCGTCGATCGCGATTCCGTGCGCCGGGAGCAAGTCGAGAAGGTTCGCCACCACTGCGGCGACGGGTACCTCCCACGGGTCCACCTCCTCCGGCGTCGGAACGGGAGGCGCGAGCATGGAAAGACCGGAGCAACGCTCATGCGGCGCTTTTGACATAACGGTGCCGATGGCGTCGACGTTCCTCGTACGGTACGGGGAGCTGGCGCTCAAGTCGCCCCCGGTCCGACGGGAATTCGAACACACGCTCGAACGGAACATCCTCGACCGGTTCCGGCGCTCGGATCTCGCCTGCCGCCTGCGTTCCGACCACGGGCATCTGTACGTGATGACGGAGGATGCCGCCCGGGGCTCCGCCTTGTTGCGTACGGTCTTCGGCGTCACCTCGGTGAGCCAGGTGACCGAGGTCTCGAGCGAAGTCCCGGCGATCGAGTCCGCGCTTCTTACGCTCGCCGACCCCGTACTGGCTACGGGAAGCCGGTTCGCCGTCCGGACCCGGCGGGTCGGCACGCATCCGTTCACCAGCCAGGAGCTGGCTCGAACGCTGGGCTCGGCCATCGGAGTCCGGTACGCCGATCGCGATCTCCACGTCGACCTCACCCATCCGACGGTGGAGCTGCAGGTCGAGGTCCGCGGGAACCGGACCTACCTCTCCCTGGACCGAGTTGCCGGACCGGGTGGACTTCCCCTGGGCGTCGCCGGCAAGCTCGTCGCCCTCGTGGGCGGGGACCGCGGCGCGCTCGGCGCCTATCTGATGATGAAGCGGGGCTGTGCGACCGCCGTCGTCACCGACGGGGAGGGACCGGAGTTCGCCGAAGAGGTCCTCCGCAAGTTCTCCCCCACGCTTCGGGTGCAGCCGGCCGAAGGGGACGCCGTGGGAGCTCTCGGTCGCCTCGCTGAACAGGAGAGGGCGGAGGGAATCGTGCTCCCGATTCCCGTCGAAGGCTATCCCCAGGCACGCGTGGACTGGGGCGATCGCGTGCTGTTCTCGCCGACCGTCGGGTTCTCCGATGCCGAAGTCGCGGAACGTTGGGAGGCCGTGCAACGGCTCGCGAACTGATGCCCGCCTCCCATCGGCCGAGGTCGATCGAGGAGGTACTCGCGCCGGCTCCGCCCCCGGCGCAGCCTGCTCCTCCGGCGGTGGAGCCGGAGGCCCCACGGACCCCGCCGCCCCCGCCACCGCCGGTCGACCTCTCTGCCTCGATCCGCGCGCTGGAGGAGCGACAGGCGAAGTGGATCCGGCAACGCGAGCGCTGGCGCGCGCGACGCCGAGCAGAATCCCCTACGACTCCGCCGTAACCGCTCCACGGTCCACCTCCCGCGGCCCGACGGCGCCGCTACCGCTCGACCGAGCGCTTATGAACCGCGCCCGGGTGCCCGAGCCGGTATCTTACCAATGGCGGAGTACGCGCTCACAGGATCCTTCCGCGCCCGGCGAGGGTACTGGCAACCGTTCGTGCTCCGGCGGTCGGCGCACACCGAGGCGATCGCCCGCGAATCGGTCCTCTCCGACATCGGCAGTCGACATCACGTGAAGCGGGGCCTCATCCGGATCGACCAGGTCGATTCGGTGACCGGATGAGCGGCGCCGCCGCTCCCTCCGCCGAGCAGCAGGTCCAGGAGGACCTGGTCCGCCTGGACGCCTACCGGAACCAGCTCTCGGCCCTGCTCCAGCAGCATCAGATGCTCTCGGCTTCGCGCACCGACCACCTCCGGGCCCGCGAGGCGCTCGACGGGCTCGAGAGGTCCTCCGCGGAGGGAGAGGTGCTCATCCCGATCGGGGGCGAGACCTACCTCACGGGAAGCCCCGATCGCTCCGGGCCGGTCCTGATCGGCATCGGCAGCGGATACGTCGCCCAGATGGAACGTCCGCGCGCCGTCGAGCTGCTCGCCCAGCGCACCACGCAGATCGAGCAGGCCGCCCGCGAGCTCGAGGGTCAGATCCGCGGCCTCGAGGAGCGGATCGCCCTCGTGTCGCGCCGGGTGGAGTCGCTCACCGGGCAAGACTCCGGGGCCGGCGAGGAGCCGGCCGATGTGGGCAGCGATTAAATCGCGCCTGCTCGGACGGAGCGAGTCCGCTCCGACCGGTACGGCCGCCACGAGCGCAGCACCAACCGATCCCAAAGCTCCGGCGGAAGGCCCGTTCACCGACGGGCTGCTCGGCAGCCGACTCAAGGAAGCGACGCTGGACGACACGCTCGACGAGGTCGAGATCGCGCTGCTCCAGTCAGACGTGGCCCTTCCGGTGGTCGAGAAGATCCGGCGCGACCTGCAGAAGGAACTGAGCGGCCGCAAGGTCCGCTGGGGGACCGATGCGGAGGCGGCGATCAAGGCGAGTTGCGAGCGCTCCGTACGCGCCATCCTGGCTCGGCCGCCGTTCGATCTGCCCGCCGCCATTCGCGCGCACACCTCGGGCCCGTACGTCATCCTGTTCGTGGGGGTGAACGGCACCGGGAAGACCACGACGGTGGCCAAGATGGCCCACTGGCTGAGCTCCCAAGGGCTGAGCGTGGTCATCGCCGCCGGCGACACCTTCCGCGCCGGTGCGATCGAACAGCTGCTCGTTCACGGGGAGCGCCTCGGCATCAAGGTCGTGCGGCAGCAGGAAGGATCCGACCCCGCCGCGGTCGCGTTCGACGCCGTCGCCCATGCTCGGGCCAAGCGCATCCCCGTGGTCCTGGTCGACACGGCCGGCCGCCAGCACACGAACGAGAATCTGCTCGAGGAAGCCAAGAAGATCCGTCGCGTGGTACCTCCCCAACTCACCCTGTTCGTAGGGGACGCGCTGAGCGGCAACGACGTCGTGGAACAAGCCAAGCTGTTCACGGACGAGTTGGGGGTGGACGCCCTCATCCTGACCAAGCTGGATGCCGATGTGAAGGGCGGAGGGGCACTCTCCAGCACGTTCGTCACGGGCCGGCCCATACTGTTCGTCGGGGTGGGCCAGGGGTACGACGACCTCCGGCCGTTCGATGCCGAATGGATGGTCAAGCGCCTCTTCTCGGAGGCGGGTCCGGCGTGAGCGCGCGCATCGGTGTCCTCCTCCTCCGGCCGAAGGAGGACGGCAACGTCGGCGCCGTCGCTCGCGCCGCGCGCAACTTCGGGGCGCATTCGCTGGGCTTCGTCGCTCCACGGGCGGCCCTCGGTCCCGAGGCGCGGCGCCGGGCGATGGGGGGACTGATGCTGCTGCGGAACGCGCGCGTGTACGACGACCTCGACGCGGCGTTGGCCGAGTCGGACATCGTGGTGGGTACCACCGACCTCTCCACGGGTCGATCGGCCTCCTACCTGCGGCGCTCCGTCTCGCCGGAACGACTCGGGGAGCTCTGCCGCTCGCTCGACGGGAGGCTCGCGCTGTTGTTCGGACCTGAGGACAACGGCCTCTCCCGCGAGGAGCTCGCCCGGTGCGACCTGCTCGTGCACATTCCGGCCCGGCGGGAGTTCCCGACGCTCAACCTCTCCCATGCGGTCGCCATCGTCCTCTACGCGATCCACCGGGCGCAGCTGCCGGCGGACCCCGACAGCACGCCCGCTCCCGAGACGCTGCTGCTCAACGGGAAGGAGAAGGAGCTGTTCCTACGTCGGATCGCCGAGCTGCTTTCCCGCACCGGTTACCCGGCGCACAAGCGACGAGGGCTCGCCTTGCTCATGCGGCGCGTGCTCGGCCGCTCCACGCCGACCGAGGCAGAGTACCGCATGCTGCTCGGCCTGCTCAAGAGCGTAGAACGCCTGACTCGGGCACCGAAGGGGACCTCGTGACGGGAGAATGGCTCAAGGCCCAGGGGCTCGGCCGCGAGCGATTCGCCGCCCACCTGCAGAGCTACCTCGAGGAGATCGGCTACCGAGTGGAGTCCGTGGACCGCGAGGGCACCACGGATGTTCGAGCCGAGCTGCGCAAACCCAACCCGTCGGTCCCGGCGTCGATGCGCGCACTCCGGTTTCGTCTCAACCCAACGAGCGGAGGGGCCTCTCTCACGTGGACCGAGCCGGCCGTGGTCGAGGCCGGCGAGCTCGCTCGAGCCGACCGACTCGGCCGCGAGATCGAGCAGCAGCTGGTGCGCGTCGCGCTGACCGAGAGCCACGGAACGGTCAAGCTCCGGCCCGCCGTGGGGGCCCGTTGGCCTTGGCGCGCGGCGCCAGCGAGCCGTGCGGCGCCCGTCGTCGACGGCGGCCCGGCACCCTTATAATACGGTCGTAGGTCCCCCGCCGGTTTCGCATGAGCGGGTCGATGTACTCCCGTATCGGGGTCTCCTTCCGCCGCACCCAGGGGGAGGAAGGCGCCGCCCTCCGCCACGAGCGGCTGCTCACGTGGCGACGCCAATCCACCGTTACACGTCTCGAACGGCCGACGCGCCTCGACCGCGCCCGCGCCGTCGGTTGGAGGGCGAAGGAAGGGTACGTGCTGGTGCGCGTGCGCGTACGCCGCGGTGGTCAGCGCAAGCGCGCCATCATCGCGGGGCGGCGCCCGAAGCACAAGGGGATTCTCCGGATGACGCTCGCGAAGAGCCTGCGGCGAATCGCCGAGGAGCGCGCGCACAAGCACCATCCCAACCTGCAGGTGCTCAACTCCTACTGGGTCGGGGAAGACGGGAAGGAGAAGTTCTTCGAGGTGATCCTCGTGGACACGGCCCACCCTCAGATCGTCGGCGACCGGAAGATCGAGTGGATCACTTCGGGTACGCAGCGGGGCCGAGACTACCGCGGATTGACGAGCGCCGGCCGCACCGGTCGGGGTCTCCGCTGGAAGGGCAAGGGTGCCGAGCGGATGCGACCCTCGCGCACTCGCAACCGGCGGGACGAGCGGCGCACGCAGGTCAAGGTCATCCCGTAGCGCGGCCGCTAGGCCGTCCGGGAGAGCCACTCGTCGAGCGAGTCGCTCCGACTCTGGAGCCGGTGCTCTACCCAGCGTCGGAGGCCCTCGACGTGGACCAGCTCCCCTCGCAGTGCGTGCGCCAGCCGTCGTCGTGACTCCAAGTCGACGGCGAGGCGCCCATCCGACAGCAGCTCCCGCAGTCGGCGCGCCAGCTGCCCGCCGGCGCCGTCCCAATCGGTGAGCACAACCACTCGTTCCGCTCGCTCGGCGAGCGCGCCGGCGAGCGAGGCCAAGGACTCTCCCTCGTGCACTACCTGGATTGGAGCGGTCACGCCGAGGGAGCGAACCGAGCGGCGATCCTTCTCGCCCTCGACCAGGATCACGGTGCCCGGCGCTAACCAGTCGCGGCGCAGCCGCTCCCACAGCTCGGCGAATTCCGGCCACGCGTCGCGTTCCTGCATCCGCACTCGGACGGGAGCGAACGCCCCGGCCCGCTGCGTTCGCACTCTCCAGCAATACCTATAGGCTCCGAGCCGACTCGCGCCCGCTCGGACGATGGCGGACCTGTACGGACGGCTGCTCGACTGGCGGCGAAGCGAGGCCGGCGGCCGCGGCCTTGCCAAACTTCCCTCGGACTTCTACGCCCTCGCCCGATCCTACCTGGCCGAAGCGCGCCGCACTTTCGAGGCCGAGCTCCGCGAAAACCCCGGGGGCCGCAAGGGGGAGCTCGCCCGCCAGACGCACCAGCGGGCGAGCCAACTGGCCCGGGACATCGCCGAATCGCGGATGAACAAGGTGCTGACTAGCGCCTACCAGGCCGCCGTCGGAGGAGCGCGGGAGCTGCCGAACGCGGTGGCCGAGGAGCGGGAACTGTTCGATCGTCTCGTCGAGACGCTGCGCAAGCACCGGCAGGACGCGACTCCGTACCTCGAAGGCATGCCCTCGGGCGGCGCTCCCGTGGGTCCAGCGCCGACGGCTCCGCCGCCTCGCGCAGGACCGGCCGCCGCCGCGGCGGCGCCACCTCCCGCGGAGGCGGAGCTGCCCCGCGTCGCGTTCGTTCGGGTCCTCAGGTCTTCGCCCCCCCTCGAGATCGCGGGCGAAACGATCGAGCTGCGAGCGGAGGACCTGCTCTCGCTGCCGCCGGAGGTCGCCCGGATCCTGGTGGAGGGGCGCGTGGCCGAACGGGTCGACGCACCGGACCTCGACGGTCGCGCGCACTAACCGGCGGTGCGCTCGTTCCCGAGCTCGAGCACCTGGAAGTTCTCGAAGCGGACGAGCAACTGTTTGGACTGCAATCGCACGCGGACCCGGTCCGCCTCCTGCGAACCGGCGGCGGCCAGTTCCTCGACGCGCTCGGGCAATCCCCATGCGACGAGCGCCTCGCGCTGGGGCAGGTACAGCCGCTCCACCATACCGGCACTCTGGGCAGCGGCCCGGACCCGCGTAAAGTTCACCCAGGAGGAAAGGTCGCTGCGGCCCGGCTCGGCGAGCGGGTCGGCAAGAGCGGCATGGCTCCGGAGGGCGACCACCGTGCCCTGCGTCGCGGTGCGGGTCCAGTGCGTCTCGAGCGCGCCGTAATCGAGGAACACGGCTCGGCCGACGAGGAGGGAGTCGGCCACCTCCCGGACGAAGCCCTCGGCTTCCGGGGAGAACTCGTACACCGCGCCTGGGGGGAGCTCCGGTAGCGGCGGGCCGGTGACCGGTCGGGTCAGCGGTCGGCTCCCGGGTACGAGCTCCCCCCGGTCCAAGAGCACCCCGAGCTCCTCCCACCCTCCGTCGAGTCGTCGCAGGCGGCGCGCCGGGAGGGCATCCAAGAGCTCGTTGGCGACCACGGATCCGGCAAACGGCCCGCCCTCGCCCAGCGATTCAGGAACGGTGAACTGCATCCCGCCGCGCTCGGCGATCGGTCGGAGCCGTTCCACGGCCCGTGCCCGCCGACGTTGCGAGCGTTCGACGAAGCGGAACTCCCACTCGGCGGACTCGGGGCGGCGCTCGGCGAGCCGCTCGATCACGTCCGCGGCGAGCTGGCCCTCGCCGCCACCGATCTCGGCGAAGCAGAACGGGCTGGGGCGGCCGAGCTCGACCCATCCCTCGAACAGGTGGTCGGCGATCGTCCACCCGAAGAACGAGCCGACGCTGGGGGCGGTGTAGAAGTCCCCTGCCGTCCCGATCGGCGAGCGTAGCCGGGCGTAGTACCCCTCCTCCTCGTCGAACTGCGCAAGCTCCCAGTAGCGATCGAACGGAAGGAAGCCGTCGGGGTCGCTCCAGCGCTGGATCAGGTGGGCGAGCCCCTCGCTCGGCCGGTGGGGGGCGTGGCCGGCCTCGGCCACGGCCGGCTACCCGATGTAGCCGAGGTCCTCTCGGCTCCGCTCGGCGCTCGGGGCGCTCCGAGGCTCCTGGGCGTCGTGCAACTTGAGTGCGATCCGGTCGATCTCCTTCGCCTTGGTCTCGAGCTCGGAGAGGTCGACATCGAGGTGGAGCGCCGCGGAGAGCACCTGCAGTACGGCTTCGGCTCCACGGGGGTCCACGAAGTAGCCGGAGGTCTCTCCCATCAGGCAGACCCCTTCCATCCCGAAGAGACGCCCCAATCCGAGGAACAGACCGCTCGCACCGATGAGACCGCCTCCGGGGTCGTTGCGAGAGAAGACGACGCCGTGCTTCTTCATCGCCTCGACGCGCGCCGGGCTCGTCGCCGCACCGAGGACGCGGGGCGTCTCCACCAAGTGTCCCTGGGCAAAGCCGGCCAAGGTGTACAGCTCCTTGACGCCCAGCTTGACCACGAACTGTAGGACGCTCTCGGTGAGCTCGTACTGCCCCTCCGGGCTGATCCCCTGGTAGTCGCCGCCGAGCAGGATGATGTCCCGCTGGTCGGGCTTCTTCGCCTTCCAGTACGAGAGGTCGTTGGAGACCAGGCGGATCAGCCCCTCTTCGCTGACGTACACCTGCGGCGGAAGGAACTTCGAGTGGACGGTGGCGAACGGAGTGGCCGGCAGCCGCTCGCGCAGGTAGTCGGCCGCGAGCTTGCCCACGTTGCCCACGCCGGGCAGCCCCTCGACCAGCACCGGGTCCTTGAGCGAGACCTTCTCGCTGACCCGGATTAGGACGTCTTCCATCGCGGCCCTCCGACGAGTGTAGAGCCGGGCGACGCCACTTAACGGTTCGCTGGCGGAGAGGTGAGGCTCTCGGAAGGTCGGAATCCTCCGGGCGAGGGCTCGGTTCCGAAGCTGCCGCATCGTTCGGGATGGTTGCGCAGTTTCTCCAGCAGCAGCCGGCGCTGGGGGGAGGCCAGGTGTTCGGAGGCCTCGAGCCGCAGCACGATGTCGGCGATCCCTTCGAGGAACGCCCGGTGGCGTCCGTCGACCACGCTCGGGTTCAGCAGCACGAGCGCCTCGCCGGACAGCTCGAGCGCGCGATTGCGGATCTGACGCACGAGCTTGGTGCTCTCGAGCGGGTCGAGCACCTCGAACAGGAAGTCGCTCGAATCGAGGACGAACCGGAATGGCCCCGATAGCTGGGAGAGGTCCGCGAGCAGCTTCTGGCTCACCCCTCCGGGGGAGCCGATCTCCGTCCGCGCCGGGCCGGGGGCCAGCTCGGCCAGCGAAAGCCCCCGCTCCCGGGCCTGCGCGGTCTCGAGCTCCCTCCGATGGGTACGCGCGAAGTAGACTCGGTCCAGGTCGGTGAACCGGATCCCCGCCGGGTCCCAGCCGAACCCGCGGAACACTTCCGGTAGGTGGTCTTCCCGTTCGGTCGTGGAGTAGAACAGGATGGGTCGGCCGCCGGGTGCGCCGTGGGCGAACTGCTTGGCCAGCAGCTGGGCCCCCGTGCCGGGCTTGTCGAGCAGCAGCGCGAGCCAGCCACCGCGGATGCCGCCCTGGATCGCCCCGTCGAGCGCGGGCAGGCCGAAGAGCGTGTGCCCGTCGCTCACAGCTCATCTCCCTCCACGCGCACATCGATTGTCTCGTCGACCACGAGGGAGAGGATCTGGTCGACGGTGTTCGTCGTCTCGTCGGCGCTGGCGAGGAGGATGGCGAGCACGTGCCGCGCCTTGAGGTTGTTGATGAAGATGTGGAAGAACTCCGAGAGCAGCGGCGCCGGGTTGTGGATGGCGAGGGAGTTGACGCTGTCGACGATGACCAGGTTGCGCTGCTTGTCGTGCTTGCGCAGCAGATACTCGACACGGAGCATCATATTCTCGAGCATCCGCGGGCTCTCGAGGTAGGTGGCGTTCGGCAGCGGGTTGCGGAACTCCATCATGATGTGGCTGATGGCGTCGACGAAGCTGATCCGCTCCGGGGCGATGTCGAGCGCCTGGGCGATCGTCCAGACGAGCGAGGCCGGGTTCGTCACCGAGACGAAGATCGTGTGCGTGTTCGGGTCCGCCCCGACGTCGCGGATCGCCGCGGTCAGCGCGAGCAGGTAGTTGTCGGCGTAGTTCTGCGGGTCCAGTCGGAGCGCGACCGCCGCTCCGCTCGTGAGCCCGCGGAGCTTCTCGCCGAGATCGGCCTCCCGGACCACTAGCCCTCCTCGACCCGGTCGCCCTTCAGGTGGGGGGCGAGCAGGAGCCCGATGGGCGTCATCTCGACGACGTACTGCGCCCGGGAGTGGGAGGTGCCGCGCATCTTGATCACCTGCAGCACGCGCAGGATGTCCCCCTGCCGGCGGGCGTTGCCGAGCAGGACGACGCCGTCCACGACGACCTCCTCGACCCCGTGGAGCGAGTACCGTCCCGGCAGCGGGCCGATCTCCGAGACCAACAGGGTCGTGCACCCGTGGTGCGCGAGCATCTGCGAGAGGCGAAGCATGAAGTCGCGGATCCGCTCCTCGCGGCGCATCCGGTAGCCGAGGCTCGTGATCGAGTCGATCACCACCCGCTGCGCGTGCGTCTCCTCGAGCAGCCGCTCGATCGTCTGGAGCAGGGCATCGATCTCATCGATGCCGAGCTCCTCCTGCGTGAGCCCGAGCTTGGCGTAGAGCACTGGCACATCGATGAGAGTGAGCTGGCCCGAGGCGATCAATGCGGGTGAGAAGAACTCGAAGCTGCGCATGTTCTCCATCAGCTTCTCGGTCGCCTCCGTTACCGACAGGAACAACGAGCGCTCGCCGACCTCCGCCCCGCGGATCAGGAACTCGAGCGTTAGCGTCGTCTTGCCCGTCCCGACGCTACCGGCGACGAGGACGGTGTTCCCCTTGGGGATTCCCCCTTCCAGGATATTGTCGAGCCCTTCGATGCCTGTGCGGCACCGCTCCCGCGCCGGAGCGTCGGAGAGCGAGCCTGCGGCGACCGGCCCCCCCATCCGGGGGAGCGAGAGGGCGCTCCCTAATGTCCGTTGCGTTTCGACTGCGAGGCGCTACGGCTCGCCGGAGTCGTAGCTGTCGAGACCATCCGAAGGCGCCTGCGGCTCTGCCGCCGCCACGTCCGACTCGGTAGGCGTCGACGACGCACGACCTCTTCGACCCACCCACCATCCGACGACGAGCGCGAGGACCACCAGGGCCGCGAGCCCGTACTCCAGGTACGGTGGGGACGGGGAGGGGGCGGTGGTGGTGACGACCGGAACGGGCAGGGGACCGTACTCGACGAGCACGGTGACCTGTCGCCCTGCGACCTCGACGGTGCCGTTGCCGCTGAGCAGCCGGTAGCCGCTGACCACGGCGACTTGGAACGGGTAGCTCCCGTTCGCCGCGGCAAAGGTCGCGGTGTGCCCGGTCTGCGAGGAGGCGTTGCCGAGGAAGGTGAGCGTCCACACCGTGCCGTTCGGCAACCCGTACTCGGCGAAGAGCACCTCGAACTCGAACGGGGTGAACGCGAGCGTGATCAGCACCAGCTTCCCATTCACGCCGAAGCTTCCGCCGGGCGCCGGGTGCTCGCCGGCCTGCGTCGCCACGGAGTACGTGTACGACCCGTTGGGGAGGGAGAGATTGAGGAAGGGGCTGGAGGAGAGGTGGGAGGAGTTCTCGAGGGAGAGGGTCCAGGAGGTGTTGGGAGGTAGGCCGAGGGCGTGGAAGGAGACGGGGGAGAGGAAGGGGGCGAAGACGTTGGAGAGGTCGAGGTGGAGCGTAGTGGAGTTGGCGAAGGCGAGGGGGGGGGCAGGGACGAAGCCGGGGAGGGAGGGG
>JAKIWO010000038.1 GCA_022749995.1 Thermoplasmata archaeon | reverse complement strand
GGCGGCGCCGGCGCCCGGCTCCTCCGGCCGTCGCACCGGAGTGCGCGCCGCGGAGGGTGCTGCCGGACCGGACCTCGGCACCGCGGCGATCGTCGTCTCGGGCGGACGGGGATTCAAGTCCCCGGAGAACTTCCACCTGCTGGAGGAACTCGCGGCGAGCCTGGGGGCCGCGGTAGGTGCCTCGCGCGCCGTGACCGACGCTGGCTGGCGACCGGGATCGTTCCAGGTGGGGCAGACCGGCCGGTCCGTCTCCCCCCAGCTGTACGTCGCCGTGGGCATCTCGGGAGCCATCCAGCATCTGGTCGGGATCATGAGTTCCCGAGTGATCGTGGCGATCAACTCCGACCCGCAAGCACCGATCTTCCGGGTCGCCGACTACGGTATCGTCGGCGATCTGTTCCAGTTACTCCCGGCGCTCACCCGCGAAGTGCGGGCTGCGCGCGGCGGCTCGCCCTAGAGCTCCTGGGCCGCGTCGAGACCGTCGGAGAGTATCGCGCGAATCGGCAGTCCCTCCGAGCGACGGAGCCGCGCCAGCAGTGCCAGGAGATTCGGCTTCGGTCCACCGTCCGCGACGAGTCGCTGGTGGAACAGCTGGGTCGCGAGCCGGGGATAGACCGAGTAGAACCGCGGGTTCCATTTGACCCGGTCGAGCCCCTCGAATTCCCGGAAGTCGGCGAGGACTCCCATCGACTCGAGCCGACGGTCGTAGGCCGAGAGCGCCCGCGCGTCGTAGCGGCCGCCCGTCCGGCACTCGAGGGCCGTCTCCGCGGCGAGCAACCCGCTTCGGATGGCGTAGTTCATCCCTTGGATGACGAGGCCGTTGGAAAAGACGAACCCCGCGGCATCGCCGCAGACCATCCACCCGGGACCGTGGAAGGTGGCCGGCCGGCTCGCCCACCCCGACGAGATGAGCTTCGCGCCGTACTCTACGAGCGTCGCGCCCTCGAGGCGGGGCGCGATCGCCGGGTGCAGCTTGAATCGCTCGAGCAGGTCGTGCGAGTGCGCCCCCGTCCCGAACAGGGAGCCGATCTGCACGATGAGGCCGAGGCTGAGCGTGTCCTGGTTGGTGTACAGGAATCCGCCGGCCATCACTCCCGGAGGTCCGCCCCCGTACACCCACTCCTCGGCGTGCCCCTGACCGGGGGCGAGCTGGAACCGCTCCTCGATCTCCGCGGCCGGCAGCGAGTACACCTCCTTGATCCCCAGCTCGGTCGCATCGGCCGAGAGCCGAGCCTCCGGCCGAATCGGCGTGGCCAGCGACACACGCGAGTTGGCCCCGTCGCACAGTAGTGTCACGGGCGCGCTCATCGTCTCGCCCGACTGGACGACCCCGCGCACCCGAGCGTCCTCCCACGCGAGCCGCTCGACGGGCACGCCGGTGACGAGGGTCGCGCCCGCCTCCTCGGCCTTACGCGCGAGCCAGGCGTCCGTGCGGGCACGCAGCACGGAGTGGGCCACGTAGGGTGGACGATCCCAGGCCGGCTCCTCGAACACCGTCGAGAGCGCCCGGTCGGCGCTCAGGAATCCGAACCGCTTGCGCACGATATGGCGCTCGAGCGGCATCTCCTTCCACCATTCGGGCAGCAGGGCGGCCAGGTCCTGCCCCCAGAGCACGCCGCCGGACAGATTCTTGACCCCGGGTTCGGGTCCGCGCTCGAGGAGGAGGACGTTGGCTCCCCCCCGCGCCAGGCGGAGCGCCGCGGTGGAGCCGGCGAGACCTGCACCGACCACTATGGCGTCAAACTCATCGGCCATCCTGTGCGGGCCGAGCTACCGGAAGCCGCCCTTTAGGCTGGCGCGCCCGGGCTAACGGTTGGTGTACTTCTGCGCGGCGGCGTCGACGAGCCGCTGGAACTCCCAGGGCTTGGGCACGCCGCGCCAGGCCTCGTTGGCGATCCGGTTCTCCCCTTCCGAGGTGATCCGGATCGTGCCGAAGCCGAAGATCCGGTCCACGCCGGACTGGTGGACCTCCACCGCGCGGACCTTGATGACCGGGATCTCGTCGAAATCGCGGCTGATGATCCCGCGCTGGACGATCACCCGGTTGGTGGTCACGGCGTAGACGGTCCGGGTCCACTTGAGGTACCGGACCGCAAGGAACAGGAGCCCGACCAGCAGCAGGAAGAGGAACAGGAGTTGCACGTAGTGCAGCGACGTGGAGGAGTGGTTCCCCAGCATCTGGAAGGCGTTCGACAGGTACGGGATCGCCAGCGCGCCGCTGCTCACGTACGCCGCGTCGGTCAGCACGGCGAACACGAGCAGGAAGAGCACCGGACCCGGCAGGAAGTAGAGCACCGTGGACCGGGACTCCCGGAGCACCGTCTCGCCCGGCGAAAGGTAGGCCGCCTTGATGAGCTTGGGTTTCGGCGTGTACCCTGGAACGACGACCGGTCCCGCCATCGGCGCCGTAGCGGGGTCCGGGCAAGATAAACCCTCCCTCGGTCGCGCGCCGACGGTCGGGGCGGCCCTATATGCTCCTCCGCTCCGCCGCGGACGTGGGGATCACCGACTGCCACGTCCACATCAACCCGCTGTGGGAGATGCGGCCGGAGATCCGCTCCGCGATGGGCCGGGGCGGTCCGCCGCCCGAGGTCGAGCGCTACCTGAGGGAGCCGCGGGCGTTCCTCGAGTACTTGGACCGCGTCGGCGTGGAGCGCGCGGTGCTGGTGAACTACGTCAGCCCCGAGGTGGTCGGGTACAGCGAGGCGACCAACCCGTTCGTCCTCGAGTACTGCGCGACCGACCCCGTGCGATTGATCGCCGTGGGGTCGGTGCTGCCCACGCACGCCGACCCGGCAGCGGAGGTGAAGCGACTCCACGCCGCGGGGCTTCGCGGGATCAAGGTGCACCCCCCGCACCAACTGTTCGCGCCGAACGCCTACGTCGACGGCACGCTGCCCGGTCTCCGGGGAATCTACGCCACCTGCGAGCAGCTCGGATTGCCCGTGATCGTCCACACCGGCACCTCCGTCTTTCCCGGAGCCCGCAATCGTCTCGCGGAGCCGATGCTGGTCGAGGACGTCGCGATCGACTTCCCGCGGCTCACCCTCGTGCTCGCGCACGGTGGCCGACCGTTCTGGACCGAACAGGCGATGTTCCTCGCCCGTCGGTTCCCGCGCGTCTTCCTCGATGTCTCGAGCGTACCCCCCGCTCGCATTCCCCGGTACTTCCCGGAGCTCGAGCGGGTGGCCGAGCAGGTGCTCTTCGGCTCCGACTGGCCCGGTCCGGGCGTGCGCGATATCGGAGAGAATCTGCGTGCGTTCCGTGAGCTCCCCTACTCGGGTCGAGTCATCGAGCAGATTCTGACCGAGAATCCGGAGCGGGTCTTCCCCCGGTCCAAGGCGGGGTAACCGCTGGCGCACGGGGGGCCGGGAACGGGGGCCTCCTGCCCGCGTCAGGTCAAATACTGAGCTCCTCTCTCGCCGACGTGCCGAGCGAACCGGAACCGCCGACCGAGCCGGCTCCCGAGGAGGGGAGCCCCGAGCCGGCCCCGACCGTCGAAGTGGTCGAGGGGGGCGAGGAGGTCGGCCGGCTGCCCTTGCCGCGACGCAGTCGCGGTGAGATCTTCGGCATCGCGAGTCAACTCATGGGCGCCGCGCGGATCCGGGTCATGTGCGAGGACTCGCTGAGCCGGATGGGAAGGATTACCGGCAAGATGAAGAAGAAAATGTGGATCCGGGAAGGAGACCTGCTCGTCCTCCGGCCGTGGGGTTTCCAGGAAGGAAAGGCCGACATTCTCTTCCGTTACAGCCGGACCCAGTCCCAGTATCTTTCGCGCCGCAAGCTGCTCCCTGCCTCGATGGACCTCTTCCAGGATGCTGAGACGGCCGCTGCCAGCCCTCCTCCCGCGGCGTAGGGAAGCCCCGTGGCCGAGCGGCCGCTGTCTCCCCTTGAGATCCGAGTGCTCGAGGCGAAC
This sequence comes from Thermoplasmata archaeon, assembly GCA_022749995.1. Classification (GTDB taxonomy): domain Archaea; phylum Thermoplasmatota; class Thermoplasmata; order Lutacidiplasmatales; family UBA184; genus JAKIVR01. The sequence continues at coordinate 7,506 of JAKIWO010000038.1, read as the reverse complement.
GCCCTAGCGCTCGGCGCGACGGTGCCGGAACTGATGGAGAATGCCGGCCGCGCCGTGGCCGAGGAGGCCTCGCGACGGCTGCCGGCCGCGCCGGCCCGCGTCGCGATCGTGGGGGGAGTGGGCCGTAACGGAGGCGATGGGTTCGCCGCGGCCCACTACCTCGGGCAATGGGGCTACCGTCCGGAACTCTGGCTGGTCGGGACCCCCTCGGAGATTCGGTCGGCCTCGGCGCGGCGCTGCTACGACCGCGCCGCCCGCCATCACCCGACCCGGACACAGGTGCCGACCGCCACCGAACTCGCCGAATCCCCGCTCGTGCTCGATGCGCTCGTCGGGATCGGCCTTCGCGGTCCCCTGCGGGGACGGCTCCAGGAGGCGGCTGCGGCGATGAACGACTGCGGGCGGCCCATACTCTCCGTCGACTCGGCGTCGGGGTGGGGACACCTCGGCGCCGTCCGTCCACGGTTCACCGTCACCTTCACGGCCCCGAAGGAAGGGATGGACGCGGCCAACTCCGGCGAGGTGATCGTCCGCGAGGTGGGCATCCCCGAGCGCGCCCTCAGCGAAACGGGGCCGGGGGAGTTCCATCGCTATCCGGTGCCGACCGGGGCCCGCACCATCCGGCTCCTGGTCATCGGAGGCGGTCCTTTCGCCGGGGCCCCGGCGCTCACCGCGCTCGCCGCACTCCGCGCCGGAGCGGAGCGCGTCACGGTCCTTGCGCCAGCGCTCGTCGCGGGCCAGGTGCAGGGGTTCTCCCCGAACCTGGTGGTGCGCGGCGTGGGGGAGAGCCGGTTTACGCCTGCGGAACTCGAGCCGATGCTCGGGACGGTCGAGGAGCTACACCCGAGCGCGATCGTGGTGGGCATGGGAGCGGGTCGGGCCCCGGAGACGCTCGAACTGTGCCGTCAACTCGTCGGGGGATTGGATCCAGCGATTCCGCTGCTGGTGGACGCCGACGCCCTCGGGGCGCTCGACTGGGAACACCGATCTCGTCGGACGGGTGAGACGCTGGCCACCCCGAACGACGGCGAACTCCGGCACCTCTATCCGGAGTTGACGGCAGCGACGGACGGCCGGCATGGGTTCCTGGAAGGTCGTGCCCGGACCCTTCACCTGAGCATCCTGGCGAAGGGAGATCCCGACCTGATCGCCACGCCGACCGGCTTCGCGATCAATCGCCACCATGCCGCGGCGGCGTCGGTCTCGGGGGTGGGGGACCTCCTCTCGGGGGTCGCTGGCTTCCTGCTGGGAGCAGGTCTACCCACCCTGGGAGCCGCCCGGCTCGCATCGTTCTGGGTGGGCGAGGCCGGACTACTCGCTTTTGCTTCGCACAGCCACGGCCTCGTGGCCACCGACGTGCTACGCCGGCTGCCGAAGGCGCTTGCGTCCGGGCTTCGGGCACTGGAGGCCGGCGCCGCGGCGTAGAGCGGCCCGAAGCGGGCGAAGCCTCGCGCCGCGGTCGAACGGCGTGGGGCGGCTCCAGCCGGCGGGCGCTCCTTCCCAGGAGCGGCGGGCCGAAGCGGGGCGGGGCCCCCGACCCCTCGTGGGAGGATCCCAATGGAACCCCTCGGACCGCAGCAACCTCCACACGCCGCTGCGGGAATATTGAACGGACCACTCGCGCACGAGGAGCTCGCGAACGCTTCGAACCGTCCAGACACCGTGTCCTGCGCCGGCTCGTCCGAGGGATCTCCGGAGGAGCGTCGGCAGCTCCGCTCGCTTCCGCCTACCGAGGAAGGGCGGTCGGCCCGTGCGAGGCTGGGCCCGAAGCGCCGCTCGGCCGGTCCCGCGCTCGAGGCGGCGCCACCGGTAGATGGCCACCCGGCTCACTCCGAGGCGGCGCGCCACCCCCGCGACGGAGTCGCCCTCCTCGAGCAGACCGAGTGCCTCGAATCGACGCGCCTCGAGCATCGCGGTGTCCCGACGACGATGGGCCCACCGCGCCATGGACGGGTACGGCCGAACAGAGTTAACTCATTTACTAGACGACTTGTAGATATAGCCCGGGTCGGTCCGGGCACCGATGAAGACCCCGCCACCGAAGTTCTTCGGCACGATGCTGATCGTTCGGGACTTCGAGACCTCGCTCACGTTCTACCGGGACGTCCTTCGCCTCAAGGGGGAGGGCCAGAGCCCGTACGCCGAGTTCGGGGGCGCCGGAGGCAAGCTGGTACTGCTCGACCACGCCTTCTGGAAATCGGTGGGCGGTCTCGCCGGGCCCACTCCGCGGACCTGGAAGCGAGAGGGAGTCGTGCTCGCCGTTCAAGTGGCCAAGGTCGACGAAGAGTACCAGCGGATCAAGGGTCAGGGCGTGGCGATCGCCTCACCGCCGACCGACCGTCCGATGATGGGGCTGCGCAACTTTCAGGTGTTCGACCCCGACGGGAACATCGTCGAGGTCACCTCGCCGCTTTCGAAGTAGGACCGACGGCGGGGACCGGGAGGCCGCCGTTCGGGGCGGCTAGGCGTACCGGATTCGGCCCTTGATCTCCTTCGCGCGCTTGCGCACTTCGGCCGAGCCTTCGGGGTTGCCGGTGGAGTACCCCTCGAGGAAGCGGAGGAAGAGCGCGTGACCCTTCGGGTGGAGGGAGGCCAGGTCTTCTTCCACCAAGTGGAGGTCGATCCCCCGCTCCTCGAGCGAGGCCGGGCGCGCCCCCATCGAGAGGTCGACGAACGCCGGAGCACCCTCGGCCCCGCTCGGATAGAGCACGTTCGAGCTGGTCAGGTCCCCGTGCGACATCCCCCCGGCGTGCAGACGCCCCAATGCCTCGCCGAAGGCCCCGACGGGCCCCGCCAGCTCACCGAGCCCCGCCGCTTCCGCCTCGAGCAGCGCCTTGAGCGTCGGGCCGGGGAGCTCCTCGAGGACCAACCGGTGGTGCGGCAGGTCGATGTCGTAGACCACCGGCGTCCGGACGCCGAGCGACCGCGCTTCGCGCAGGAGCCGGGCCTCGTTCCGGGTGCGCTCGCGACGGAGCCGATCATCCAGCGGCTTCGGACGGTACGCCTTCGGGTCCCGATCCTTGCGCATCGCCGCGAGACCGAGCCACTCCACCCGCGTGAGCGCGGCCTCCGCCCCCCGCGAGACCGGCTTGCCGGGAGACTCTTCGGGCTCTTCGGGCTCGTTCACGGCTGGCCGCGAGCGAGGTGGGAGCGCACGATCGCCTCCCGAGCGAGCCGCGCGGCGAGCGCGCTCGTGTTGCCCTGGTCGTAGGGTGGCGAGACCTCCATGATGTCGAGGCCGACGAGCCGTGGGGCCACGGTGTCGATGACCTGCTTGATGTCGCGCGAGGTGAGGCCGAACGGCTCGGGCGTACCGGTGCCGCCGGCGTAGGCCGGATCGACGACGTCGATGTCGAGGGAGACGTAGATCGACTCGGGCCGCAGCCGCTCGAGCGCCCTCCGGACGGTGCTGTCGATCCCCTCGCGGCTCACCTCGTGGGCCGAGATGTACGTCAGTCCGAGCTTGCGGTGCGCCTCGATCTCCTCTTTCGAAGCCGACCGGACTCCGATCACCACGATGTTCTCCATCCCCACCCGCTCGGCGATACGGCGCGCGGAACAGGCATGGCTGCGCGCGTCGCCGAGGTAGCTGTCCCGGAAGTCGAGATGGGCGTCGAGGTAGACGACCGAGAGCGGACGGCCGGCGGGGAACGCCTCCACGCAGGGCGGAGCGCAGGCGTGGTCGCCGCCCAGGGTGATGGGGATCTTGCCGTCGGCGTACAGGGGCGCGACCTCCTCCCGGACCGAGCGGACCATCTCCTCCGCACTGCCGAACTCGCCGGCGTTGCCGAGGTCGTGGATCGGAACGTCGGCCAGGTCCACGCCCGTCTCTAGGTCGAAGGTCTCGAAGTTCCAGGAGTGCTGGCGGATCGAATCGGGGCCGAAGCGTGCACCGGGTCGGAAGGAGGTGGTGCGGTCGAACGGTACGCCGAGTACGACGTACCGGCTATCGGCGTAGCTCGCGTGAGCGTCCGCGAACAAACCGGGGCGCTCCACACCGGTTCGAGCGGCGCCCGATATATCACGCTGCGCTCGTCGCGCGCGTGCCGGCCGCCCTCGCGCCGTAGCAACGACTAGCGGGCCGCCCGAGCCGCGAGCAGCTCCTCGCGCAGCGTTCGCCGCAACACCTTTTGCACGGCGCTCCGGGGGAGGCTCGGTCGGAACTCGACCCGTCGGGGGGCCTTGTAATGCGCGATGCGGTCTCGCACGAAGGCGATCAGTTCCGCCTCGGTGGGAGCGGCGCCGGCCTTCGGCGCGACGATGGCCACGACGACCTCGCCGAGCTCGGGGTCGGGGAGCCCGACGACGGCGGCCTCGGCCACCTGAGAGTGCTGGTAGAGCACCTCCTCGACCTCTCGCGGGTACACCTTGAGCCCTCCGACGATGACCATGTCCTTCTTGCGGTCCACGATGAACGCATACCCCTCGGCGTCGACCGACGCGATGTCCCCCGTGTAGAGCCATCCGTCTCGCAGGAACCGGGCCGTCTCTTCGGGCTGACCGGCGTACCCGGACATCACCTGGGGACCCCGCACCAGGAGTTCGCCGACCTCGCCCGTGGGCAGGGTTCGCTCGCCCGTCTCCAGGTCGACGATTCGTTGGTCCGTGAGCGGCAGGGGGATGCCGATCGACCCGGCCTTGCGCTGGCCCTGGATCGGGTTGACGTGGGTGACGGGGGAGGCTTCCGTGAGCCCGTACCCCTCGATCAAGTAGCCTCCAGTGAGTGCCTCGAACTGGCGCGCGACCTCCAGGGGCAGAGGAGCGGATCCGCTCACGCAGACCTGGATGGAGCGGATCGCCTTCGTGGGCACCTTGGGGTGCACATTGATCGCCTGGTAGAGGGCCGGGAGTCCCGGGAACTCGGTGGGGTGATACCTCCGGATCAGTCGCAGGATCTCGTCGACGTCCGGCCGAAGCTGCAGCACGATGGTCGAGCCCTCGGAGACGGGGAAGTTGAGCGCGACGGTCATCCCGTACACGTGAAAGAATGGTACCGAGGCCAGCGTCACCGCCGTGCCCGGCGGCGCCAGCGAGAACCAGGCCTGGCACTGCAGGGCGTTCGCGAGGAGATTGTAGTGGGTGAGCATAGCCGCCTTGGGTCGGCCGGTGGTGCCCCCCGTATACTGGTAGACCGCGACGCTCGAGCGCGGGTCGATCCGCACCGCGGGGGCTCCCGCCGGTCGCAGCAACACCCGCCAAGGGAGGGCCTCCCTCGGCTGCGGCATCCGGGTCGGCAACTTGCGTCGCCGCAACGCAAGGCCGACCAGGGGCCGCTTCCACGCCGGGTAGAACTCCGCGAGGTGCGCCACATACACGTGGGCGAGCGCAGGAAGCTGAGCGCGGATCGCCGCAAGGTTCGGGTAGAGAATATCGAGCGTGAGGAGGCCTTTGGCCCCGCTATCCTGGAGTACCCGGCTCAGGTCCTGTCCGAGATACAGCGGGCTCACTTGCACGACGGAGAGCCCGAGCCGCAGGGCGCCGTAGTACGCCGCAGGGTACGCCGGACAGTTGGGGAGCTGGATCGCAAACTTGTCCCCAGGGGCGAACCCCGCCTCCGTGAGGTTCCCGGCGACGTGTCCGGAGAGCTCCCACAGATCCCGGTAGCTCCAACGACGGCCGTAGAAGATGAGCGCCGTCCGTTCCGGCCACCGCTGGGCGGCTTGCTCGAGCAAGGAGTAGAGCGGGGCCTCGGGAATGCGCAGGTCCCGGGGAACATGGGCCGGATAGTGCGCGATCCATGGGGGAGCCGGGTCCCTGCCGGGGGGGGAACTCACGGCGGGGTCGCACCGCCTGAGCGGGGTGGCTCCTCCCTCGGCGAGTAGTCTACCTCAAACTGAACTCCGGCCCGAGGTGAGCTCACCCAGTGGACGCGCGCGCCTGCCGGAATCTCCATCGGCTGCCGGATACCAGGGATCCACCCGGTGATACGGCCCCCTTCCTCGAGCTCGACCACGACGTACGCGTACGGCGCGTCGTTCACGAATCCCTCTGCCGGGACGGTTTGCACGGTCGAGGCGACCACGCGACCACGTCCGGAAAGTGGCTGCTCCTCCAGGTCACGGGCCCCGCAACGGGGGCACAGCAGGCCCCAGGTGGCCGTGACGAACCCGCAGCCGGAGCGGAAGCCGCGCAGCCGGTGCTCCTCCGCGTAGCCGCGGCGATACTCCTCGATCGAGTGGCCCGTGCGCTTGGACTCCACGGCGTCCCCTATCGTCGGGAGAACAGGTGGACGGAGCAGGAGCTCCCGGTCGCACCGACGTTGTGGGTCAGGGCCACTTCGGCGTGAGGCACCTGCCGGCTCCCGGCAAGACCGTTCATCTGTTCGAAGACCTCGACCACCTGCGCCGCGCCGGTGGCGCTCACCGGGTGCCCTTTGGCCTTGAGCCCGCCGGAGGAGTTCACCGGCAGGGTCCCATCGCGCGCCGTCACTCCCTCTCGGGTTGCCTTGCCGGCGCTCCCCGGGGGGAAGAACCCCAGATCCTCGAGCGCGACCAATTCGGCGATGGTGAAACAATCGTGCACCTCTAGGAACTGGACCTCCCTCGGTTCGAGGTGCGCCTGGCGGAACGCGGCCCGGGCGGCGGTTTGCGTGGCCGCGAGGCTCGTCATCGACTCCCGGTCGTGGATGTCACCCACGTCCCCGGCCCGTGCGCTCGCCCGGATCACCGCGGGCTCGGCGGATGGGTGCGGTACCGCTTCGGCGGCCGCGACGACCACCGCCGCAGCTCCGTCGGAGAAGGGACAGCAGTCGTACAGCCGCAACGGCGAGGCCACGACCGGCGAGGCGAGGTAGGTGGCGAGGCTGATCTCCTTCTGGAAGTGGGCGTGGGGATTCCGCGCGCCGTTGGCGTGGTTCTTGATCGCGACGGCGCCGAGCTCCTCGGATGAGGTGCCGTACTTCCGGGCGTGGGCGTCGGCGATCGTCGCGTACAGCCCGGGAAACGTCGCGCCGTTGGCCGACTCGAACGGGTAGTCGGCGCCCATCGCGAAGTAGCTCGTAGCGGCCAGCGTGCCCAGATGCGAGAGCTTCTCGAACCCCACGACGAGCACGACATCCTGGAATCCTCCGGCGACGTGCACGAACGCCTCGTGCAGCGCCGCGCTCGAGGAGGAGCACGCGCTCTCAACGGTGAACGACGGAACCTGCGGGATGCCGAGCGCCGTGTTCAATAGGGGCCCCACATGCGCCTGTCGCTCGGCGATCCCGAACGCATTCGCCACGACCGTCAACTCCACCTTCCCCGGCTCGATACCGGCGCGATCCAACGCTGCGAGCGCGACCGCAGCGGCGGCCTCCCGGCCGGTCGTTTCGAGCCGTCCAAAGCGGCTCATGGCCGCTCCCGCCACCCAGGTCGGCCGCATGCCCTGCCTGCCGTCGGGGAACCGACGGCAGCGCTTATTGGTTCGCCCGGGAACTCCGGCGGTCGGGCCGCTCGGCCGTCGGGCTCTCGATCGCGAATCGTCGCAGCACGTCGGCGAGCACCCGCTCGGCCTGGAGCTGGTCGT
>JAKIWO010000037.1 GCA_022749995.1 Thermoplasmata archaeon | reverse complement strand
TCTCCCTCTCTCTGGCAGGAGCTCGCGCCCGGACTGCTCGCCGGTTGGCCGTTCCTGTTCCTTGGCTCGCTCTCCCTGCTGATCGGGATCCTCCTGCTCGTCCACCTCCTGCGACTCTTCCCTGGTTCGGCACTGCCCTACTGGGTCCTGTTCTCCGGGCTTGGGATCATCGCGCTGGCCGGCGCCGCGCTCGGGGCGATGGCCCCGGAAGAGGCCGAACCCGTCGAACGGACCCGGCCCCGTCGCGCCGTCGTCGCGCGTCCTCCGCCTCGCCCGCTCCGGCCCATCGAGACGGCGCCCGACCCGGAGCCGGTGCCCGAGAATCTGAGCGAACCGTGGATGGAGGACGATGAAGAGAACTCCGAGCCGGACCCGACCGTCACGGCGGCCCTGTTCTCGCTACCCTATCCGGGCCGGACGGCACCGGCCTCCTACGAGCCGTTCGGCGACACCGAGCTCCCCTCCGACCTGCCGGCGGAAGAGACCGGCGAGGTCCTCGCGCAGCTCGACCAGCTGAGCAGCCTGCTCCGTCCGGTCCGCAGCGCGCACCCGGGCACCAGTGCCCCCACCGTGGTCCGCTATTGCATCGGGTGCGAGCGGCGGATCGATCCGGCGGAGGAGCCGCTCCTGTGTACCAGCTGCCACGGAGTGCTCTGCGCGGAGTGCGGGAGCGCGTCCCAGCGCACCGGGGAGGGCGGGAAGTGCCCCACCTGCGCCCTGCTCGGCGAGGTCGGCCCGGACTCGGCCGGTTCCGGTCCGCCGTTCTAGCTGAGTGGCAGGCCGGCCTTCTGACGGAGCGAAGAGTAGAATCCGCCAAAGGCGGTCGCCGTGGCTGTCCGGAGCCCCTGCACGCGCAGCGCCTCGCGGACCTCCTTGGGGGTCTGCCGGACATCGAGCGTCTTGGCGGAGTCGAAGCGGTACTGGTAGGTCCCGGGCGGCCCCCGGGGGAACTGTTCCCAATCCCGGACGTGGCTCACTCGGAGCTCGCTCGGGCGCGGGGAGTCGCGGCTTCCCATGAAGCCGGGCAGGAGCAAGTGCTCGTCGGTCAGCCAGAGGAGGGTCGCCTCGCGCAGCGCCTGCTCGCTGACGTCGTCGAGCTGGCCGTTGGGGGCGACCTGGGAGCGGACCCAGCCGGCGAGGGCGTCGAACGTGCGCTCGGCGTTTTCCTCGAGCAGCTGCAGCACCGCCTGGCGGATCGCGACCCGTCGGAGCTGCTGGACGCCGGTCTCGGAGCCGCGGTAGTCGGCGGTCAGGCCTAGGAGTGACTCGGAGTTGTCCGCGAGGTCACGGAGCGAGAGGGCCAGCAGCGGGGTGGCCGTCTCCCCTTCGGTGGTGAACCAGAGGGAGAACTCCAAGCCGTTCGTGATGAGCACCAGTGGGGCGGAGAGGACGCGGGCGAGGCGCGTCGCCTCGTCGGGGTCGGTGCCGTTCTCCCCCGGGCGGTGGACGTCGAGGATGATCCGGGGCTTGCCGGCCGGGTCGAGGAGCGCGTAGTCGACGTGGTCGCTCCCCCCGGCGGGGAAGTCGAGGTACACTTGCTTCTTGTCGTGCGGGTCCCAGCCCAAGGCGACCAGGAACGGGTTGACGATCCAGTGCTTGGTCTGCTGCTCGGTGACGTCCTTGACGTCCCGGAGCACCTCGCTCGCCACTTGGGAGAATTCGGTAAGTCGCCGGGAGAGCTCGAGGGCTTCCATCGTCGGTGGATGGGCGGGCAGGGACCTTAAACCTACGCTCGGCGCGGTGGGCGAGTTACGTCCGAGGGGCGCCGGTAAGGACCGCTACCTGCTGCTGGCGCGGATCCGAGCGATCTCCTCCGCTAGGTACGGCTCCAGGCGCTGGAGCGGCCGGTCGAGCCCTTGGTACGGAGGGAGTCCGAGCAGGTCGCTCACGAGCCAGTGCACCTCGTAGGGATAGAGCAGCTGCGAGCCGAAGGCCGTCAGCAGCGCCGCCAAACGGGCCGATGACCTCGGCTTGAGCCGGACGTACCGGGGTCGCTTGCCGAGCGCGGCGAAGAGCTGGTCGGTCAGGTCGTGGTACCGGTACCGCACCGGGCCGCCGACGTCCGCGGTGCCTACGCCCTCCCGCGTCGCTTCGAGTCGGAGCGCGAGCGCCAGGTCCTCGACCGCGACCGGGCTCACGTGGTAGCGGCCGTCCCCGAACATCGGCAGCCGCCCGTAGCGTTCGATCAGACGGAGCAGCACCCCGAGGAGCCGGTCCCCCGGCCCGAAGAGCATCGTCGGTCGGAGGATGCGATAGGAAAGCCCGCTGTCGGTGATGGCCTGGTCGACCTCCCGGCGGTACCGCAGGTACGGCAAGGTGCCCTCGAGCTCCGCTGGCGCGGCCGGCACGCTGACGTGCAGGAACCTCGGCACCTGCGCCTTCTTCGCGGCGGCCACGAGGCGCAGCAGACCATCCCTCAGCCCCCGGAAGCGGGGCTCGCTCTCCCAACGGTACCAGGCGAGCGTGAGCACGACGCGTGCGTCCCGCACGAGCGGCTCCCAGTCGATCCGTCCGCCGAGATCGGCAGGAAACCACTCTACCCGACCCGCCACCTCGCTCGAGACGTGGTGACGGTGCACGGAGAGGACCCGGTAATGTTCGGCGAACTCGACGAGTGCGGAACGCCCGATCAAGCCGCCCCCGCCGCCCACCAGCAACAGGGTGGGTCGGCCGCGATCGCTCATGCCGTGGCGAGCCCCGAGCCGCGGGGAGACGCTGGAGGAGCTGGAAGAGCGCCGAATCGGCGGTCAAAGCTGGCGCGGACCGGCGGGCCAAGCTCCGCGGTGTGGACGGCCCGGCCCAGCTCGCGGGCCACGGAGGTCATCTGCCGCCCGTCCAGGCCGCACGGACGGAACCGGGCGAAGGTGCCCAGCTCCACATCCACGTTGAGCGCGAATCCGTGGAAGCTGACCCACTCCTCGATAGCGATACCGATGGAGGCGATTTTCCGCTGGCCATCTACCCAGACTCCGCGCTGCCCGCCTACGGTCCCCGCCGGGACCCCGACGGTGCCCAGCGCCTCGACCAGCAGCTGCTCGAGCTCGCCCACGAACCGCCGGACATCCCGGCCCCGCGCGTCCAAGTCAACGATCGGGTAGCCGACCAGCTGGCCCGGGCCGTGGTAGGTGCTGTGTCCCCCCCGTTCGACGTGATGGACGGGCAGCTCCGCTGGCAGGCTGGCCAGGTCGTCCCCCTGCACGCCGACGGTGATGACCGGCGGGTGTTCCACCAGGATCAACGTGTCGGGGATGTCGCCGCGTCGCCGCGCTGCGCGGAGCGAGCGCATCTCCGCGAGCGCCTCGGAGTACTCGCGTACCCCCCAGTCCCGATGCGCCACGGGGTCACCGGCGCTTGGCGACGTGCATCGGTTCCCCGAGCCAGAGCAGCGCCGCCTCCTGGAGGCTCTCGGAGAAGGTGGGGTGCGGATGGATCGTGCCCGCCAGGTCGCGGACGGTCGCCCCCATCTCGATGGCGAGCGCCGCCTCCGTCACGAACTCTCCCGCGGATTCGCCGGCAGCGTGCACCCCGAGCAAGAGGCCGCTCTCCTCCTCCGCGACGATCTTCGTCCACCCGGTGGTCGCGTGGGCGGCGTGGGCACGGCCCAGCGCGAGCAGTGGGAACTTGGCCTCCCGGCACTGGTGGCCTTTTTGCTGCGCCTCGGCCAGACCGAGCCCGACCGTGGCGAGCTCGGGCGTGGTGAACACCACACCCGGTATCACCTGGAAGTCGAACCGGCTCGGCAGACCGGCGATCGCTTCGGCGGCCACGATCCCCTCGCGGTAGGCCTTGTGGGCGAGCATCGGCCCGCGGCAGACATCACCGACGGCGAAAATGTGCGGTACCTTCGTGCGCTGCTGGGCGTCGATCGCGAGGAAGCCCGTGCGAGGCTCGGGAACGAGGCCGGCCTCCTCGCAGCCTAGGCGCGCGGTGTCGGCCCGCTTGCCTACGGTGAGGAAGAGCCGCTCCGCCTGCAATTTCTCCGGGCCACCCGGTCCCTCGACGGTGAGCTCGATCCCCTCGGCCGAGCGTTCGAGGGCGCGCGCCCGAGTGCCGGTCCGGACGCCCACTCCCAGTTTGAGGAACGCCTTCGTGAGCTCTGCGGACAGTTCCGGCTCTAGCCCCGGCAGGATCTGTGGGAGCAGCTCGACGATGGTTACCGACACGCCGACCTGGGCGTAGAACTCGCCTAGCTCGCAGCCGCTGACCCCCCCACCGAGTACGAGCAGGCTCTTCGGAAGGTACTCGAGCTCTAGCATCTGGGCGGCGTTCAGGACCCGGTCGCCGTCGACGGTGAAGCCCGGTAGCTCGACGGGCACGGCCCCCGTCGCGACGACGGCGTAGCGGAAGTCGATCCGCTCGCTCCCCCCGTCCGGCGCGACGAGTTGGGCCGTCTGCGGACCGGTGAACCGGGCCTCGCCGGGCAGGACCGTCGCGCCGGCGCTCTTGAGCAGGGAGCGTACTCCTTGACGCTCCTTCTCGACGAGCGCGCGCTTACTGTGCTGAGTCGCCGCCAGGTCGAAGCTCAGTTCTCCATAGCGGATACCGAGCGAGCTTCCTTCCTCGCGCAGGGTGTGGAAGAGCCCGCCGGCGTGCAGCAGGGCTTTGGAGGGGATGCAGCCCCGATTGAGGCACTCCCCGCCCAGCTCGGAGCGCTCGACGAGGAGCACCTTGTGCCCGAGCTGACCCAGCCGGATGGCCGCCATGTAGCCACCGGGTCCGCCTCCGATGACCAGCGTCTCCGTCTCCCGAGCGTACGTGCCGGCCACGGCTAGGGCACCTCCGGTCCGGGTCCTTCCGGGCGGGGCCCGCTCGCCCGGACGTCGGTCAAGAGCGAGTCGGGGGCTGGCGGGCCGACCGCTTCGGCCTCCGCGATGGCCTCCTTGACGAGCCGGGCCGCCTCCTCCTTCATGGAGCGCTGCGCCGATTCCGAGAGCAGGCCGTGACGGGTCAGCAGCTCCTCGAGCCGGAGCACCGGGTCGTGGGCGAGCGCCTGCGGCATCCAACTGGGAGCCTGGTACCGGCTCGGGTCGTCGGAGCTCGAGTGCGGGGTCATGCGGAAGAGCGTGAATTCGCAGAGCAGCGGGCCCGGCGCGGTCCGGATCGCCTCCAGCCCTTGGGTGAAGCTGCTGTAGCAGGCGACGAAGTCGGTGCCGTCGACGCGGCGGCTCGCGATGCCGTAGGCAGCGGCCTTTTGGGCGAGCTCCTTGACGTGGGTTTGCCGCTCGACCGGCAGCGAGATCGCCCACTGGTTGTTGGTGAGGCAGAAGAGCACGGGGAGCGACAGCACCGCGGCGAAGTTGAGGCCGGCGTGGAAGTCGTTACCGCTGGTGGCCCCGTCCCCAAAGAAAGCGAGCGCGACGCCGCTCTCCTTGTGGAGCTTGAGACCGTAGGCGAGTCCGACGGCGTGGGTGATCTGGGTGCCCACCACGCTCGACATCGAGACGTACTTCACCTCCCTCGCGCTCGGATGGCAGGGCATCTGCCGCCCGCGCGCCGGGTCCCGGTCGTTGGCGAAGAGGTGGTGCATGTACCGCGTCAGTGAGTGGCCACGTACCAAGGCGACGAGCTGCTCGCGAAGTCCCGGTACCACCCAGTCCTCGGCTCGGCTCGCTAGACCCGCCGCCACGCTCACCGCTTCCTGGCCGGTCGCGGGACCGTAGAATCCGATGCGCCCTTGGCGCTGGAGCCCGAGCATCCGGCTGTCGAGTTCACGGGCCAAGGTCATCCAGTGGTGGGCGGCGAGCAGGGTCTCCTCCCAGTCGCCTCCCAGTGCCGCGCCGATTGCAGCGCGGTCGTAGGGGAGCGGGACCGTGCCGGCGCTCATGCGAGGTAGGCGAACAGGAGGTGCGGATCCTCGAGGTGCCGCTTCACCACCGCGAGGAACTGCGCCCCCTCGATGCCATCGAGCACCCGGTGGTCGAGCGAGATGGAGAGGTTCATCAAGTGCGCTGGAACCAGCGTCCCGTCCTCCCGGTAGATCGGTCGGCGGACGATGCGGTGAACCCCCACGATCGCCACCTCCGGATAGTTGAGGATCGGGGTGGCGAGCACTCCGCCCAGTGCTCCCAGGCTGGTGATCGTGAAGCTGCTACCGGTGAGCTCGGCGCGGGTGAGCTTGCCGGCCCGCGCGCGGTCGGAGAGATAGTGGATCTCGCGGGCGAGCTCCGCGAGGCTCTTGCGGTCCACGTCGCGCAGCACCGGAACGAGCAGACCCTCCGGCGCGGCCGTCGCGAGACCCAGGTGGAACCGGTGGTGGATGACGAGCTCGTTCGCTTCGTCGTCCATCGTCGCGTTGAGTCGCGGGTGCTCCCGCAACCCGGCGACGATCGCCTTGAGGACGAACGGCAGGTACGACAGCTTGATCCCCTTCTCCTCGAGGTGGGCCGCCATCCGGTCGCGAGTGCGTACCAGTTCGGTCGCGTCCACCTCCTCGACATAGGTGAAGTGGGCGGCGCGGTGGGTCGCCTCGCTCATGTGCTCGGCGATCACCCGCCGCAGCCCGCGGATCGGTACCCGCTCCACCTCCGACTCCGCTGGGGTCGGAAGCGGAGCGGGCGTGGAGGGCGGTCCGGCGGGCGCGCTCGGCGATGGGGCGCTGGCTGGCGAGCTCGCGGGAGCGGGCTCGTGCACGGCCAGAGCATCGGGTGAACCGGCAGGAACCTCCGCAGGCGCCGCGGGGGGTTCTGCGGAGAAGCTCTCGAGATCGGACTCGGTGACGCGGCCCTGGGGTCCGGTGCCGTGGACGTGGCGGAGCTCGATTCCCTTCTCGGCCGCCAGCCGGCGTACATGCGGGCTGGCCAGGACCCGACCAGCGGCCGTCGAGGTGGCCGGGGGAGTCTTGACCTCAGCGACGGGCGCCGCCGGAGCAGAAGGCTCCGGGGGAAACGGAGCCGACTCCTTGGCCAGGGGGGAGTCGTCGCCGGTGTCGATCGTGACGAGCAGCCCGCCGACCTTGACCTTCTCACCCTCCTTGGCGTGGAGGGTCCGGATCTTCCCGGCCTTTGGGGAGGGGATCTCGACATTGGCCTTGTCGGTCAGAACGGAGACGAGCGGGGCGTCCTCCGCGATGGTGTCCCCCTCGTGCACGAACCACTTGACGACCTCCCCTTCGGCCACGCCCTCCCCGATGTCCGGGAGCCGGAACTCAAACGGCATGGGAGCCCGCTAGCCGGCCGCCATCGTGGTACGCACCGCGGCGACGATGCGGGCGGCGTTCGGCAGGTACAGGTGCTCGAGGGCGTAGGGGAACGGCGTATCGTACCCGGTGACCCGCGCCACGGGCGCCTTGAGACTGAACAGCGCCTTCTCGGCGAACAGCGCCGCGAGCTCCGCGCCGTAGCCGCAGAACCGCGGGGCCTCGTGGACGATCACCGCGCGACCGGTCTTCTCGACCGAGGCGAGGACCGCCTTCTCGTCGAGCGGCGAGAGGGTGCGCAGGTCGACCACCTCCACGCTCGGACCGTCGGAGGCGAGCGTCTCGGCGGCTTGGAGCGCCGGGTGCACCATCGCGCCGTACGCGAAGAGGGAGAGGTCCGTGCCCTCCCGAACTACCTTGGCCACGCCGAGCGGGACTCGGTGGTCCCCGTCCGGTACCTCTCCCGAGACGGCGCGGTAGATCCGCTTCGGCTCGAAGAACAGGACCGGGTCCTCGTCGTAGATGGAGCTCAGCAGTAACCCCTTGGCATCGGCCGGAGTGGAGGGAATGACGACCTTGAGTCCGGCGGTGTGGGCGAAGTACGCCTCGGCGCTCTGGGAATGGTAGAGGCCGCCCTTGACCCCGCCCCCGTAGGGCGACCGGATCACGAGGTGGCACGGGTACTGCCCGCCGGAACGGTACCGGAACTTGGCCACCTCGCTCACGATCTGGTCGAACGCCGGGTAGATGAAATCCTGGAACTGGATCTCCGGGACCGGCTTGAGCCCATAGAGTGCCATCCCGACCGCCGTGCCCACGATGCCGGTCTCGGAGAGCGGCGTGTCGATGACGCGCTCCGCCCCGAACTCCTTCTGCAGCCCGTCGGTGGCCCGGAAGACGCCGCCGTTGAGGCCGATGTCCTCTCCCAGCATGACGACGTCGGCGTCGTCGTGCATCGCCTGCTGCAGGCCTCGGTTGATCGCCTGCACGAGGGTGAGTTCCGTCATCGCTTCGGCTCTCCGCCGGCCGCCAGTTCCCGCTGGAGCCCGGCCCGCTGCTCCTCGAGAGACGGCGTGCGCTGCGCGTAGACGTCATCGAAGATCGAGAGCGGGTCGACGGAAGGAAGCTTCTCCGCCGCCTCGACCGCGCGCGCGATCTCCTCCTTGGCCGCCTCCCAGATGGCGCGGTCGTTCTCCTCGGTGAGAGCGCCGGCCTCGTGCAGCTCCTGCTTGAGCCGGGCGACGGGATCTCGGTCGCGCCACTCCGCGAGTTCGGCGTCGGAGCGGTACCGTCGGGGGTCGTCCGAGGTGGAGTGGGGCCCGAGCCGGTAGACCTGGGCTTCGATCAAGGTGGGTCCTCCGCCCGCGAGCGCCCGGGTGCGCGCCTCGGCGACGGCGCGGTACACGGCACGGAAGTCCATGCCATCGACGACCACGCCGGGAAACCCGTACGCGGCAGCCTTCTCGGCCAGCGTCGCGCTGCGGGTCTGCTTCTCCCGTGGGAGCGAGATCGCCCACTGATTGTTCTGGCAGAAGAAGATCGAGGGCGCCTGGAAGACGCCGGCGAAGTTGAGCGCTGCGTGGAAGTCGTTCGAGCTCGTGGTCCCATCGCCGAAGAAGCTGACCGTTACGATGGGGTCCTTCCGCAGTCGCGCGGCCATCGCCGCCCCGACGGCGTGGGAGATCTGGGTTCCGACCGGACTCGACGCGGTCACGAATCGAAACCGCCGGTAGCCGTAGTGGTTGGGCATTTGGCGACCCTTGATCTCATCCCCGGAGTTGCCGAAGAACTGGTTGATCAGCAGGGGAATCGGGATGCCGCGCGCGAGCGCGACCCCCAGCTCGCGGTAGGCCGGAAAGATCCAGTCCTCCTCCGCGAGCGCCCATGCGCAGCCGACCTGGGCGGCCTCCTGCCCCTGCATGGGCACGTAGAATCCAATCCGTCCCTGGCGCTGGAGCGTCAGGCACCGTTCGTCCATGACCCGCGCGATGACCATCGTACGGTAGGCGGAGAGGACGTCGGAGAGCGGCGGCTCCTCGTTGGCCGCGACGGGCGCCTCCGCTGGCGCCGCGCGCGCTTCCGCCACCCGTTAGCCCCGGCGGCCGCGAGCGGAGATTTCGATATAAAGCTGCCCAGAGAAACGTACGAGGGCGGCGCCGGAATGCGGAGTCTCGTCGATGCCGGGGCCACTGTACGCACGGATCCGCCACAGGAGTCGCGCGGGGGAGGAGGCAGGCAATGACTCGAAGGCCACGTTCCTCGTGGACTGTTTCGTCGCCTCCCCGGAGTGAGCGTTAAGCAGGGCGCCGGTTCCATCCAACGTTCTATGGCCGTGCCCGCCATCTCCGTCGAGCAGCTGACCCGGGTCTACTCCTCCCGGAAGGGGTTCCTGTTCAACGAGGTCACGCGCACCGAAGCGCTGCGGGGGGTCGACCTCGAGGTCGCTCCGGGGGAGCTGTTCGGCCTCTTGGGCCCGAACGGCGCGGGCAAGACCACCCTCGCCAAGATCCTCTCCACCTTGCTCCTGCCCACCTCGGGACGGGCGCACGTCCTCGGATTGGACGTCGTTCGGGAGGCGAACCGGATACGACCCCGGATCGGACTGGTGCTCGGCGGTGAGCGCGGACTCTACTACCGGGTGAGCGGGCGAGAGAACCTGCGGTACTTCGCGGACCTGTACGGCATCGCCCGGTCGGAGCGGGAACCGCGGATCACCGAGATGCTCGAGCGGGTGGGCCTCGGTGACTCGGGCGACCGGCGGGTCGAAGAATACTCGCGCGGCATGAAGCAGAAGTTGCACCTGGCCCGCGGGTTGCTCCACGCGCCCGAGCTGCTCTTCCTGGACGAGCCGACCATCGGGCTCGACCCGAAGAGCGCGCGGGAGACCCGCAAGTTCGTGCGCGCGTTGCTCGCCGAGGGCGTGACCATCTTCCTGACGACCCACTACATGTTCGAGGCCGAGGAGCTCTGCCAACGGATCGCCGTCCTCAGCAAGGGCAAGATCGTGGCGACCGACACGGTCCCGGGGCTCCGTCGTCTCGTCGGGGGGGACCGGACCTTCGAGATCGACGGCTACGGGTTCGAGGACAGCGAGCTCGCACGGGTGAGGGCGCTGCCGGGGGTCTCCCGACTGGTGACGGAGGAGTTCGGGCCGCGGCTGCGGATCACACTACGGGTACAAGATCCGCAGCTCGAGCTCGACCGCGTCGCACAATGCTTGCTCGGTCACCCGGAGCTCGAGGTGCGCGAGCGCCGCACCGCGCTCGAGGACATCTATCTCGACCTCGTCGAGGAGGAACCCGCGTGAGGACCGCCGTCCGACCCTCCCGTCCCCGCGCATTCTTCGCATCGCTGCGCCTGTCGCTGCTGTTGTTCCTGGCGGACCCCCAGTGGGTCATCCCGGCGACGATCGCGCCGGTGATCTTCGGATTCGCGGCGTTCGAACTCTACTCGGGCTCGGGGGCGACGCTCGTACTGTACGCGATCCTCGGCGCAGGGATGATGTCGATGTGGGGCCAAACATTGTACGGCGCCGGCTGGGCGACCTCTCAGGACCGGGAATTGGGCACCCTCGAGCCGACGCTCTCCGCGCCCACCTCCTATCTGTGGGTAGTGTTCGGCCGGATCGTCGTCAACGCCGTCACCGGCCTCGTCGGCGGGCTGGTCGTCTTCGCCGTCGTGTCCCTCGCCTACCCCCACCCCCTGCCGCTCCAGCGACCGTTCGAGTTCCTCTTGCTGTTTGCCTTCGTGCTGGTGACGCTCGCGAGCGTAGGGCTGGTCCTCTCCGCGGTGTACGTCTACACGCGCTACGCCGGATTCATCAACAACTTCGGCGAGTTCGGGTTCTACATCATCACAGGGTCGATGTTCCCCGTGGTCCTCCTGCCGTTCTGGACCAGCCCGATTGCGTTGCTGCTGCCACCGACCTGGGCGCTCGACGCGCTTCGGTACGCGAGCCTCCCGGGGTACGTGGGGTTCCGCTGGGGGTTCGTGGGTGACTTGGTGGGCGCGGTGGCGACGATGCTCGTCTACCTCACGATCGCCGGCTCGGTCTACCACCGCGTGGAGACGCACGTCCTGACCGTCGGCAACCTCCAGGAGTACTGACCGACGGATGTCCCTCGCGCACAAGCCGGGTCTCTGGCGAACACTCTGGACCAACGCGGCGTTCGCGCCCCGCACGTCCTTAGGGTTCATGCGGATCGACTACGTTCTCGGCACGGTCCTCATCGTACCGTTCACCCAGATGGTGTTCTTCGCCGTCGTCGCACAGCTCGCGGGGAATGCGTCCGCACCGGTCGCCTACGTCGTACTCGGCAACGCGATCGCGCCGGTCACCTACTCGAGCATCTTCTCCGTCTGCCAGACGACCGACTCGGAGAAGCACCAGGGCACGATGGAGCACCTGCTGGTCACCGCCGCCAATCGCGCCGCACTCTACCTCGGTCGGGGAATGCTGCCGATTGCCACGTCGATGGCGACACTGACCGTCGGTCTGCTCTACGCGGCGTTCGTCTTCCACGTGCCGTTCGCGGCCGGCTCGATCCTCCCGATCGCGGTATCGGTCGTACTGCTCTCGGTGTCGATGGTGGGATTCGGACTGCTGCTGGGTGGAGTGGCCCTGTTCCTGCGGACGTCGATCATCCTTGGCAACATCTTCCTGTTCATCGGGCTACTGCTGTCCGGCGCGAACTTCCCGGTCAGCTTCCTGCCGCTACCGCTCCAATGGCTCGGCTACCTCCTGCCGCTCACTTGGGGGATCTCGGCGGTGCGCGCGGCCGCTTCCGGCGCTGCGCTCGGGACGATGCTACCGCTCTGGGGAGTCCTCGCGCTGTCCACAGTCGTCGCCATCGGCCTC
>JAKIWO010000036.1 GCA_022749995.1 Thermoplasmata archaeon | reverse complement strand
CCGACGCGGACATAGAGCTCCCCGTCGGGGAATCGCTTGGTGAACGGGATGGCGAACGGGGAGTTGCCGAGTTCCCGCGATACTCGCTCGGCGAGCGAGGTAGACGCACTGCCCGCGATGACCTGCACACTACTACCCGGCCGCTGGACGGGGGGCGGGCCAAAAAGGTTGCGCGAGCCGGCGACTAGCGACGGGCCCGTCGGGTGGTCGGGGGGCGGCGCGGCTTCTTCCGGGCGACGGTCGGTGCCCGCAGCCGGGCCGCCTTGCGCACGAATGCGGCGGGCGCCCCCACGAGCCAGAAGACGTTCCCGTCGGGATCGGCGAATCGGGCCATGCGACTTTCCGTGCCGGGCTCGGGCGGATCCGGGAACTGCACGCCGGCGCGCGACCATCGGGCGACGGTCGCCTTCAGGTCGTCGGTCATGAACGCGATCCCGGTGTTGCCGGGCTCGAGCGGAGCATAGCCCTCGCACAGGTGGAGCAGCAGGCGTTCGCCGGGGGGCGCCACCAGGACGGCGTGCCCGGAGCCCTCGAGGGTGTGGGTCGCAAATCCCAGCTTCTCGGTCCACCACTGGGCCGAGGCCTTCGCGTCGGAGACCACGACCGCTACATCCGCCAATGCCAACATTGGCCGGCCCTAGCGAGCGGGCCGCCTTCAAGATGCGGAGCAGACCCTGCAACGCCCCGCCGAGGGGCGCTACGAGAGCCCGCGGGGGCCGTCGCCCGGACGTCGCTCGACCGAGCCCGCTCGGAGCGGGATGGAGCCGGCCAGTCCCCGCGGGGCGGGCCGGTCCGCTGCGATCGAGGAGGCCGGCAGCTCGTTCCACCGGTGGCGTCCGCGCAGGGCGGAGAAGAGCGCAGCGGCCACGACGCACGCCGTCGCGATGAGGAACGCCGCGTGCATGCCCGAGAGGAAGGTGGCCGTGAGCTCGCCCGGGGAGAGGCCGGTCGCCTCGGGCCGGAAGGAGCCGCCGAACAGCTGGGCGCCGAGGCCGGCCGGTAGCCGGCTGGTGAGCGCCACGAGCGCGAGGACGTAGCTGAGCGCCACGGCGGTGTTCCGGAACGTCATCATCGCGCCGGAGGCCACCCCGTAGCGGTTCGGTGGGGAGGAGGCCATGATCGCGGCGGTGTTGGCGGGGAAGAACAGTCCTCCGCCCACCCCCAGCATTCCCTCATACACGGCCACGAGCGCGAGCGGCGTCGACGCGCTCAGCCCCGACAGCAGGAGCAGCGCGAGAGCTTGGACCCCCAACCCGAGGGTGGAGAGGAAACGGGCACCGTACCGGTCGGAGAGGCGACCGCCGACCGGACCGACGACCATCAGCGCGAGGAAGAGGGGCAGGAGCAGCAGGGAGGCGGTGAGCACCGAGACGTGGCGGATCCCTTGGAAGTAGATCATCAGCACGAAATTGGTGGAGAAGAGCGCGAGTCCTTGGAGTACCGTGGCGAGCAGTCCGGCACTGAAGGGCCAGCTCCGGAACAGCGACAGCGGAAGGATCGGGTCGCGGCTCACGCGCATCTCCCACAGCACGAACGCGACCAGCAGCGGCGCGGAGAGCAGGATCGGGCCGAGGGTCTCGGGGGCACCCCACGAGGTGAGGATCCCCTCGGTCACGCCAAACAGGAGCGCCAGCAGCCCGGCGACGAACAGGAAGGCGGCCGGGAAGTCGAAGGTCTCCTTCGGGTTCGGAGTGACCGACTCGCGCAGAACGAGCATCCCGACCACGGTCGCCACCGCCCCGATTGGCAGGTTGATCCAGAAGATCCAGCGCCAGGTCGTCACGGCGAGGATGAGCCCCCCGAGGGCGATCCCCAACACCGACCCGGCACCCCAGACGATGGTGTTGATGCCGAAGGCCCTACCCCGCTCCGACGCCGGGAAGGCATCGGAGACGATCGCGAAGGAGTTGGCGATCAGCATCGCCCCCCCCACGCCTTGGATCGCCCGGAAGAGCACCAGCTCCACCCCGGTGCCGGCAAAACCGCAGAGGCCGCTCCCCAGGATGAACACGAGGAACCCGGCTGTGTAGAGCCGCTTGCGGCCCTTCATGTCGGAGAGCCGGCCCAGCGAGAGGACGAGCGCCGTCCCCATCACCAGGTAGATCATCAGCACCCAGACCATCTCGACCAGGCTGGCGCCGAGCTCCCGGGCCACCGACGGGAATCCGATCACGAGGACGGTGGCGTCGATCGAGCCCATCAGCCCGCCCAGGTTGACGATGGCGAGCGCCTTCCACTTGTACTCCATCTGCACTAGAGGGAGAGCGCACGAGCGGGGACGCTCGCTTAACCTGCGCTCCCGTCGTTACGGCCGTTTCTGTGCGGCGACGCGACGTAGCGGGGAATGCCGTTTATACGCATCAGTCCGTACTGGTCGTCGGGAGCCAGCTCCGATAGGAAAGTAGCACCTCCGGCCTGTAAGTGTCGAACTCAATGTCGTCATACGTCGAACCAATCGGCGGAAGATTCAAATACCACGTCTGGCCCCTCCGATTCCTTTGCGGGGCTGAGGCCCCCAGAGGAAACACGACATGTGGAGCACGAAGGCAAGAAGCTGGCGACGGCGGAACAAGCGCGGGGTATCCCCCATCATCGCAACGATCCTACTCGTGGCGATCACGGTGGTGCTGGCCGCGGTGTTGTACATCCTGATCTCGGGGTTCACCAAGGGCCCGGGGAACACACCGCTGGGTACAGCGTACACCTTCGGTTCGGCCACCCAGACCTCGAACGGCGCGGCCCCGACGTTCTGCGTGGCGCAAGCGGCCATCAGTGACTGGTGCGACAACCTCCCGGTCGGCTCGGCGGGCGGCGGGATCTCCGTGGCCTCGTTGAACTTCGCCATCCGGGACGCTAGCGGCACCCCCGTGAGCTTTACGCACGGAACTCCGGCGATCCAGTTGGAGTCGGCGAGTGGTACCTCGATCGCGACGTACTCGTTCACGACCTCGACCTGGACCGTGGGCGGGACCACCTCGCTCTCCACGACCCAGACGATCGTGCTCGACACCGGCTGCACGATCTCGGGTGCCAACCTCTGCAGCCCGATCCCCACGGGCCTGGTCCTCTACGCACTCGGCGTCGGATCGTACTCCGGCTCGGTGCAGGTGACCCTGGTCTAGGATCGACGAGGCAGAAGAAGGAGGAAAACAAATCATGTGGAGTCAGAAGGCACGGAGTTTCCGGAAGACGAACAAACGCGGGGTGTCCCCCATCATCGCGACGATCCTACTGGTGGCCATCACCGTAGTGCTCGCCGCGGTGCTGTACATCCTGATCTCGGGGTTCACGAAGGGCCCCGGCAACGCCCCGATCGGGTCGGCGTTCACGTTCGGCACCCCCCAGAAGACGACCGGCACGGCCGCCACCAACACCCTCGGGACCTGCGCCACGGGTGACCAGTGCTACAACGTCATCGTCGGCTCGGCCGGCGGCGGCGTGACCGCGGCAGCACTGAACTTCGTCATCCACGACTCGGCTGGGAACCCCCAGGCGTTCGCCGGAGCCAAGGTCACCCTGATCTCGAGCTCGAGCGTCGTCCTGGCGACCTACACCATCTCGACCGCGACCTGGGCGGGCACCCCGACCACGGTGCTCTCCACGACCCAGATCATGGTCTTGGACATGGGCTGCGCGTCCGGCTCCTGCGCCCCGAACCCGACCGGCTACCTGCTGGTGGGGCTCGGCGTGGGATCCTACTCGGGCTCGGTCCAGGCGACCCTGACCTAGGCCGCGCGGTGTTCGTCAGCGACCAACCTTTTCCCCCTCTTCTTTTCCAGCATCCGCGGACCCGAGGATACGGCCCATCCTTCCGCAAGCGCGGCGACGAGCTGCCCGAGGATGGCACGCACGGTCGTGCTGAGGCCGGAGAGCAGGCTACAGGCGCTTACTGTCGTCACGGTCGCGTGGGTGCGCCCGGTGCTTGCCTTCGGCGGAGTTCGCGGAGGAGCGGCGGACCTTCGGCGCGGGCCGACCTCCTCGGTGCGAGAGCCGTCGAGGGTCGACGTGGACCGTCTTGTGCTTGCGTCGCTCCAGCGGGGCATCCTCCTCCTCTGAATCGTCCTCCCCCCCAGGTCGGCGTAGCCGTTCGAGGAGCCGAGTCAGCAAGCCCAGCTGCGCGTCCTCCTCGGTGGGCGCCGCACCCGTGCGTTCGGCTTCTCTGCGGCGCTCAATCCGCGCTACCGCGAGGTGCACGCCGAGGCCGGCCAGCACGATGCCGGCCAGGGTGAGGCCCAGCCACTGCCAGGATTGGCTCGGGACCATGGAGGCGTCCCCTTGCAGCAGCAGCTTGAGGGAACCGAACCACGGGATCATCCCCCGCGCCACGCCCAGCACCCACCCCGGTTCCACGAGGCTGGTGAGCTCTGGCTCGTCGGGGTTACCGGTGGGTGGGCTTCCCGGTGTCGCGGGGTTCAGGTTGTTGTCCCCCATCGTCAGGAACCCGGAATGGTCCCCGAGGTCCGCGAGTTGGACGCTGACGGTGACTCCCTGCCAGCCCACCCCGTACAGCTCCAGCGTGCCCGTGACGCCGGTCGTTTCGCAGGAGGTAGGCGTGTTGGCCGTTCGATAGTACGGGTGCGAGCTCAGGGAGCAGGGGAGCGGGGCCAGCTCCGTGGCGTTGTAGCTGTGGTTGAGCGGGTTCCACTCGAGGAACAGGAGCGCCCGGTGGATGATCGGGGTGACCGACGTGTCGCCGTTCGGATAGTAGAGCAGGACATCGCCGTACTCCCCGTACGTAGTGTAGCCGGTCTGCAACCCGACCTCGTAGGGCACGACCTTGTTCGGGTCGATCTTCTGCGCCAACACGAGGTCGCCGGTGTTGATGTCGCCGAGCACGTCGTTGGTGCCGTGCTGCATGCTGCTCGACTCGATCACGTAGACCGGGGGCCAGTTCTGCGTGTAGGCGTACAGCGAGACGATGAGGAGCACCAGGATCGCCAGCGCGACCACCGGCTCGAACCAGAGGCTGTCCCGGGCCCTCCAGTAGACCGGCCGTTTCGGCCCCCGGTGGAACCAGCCTCCCTTGCCCTCTTCGGTTTCCCCTCCCTCGGGGCTCCACGGCCGGACCGGGTCGGACCCCGCCGCGGCGTGGCGACGGGACCGACCCCGACGCGCGGGAGGCTCGTCGTCGGGCTCCTCCTCCTCGGCGTCCTCCTCGTCAGAGTCGCGCCGGCTCATGGCGGGCCGCGAGCCGGCCGGGCCGCCTTAACTCTTAGTCTCGACCGGCGCCGGTGGCACCGATCTGAGCCCGAGCTGCACCAAGCCGCGGACGAGCAGCAGGAAGCCCAGGAACAAGGGCAACAGGGCGAGGTCACCGTACGGCCAGCTCACCCCGAGCGACTCGGCGCCCCAGAAGCTGGCGAAGGAAAGCAGCAACGAGGTCCCGACGAGCTTGAGCGTGGGCACCTTCACCTTGCGGATCCGTTCGTGTACGACGGCCGCGACCGCGACCAGCAGGACGCCGGCGGTGACGGCCCCTACCACGGCCGAGGTCGCCTGACCACCGGCGGCGATGCCGAGGAGGACGATGACCGCTTCCACGCTCTCGATGGTACCGACGGTGAACCCGGCCGCGAACTGCAACTGCCGTTCCGGCCGCGGGCCGCCGGCCGCGGACCCGGCTTGGCGAGCCTTGCGGTAGGAGCGAAGCGTGCTCCGGAAGAGGAAGACGCCGAAGGCCGCGAGGACGACCGTCGATCCGGCGAGCAGGGCATGCGCCGGAAGCGAAATCAACAAGGAGCCGGCGACAACGGCGATCGCCCCGACGACCGCGGTTCCCGCGACCGCACCTCGGGCGCCGCTCTGGATGGAGTCGGAGTCGCCGCGGAGCGCGAACACCAACGCGACGACCTCGGTCATCTCTGTCAGTGTCAGGACGAAGGCCAAGATGACCGACGGCGCGTCCAGCGAGAGCAAGGGCGCGCGAGAGACGGGGCTCGGGATTTAACGGAGAGGCGAAGCCGCCGGAGGCACCGGTGGGGCAGGCCAGCGGGGGGTGTACGTCCCGTGACCCAACGCGAGCCTACGGGTCGCGGTCCTCGGGCGGCAGCAGGTTCGGAATGCCGTCCTCGATTGGGAAGTCGATTTTGCAGTGAGCGCAGGCGAGGTTGCCGTCGACGATCTCTTCCCCCGTGCGCCGGGTGACGGTCAGCGCCAAGTCCCCGTGGCACACCGGACAGCAGAGCAGTTCCATCAGGTCCGGGCGCACCGCTAGGCCTCCACGATTCCGTAGCCGATGAGCCGCCAGGCGTTGAGGCGACGCGAGATGGCGATGCGGGTGCCCGGGAAAACCGTCACGGGCCGCCCCAGGGTGAGCTCGATCTCGTCACCGCGGGCGCTCGTCACCTTGCCCGGAGCGAGGGTCGTCCCGACGGTGACGGCGAGGATCTCGCTCGTATGCACCTTCTCGACCTTGACCTCCTTCTGGGCGCCCACGACCCGGTCGAGGAGCGTGGTCTTGACCCGGATCTTGTGCGTCACCGGCGGCAGCGTGCCGGGCGTGCCCACGAGCCGCCCGCTCAGGCTGTCGGCCTTCGTGAGCGAAGGGTCGAGCGTGGTGCCGATGGCCGCGAGGCCTCCCGGCTTGAGCTCATCGAGCTCGAGGCCGCCGCTGACGAGTCCCGTTACGGTGGTTCGCAGGAAGTCCGGAGCCCCTTCGCCGGTGAGCCCCGGCCGGATTTCGATCTCCTCGCCCACCTTGAGCCGGCCCTGCAGGAGCGAGCCGCCCAGGATCCCTCCACGGAGCCCCTTGGGACGGGTGCCGGGCCGGTTGATGTCGAAGGAGCGGGCGACGTACATCTGAGGGGGCTTGGATGGGTCCCGCGTCGGGGTGGGGATCGTCTCCTCCATCGCGCCGATCAAGGCGTCGATGTTGACTCGGTGATTGGCCGAGATGGGGATGATCGGCGCCTTGGCGATCGGGGTGGCCTTGAGGAACTCGGTGATCTCCCGTTGGTTCTCCTCGGCTTGCGCGTCGGTCAGCAGGTCGATCTTGTTCTGCACCACGACGACCTTCCGCACGCCGATGATGTCGAGCGCGTAGAGATGTTCGCGCGTTTGCGGCTGCGGGCAGTGCTCGTTGGCGGCGACGAGCAGCAGCGCACCGTCCATGAGCGCCGCTCCGCTCAGCATCGTGGCCATTAGCGTCTCGTGACCGGGCGCGTCGACGAAGCTCACCGCGCGCAGGAACTCGGCCTTGCCGCCGTCCTCGGGGCAGGTCGGGTCGGTCCGGTAGCATCCCGGCGCTTCGACCTTCGGGCACCGGTAGAATGCCGCGTCGGCGTAGCCGAGCTTGATCGAGATCCCCCGGCGGAGTTCCTCCGAGTGGCGGTCCGTCCATTCTCCCGTGAGGGCCTGGGTCAGCGTGGTCTTGCCGTGGTCGACGTGGCCGACCAGGCCGATGTTCACCTCCGGTTGCCGGGGCGCCTTCATTGCGGTCGAAGGAGCTCCTCCAGCGGCTGGGTGCCGGAGCTCTCGACCGTGAGATTGATCTGGACGGTTTCCTCGCTGATCGCCCCGCCGCGGTAGGTGCGCCGTCGGCGCATCCCGTGGCGGGCCGGATGGAAGCCGAAGCCGGCCGCGACGTACAGCCGCACCTGCCGGCTGCCGGGAAGGTCGCCGCGCAGCGGGAAGCCGCTGCGGTCGGTGCCGCCGCGGATCTTGAGCGCATAGCCCGGAAGGCCGATCAGGTCCCCCCCGATGCTCTCCCCAATCCGCTTGCCCAGAAAGCCCGCGGCGCTAGGCTCGCCCACCGTCTTGGGGAACGAGCGGGCACCGTCGGAAACGACGAGTTTGAACTCGACCATAGGCGGGAGCGGCGCGCCCAGTTGGGGTCAGGTTAAATAGATAGCGGCGCGGATTTCTCGACGGTCCGGCGGCGCGATGAGTCTAGGCTGGGCGGGCGCAATTGGACCCGCCGTCCTGCTCGCCGGATTCCTGTACGCCGCGCTCGAGGATTGGCGGATCCGGGAGGTCAGCGACCGGCTCTGGCTGCTCCTTTCGGTGATCGGTGCCGGCGCCGGATACCTCGTCTGGGCCGCTCCCACACCGCTGGGCCTTGGGGTGTGGACCCTGATGTCGGCCTTCGTCATCGAGCATCTCCTGCCCTGGGACGTGGCGCTCGAGCGGCGCCAATCCTGGCTCCCCGGCGCGGTCGAAGTCGCGGCGTACGCCGGGGTCGGGCTCGCCGTTTTCGTCCTGGCGTGGCGATTCGGCATCGGCTCGGGGGGTGTCACGCCGGCCGTCATTGCGGTCCTGCTCTCGGTCTACTTCGCTCGGGCGTTGTTCGAGCTGGGAGTGCTCTACGGCGGCGCCGACGCGAAGGCCCTGATGACGGCGGGCATCCTGGTCCCCCTGTTCGCCGCTCCGGTGGTCCCGGTGCCGGCGAACGCCGTCGGATTGCTCGGGCTGACGCCGTTTCCCGTGGTCGTGCTGATCGACGCGGCCCTGTTCTCGCTGGCGGTGCCCATCGCGCTCGCCGTCCGGAATCTGCTCGATGGTAACTTCACTTTTCCGCGAGGGTTCACCGGATACGTGATCCCGGTGGAGGAGCTCCCCCGACGGTTCGTCTGGGTACGGGACCCGTTCCTGCACGGCGAGGAGGAGGCCGTCGAATCGACCGAGGAAGATGTGGCCCTCCGCCGACGTCAGGCCGACGAGCTGCGGGCGAAAGGGGCCACCGAGGTCTGGGTCACGCCGCAGATCCCGTACGTCGTGCTGCTGTTCGTCGGGAGCGTGGCCGCCGTGCTCGCGGGCAATCTGCTCTTCGACCTGCTCGCGGCCCTGTAGTCTCGCAAAACCTTTTCCCCCACCCGCCGCTCGCTACGCCGTCGATGGCACGGGAGTCGCGCACATCCCCGATTCGCGTGCTGATTGCGAAGCCCGGGCTCGACGGTCACGACCGGGGAGCCAAGGTGGTAGCGCGGGCGCTCCGGGATGCGGGCATGGAGGTCATCTACGCCGGACTGCGGCAGACGCCCGAAGACATCGTGGAGAGCGCGCTCGAGGAGGATGTCGACCTCATCGGCCTGTCGATTCTCAGCGGCGCCCACATGGTGCTGTTCCCGAGAGTGCTCGCTCTCCTCAAGAAGCGCAAGGCCGGACGGGTGCCCGTCTTCGCCGGCGGGATCATTCCCGACGAGGACGCCCGACGGCTGCGCCGACTCGGGGTCAAGGCGATCTTTGGCCCCGGCGCCACGCTCGAAGAGATCGTCCGTACTGCTCGCTCGATCGCCCGCCCCCGACCATGACCGCCGCGCCGCGGATGCCCGCGGCGGCCCGGGCGGTGCGGGCCGGTGACCGGCGGGCGTTGGCCCGGCTCATCTCACAGGTGGAGAACCGGGACAGGTCCGCGGAGCCGACGCTCCGGGCGCTCTACCCGTTCGCCGGGCACGCGACCATCGTGGGGTTGACGGGACCGCTCGGCGTGGGCAAATCCTCGTTGGTCAACGCCCTCTTGCGGCACCTACGCGCCCAGGACCATACGGTGGGAGTGATCGGCGTGGACCCATCGAGCCCGTTCTCGGGCGGCTCGGTGCTGGGCGACCGGATCCGCATCGACCGGGACCCGGCCGACTCGGGGATCTTCTTCCGCTCGATGGCCAGCCGCGGCCACGCCGGGGGCCTCGCCGCTAGCACCCGGGAGGTGACGCGGCTCCTCGACGCCTTTGGCATGGATGTCGTGCTCGTCGAGACGGCCGGCAGCGGCCAGGTCGACGTCGAAGTGGGCCGAGTGGCCTCCACCAACGTCGTCGTACTCGTACCCCATCTCGGGGACGAGGTGCAGAGCCTCAAGGCCGGTCTGTTCGAGATCGCCGACATCTTCTGCGTGAACAAGGCCGACTTGCCGGGCGCCGACGGCGCGGCGCGCTACCTCTCCGAGCTCGCGGGGCTCACTCCCCGCAGCGACGCCTGGCGCCCGAAGGTGGTCCAGGCGTCCGCGGTGAACGGCACGGGGATCGAGGCGCTCTGGAGCGCCGTGGAGGCGCACGAGAGCTATCTGAAGACGAGCGGGCAGGATCGGGCGCTGCTTCGGGAGCGGATCCGGGACGAGGTGCTCGACCTCTACCGGGACCGGCTGCTAACGGAGGCGACCGACCGGCTGGAGCGGAGCCCCGAGCTCGACGCGCTGGTCACGGCCGTGGAAGAACGATCGCTCGATCCGCGCTCGGCCGCCGAGCGGCTCTACCGTGGGCGCTCCGCGGGGCGCGGCGGGTAGCGCATGGTCCTGCCCTACTGGGTGCTCTACGCGTTCCTCGCATGCATCGCGGCGATCGCCTACTTCCTCTACGCCTCCTTTGCCTTCGGTGCGGGATACCAGCCGGCGCCGAGGTCGGTCGTTACCCGGATGCTCGCCGATGCCGCCGTCGGTCCGGATGACCTGTTGTTCGACCTGGGCGCGGGCACCGGGGCCATCATTTTTCGGGCCGCGCGCGAGTTCGGCGCGAGCGCGGTCGGTGTCGAGGTCGACCCGTTACGCGTGCTCATCCTGCGTTTCCGCCGATGGGTAGGGGGACCCCGCGATCGGGTCCGGATCCAATGGGGGAACCTCTACGGCTCCGACTTTCGGACGGCGAGCGTGGTGGCGGTGTTCTTGTGGCCCGAGGCGATGGAGCGGCTCCGCCCGCTGCTCGAGGCGCAGCTGCGGCCGGGGACCCGGGTGGTCAGCCACTGGCACCCCGTGAAGGGGTGGGAACCCACCTCCGTAGATGCGGCGACCCGCGTCTACCTCTATCGGTGGCCGGAAGCCCGCAGGGGCGCTAGCCGTGGTATCTGATCCATAGGGCGAGGCCGACCAAGAGAACGGCCAAGATGATCCCCCCGCCGATAGCCCAGCCGCGATACGAACCCGGGCGGTCCGAACTGCTTCGTGGGCTGGATGTCCCGGTCCGTGACATGACTCTGCTCCCGGAAGCCCTAGCCCAATATTAGGCGCGCAGCGCCCGGACTGACGGAAGGCGGAGCTGCACCGTTCGCTCCGGCAGATCCCGGCTTCTCGGCAACGAGCGGGCCCGCCGCGAGAGAGGTCACGTTGAACCAGCCTTGCATGCCGCGCGCCGCTTGGCCGGGCGCTTCACTGACGTAACGGAAAGCGCCGGCCGTGCTGGCGGTGAAAAGGAAGCTCGCTTCGGCACCAGGTGCAATGCCCGTCACTCGCTGCGGGCCCGAGAAGCCCGCGCCGGCGAAGACCGGGGAGGCGTTGTCGGGCGAACCCGCCGCGACCAGCACCAAGCTCTGATTGCTTCCCGCGCTGGGATCAACGTGGAGGCTCACGTTGACTACGCTCCCGGCTCCGACCAGGATGCAGGGTCCAGGCGAACTCCCGTTGAAAGTGGAGCCTCCGTTCTCGCCCGCGATGAGCACGAAGCGGTAGGTGGCGGTGGCATTGCGGCCCTCGCACCGGTGGGCGCTGCCCGTAGGGAGGTAGGTGCCGGGGATCGAGCCACCGAGCAGGCCGGCCTCGCCGAGATAGCCGACTCCGACCGCGAGCAGGGTGCCCACGATGAAAAGCGAAACCACGAGTACCGTCGGGTTGGAGGCGGGCGCCGGAGCCGCCAAAGCCGCCGGGGGAGAGGCCATCCGCGCCTTCGAGGAAGGGGGCGCTTTGAGCATTCCGTACGAACGCGTCCGCGGGTCGCGCTCGCTGGCCCGGACGGGGACACGGAGGGCACTCGAAACGCTCGCTCCGACAATCGTTAAGCCCCCATGCGCTCCCACGGGCGCATGGCGGCCTCGACCCAGTCTCGCCTCCTGGCGGAGTTCCTCGGAACTTTTGGGCTGCTGCTGATCGGAGGGGGCGCGGCCGTCTCCACGCTACCGCCGATCGATGGCACCGCCCGGGATGCGGTAGTCTCCCTCGCTTTTGGAGCGGTACTGCTCGCGCTCGCCTACGCCTTTGGGGACCTCTCCGGAGCGCACTTCAATCCGGCCGTCACCGTCTCCTTGGCGGCCTCGGACCGGTTCAAGTGGGCCGACGTACCCGGCTACCTCGTTGCCCAGATCCTGGGTGGGCTCGTCGGGATCGGGGTCGTCCTCGGCATCATCAGCGGTGGCGGGAGCGCCCCGAACGCGATGTACGCCCAAGGCTTCGCGCTCGGGTCGCAGTGCTTCTCCGGGTTCGGAGCGCCGGCCGGTTGTACCTATTCACCGGCCGCGGTCTTTCTGCTCGAGGTGGCTCTCGGGTTCATCTTTATCCTGGTCATCCAACTGGTCACTCGCCCGGAGAGCTCCGCGAAGAACCTGGCCCCGGTCGCGATCGGCATGGCGCTCCTCGTCACCAATCTGATCGCCATCCCGATCGACGGCGCGTCGTTGAACCCGGTGCGGAGCTTCTCTCCGGCACTCGTCTCGGCCCTCGTCTGGCCGTCAGCTCGCTGGGCGCTCGCCGAGAGCTGGATGTTCTGGATCGCACCGATTATCGGCGGGCTGCTCGCAGCGGCCGCGGAGCGAATCCTCCGGCCGCACTCGTAGCGTCGAACGAACCGTCCGACCCTGGGGGTCGCGGTGTTCTATTCGGAGGCGGCTGGGCTACTGGGCTTGGCGTGATGGCTTGGACCAGTCTCGTGCGATGCAGGGTGCTCCGCTTCCTCGCCCTTCGCCGGCGTCGAGTGGTGCGTGGCCGAGCCTTTGTGACCGGCGGGCTTCTCCTTCTCTGCGCCCTTGGTGGGCGCGGGCGTGGAATACTCCTCCACGATTCGGATCGTTTCGGGGTGCAACATCTCGCGCAATCGCTCGATGACCCGGGGCTTGGCGGCGAGCCAGGCGAAAT
>JAKIWO010000035.1 GCA_022749995.1 Thermoplasmata archaeon | reverse complement strand
CGGGCGGCGGAGCTCGACCGAGTTCCCTACATCGCGGTGCTGGGGGAGCGAGAGCTGAGCGAGGGAACGGTTTCCTTGCGGTTGGCCGGCCAGAAGCAGTCGACGACGATCGCACGCGGGGAACTCGCCGAGCGATTGCTCGACAACGTCCGGCGTCGTTCCTACGAACCGTAGGGACTATTCCGGTCGCGGCTCCGGACGGATCCGGCGACCGCGGCCCCGTATGGCGAGCCGGCGGACCTCGACCAGGATCTTGTCGAGCTGCGCGCTGTCCATGTGATGGAGGTCCCGGAGGTGGGCCCGCAGCCGCTGGAGGTCGACCGCCCGGAAGCATCGGGGGCAGTCCACCCGGGACCGGCGCCGAGTCGCAGAGTCCCGAGGGGAAAGTGCCTGCATCCCGTGTCGTTACAAATCTGGGGGGCGTTATGAACCCCGCGCTCGAGAGGCGGGCGCCTCGCCCTGGGGCGGTCACCGTCGAAGAACCGCCGACTTCGGAGCCGAAGTCTTTAATAATCGGCCCATAAAGCGGCGACAACTCGGAGGCTCTCGAATGAACTTCAGCGCCGGCTCCCTCGAGCTCGTCGTTCTCCTCGCAGCCCTCCTCGGGCTCGCCTACGCCGGCGTCCTGACCGTCCTGTTGCTTCGGGAGGACGAGGGCACCGACCGGATGAAGGAGATCGCCGCCGCCATCCGGGAGGGTGCCGTCGCCTTCCTGCGGCGAGAGTACACGGCCGTGTTCTTCGTCGCGGCGGTCCTCTCGGTCGTCATCGCGGCCGCGTTCTGGAGCCAGGGCGACGGCTGGCAGCTCGCCGTGGGCTTCCTGCTGGGTGTCGCTGGCAGCGCCCTCGCCGGTGGGGTCGGCATGCTCGTTTCGGTTCGGGCGAACGTTCGTACGGCGGCGCACGCCCGCAAGGGGGACCTCCCCGCGACGATGCGCTACGCCTTCCTGGGTGGCTCCGTCACGGGGCTAGCGGTCGCCGGGCTCGCCCTCCTAGAGCTCGTCGGCTTCTACGCCTGGTTCGGCGGGAACGTCCTCTCGATGGCCGGGCTGCTCTTCGGCGCCTCGTTGATGAGCCTGTTCGCCCGGGTCGGCGGTGGCATCTACACCAAGGGAGCCGATGTCGGCGCGGACCTGGTCGGAAAGCTCGAGGCGGGTATTCCCGAGGACGACCCGCGCAACCCGGCAGTCATCGCCGACAACGTCGGCGACAATGTCGGCGACTGCGCCGGAATGGCGGCGGACCTGTTCGAGACCTACGTGGTCACGGCGGTGAGCGCGATGCTCCTCGCCACACTCCTGCCCGGTGTGGCAGCGCATTTCGGCACGGGGGCCCAGACGCCCGTGCTCTACCCGCTCGTGGTTTGCGCCTGGGCGATCGTCGCGACCCTCGTGGGCACTGCGGCGGTGCGGATGGGTCCCAAGGGGACCATCATGGGCGCGCTGTACCAAGGGCTGGGAGTCACCACCGGCGTGGGGCTCGTCGGCCTCTACGTCCTCGACCAGACGCTGATGGGTGGCAACGTGGGCGTGTTCGTTGCGACAGCGCTCGGGCTCGTCGTGATGATCTTGATCGTGCTGAGCACGGACTACTACACGAGTGCGAAGTACGGTCCGGTCCAACAGATCGCCGAAGCCGCGCAGGCCGGCGCCGGACCCACCGTCATCCGGGGCCTCGGCGTGGGACTCGAATCGGTCTGGATCCCCGGCCTCGTGATCGTCTCCGGGATTCTGGGAGCGTACGCCGCGGTCGGCGCGCACACGGTCAACGGAGCACTGCTCGTCGACCCGGACCTTGGACTCTACGGCATCGGTCTGGCGGCCGCAAGCATGCTCTCTGTCACCGGGATGATCATCTCGATCGACGCCTTCGGCCCGATCACGGACAACGCGGGCGGCATCGCGGAGATGGCCGGGCTGCCCCCCGAGGCCCGTGCGGTGACGGACCCCCTCGACGCGGTCGGGAACACCACCAAGGCGATCACGAAGGGGTACGCGATCGGCTCGGCCGTTCTCGCGGCGCTCGCGCTGTTTGCCGCCTACACTTTCGCGCTGGCGAAGTACTACCCGGGAGGTCTTCCCGCCGTGGAGTCGGCCCTGGCCATCTCGAACCCACTCGTCGTGTCCGGCCTCGTGATCGGAGCGATCTTGCCGTTCTTCTTCACCTCGTTCCTGATGCGCGCGGTGGGCGTCGCGGCCCAGGCGATCGTCTTCGAGGTCCGGCGCCAGTTCAAGGAGCTGCCCGGGATCCTGGCGGGGACCGACCGTCCCCAGTATGGGCCTTGCGTGGACATCGTTACGGTGACCGCGCTGCAGCAGCTGGCGGTGCCCGCCGCAATCGCCGTCGCCACCCCGGTCGCCGTCGGTTTCCTCCTCGGACCGATCGCTCTGGCCGGCGTGCTCATCGGCGTGATCCTTTCCGGCTTCCCCCTGGCGCTCACGATGACCACGGGCGGTGGCGCCTGGGACAACGGCAAGAAGTACATCGAGAGCGGCCACTACGGCGGCAAGCATTCCGATGCCCACAAGGCCGCCGTGGTCGGCGACACCGTCGGAGACGCCACGAAGGATACGGCCGGGCCGGCGATCAACCCGCTCATCAAGGTGGTCAACACCGTCTCGATCCTTTTCGTGGTGCTCATCGCCACGCACTACCTAGTCGGGATCCTCTAAGCTGGGGTGCCGGGGCGACTCCCCCGCAGAGTTGATACGGCGCCCGGGCGTACGTCGAGTGGAGGTCCTGTCTCGATGTGCGA
Organism: Thermoplasmata archaeon; assembly: GCA_022749995.1. GTDB lineage: Archaea > Thermoplasmatota > Thermoplasmata > Lutacidiplasmatales > UBA184 > JAKIVR01. The sequence goes on along the minus strand of JAKIWO010000035.1, from coordinate 10,099 downwards.
CACCTGCGGCTGCCAGAACAAGAAGAAGCCGTAGCCCTCGGTTCACGGTAGGTCCGGACGCGTCGTGCGCCCGGACCTAGTTCGGAGTCGTCTCTCGAGCACTCGTTGCCGAGTGGTCCCTATCGCTCCAGCTTGACGGGCCGTTGGCCCAGTCCCGTCCGCGCCGCGGCTAGCGCCGTTCAGGCGTAGTGGCTCATGGAGGTGCGGTCCTTGCCCCGCTCCTCCTTCTGCTGGCCGCGTTCCTCGGCCTTCTTTTCCCTCTCGCAGTCCTCTTCGCTGACCCAGTCGAACCGGAGTTCCTCGGGGTGCTCGTGGGAGAGGAAGGCCCCCGCCTCGAACGCGGAGGTGATCAGGTCCTCCACCTCGTCCGAATTCTCCTCCTCGAGTCGTCCGGCAATTCTCCAATACCAATCCGGTGCCTTCCCGGCCGCCTGAAGGTATTCGGTCACCAGGTCGAGGACCGAGGCGCGGGAGTCGGACAATCGTACGTGGACGTGGCGCCGGTCCCCCTCGGCGTTCTCAGCGGCCGGCGGAGTGGATGCGGGCACGGGCGTCGATTCCGCTTTGGGTTGATAACGGCTCGGTAGCCGGGGGGTTCTCCAATCCCGCGGGCAGTGCCCACGGCGCCCCCAGCCGCAGGGCGACGCTCGACGGCCGCGCGAAGCTCATCAAGGGGGCCGGCTTCGCACGTACCGCACCATGGGAACCCCCTACCGAAGCTACCGGCCGCCGACCGCCCCCTCCCCCCGTGCGGCCCCGTCGGCCCCGGAGGCGCCCAGCCCGCTGGCGGCACCCTCACCGCGCTATGCCTACCTCGTTTCGCGGCTGCAGAATCGGCAGATCACCATGGAGGAGGCGACCGAGCTCTTCCAGTTGCAGCAACGGACCATCCAAGAGATCCTCGCCCAGGCCAACGTCCCCCCGACCGCCACTCGCCCGGCCCCTCCATCGGCCACTCCGTCCCCGACCGGCACGAAACTCTCGATCTCCGATGATTCCATTGGGCTCGGCCTAGTGGCCCTCGGCGCCGCCGCTGGGATACTGGCGGCCCTCCTCCGCAAGTCCGCGGATCTGCGGAACGGCCCGCCGCCACCGAGACAGAGCTCCACCGGATAGCGGCCCATGGCGGGCCGCTCCTTCCGGTTCGCCCATCTGGCCGACGCGCACGTGGGCGCGTGGCCTCGAGAGCCGGCGGTCCGCGGGGCGCTGCGGACGAGCGTCCTGCGCGCCCTCGAAGTGGTGGAGGAGCGCGGCTGCGAATTCCTGCTCGTATCGGGGGACCTGTTCCACACGCCCGTGCCCGAGCCCGCGGAGGTCGCACCCGTCGCGGCCCGGCTGCGGCGTCTAGTTGCGGCCGGTTGCCGTGTCTACGTCATCTACGGTTCGCACGACTACGTCGCCCACCGGGTGAGCTGGCTCGACGTCCTCGCGGAGAGCGGCCTATTCCTGCGTGCGGCCCCCGAGCCGGTCCGGGCCGAGGGGGATCGTTGGAGCCTGCGATTCACCGTCGACGGGCCGACGGGAGCGGTGATCGCGGGCATCTCCGGCCGATCCCACGGGCTCGACGCCGCCTACTTCCGCTCCGTCGACAGCGAGGCGTTCCGGGCCCAGCCCGGATTCCACATCTTCCAGTTCCACGCCGCCATCCGGGAGTACCTCCCGCCGCCGCTGCGGGAGCACATCGAGGGCATCTCGCGGGAGGACTTGCCACCGGGCTGCGCCTACTACGCCGGCGGGCACATCCATTTCACCTACGAGGGCAGCGGCCCCGACGGCGGGCTGCTCGTCAATCCCGGCGCGGTGTTCGGGACCAGCATCACCGACCTAGAGCACGCGGCGCGGCGGGAGACACACCAGGGGGTCGCCATCGTCAGCGTGACCCAGGGGGAGCCGTCGGTCGAGTTCGTGGACACGGCGCCGACCGAGCGGATCACCATCCTCGACGTGGACGTCGACGGAAAGGCTCCGTCGGAGGCGCGGGCGCTGGTGTCCGACCGCCTCGCCGCGGCCCGCCGACCGGGGGCGCTCGTCTTCTCCCGAGTGCACGGGAAGCTGGCGGAGGGGGATCCGGCGGCCGGAGGGTTCGGTGCGCTCGCCCATGCGAAGGAGGAGAGCTCGGAGTCGGTCACCCTCGACCTGTCCGACCTCGTGCTGACGGCCGCGGGCGGCTCGGCCGAACGCCGCTCCGAGGCCGAACTCGAGCTCGAGATGGTGCGCCGCCTGAGCACGGAGGCGCCCGCGGAGCTGGTGGAGCTCCACGGAAGCGCCGGCGAGGAGCGGATCCGGCAGCTGCTGCGCGAGCTCGGGTGGCCCCGTTCGGAGGGACAGGCCGCGCTCGACTACCGTCAAGAACGCACCGACGCCGCGCTCGCGCTGCTCCGGCCGCCTCGCGCCCGACCCGTGACCCCCGAGGCCTAGCCCGTGCAACTGCGGTCGATCACGGTCCGGAACATCCGTAGCTACGCCGAAGGGAGGCTCGAGCTGCGCCCCGGGCGCACGCTGCTGGTCGGTGATGTCGGCTCGGGCAAGACGAGCTTGCTCCACGCCGTAGAGATGGCGCTCTTCGGATTCGCCGAAGTCGCTCCCGAACATCTGGTCCGTCACCGGGAGCGCGAGGCCGAGGTGACCCTCGAGCTCGAGGAGGACGGCCACCGGTACGAGTTCCGCCGCCGGTTCCGGCGGCGGCGGGTGCGCGGCAAGGAAAGCTTCGACACGGAGGAGAGCTCGTACGGCCGGGACGGGGTGAGGACCCGATACTCGGCGACGGAACTCAAGCAGCGGGCGATCGACCTGCTCGGCTTCCCGGACAATCCGAGCCCGCGGGCGCACTCCGACGTCTGGCGCTGGGCGGTCTACATTCCGCAGGAGCGGATGCGGGAAGTGCTCGTCCAGAGTCCGGACGACCGGCTCGAGACGATCCGCAAGGCCCTGGGATTCGAACGGTACCGCACCGCGGCCGAGAACGCCGGGGAGCTCGCCGCGCGCCTATCGGAACGGGCGGAGCGGGGCGAAGACCGCGCCGAAGCTCTCCGCCATTGGCAGGAGGACCGCGACAGTGCCGTGCGGGAGGCCACCTCGCAGTTCGACCGGCTTCGGGAGCTCGAACCGCTGGTGGCCCGGGCTCGGCAGAGCCTCGCGGTGATCATGGCCGAACTTGCGACCCAGGAGGTCGAGCATGGCCGGGTGGAGGTGGACCGGTCGCGACGGGCACAGCTGACGGCGGAACTGGACGCGCAACGCCGAGAGTTGGAGGAGCTGCGGTCCGGGCTCGGGGAGATTGGATCGCGCCTAACGCAGTTGACCGCTGAGGCGACGCTAGCCGAGACGACTTCCCTCGGATCTGCCGGCGATGCCGAACGGGCGGAATCCCTCCGGCGGGAGCTGGGACAGCTCGAGCGGGACCTGCTCGAACGGGACCGGCTCTCCCGGGCTCTGCTGCAGATCCAAACCGAAGAGCGCGCGGAGTCGCGACGGCTCGCCGAGCTCGGCGCCGCCCTGGGGCGGGCGATCGTCGTCCGGAAAGAGGCGGAGTCCGCCGAGGGCCGGTCTCGACTGGAGCTGCCGGCCTCCGAGCCGGTCCCACCTGACCCGCGCACGTCCACCGAGCTCGGCCTGTTCGAGCAGGAAATTCGAGCGGGGATGGATCACGCCCGGGCCCGGCTACTCGAGCAAGAGCTGGAGCTCGAGCAGCTCCAACAACTGCTCACCGCGGGAGAGTGCCCTCGGTGTCACCAGGCCGTGCGCCCTGACGAGTTCACGTCGCACGAGCTCGAGGCACGCGCCGAGGTGGGCCGCCGGAATCTGGCCGCCCAGGAAACGATGGAGGCACTCGCGCGCGCCAGTGCGCTCCGGGAATCGCGGAGCGAGTTCGAACGCACCTGGGAGCGTTGGCGGGAGCTCGAACGCCGTCGATCGGAGGCGGGGGAAACCCTCGTGCGTCGACGGAACGAGGAAGCGAAGGTGGCGAGCGACCAAGGGGAGGCGCAGCGAGCCCTCACCGACACCGCTGCCCGCCGTGCCCTGCTTGAGGTGCAGGTCGAACGACTGGCACCCTTGACCGAGCGGCGGCTCGCCCTGCAGCAGGAGTTGAGCGCCCTCGAGGAGAAAGAGCGGATTCGCGAGCGGCGGCAGCACGAGCTGACCGCGGCGCGGGAAGGCCTGGCGCGCCTCTCGGAGGAACAGCTGCGGCTCCACCGCCAACTGGCGGCGGCCGAGTCGCGGGAGGCGGCGCGCCGCGAAGAGCTGCGGGCGATCGAGCAGCGACTCGGGCGATCGACTGACCTCGCGGTGCTGGTCCAGGAGCTGCGGCGCCGGCGGGAGCGTGGGCAGGCGGCGCTCGAATCCCATCTGTCCGATGTGGCCCGAGCGCGTCAGCTGGAGGAATCGGCGCGGATCCGGCGCGACGAGGCGGAACTCCGCCTGGTCGAACGGCGGGAATGGGTCGAGGCGGCTCGCCTCGACCGGGCCCGTGCGGCGTGGATGCGGGAATCGTTCCGGGTGCGCCTGGTCGAGCTCGAGCACCGGTGCTTGGGCCGTGCCCAGGCCGAATTCTCACGACTACTGGCGCGAAACTTTTCTCGACTGCTCGCCGATCCGGCGCTCATCGCCCGCTGCGACGCCACGTTCGGCCCGGAGGTCGAGATCGATGGAGAGATCACCCCGGCAGCCGCTCTCTCCGGAGGGGAGCGGACCGCTCTCGCCCTGGCGTACCGCCTCGCGATGGGTGCGCTCGTCCGCGAATCCGGGCGGTTGCGCCTGCAAACCCTGATCCTGGACGAACCGACCGATGGTTTCTCCCCGGAGCAGGTGCTTCGGCTGGGCGAGCTGCTCGACTCCCTCGGCCTTCCCCAGATCCTCCTCGTCTCCCACGAGCGACAGCTCGAAGGGGCGGTCGATCGGGTCGTGAGCGTCGAGAAGATCGACGGCCTCTCGCAGCTACGAGGGGAGGGCACGGAGCCCCCGGCCGAGCCCGCTCGGGGGTCGGCCCCGGCGGCTACCCCGGCCCGCCCGCGTCCGCGACGCCCGAAGACTGCTCGAGGCGAGAGCGAAACGCCTCCGCTCCCCAGCGTGGCTGTTCCGCCACCGTGAGGTCCTCGGCCAGGTGTTCGGGCCGCTTCATCCCGACGAGCGGTGCGAGGTTCCCTGGCGCCGAGCGCGCGAACTGCACCGCCCACTGGGCGGGCGAGAGGCCGTCGGCCGCGGGCAGCCGATCGAGCAACTGACCCTGCAACAGTGGGACGCTGGTAAAGCACCCTAGCTGCAGCGCCTGGCTCGCCCCGAAGAGCGAGGTGGCGCGCCCGCCGACCCGCTGGCTCCGCAGCGCGGAGGCCTCGGGCATGGCCACATTGAAGGGAAACTGGAGAAAATGGAACCCGTGCGTGGTTCCGCCCGCCTTCACGGCCAGCGCGAGGGCAGACTCGAGCTCGAGGTGAGAGGGCGCCGAGCGCGGAGAACGGAGGCTGTCCCACGTGGCCAACCCATAGTGCGCGATCCATCCGTCCGATCGGAGCCGCTCGAATTCCTCGAAGGCGCTGCCGAGTCGCTCCAGGTACGCTTCCCGGCCGACCCACGGCTGCTGCGCCTCCGCGCTGTTGTGGAGATAGAGCAGGTCGAGGGTCTCGATCCCCAGGTTCTCCCGACTGCGCCGGGCCTGGTCTCGCAGGTACGCCGGGGTCATCGCGTGGCTCCCGTCGACAATGTCGCGGGCCGCTAGGACCTTCGGTTGGATCAACTCGGACTGTACCCAGGAGGCGGGCGCCAGGCCGGACTCTCCATCGGGGGCCAAGTAGCCCGCCTTGGAGGCGACGAACACTTCCTCCCGGGCCACTCCCGCCTCGGAGAGAAGGCCGAGCGCCCGTCCGAGGCTCCGCTCGGCACGTTGATTCCGATAGTTGATCGCGGTGTCGAGCAGGTTCACGCGGCCCGATCCTACCGCAAGGCGCGCCGCTTCGGTGACCGCGAGGTCGGTGGGGCCGTCCTCCTCTCCGAGGTAGGTCCCGAGACCGATCGAGCTCAGGTGCAGCCCGCTGCGTTCATCCGAGAAGTGGGAGGGATGCACCTGCTTGCGCTGGGCGCGCGCGGCGAATCGGGCCGTGCCGTCGGGCGTCGCGCGTCCACGTAGCAGCACCACGGCGGGCGGAACCGAGTCTCACCTTACGCCTTGCGGCGGACCGTGCGTGGCCCACGACGAGGAGAGGGAGAGGGACGTACACTCCCGTTTCAAGCCGCCCGGTCCATGGGCCGGCCGAGGTCAAGGACGCCGCGAAGGAAGTACGGCCGATTGCGCAAGCCCATCCCACCGCTGTCGCCCGAGAAGTGCCGGATGTGCCGCCTCGGACGGCACTGCCCGGTCCATCCCCAGCCCTCGACCGCGACCACGGCCCGACCTGAGGGGCGGTCGGGTCGCGAACGGCGCTAGCGGAATGGCCGCTGGCGCGCCAGCTGAGCCCGAAGGGCATCGAGTCGCGGCGGAAGCCGAAGCGAACGGCGTCCCGGACTCTCCCGTCGGCGAGGCGCCGGGACTCGAGTCCCGAGCAGGAGCGGCTCGGCGACCCGGGCGTGAAACCGGTCGGCGGCGGACTCGAGTTCCGCTAGGACCGAGGGGTCCAGCCGCCCTCGCAGCCGTTGCACGTGCGCGCTCCAGTCGAACCGATACTGTTCCCACCGGTAGAGGCTCTGCGGATACGCCGCCTCGTACAGCAGGCTGACGCCGCCCTTGCGGGAGCGGGCCCGCACCCCGCGCAACCGATCCCGCACCGACTCGTAGAAGCGGGTGCCCGGGATCGGGACGGCGATCGAGACCGAGTACTCCTCGGGGGAGAAGCGACGGAACAGGCGCAGCGTGGCCTCGATGTCCTCGAGCGTTTCGCCGGGATACCCCAACATCAGGAACCAGAATTGGCGCACCTTTTCCCGTCGCAAGGCCTGCGCGATGCTCTCGACCTGGGCCAACCGAGTGCCCCGGTTCATGACGTCGAGCATCTTCTGACTCCCCGACTCGACCCCGAGGTACACCCGCTCGAGTCCGGCGCGCCTCATCCGCGCGAGCAGGTCCGGCTTCAGCAGGTCGACGCGGGCCAGGCACTCGAACTTGAGGTGCAGTTGTCGCGCTTCGAGCCCGTCCAGCAGCTCCTCCAGCCAGCGGCGCTGGATGCCGAAGACGTCGTCGCAGAATCGTAGGTAGTCGACGCGATACCGTTTCACCAGCGCCTCGACCTCGTCGAGAACTCGGCCCGGGGACTGTTGGCGGAAGCTCCGGCCGAACGCCGGTTTGGAGCACCAAGAGCAGTCGAACGGGCAGCCGCGGGAGGTGAGCAGCGCCGCTCGGCGCTCCCCCGTGCGCTGTTCCCAGCGGTGGAGGTACCCCTCCATATCCACGAGGTCCCACGCCGGCAGCGGGAGCGCGTCCAGGTCCTGGAGGAACGGCCGGGAGGGATTCCGGTGCAACGACCCGCCCGACCGGACCACCGTCCCGGGAATGTCGGCGGTCGATGCCCCGTCGGCCACCTTGCGGGCGAGCTCCGCCAAGGTGACTTCGCCCTCGCCCGTGACCACGACGTCGAAGCCACTGTCCAGGTAGAGCTCCGGCCGGGTGGCGGCGTCCGGCCCGCCGGCCACGGCGAGCGCGGGGCCTTCTCTGGCCATGGCGGCGATTTCGACGGCGCGCGGGTAGGTCAGCGATTTGGTGTGGACACCTACAATGTGGGGCCGAAACGAGCGGGTAGCGTTGCCCACCGGGCGCGCGCTGCGCGCAAAGGTGAGGTCCGTGACCTGGACCTGCGCGCCGTGATCCCGGAGGAACGCCGCGAGGTTGAGTATCCCGAGCGAGGGATAGAGCTCCACCGACTTCCGCTCCATGGGGTCTTCCCGGGCAAGGTACGGGTCGACGAGGAGCACCCGCGGAGCGCTGGCTCCCTCCGCACGGGGTCGATCGTTCGTTCGGCCCATCTATCCCCTCGAGCCCCGTCGCGCGCGCAGGCGGCCACCCGAGAGGGCACCCACGGGACAGTAGGGCACGCACAGCCCGCAGCCGTTGCAGTGATCGAGGACCACCAGGGCCCGAGGCTCGAGCTCGAGGGCGCCGGGCGGACAGACCCCGGTGCAGAGCCCACAGAGCACACAGGAGTCTGAGTCGAGCTCGATCTTCACGTGCTCTCCTGAGCGATCCCGGACGGTCCGTCCGAGGGCAGGCGGGAGGCGAGCGCCCGGCCCAGCGCGGCGAATCCTGTCAGCGCGCACTTGATTCGCACGGGAGAGAGCGGTATGCCCAGGAGCTTGAGGACATCCTCCTGCGTGAGTGTCTTCACCTCGGTAAGCGACTTGCCTTGGAGCCGGTCGGTCAGCATGGAGGCGCTCGCGACGGAGATGGCACATCCATCACCGCTGAACCGTACTTCCTCCACTTTCCCCTCGGGCCCGCCGATTCTCAGGTCGAGGCGGATGTGGTCCCCGCAGAGCGGGTTGGACTCTTCCCCCGAATACGACGGGTCGGTCAGGGTGCCGAAGTGGTGCGGCGCCCGGTAGTGCTGCAGGATGATCTCCTGGTACATGTCGTAGGCCATCGGCGCCTCTGCCGGAGCATCGAGGGTGAGCGCGATAACGGCTTCGCCGTCGCTGACGCGAGCTCCACCGGACCGAACCGATGGGCATCGACAGCCGATCACCCCGCGCGCTGCGGTGCTCAGGGGAGTGCGGTGGTCCGAAGGGCTCTAGGCCCCACCAGGCGCCGAGCGCACGGAACTGCCGTCAGACTACGGGCAGGTGCCGACCGCGCTGCACTGCTGGGAGACCTGCTGCGCGTTGTTCAGGATGAGGTTGGCGCTGGCGGCGGAGCCCAAGTCGTAGTACAGCGTGAAGGTGAGGGTTGAGCCGGGGGCGCTCGACTGAGTCTCCACGAAGACCGTCACGGTCGTCGTAGATCCGGCACCCGCTCCGGTGTTCACCGTGAAGACTACCTCGACCTCGGTGTTCACTGGTGCCGCGCTCGTTTCGGCGAACTTGAAGAATTGCTCGGTGTCGCCCGCGGTCTGGGTGTTGACGCCGTAGCTTGCGCTCGCACCTGCGAGCACCGTGGGCGCGGCGACGCTCTGGCTCAGCGTGCTCGGGAGCGCGCCCGGGGCCCCGGCCAGTCCCACCGAGGATTCGCTCCAGTAGTTGAGGGCCGTGGCCCCCGTGTAGTTCCCGTTCCCGGTCTCGGTGCCGGAGTTGATCGTGATCGATCCGATGACGAAGCCGATACTGAACACCGCGAGCAGGAGCGAGACCACAGAGAACACGAGCCGCCGTGGGACGTTGAATCGCAGCATTTTCCTTCGGATGGAACAACTATATCCCGGAAAATGGTATTTAATCGTTTGGCAACGGCGGCGATGAACCTGTTTTGGCTAGAGACCAGCACCGACCCCTTCGTGCCTCCGCGACGCGCGCGGGGCGCCGGTGGGCGCTGGCCGACGGCGTCTGCCGTCCACCGCCTCCCCCGAGGCCGATGAACTTCTCCGGGCCGACCCGGCCACGAGCGGCGGCGGACTCGAGCGGGCTTCGCACCCACTCCTCTCCTGTCCCGGCCCGGCCCCGGTTTACCCGGACGACGCTCGCTCTCGGACTCGCCCTCGTGTTGGGACTTACGGGCTTCACCATCGGCTTCCTCACCCTGCACGCGGGGCCTTCGGACACCGGTACGGCCGGCGACACGGCCGCCTCGCTGCTGAGCTACTGGAAGTTCCACGCCGTGGTCGCGGCCACCATCCCGGGAACCGTACCCGGTGCGGCGAGCCTCACCGTTGCGAGCCCCTCGACACTCCCTGCCGGCACGGCCTCGTACGTGCTCAACTCCGCCACCAGCGGCCACTCAGCGGTCGAATGGACCGTTCAGGAGACCTCGGCGGCTCCGACCTCGACCGAGCTGGAGCTCGAGTTCGCCGTCACGACCGGATCCCCCGGGACGTCGAGCACCATTACAGTGTTCATCGAAACGCAGAGCTCGGTCTCCGGAAACGTGCTGTACAACTTCTACTTTGACGCCGGCGGAGCCGCCCTCGTATTCGACCACGGACAGCTGTTGAGCCAACCGTGCGCAGCGGTGGGGACCTGTCCGTGAACT
>JAKIWO010000034.1 GCA_022749995.1 Thermoplasmata archaeon | reverse complement strand
CTTGTCCATCTGCCCGAGGAACTGCCGCGCGTACGAGGAGAGGCTCTCGATGTACCGGCGCTGGCCCTCGGCGTAGAGGGTGTCGAAGGCCAGGCTCGACTTGCCGGAACCGGAGACACCGGTGACCACGATGAACCGGTTCCGTGGGAGGTCGAGGTCGATGTTCTTCAGGTTGTGCTGACGGGCGCCACGGATGCGGATGGCGTCCTGCGGTCCGTTCACGTCCGACCTACCTTACGCCGGCATCTCGCGGGCGAGGGCGTCCTGGAGTCGGCGCAGCACATGCTCCTGGACTTTCCGCCCCAGCTCGGCGCTCGCGGCGCCGGGGTCCCCCACGACGCTCTCGGGCCACTCCTCGGGTGTGCTCTCGCCCACACGGTGCTTCGGACGATGATCGGTGCCCGACGGGCGCACCGGGCCGACCAGCTCCGGCGTCATCGACAGCACCCGCGAGGTCTCGAGCAGGCCGGCATGTCCGTCGCTCGCTGGCGCAAGGGTGCCGCGTAACTCGTAGACGAACTCGTAATCGGAGATCACCATTACGCGGAGCGAGCCGCCTCGGGCGAGAGCGCCGTCGGCGCCTTCCTTGAGCGCCGCCATGTGCGGCGCCTCCGCGTGACCCGAGAGCACGAGCAGCCGCCGTACTCCCATGCGGCCGGCATTGGTCACCAGCTCACCTGTGAGCGTCGCCAGTGCCGACGAGGAGAGCGCTACCGTGCCGGGGAACCGCCGGGCCCCGCGGCAGACGCCGTACGCTAACGAGGGCAACACCAGGCCGTGTTCCCGCTCGGCCAGTTCCGCGGCAGTGTGCTCGGCCTGGATCTGGTCGGCCGCTAGCGGAAGATGTGGGCCGTGCGCCTCGAGCGCGCCGACCGGCAGGATCACGAGCGGCGAGCGCCCGAGCTCTGACTCCCACGTACGGGATCCTAGCTCACCCACCCGGCGAGTCGCCTGGTCCACAGCGTTTCGACGAAAGGTTCGTATTTAACCCGCGGCCGGTAGCCGCGAAACGCTCCCGGCCGCCGATGCGCTCATGGCGGCGCGGTGGCTGCCCTGCGGCCCGAGCCCCGAGCTAGCCCGGAGGGGGGGTCACGGCCGGTTCCGGCTCGCTCGCGCCGCCCTTGGGAGGCGCGCGGGAGCGCTTCCGCGGGCGGGGGGCAGCCGACGCAGTGGGAGTAGTGCGAGTCCGTGGCTTCGTGGGGGCGCGCTTGCGCGCCACCGGCTTTTCCGCCGTCATCGCGGTGGCGGGCGGAGCCGACGGGGACGGTGGGGCGACCGCGGCCTTCTTTTCGCGCGACGGACAGGCCGGGTTGATGCAGAGCGTCCAGGGCCGACGTCCGGCCTCGATGGCCGTGACGATGGGGGAACGGCACACGGGACACGGCTCGGCGGCGGGCTCGAGTTTCCCCCGCTGGGGCAGTGGGTACGTGACGCGGCATTCCGGGTAGCCGGTGCATCCGACGAACCGCTTCCCGGCGAAGGAGTGCCGGATCGCGAGCGGCGAACCGCAGCTCGGGCACGGGCCGATCTCGAAGGCGCGCTTGTGCTCGGCGCACTCCGGGTTCACGCAGTACAGGTCGGGCCGCTGGCCACGGAAGGTGATCCGCAGCCGAGGAGTCTTGCAGGTGGCGCAGAGGAATTCGGGAGCCGGTTCGATGAACCCGGCCGCCGGCAGCGGGAAGCTCACGGGGCAGGTGGAGGGGTTGTTGACGCACTGCATCCAGCGGCTGCCTCGCGGGCTGCGTGCGATCCGCAGCGCGCCTCCGCACCGGGGGCACGGGCCGGCGAAATGCTGCTGGTCGAGCGCGCCCTGCAGCGTCGCGCGCACGCCGGCGGAGTTCCGCGCGAGCAGCTCGTAGGCCTCCCGCAGCATCTCCCGCGAATCGGCGAGCACCTCGGCCTGCGCCTTCTTCGACTCCGCGACGAGCACCATCTCCTCCTCGAGCCGGTGCGTCATCTCCGGCCGGGTGATCACCGGCGCGTGGGCCCGCAGCGCCTCGGTGACGGCGATGCCCGTGCCGGTCGGCTCCAGGTTGCGGAGCTGGATGTACCGGCGGTCCACGAGCTTCTGGACGACGTCGTGGCGCGTGCTCTTCGTGCCGAGCCCGAGCCGCTCCATCTCCTGAATGAGCGTCCCCTGAGTGAACGGGCGCGGAGGGCGCGTCTGCTCCTGGGCGAGCCGCACGGCGGTGAGGTGGACCTTCGCCCCGGGAGTCAGCACCGGCAGCGTCCGCTCCTCCGGGTGGGAGTACGGGTAGAGCGTGTACCAGCCCAGGTCGTCGATGAGCAGCCCCCGCCCCTCGAACGGTTCGCCCCGGATGTCCACGGTGGCCTGCCGGCTGCGGCCGACGCAGTCGGGGGCGACCGTGGCGAAGAACCGGCGGACGACGAGCTCGTAGATCCGGGCGTGGTCCGGCTTGAGCTTCTTCGGGTCGACCACCGCCGTCGGGTAGATCGGCGGGTGGTCGGTGGTCTCCGAGCGGCCGCGCGTGGCGCGGAAGCTCGGCTGGCGCAGCAGGTACTCGGCCTCCTTCTCGAACGGGCTCTTCAGGAACCGTTCGACGAGCGCGCGCAGTCCGAGTCCGCGGGGGTAGACCGTGTTGTCCGTACGCGGGTAGCTGATCAACCCTTGGGTGTAAAGGTCCTCGGCCACCCGCATGGTGTAGGCGGCGCCGATGCCCATCCGACTCGCTTCGGCTACGAACAGTGTGGTGGAGAACGGAATCGGCGGACGCCGGCGGCTCTCCTCCTCCTGGAAGGTCAGCACGTGCCCCTCGGTCGCCCCGGTCAGCTTCGAGAGCCGGCCCTCGGCGTCGGCCTTCTCCTCGAAGCGGCCGTGGGTGTGCGCGAGGGTGAATCGCTCCTCCCCCTGCTCGGCGTCGGCGAACAGCTCCCAGTACGGGGTCGGCACGAACTGGCGGATCGCCTGGTCCCGCTCGACCAGCAGTGCGAGCGTCGGGGTCTGCACCCGGCCGGCGCTCAGGAAGCCGTGACCCCGCTGTTCCGAGCTCAGCGTGAGGAAGCGGGTCAGCAACGCGCCCCAGACGAGGTCGATCTCCTGCCGGGCCCCCGCGGCGTCGGCGAGGGCGTGGTCCACTTCGGCGAGATGCGTGAAGCTCTGCTCGATCTCGTCGTGGGTGAGCGCGCTGTACCGCGCTCGCTGTACCTGGATGGTCGGATGGACCTGGTGGAGCAGTTCGAGGCACTCGACACCGATGAGCTCCCCTTCGCGGTCGAAGTCGGTGGCGAGGACGACGCGCTCGTACTCGCGCACGATCGATTGCAGCGCGTTGACGATCTTGGGGGCCGTCACCCGCTTGAGCGGCTTGGTCTCGAGGAGCTGGGGGAGTCCCTCGAGCGACCAGCGGGAGAGCTCCTCGGGATAGTCGAGCTCGACGATGTGGCCCCGGAGCCCCGCGACCGACCACTCGCCGTCGGGCCGAGTGAACGTGAAGAGCGGCATGCCCTCGACGCGGCCGCGTTTCATCTGCCCGTCCGACAGGACGATGGCGATCCGCAGTGCGGTCGAGAACTTCTCCGTGATGACGAGCGTCCGCATCGCTGGGAGCGGTATTCAGGCGAAACGGACCTGATAAACTAGCGGGAGCGCGGCGGCGACGAAACCGCTCCGAACGCGGACGCGCGCGTTCGCAGGAGCACCGCGGGGAGCGGAGCGGCCGGCCGCCCGTGAACAGCCACTTTATACCCGGGCGCGTCCCCTCCACTCGCGCCGGCGCGGATGCCGCGGTAACTCAGTTTGGGAGAGTGCAAGACTGAAGATCTTGAAGCCGCCGGTTCAAGCCCGGCCCGCGGCACTTCTCCGCGCCGGTGCGAGGGCTCCCTGGGTCGACGGGCCCGCGTAGGGCCGCCGGCCGACTAGCGGGTGGCCCGGCTCGGGGCGAGATCGCCCGCGAGGGAGTCGGCGGCGGCGCGCACTTCCTCCACCGAAGCCTCCTCCTCGAGCGTCGAGAGGTCGCCGAGCTCCTTGCCGTGGACGATCACGCCGCGGACGACGCGCCGCATGATCTTGCCGCTGCGGGTCCTCGGCAAGCGTCCCACGAACAGCACCCGGTGGGGTCGAGCGAATTTGCCGATCCGCCCGCCCACCATCTCCGCGAGCTCTTCGGCCAGGGTCGGCGACGCGAGGGCTCCCGATCGCAGGACGACGACCGCGACCGGCACTTCGCCCTTGAGGTCGTCGGGCACCGCGCAGACGGCCGCCTCGGCGACCGCCGGGTGCTGCAGCAACGCGCCCTCCACCTCGGCCGTACCGATGCGATGGCCCGCGACCTTGAGCACCTCATCGGCCCGCCCGAGGAACCACAGGTAGCCGTCGGCGTCGCGGACCGCATAGTCCCCGGTGTAGTAGACGCCGGGGAACCGGCTCCAGTACGTCGACCGGTACCGCTCCGGGTCGTTCCAGAGCCCGAGCAGCATGCCGGGCCACGGCTGTCGAATGACGGCGAGGCCCCGCTCGCCCGCCGGGCACTCGGTCCCGTTGTCGCGGAGGACGGCCACGTCCACGCCGGGGATCGCGAGGGTGGCCGATCCGGGCTTGAGGGGACGGCTGTCGAGCGCGGGCACGGGCGAGACCATGATCCCTCCGGTTTCGGTCTGCCACCACGTGTCAACGATCGGGCACCGTCCGGCTCCGATCACCCGGAAATACCATTCCCAGACGGACGGATTGATCGGTTCGCCGACGCTGCCGAGCAGTCGCAGCGCGCCGAGGTCGTGGGACCCCGCGAGCTCGTCCCCCTGACGGCGGAGCGAGCGCAGCGCGGTGGGAGACGTGTACAGCTCGCTCACCCGATAGCGCTCCAGGATCTCGTAGACGCGGGCCGGGCCCGGGTAGTCGAGGGCGCCCTCGTAGAGCACGCTCGTCGCCCCGCAGAGCAGCGGTCCGAAGACGATGTAGCTGTGGCCCGTGACCCACCCCACGTCGGCGGCGCACCAGAGGACGTCCACCGGACCCGGGTCGAACACCCAACGCATGGTGGCGGCCAGGTGGGTGAGGTAGCCGGCGGTGCCGTGGACGATCCCCTTGGGAGTGCCCGTCGTCCCGCTCGAGTAGAGGAGGAACAACGGATGTGCGGACGGGAGTGGGACCGGTTCGACCGGAGGTGATCGATGGGCGAGGAGCTCGCCCCAATCGAGCTCCCGCTCCTGGAGGGCCGGCGGATTCGCCGTGCGTCGCAGCACGATGACCTGCTCAAGGTGCTCGCACTGCGCGGCGGCCGCTCGCGCGGTCGCGAGCAACGGCACCTCCTTCCCGCGGCGAAAGCCGACCTCGGCGGTCAGGAGCAGCCGGGCATCCAGGTCGTTCATCCGATGCGCGAGCGCCTCGGCCGAGAATCCGGAAAACACGACGGTGAACGGGATCCCCAGGTAGGCGAGCGCGAGCATCGCGACGGGGAGTTCGGGCACCATGGGCAGGTAGATCGCGGCCCGGTCGGAGCGGCCGAACCCGCGCTCGGCCAACGCGCTCGCCAGCCGGCGCACGCGCTCGTACAGGTCGGCGTACGAGACGGTCCGACGGCTGCCGTCCTCTCCCTCCCAGTAGTACGCGACGCGGTGGGCGGTCGCCGTACTGTGATGCCGCTCGAGACAGTTCACCGCGGCGTTGAGCTCGCCACCCTCGAACCACCGGTACTCGGGCGGCGTACCGCCGAGCACGCGGTCGAACGGTCGCTCCCATCGGAGTTCGCGCCGGGCGATCCCACCCCAGAATCCCTCGAGGTCGCTCCGGGCTTCCTGCCGCAGTCGGGCGAACCGGCCCGACCAGGAGTATCGGCGCTCGAAGGGCAGGCGGTCGGCGCGCAGCAACTCTTCCGGCGCCTCCTCGGGGGGCGCCGGGGCCATCGGCCGACCTAGCGCCGCGCCGGTGACGAGCCGCCCTTGACGGGAACGAACCAGATGTCGGTGATGGAGAACTTCGGTCGGGCGTCGAACCGCGCTTCGACCGGCATCCCGACGTACAGCTCCGACTCGGTCGCCTCCTTGATCCGCGCGAGCAGCAGGCTGCCGGCGCCCTCGAATTCGACCAGACCCAGATTGTACGGCGTTTCCTTGAGGAAGGCCTCGCTGCCGAAGTGGCAGGTGGTCCAGGAGTGGAGCTTCCCGTTGAGCGGCAACTCCTGCCAGCGGGTGCGGGTGCCGCAGACCATGCAGTGGCCCCGGGGCGTGGCGTAGAGGAACTCGCACTTCGGTCCCGTGCACTGGCTGCCCAAGAGGCGGCCCTCGGAGAGCCCGAGGAAGAACGGCGTGTCCTCGGCGTAGCTGTGGATGTAGTTGATAGCGTACGGGTTCTTGATCACCAGCGCCTCGAACCCGTCCTTGTCCCGGAAGAGCGCCGAGCCGCTGCGCTCGAGCTCGGCCTGCACCTCGCGGAACGACTCGAAGAGCTTCGGACGCGCCACGACTAGAACCCCCGCTCGAGAATCGAGACCGTGACCGAGGAGCCGGTGCCGGCGTGGGAGTGGATGGCGCCGCGCTTGGGTTTCTTGAGCTGGAGGGTGGCGTCGCCGAAGTGGGTCGCGATCCGGCCCTGCAACTGCCAGAACGCGAAGACCGCCTGCATGAGGCCGGTCGCACCGACGGGGTGGCCGCAGGCGATGAGCCCTCCCGACGGATTCACGGGGAGCGCGCCGGCCTTGGGGGTGGGCAGTCCGTAGTCGATGTTGGCGAGGAACGGGTCCCCGCGGAGCACGTAGTCGTACCCCTCGCCATACTTGCACAGGCCGAGGTCCTCATACGTCTGGATCTCGCTCGAGGCGTAGGCGTCGTGGAGCTCGATGAAGTCGAGCTCCTTGCGCGGGTCCTCGATGCCGGCGTGGCGATACGCCTCGAGGCCGGCGGCGCGCCCGGCGCGGAAGGAGTGTACACCCGGGTAGGGCAGGTCCGCGTAGTCGGCGGCCTTCTCGTGCGGCATCAGCGGGACCTTCCCGAACGGCCGGTCCGCTAGACGCATCGTGTCGGTGCCACACCCCACTCCCTTGACCAGGATCGGTCGGTCGGTGAGTTCCTTGGCTCGCGCCTCGTCGGCCAGCACGACGACCGCCGCGCCGTCGGACATGGTGCAGATCTGCTCGCGCGTGAGCGGGTAGGAGATGAGCTCGGAGGCGAGCACCTGCTCGACGGTGAGCCGCTTGGGGTACTGCGCGTAGGGGTTGTGGACGGCGTTGCGGTGGTTCTTGACCGACACCCAGCTCATGATTCGGCTCCCTTCCTGGATGGCGAGCCGTTGCCGCTCCCGCTCGTCCGCCACGTGGGCGAACTTGCGGAGTGCGAGGTACTCGTACATGTGCCGGACCACCATGAGTGCGTAGTAACCGGTGTAGAACCCGCCCAGCGGGAAGTCGTAGTTCGTGTCGGAAGCGAGCGCGATGAACTCGTTGCCCTTCCAGGTCGCCACCCGGCTCATCGTCTCAAAGCCGGCGGCAAGGCAGATGTCCATCCGGCCGCTCGCCACGGCTTCGTACGCCGCCTGGAAGCACTCTCCACCGGTGGCACCGCCCCACTCGATCCGGACCGATCCCTTCGGGTTCATCCCGAGGTAGTCCTGCACCATGCTCGCGGCCTTGAGCTGCCGCGTGAAGTGGTCGGAGAAGTAGGAGATCCGCGTGCCGTCGATCCGGTCCCGGGTGAGGTTCGGCGTCTCGGCGAGCGCCTGGTCGTAGGCGCGCTTGACCATGAGCCGGAAGTCCATCGCGGGATGCGCTTTGGCGAACTTGGTGACCCCGCCGGTCACCATGTAGACCCGACGACCCCCGCGGGAAGGAGCGGCGCGCCGGGGCGGGCTCGCTTTCGTCCGACGGCTCGACTCTCGGGATGTGCGCGTAGCGGGGGGCATGCAGCTCCTCGGTCGGCCCATCGGGTGGGGTGTAAAAACGGCTCGCTCACCCAATCCCTCCCTTCGGATGGCGGTGGACCCTTCGCCGGCGCCGCCGGGCCCGTGGCGCCGAGTTCGACGCGACAGGTAGGAAACCCTGACGGTCCGGACCGGTCGGCGACAGTACTTCTTTAGCCCGGTTTCGGGGTGCGCGCTGCGTGAGCGTCCACGCGAAGCACGACCTGCTCGGCCTCGCCGACCTCGCCGGCCACCTCGACGCGCTACTCGCCCGAGCCGCGCAGATGAAGGAGGCCCGGCGGCGCGCTGACCTGAGCGCAGTCCGACCGGGACGGAACATCGGCATGATCTTTGAGAAACCGTCCACGCGTACCCGCACCTCCTTCGAGGTCGCGGTCAACGACCTCGGGGGCCATGCGCTCTACCTCTCCCCGAAGGACCTGCAGCTCGGCCGAGGGGAGAGTATCGCCGACACGGCTCGGGTCCTATCGCGCTACGTCGACGCGATCGTCTACCGGGCCTTCCGTGCCGAGGACATGGCCGAGCTCGCCCGCTGGGCGAGCATCCCCGTGATCAACGCTCTGGACAACCGCGAACATCCGTGCCAGATCGTGGCCGACCTGCTGACGCTCCGGGAGCGCTGGAGCGGTTCGTACTCCGGCCATCGACTGGCGTGGATAGGGGACGGAAACAACGTCTGCAATTCGTTGATGCTCGGTTGTGCCCAGGTGGGACTGGACTTCGCCGGCGCCATCCCGGAAGCGTACCGACCGCCGGCGGACGTGTTGGAGAATGCCCACCGCTACGCGAAGGCGAGCGGCTCGAAGGTCGAGCTCACCACCTCCCCCCGAGCGGCGGTGACGGGGGCCGACGCGATCTACACGGACGTCTGGGTCTCGATGGGCGATGAGGCGGACGAGGCCCAGCGAATGGCCGATTTCCAAGGGTTCCAGGTGAACGCCAAGCTCCTCGCCGCGGCCCGGCCCGGTGCCCTCGTGATGCACGACCTGCCGGCCCACCGGGGCGTCGAGATCACCGACGAGGTGATCGACGGACCGAACTCGGTGGTCTGGGACGAAGCGGAGAACCGGCTCCACGCCCAGAAAGCGATCTTGGAATGGGCGCTTCCGGCCGAGCGCGGATCGAAGCGCTAGGCGACCTCGCCCGGGTTGGCCCGCAATCGGACATGGAGTAGCCGCTCCACCTTCCGGACCGTGGCGTCCGGCGGGTGGAAGCTGCCGCTCTCCAGCTTGAGCACCACCGACTTCTTCTCGTTGAGTCGCTTGGCCAGCTCCTCCGGTGTCCAGGTCAGCTTCTCGCGGGCCTCCCGTATCCGGCGACCCCAATCCGGCACCAGCTCGAGCTCGGGCATCTCCTGGAACAGGTCCCGTTCCTCGAGGCTCCGTCGTCCCAGATTCACCCGGCCGGCCGCGTACGGCGGCGGTGCCCCGCCGGCCGGGCGGGGCGGGGGCGGCGGGGGAGAGTCCAGCACCGTGCCGAACCGGGCGCAGTTGGCGCACAGTCCGAACACGGACCCCTCGACGCGGACGCGGTTGGGTGAGTCGACCTCAGCTCCGCACATTTCACACTGCATGAATCCCTCGGAACGTCCTAGTTGGGCACCGCCGTAGCGACCGGGCCCGGCCGGTGGCGACGGCGCTCCTCCATCCGCTGGCGGCCCGCTTCGAACTCCTCCCGCTCGACCTTGCGGGCGAGGCGCAGGGGACGCACGGGCACGGGTCCCCCGTTGGGGTCGACGGCAACCATCGTGACCCACGCACGGACGACACGGTACTTCGGGCCGCCGTGGAGCGCTTCGGCGTGGACCTCGATGGCCACCTCCATGGAGCTCCGACCCACGAACGTGAGGTGCGCGTCGAAGGCCAGCACCTGTCCCACGTGGACCGGCCGCTCGAAGTCGACTCGGTCGAAGCTCGCGGTGACCACGTTGAGCCCGGAGTGTCGGGTCGCCGTGATGTACGCGACCCGGTCGATCTCGGCAAGGATCGCTCCGCCAAAGACGTTCCCCATGAAGTTCGCGTCGGTGGGTAGCGTCAGGCGCACGACGGAGGAGCGGCTGTGCTCCACGGTGCGGGGTGCCAATTCGGGCACGCGCAAACCCCAAAGTGCCCGCCCTTCGAGCGGACCGGGTGAGCAATCGGCGAGCCAGCTATTAGGGATTCCCTACCCGCGTCCCGCCCGCGCAGGAACGGCGGGCGGGTGGGTTTCATAACACGCACCGGAATGAGGCCGAACGTTCCTGAGGGCAGCGCGTGGCACGAACCGTCCCCATCACCTGCGCCGTCGTGCTGCTGTTCCTGCTGCCGGTCGGGGCCTTCGGGGTCGGGCTCTTGCACTCCGGGCCGCCGAGCTCCGACCATGCCACGGGCTCCTCTCGCCCGCTGGCCGTTCACCGCCTGGTGCCCGCCGGGCCGACTTCCACCCACAGCGCCGCCGCTCCCCTTCCGCTCCGCCACGCCGGACCGTGGAAAGGTGGCCACCCGATCCCGGCGGGGACGCCGGGTGCTCCACCGGTGCTCCCGTCGGTCCGCGGAATGGTCCGCCCAGGGTCGCCGCACCCCTCTTCCGGAGGCATCATTCCGCCATCGAACTGTTTCGGCGTCTGGCCGGGAAGCTGGGGCAACCAGAGCACGTACGAGGGGGATTGCTACGGGCACGACGAGCCGGGGCTCGACCCGTACTCCAACCTACCCGGCAGCGGAGGGAACGTCTCCTGGCTCGTCACGCTGCCCGTGGACGGCTCCTCCTCGACCTGGCAGAACGCCATGTACACGGCGATCTGGTTCGGGCTCGTGCTCAGCGCGCCGGGGGCGTGGCTGAACGAGTGCTTCCTTGAACTCCAGTTCTACCCGGACCAGACCTCGAACGGTATCGTGACCTCCAACACCTGGGTCGGCGCCGCCGTGGCCTGGCAGATCGATGTGACGAACGGGTTCGAGGACGGCTGCTACTACTCTCCCCTCCTCGACGATGCGACGAGCGGCTCCCTCCAGATGACGGGGGGCGACCACCTCAACGTGACCTTGAGCGGCTGGGTCGGCAACTCGCAGGGAGAGACGATCTCCATCCAGGACCTCACCCAAGGCAACCGATCGACCACGGTGCTCTACGATTTCGCGTACAATGCTCCGCTCGACCCGGCGTACTCCACCGACACGTACCCCAACGCGCTGCAGTGGACGCCCGGCGGGGAGATGCCCGTCTCGTTCGCCTTTGAGACCGGGCACACCTCCTCTCCCTATCCGAACAACAACAGCTATGGGGGGTGCTCCTCGGGTCCCTTCCCGCCCTCCGGCGCCGACCCGGCGACCCCGTGCCCGTCGTACGACCCCGGGCTCTGGTCGAACGGCACCGATGGCCCCTGGCAGATCGCTCCGCCGACCTTCTTCAACGCCACCGCGCGCAGCACCGCCACGCAGGTCGACTTCACGCAGGATTTTGGGGGCCTCGCGTGGATCGACCCGCTCAGCGGAGGCACCTGCGCGGGGCGAGACGGGAGCGCTTTTTGCAGCTACCCCTGGTACAGCTACTCGTGCGGCACCGGGAGCTTCAACTTCGGAGCCACGCCGTATCCCGGCGTAGCGGCGGACTTCGGCTCGCCGAACGAGTACAATAGCTGGCCCGTCACCGACCTCGAGGGACTCGGCTACTTCGGCTCGCGCAACGTGAGCGTCCCCACCTGCGGCGCGCCCTCGGCGAGCCTGACCCTCTCGGTCTCCGGTACCGCGGGGGGCAGCGCGCTCTTCCTGGACCGTTCGGTCTCGGTCCGGACCGTGATCAACGCCGTCGCACCGGGGAACTACTCGGTGGACGCCACGCCCCCGGCCGGCGCCCACTTCAAGGGCTGGAACGCGAGCGGCTCGGTCCGCGTCGTGGACCCCACCAACCCGTGGAGCTCCGTGGAGATCTGGGGGAATGGCTCCCTCACCGCCGAATTCGAGAATGCCTCCGCGACCGTCCCGGTCTACGTGCATCTGATCGGCGACCCGGGATTCACCGGACTCGCAGCCGGCTTCGCCCCCGGATTCGCCGGAACTCCGGAGGTGGCCACGAACGTGCTCAACGATTCGGTCTATCCTGGCCTTCCCGGTGTCTTCTCGGTCCAGGCGTACCCCCCCGTGGGATACAATTTCTCGAGGTGGAGTTGGAACGGCTCGCTCTCCCTCGGCGCCAGCGAGCTCCCGTTCACCTGGTTTCTGCTGTCCGGCGGGGGCGGCCGATCGGCCAACCTGACGGTCTGGGTCGTTCCCTCCAGCCAGTCGGCTCAGGTCAGTCTGAGCGTTTCCGGCTCGAACGGAACGGTGAGCTTCGCCGGCGGGAACTACTCACTGAGTGGGAGTGTGGTCGTCCAGGTCGGCACGTACGCTGTCGTGGCCACGCCGGGGCCGGGATCGCGCTGGCTCTCCACTTCAGTCTACGGCGACGACGTGATGCTCCTGGACAACGCTTCGAGCACCGAGCTCGTCCTCCAGGAGGGCTCGGCCAACCTCGACGTCACCTTTGGCCAGAACGTCAGTGTGCGGCTCGAGACCCAAGGGGGAGCCGGGGGAGGGATCTCCTGGGCGGGGGCGGGGCCGCAGCCGAATGGATCGGTGGTGGCACCGTACGAAGCCGGTTCGGGGGCGGTCCTCTATCCGGTCGCCGCCGCTCCGGCGGCCGGCGAAGTCTTTGCCGGCTGGACCGTGAACAACTCTTCCGCGATCAGCCTCGCCTCGACCTCCAGCGTCGCAACCGTGGCCACGCTGTACTACTCGTCGACGCTCATCGCCCACTTCGCCGCCGGTACCGCCAGCGCGGTCCTATTCGATGACCTTCCGGCCGCCGGCGGCGGCGTGGCCTTCAATCTGGGCCCCGTTCTGTCGAACGGCACCACCAACAGCTCGCTCGCCGCGGGAGTGTTCGTCGTCCAACCCGTGGCCGCCCCCGAGTTCCGGTTCACCGCTTGGACCACGGGCGGGGCGGTCTCCATCGCCGCCGCGCCGGGATTGCCCGGGTTCTATCTCCTCACGGTGTCGAGTGCGGGGGGGACCCTCAGCGCCCACTTCCACTCCACGATAGGACCGGGCCGCGTGGTGACCTTCGTGAGCTCCCCGTCCCCCGCCTTTGAGATCCGCGTGAACGGGACCACGCTGCACTCGGGGTACTCCGCGCACCTCGAGCCCGGCAGCTTCCTCCTCCAACTGCTCAACCTCACCGGCGATCCGTTGGGGGCGTGGGTCGCGACGGCCAACCTATCGGTCGTGGGCAACTCCAACGGGACGGCGACGCTGTTCGTCAACGGTTCCGGAACCATCTACGCCCTCGCGGTGGGCCTCGTCGAGACCCGGGCGGCAGCCCACCCGCTGGGGGGAGCGTCGCCACTGGTGGTGAGCTTCCAGGGCTGGACGCTCAATGGCACCGCACCGTTCACCCCGCAGTGGCGGTTCGGTGACGGGACGACCGAGACTGGTGCGTTCAACACGACCCACACGTACTCCTCGGCAGGGCGGTACGTCGCGACGCTGACGGTCACCGACAACCGCTCGGACTCGGCGAGCTTTGCCCTCGACGTGCTCGTGATTACCCCCCTGTCGGTCTCGGTGCGGCCTTCGGGTACGGTGGGGGACGTGGCGTTCACGGTCGCCTTCACCACCACCGTGACCGGTGG
>JAKIWO010000033.1 GCA_022749995.1 Thermoplasmata archaeon | reverse complement strand
GACTTCATCTCGGCCAGTGTGCCGGGCCAGTCGAACCGCACCTTTTCCTACTCGGAACCGTGCGCCGTGCCGGACCCGCTCGCCCCCGCCACGAAGTACACGTTGATCCAGTGCCAGTTCAACAGCTCCTACCAGCGCAACTACAGCTCCTCGCCGTTGCTCGTCTTCCCCGACCCGGTCACTGCGTGGACCCAGACCCGGCAAGGGGCGTTCCTCGACTTCTTCGGGAGCGGTTCGAACCTGAGCTGGGGCATGAAGGTCACGCTGCCCGACAACGACCCGTTCCTGCAGGGCATCGGGACCAACTGGAACCCGGGCACCGAGTACGTCACCTCGGTGCGGGCTTGCGTGGACCCGGCCGACACCGCGGCGTGTCTCGCGCAGGTGCCGTCCGCGACGCTCAATCCGCCGGAGCCCAACTTCCAGACCTGGAGCGCCTACGGGAACCTGACCCAGACGTTCACGCCGGGGATCCACCACCTGCTGGTGGTGGCGACCGACTCCGTCGGCCACATCTTCACCTTCGACCACATCTTCATCATCGGCGCGGTGCAGATCACCGACCTCTCGACGAGCAACGTCTACTCGACGATCCCGTTCAACCTGACCTGGTCGATCAACATCCCCTACACGCAGGTCTCGAACAAGACGTTCAACCAGTCGCTCGAGGTGCTGTACGTCACGACGAACTGCCAGGGATTCCGCTGCCCGAAGGTGGAGAACCTCTCCATCCCCGTGCACGTGGGACAGACGCTCTACAACCAGAGCATCAATAGAACCCTGCTGACCGAGGGAGGCTTCTATTCCGGGTCGGGGGACCTACCGCCCGGTCAGTACGAGCTGATCGTATGGCTGAACGCCAACCACTCCGGTAGTGTACTAGCGCAAGCGAACACGTACCTCGTCTTCGACAATCTGTTCGGTCAGATCAACGGACCGCTCAACAACGCGATCATCCCGATCGGGAATGTGACGATCTCGTACTCCTATACCGGACTGTACGTGCAGAACGCGAACCTGACGGTCTACGTCGGGGGCACCAGTACCCCAGTCTACACGATCGGGGCGCTGATCCCTGGGATCGCGACGAGCGCCCGCGGTGGTTCTACCACTTGGACCAGTACGACGGCCGGGATGTATCGCATAGTCCTAGAGCTGGGGACGCCCTACCAGAATTACACGGCTGTCGGTTGGGTCAATGTCACCTCGACGAGCGCACTCGTGTGGCTCAACGGAACCTCCGGACAGCATCCGGTGGCCGGCCTGCCACCTGTCGCGACCGCGACGATCTTGGCCATCGGGGGCCTACTGGTGGGTCTCCTCGTAGGGCTCGCCGTGGCGCCCGCACTGAGACCGCGTGCTCCACGCGGCGCCGGGGAGGGCATGGGGGCCAAGGGCCCGAGCAAGCCGTGGGCCGAGGGCGGTGCCGCGGGTGCTGGGGCGGCGGTGCTGGCCAACGAGTGCCGCATCTGCCACGAGAAGTTCGAGACGCCCTATGCTTTGACGCAGCACGGCAAGATCCAGCACGGGCTCGAGGACTAGGGCCTTCCGACGGCCTCCGCTCGTCGAGCGGAGGGCCCGTTTTGGCCGGAATGGGGCCCAGCCCTGTTCCGAGAAGTTTAAATCATGCGAGTCGTCCGGGCGACTATGTACCACGGCACGTGGGCACAGGTCGCGACCGTCGCCGCCGTCTTCGTAGCGTTGGGCTCGATGAGCTTTGCCGGGGGCGCGTTGAGCTCCCTCAGCGGTGCTCACGGGGCCGCAGGGCCAAGTTCCCACGCCGCGGTGGCACCCGGATTCGTTCCCCGCCCGCACGCGGTCCCCTGGAACTCCTCGATCAACATCACTAGCACGTATTCCGGCACTCAGCAGCTTCCGCTCGTTGTGGCCTACACCATCAATGTCACGGGCGCCCCCCTGAATGCCGCGAACGACTCGGTCTCCCTCTCCATCTGGAGCGGCTCCAACCTGGTGGCGAACCTCTCCCAGCCGGTGATGACCAACGTCACCAGCTATTCGGTCACGGTCGGCTACGGTGACCTCCTGGCCAACAACTACAACGGTGGGGTCCTCCCGAGCACCCCGTACGGCTTCATCGGCTGGCTGACCGCCAACAACACCACCGCCTACAACAGCACCCTCAACGCCCCGCTCGCCACGACCGTCGAGTCGGCCACGGTGCTGGCCACGATCGCGATCACCAACCTGGCGGCCACGATCTCGGCCCCGGGTGCGTTCGAGCCGACCGGCTACGTCCTCAACTACACCTTCGCAGCGACCGGTTCGAGCGGGATCGTGAACGACACCAACAACATCACGCTCGCCTTCGACATCACCTACCACTCGAACGGGATGAGCCTGAACAGCACGCTCACGGCGCCGCCGGCCACCTACCAGCCCGGCACGCCGGTGCCGATGTCCGGGACGATCAGCCTGGGCTCGAACTACGCGCCGCTCAGTGGGGAGTATTTGTTCACCCTCTGGGTGACCGCGCAGAACTCGCTGACGGGCGCCGAGGCGCGAACGGTCGGGCCGTCGGGCCACGTGACGATGGCGCTCGGTACCCCCGCCACGACGATCCTCTCACCGGCGAACGGCACCAGTTTCCTGTCGGGGGACATCAACATCTCCGTCGTGTACACGGGCGACTACAGCTCCAGCGCGACCATCACCGTGTTCAACTCGGTGGGCACGGCCGTGTTTGCCCTGGGAGTGTTCCAACCGGGACTCGGTGCCCACGCGGGCGTCGCGACCTGGCCGGCGACGACCCCCGGCAAGTACCTGATCGAGTTCAATGTCACGAGCCCCTACCAGAGCACGGTGGCCAGCTGGTCGAACCTGACCATCCTCGCGGCGCCCCCACCGGCGGCGGGCGCGACGATCTACTACAACACCACCCAGTACAACAACGCGACCGCGACCAACGCCAAGCTGTTCGGGCTCACCCCGGGCGCAGCCTCCGCGCTGCTGCTCGTCGCGGGCCTGATCATCGGGTTGATCGTGGCGCTAGCGCTGGGCAAGATGATGTGGGGCAGCAGCACGCCGGCCGGCGCGCAGCCGTGGAAGGCCGCCGGCAAGAACGAGTGTTCGGTCTGCCACCAGTCGTTCGACACCGCCGAGCAGCTGAAGGAGCACGCGAAGGACGCGCACGGGATGGGCTAGTCGCGCCCATCCCCCTCCGCGCTAACCCCTTCCCTCCCTTTTCTTTTCCAAGCGGCGACTCTTCCTGTCCGTGCGCCTATCGAGCGCTGCTGGTGGCCTTAGGCGAACCGGAGTCGCGGGTACTGCAGGCGCCAGGCGAGCACTTCGGCGCCGACCCGCTCCCGCTGGATCCCCGCCCGCCACAGCAACTGTGCGAGTCGTGGCATCTCCTCGGGAGTGAGGCCCAGCCGGCTGACCTCGGCCGTCCCGATACGTCCCACCAAATCCGTCAGTAGGCGCTGCTTCTCCCACCGTCGGGCCAGCGCCCCCGGTCGGATCGCGTGCCGTTCGAACAGGCGGTTCCGGTCGAGCAGCAACTGGTGGGAGCGCGTGTAGCCCTGGGCGGCCGCCTCCATCGGGAAGCCGACCTCCTCGAGCGCATGGCCGAGCGCCTGGGCATTCGCGACCGTGGTCCGCGCGTACTCCTCGCCCACCCGCTCGAGCTCGAGCAGTGTCTGCCCGAGCGCGGCGATCCGATGCCAGTGGGCGTTGTCGAAGATGCGCCAGACGAGCGCCGGTGCGACCTCGCGGAACAGGTCGTCCCGGTCGGTGTAGAGCAGCCCCCCCTGCGGGCCGGGGAAGGACTTGTGGGTGCTGCCGAACACCACGTCCGCACCTTCCACCAGCGGGTCCTGGAACTGGCGGCCGGCGATGAGCCCGAGCACGTGGGAGGCATCGTAGAGCACGAGGGCGTCGTGCGCGTGCGCTTCCTCGGCGATCTCCTTGAGCGGGTACGGGAACAGGAAAAAGCTCTGACCGAGCAACACCGCCGCCGGCCGCTCGCGCCGGATCTCCTCACGGACCCTCGCCGCATCCACGGGAGCGCTCGCGCTCTCCACGGGAAGCGGACGGACCTGGTAGCCCAGGACGGCAGCGAGGAACCCCGGTGCGTAGCCGTCGTACCCGCCGGCCTCGGGGGGGATGGCGAGGAACTTGGAACCGGGCTTGAGCAGCGGCGCGAGCGCCGACATCGCCGCGAGGTGCCCGGACAGGGGCCGGGTGGTCGCGTGCCGGGCCCGGAACAGCCGCTCGGCCGCCCGGTCGGCGAGCGATTCGATGGCGTCCGTGTACCGCGTGCCGGCGTAGCTGTTGTCGATACGCTCCCCGTGGAACTCGGTGTCCAGCGGCAGCGTGTACCGGCCGGCGAGGTCGCTCGAGAGGTAGCGACGGGCGACCGGGGAGACGGCGTTCTCGCTCGCGAGGAGGTTGAACACCTCCTTCCCGCGCCAGCGGTTGTGCGCCCGCACCAAGCGGGCGAGCTCCGCTTCGTTAGTGCGGGGGAGAGCCATGCGCGCTGTCGACCGGCCGCAGGAGCCCGTAGCTCCGGCTCTGCTTGCGGCGCTCGGTGGCCCCGCAGCGCAGGCAGACCAGCCCCTTGGAGCCGGCGCTCAGCATCCCGTGGCAGCTCTGACAGCGAGCCGCGACCACACCCAGTTCGGGAGGGGCGGTGGTGAGCTTGATCGACGGGTGGCCCTGGATCACTTCGGCGAGGAGGATGTCGCCGGGAGCGAACTCGTCGGCGAGGGAGTCGGTGTACCCGTCCTTGGCCCTGGAGATGTGGACGGTACCCTCGGGAACGCCGGGCGCGGAGCGCCGGGTCGTGGCCGAGGCCAGGATCGTGCAGATCGCCATCTGGCTCTTCAGCTCGTCCACGCGCGCGTAGACCAAGTCCCCCGTGGCGATGCGGGGGATGCCGTGGACCGCCTGAACGCTGACCGCGCGGGCGGCCGGGTCAACGTGGGAGTGCCCGAGGAGGGCGGCGTAGACTCGTCCGCCGTCCTCGTAGGTCCCCGGTCCCGGGACGAACTCCTCGGCGGTGCCGAGCAGCTCCCCCGGCATCACGAATCGCTCCGACGTCTGCTCGCTCATCGACCGGCGGCCGGAGCACCCAGAGGTCCACGGCGAGATCCACCCTCCGACGCGTATGGAACGCGAAGGTGGGAGGAAGACGCCAAGGCACCGGCCGGGTCGCTTCGATCGCTCCGCCGGAGTCGACCGAATGGCGAGCTATAAAGGTTCGGGAGTCCGCGAGCGCGAAGGCGTAGATTCGTCGGCGGGCGCACCGGAAGGCGGCCTCCCAGAACGGCCGGTCGGCCCCGCGACGCTGGGCGCCGAACGGCGGATTCATGAGGACGGTATCCGCGGAATCGTGGACCGACCCCGCGTCCGCTGCGACCAGCCGCAGCTCTACCCCCGCCCGTTCGGCGTTGCGCCGGGCCACGTCGACCGCCGCCGGGTCGATCTCGATCGCCGTCACCGACTCGGCCCCCAGCAGGGCCGCCCCGATGGCCAGCTTTCCGGTGCCGCTCCCTAGGTCGATCACGGAGCGATCCACGAGGTCTTCCCGCGCCATCGCGGTCTCCAGGAGCTCGAGCGCCGCCTCGGTGGGGGTGGACACCTGCTCGAGCTCCGGACGGGGAGTGGGAAAGCCCTCCAGCGACTCGAGTAGGCGTACGAGCTCCGCACGTCGTCGCACGTCTAACCCCGTCGGGCTGCCGACCGAAGCTCCCGGGACCCCGAGGAGGGAATGCGGGGAGCCGGATTTGAACCGGCGAACGCCTTACGCGGCAGGATATCTCCGGCGCCACCGCGGCGCGGCAGGCCGTTTAAGTCCTGCGCCGTTTCCGGGCTTGGCTATCCCCGCACCGTTCAGCGGGCCGGGGCGGCGGCGGCCGGAGCCGCGCTCGCCGGGGCCGGCTTGGCCGGGCCCTTCTTGACGGAGACCCGGCGGGGGAAGAACTTGAGGAGCACCACGTCGTTCACGGCGGAGACCCAGCGGTACGGGACGCTGACCGGCTTGGAGTCCTCGACGAGAAGCCCGCTGGGCTCCTCGAGGTATAAGCCGTCGATCTTCGCCCCCTCCACATCTACGACGAGGTTCGAGACCTCGCCGAGCAACCGTCCATCGGGAGTGTACATCTGACGACCCATGAGCTCCGTCGATTCGACTAGCATCCAGAGCGCCTCGCAGCCGTGGACCCTCCCGCCCCTTGATAAGCGTTCGCTCGGAGAGGGCCTGGGGCCGGGGCTCCCGGCGCCTCTCGTCGTCGTCGGGGAATCCGTTCCACCGTTCACCGGGATTCGGCAGACCATTGCTGCTCGAGGCGAGCGGCTCGGAGCCTCCGAAGCGGTCTCGCGGGAAGGGGTTGCACGGGGTCGTGGTCAGAGCTGTTACACCCCTGCTCGGTGGGCGGGACGGTGGCCAAAAATGGGCGGAGAAGTGGGACACTTTGAGATACCGGCGGACAACCCGGCGCGGGCGAGGAAGTTCTACGCGGGCGCGTTCGGCTGGAAGATGAACGAGATTCCGGGCATGGATTACACGATGGTCAGCACGGGGCCGGTCGACGAGCAGGGCATGCCCAAAGTGCCGGGGCACGTGGGCGGCGGGATCGGCAAGCGCGGGGGAATGCTCGAGCACCCGGTCGTGACGATCATGGTCGACGAGATCACCGACGCGGAGAAGACGATCGAGAAGCACGGGGGCAAGATCCTCCAACGCAAGCAGCCGATCGGCGACGGCTCGATGGGTTGGACCGGTTACTTCAAGGACAGCGAAGGGAACACGGTCGGCCTGTACCAGTGGCCAAAGCAGTAAACCGTCGTCTCCGCGCCGCTCGGAGGCGCGGCCCCCGGGGAGCCGAGGGGCCCCCCGGGAGGGCAACGCGCCTCGGGTGGGGCTGAGCTACTCAGCTCGCCGGGGCCTCGTCTGCCGGGCTCGAGCTCTCCTGGCGCACCTGCGAGCGGTAGAGTCCGAGGAGCTCGGCGGAGGTGGTCGCATCCGTCTCCTTCTTGTCCTCCCTCCAGCGTCCGGTGAATCGGGGGAACCGGAGGGCAAGCCCCACCCCCGCCCGCAGCTTGCCGAACGCGGCGCGATGGATTGGGCTCAAGGAGAGTTCGGCGCCGCGCAATTCAATGACGATGGATGGCCGGAACCACTGGTCGGGGGTCAGCTCGGTGAGCACTTCGGCGGGTCTCTCGGCGGTCTCCAACGGGCGGAGGCGAGCCTTGAGTCCGGCGAGAGTTTCGTCGTCAAAGCCGCTGCCGACCTTGCAGAAGCTTTCGAAGCGGTCGTTTTCGGGGTCGTAGACCGCGACGAGCAACGCGCCCCACGTTCCGGCCCTGCGGCCCCGGCCCGCGAACGCACCCACGATGACGCCGTCGATTGTGTCCGCCAGCGCCTGCGTGTACTCTCGCTTGTACTTGATCCACCAGAAACCCCGCGCGCCGGCACGGTAGACGCTGTCCGGCGCCACCGATTTCCCGATGACCCCCTCGCAGCCGTCCGCGATCGCCTGGTCGAAGAACTGGGTCGCCGCTCCCAGCTCGGTCACCCGCTGCTGGGTCGCGAGGGCGACCCGCTCGGAGCCGTCGGGCCGCACCAGCGCCTCCAGACGGCGTCGACGTTCGGGGTAATCCTCCTTCATCCGCTCCGTGGCCCCCTCGAGGAGCACATCGAACAGGAACAAACGGACCGGGATCTCCTCCTCCGCCTTCGCGAGGTCATACTTGCGGCCCCGGCGTCGCGAAATCGCCTGGAACGGGCGTAGTTCGCCGGAATCCGGGTCGACGGAGACGCACTCTCCCTCGACGATCGCGGGACGGTGTCGTATCGCCCTGGGGAGTTCGCGGAGCAACTCCGGGAACTGCTCGCTGATCGGTTCCAGCCGCCGGGAAAACAGCTGCGGTGGCCCCTCGGCCGGGAGGTGTGCCTGGATGCGGAGCCCATCGTACTTGTACTCGAGGACCGAGGTGCCGTCCATCCGCTCGAGCAGGTCCTTCAAGTCCGGCGAGCGCTCCGCGAGCATCGGCCGGACCGGTCGGCCGACGGAGATGCGGATCGAGTCCATGCCGTCGAGTCCGTGGTCGACGAGCGCCTCGGCGACAATGCCGAGGTCGCTCGAGACATTGAACGCCGCCTCGATCCGCCGGCGTCCTTCCTTCGTACCACCGGCGTACGCATCGGCCAGCGCATCGAGCAGCGTCATCTCCCGGACGCCGAGCCGCAGCGTCCCCAACACGAACCGCAGGAGGTACTTCGCCTCGGTAGCGTTCGCGCATTCGAGGAGCGAGGAAAGCAGCAGCACCTTCCGCTCCTGCGAGCCCTCGCCGGCGGATTCGGCGATTGCGCGCAGTTGTGCGTACACCTCCGCCACCGTCCGCGAGTCAACCTCCGCCGGCGGGGCCCGCCCGGCGAACAGCCGCTCGGCGGTGAGACCCAAGTCCCCGCTCTCGAGGGTCAGCTGCCGGATCTTCTCCTCCTCGGTCCCGGTCACCCCGGCCAGTGCGCGCCGGGCGAGCGAGTCGGCCACGCCGAGTTCGACCCGCTCGTACTCCGGTCGGAGCAGACCCTGGGAGAGGTAGAGCACCTCCGCGAGCTCCGACCGGGCGACCCGCTGGACGAGCCCGGAGAGGATCTTGCGCATCTCGAGGCGCTTGGTGGTCGCCTCGAGTTCGTTGTAGACCGTGGTGAGCTCAGCGAACCGCATCGGCCGCTCCCGCGTCGATCGCGCGGCGCAAGGCTCCAAGGTTCTCGCCGACCGAGCCCCGACCGAAGACGGAGTTGCCGCAGACGAAGAACGTGGCACCCGCCGCCGCGGCCTGGGCGCCGGTCGCGGCGTTGACTCCCCCATCGATCGACAGGTCCGCGGCGGATCCCATCTCGTCGAGCCTCGTCCGCACCCACTGGAGCTTCGGCAGCGCCTCGGGGAGGAAGGCCTGTCCAGAAAAGCCGGGGCGCACCCCCATCACCATGAGCTGGTCGAGCTCCCCGAGGAGCGATTCGGCCCGTTCGACGGGCGTGTCGGGTCGCAGCGCCAGGCCCGCTTCGGCACCGAGCTCGCGGATACGGGAGAGGAGTCGCCGGTGCTCCGTGGTCGCTTCAAAATGGACGACGAGCGTGTCGGCTCCCGCCTCTCGGAATTCGTCGAGATACCGGGCTGGCTCCGAGATCATCAAGTGCACATCGAGCGGGCGGCGAGTGCGGGTGCGGACCGCCCGCACCACGGCCGGGCCGAAGGAGATGTTCGGGACGAAGTGGCCGTCCATCACATCCAAGTGGAACGCATCGGCGCCGGCCTGCTCCGCCGCCGTGACGGCTTCCCCCAGCGCCCCAAAGTCCGCGCTCAACAGGCTCGGGGCAAGGCGCACGGCCCGCCGAGAAGGATTCACGTCGGACGGACCCGGTAAGAGTATATATATCACCTTTCCAGTTTGCCGCCCGAGTCTGGGGCAACCCAGATCGAGGGAAACAAATGTTGGGACCAAATGGGGATGTGACTCGCTCGCACCGGTGGCGCAAGCGCGCGCTGTCGACGGTGATGGCCGCGATCGTCATGATCGTCGTCATCGTCGTCGTGGGCGCCGCTGCCTACTTCGCCGTGGCCAATAATTCGACGAAGAGCACCAACACGCAGAACGTGACCACCTGCCAGCCGGTCAATTCCCAGATCTGTAGCAACAACAAGGCCGTGACGCAAGTGCACGACCTCAAGCTGTTCACCCCGTTCAAGGCCGCTCAGACCCAGAACCCCGTTCCCTTCACGGCGCAAGTCCCTGCCTCTGAGTCCGCCAGCAGTTACACGTTCAACTTTGGCGACGGGTCGTCGACCACGACCAGCGCCACCTCCGTGAGCCACACCTACAACACCCCCGGGAACTACCTGGTGCTGCTGACGGCCGTGATCACGGGCCAGACCTCAGTGCACGACAACTACAACGCTCTGGCGGCCCTCTCCGTCACGGCGGGCTACAGTGCCGCTTCCGGCGGCGCGAACCCGACCGTCTCGGGAGCGATCGTTAGCAACGGAACGAGCACGACCGGCCCCTCGGCGGTCTTGCTCTCCGGTGGTAGCGTCACCGTCGCGGGCGCCTACACGGGTGCCCCGACCAACCCGCTCTTCACCCTCGGTGCCCCGAGCATCGGGGTCAGCATCTCCCCCTCGGGAGCCACCGCCCCGGTCGTCTCCAACATGTCGACCTCGGCCGGCGGCGCTGGAGCCACCTACAAGTTCTCGACCCCCGGCAACTACCTGGTCACCTACGTTGGCGTCGCCAACGGGGTGAGCAGCTTCGCCGGGCAGACGGCGTACCAGAACTACAGCTGGTCCGTCATCGTGACCCCCAGCGTGGTCCACGCGGGGATCGCGGGCACCGCCTCCGCCACGAGCCCGCACCCGGGGACCTTCATCAACTACTTCAGCGCCCCCGGCGGTGCCTCGACCCTCGACCCGTCGATCGCGTACGACACGGTGTCGTACGAGCCGATCCTGAACGTCTACGAGGCGCTCATCATGTACAACGGCTCGACCACCGGCCCCAGCCCGTCCGACTACGTGCCGGTGCTCTCGACCTGCGTGCCGGGCGCGAACAGCGCGACCTGCCAGTCGCTCTACGGCACCACGCTCTACAACGCGACCACCCAGGCGTACACGTTCCCGATCGACTCCGCGGCCCAGTTCTACGACGGGGCGACGGGGAACCACTGGGGCGTCTACCCGACGGACGTGATGTTCAGCGTGCTGCGGACGGAGGGGTTCTCGACCCAGCCGGGAGTGGGCGCGCACAACGGCTGGATCCTCTCCCAGTCGCTGCTTCCGGGCGGATTGTCCGCCTCGAGGGCGGCCAACCCCCACTGGGACGGCGGGATCCACAACTCGCTCAACAACACCCCGGCGGCGATGTTCGCCACGATGCTCGTCAACTCGAGCGCCTACTGTCCGGCCAACGTGATGGCGAACAGCCACGGCTGCATCACGTTCCTGGCCAACGGGAACGACCAAGCCTGGCCGTACTTCCTCGAGCTCATCACCGACCAGCTCGGGGCGTCGATCCAGTCGTGCGGCTGGGCTTCGGGCACCTCGTCTTCCTCCGGTCAGGACGGTATCCCGTACTGGAGCGCGAACAACGAGAGCAGCAGCGGGGACCACCCCTGCGCCCTCCCCGGCGGCGCCACCTCGACCGACCAGCCGGCGTTCGCCACCGCGATCGGCAGCATCCCGATGACCGGTTGGGACGGGTGGGAGTCCGCGGGTGCCAGCCAGAGTCCGCCGGGCAACATCGCGAGCAAGATGGTCGGCTCGGGCCCGTACGCGCTGGCGAACTACGCGTTCGGCACGTCGTACACGATGACGGCCAGCCCGAACTACGCCCCGAACGAGTTCTGCAACTACGCGGGCTGCATGCCCGCGGTGGGGCACTACCCGCAGAAGGTCGAGGTCACGTGGGAGCAGAACATCGCGGAAGGGGAGCAGGCGATCGCGGCCGGCGTGGCCGACACCGCGACCATCCCCAACACCGACACCGCGCTGTTCCTACAGCTCGTGCAGAAGGGACAGGTGCAGGCGCTGGCATTCCCGTCGATCAGCATCTACTTCTTCCCCTACACGCTCGACTTTAGCCTCTCGGGCGCGCAGAAGTACACCACGAACCCGATCACCGTCCCGACCGACTGGTTCAGCTACGTCGGGATGCGCCAGTTCTTCTCGCTCGCCTACCCCTACACGACGATCGAGAACACGATCCTGACCAAGGACGGGATCCAGGGCGGGTTCAACTACGGAGGGGCGATCCCGCAGTTCATGGCGAACTACTACCCGACCAACGTGACGTTCCCCAACGCCGATCCGTCGATCGCCTGTGCGGGCGCGGGGGCGAACGGTCCGGGGTGCGCCAGCTGGTGGTGGACTCAGATGGTCACGCCCTCGAGCGTGTACTACGACCCGGAGGCAGCGGCGTGTTCGAACGCCAACCCGTGCCAGCTGCCGCTGATCGGGGAGACCGGTGCGCCGACGCTCGATGAGCAGGAGAACCTGTGGGTCAACTCGATCTCGCAGTACTCCAACGGGCTCGTGAAGGCGGCCGCGACGGACATCAACTTCGCCAACCTGGTCGCGAACTCCCTGTTCAGCTCGCCGTACCAGAACTCGATGCCCGTCTACACGCTCGGCTGGTCCCCCGACTACCCGGACCCGACCGACTACGTGGCCCCGATGTACTACCCCGACAACACCTACACCTACAGCGACACGGTCGCGGAGCAGTTCGCGCTGCCGATGTTCGACTCGGGCAGCTGCCAGACGGGCGGCGGGTACTGGGCGAGCCAGGCCACCGTCTCCAACGCCTGCCAGGGAGCGGCCTACCACGCCATGACCCAGCTGCTCCTGGCCGCGGCGACGATGACCGACCCGGCCCAGCGGGTGCTCGCCTACAACATGGCCGAGCACATCGCTAACCTGCTGTCGCTGTA
Organism: Thermoplasmata archaeon; assembly: GCA_022749995.1. Lineage (GTDB taxonomy): Archaea > Thermoplasmatota > Thermoplasmata > Lutacidiplasmatales > UBA184 > JAKIVR01. The sequence continues at coordinate 1,365 of JAKIWO010000033.1, read as the reverse complement.
CGTCTACCAGTACCAGCTGAACCAGGTGTACGGGATGTCCTCGTGGGTGAACGTGGCCTCGATCGACTCGAACGTCACGACGGGGGGCGGGAACGACTTGTCGTACTTCTCGCTCAACGGGAACGGGGTCTGGTAACCCGGAACCGGAGCGCCCCAGACCAACCCCTTCTTCCTCTTCTTTTCTGGCCCTGACTTCCCTCCGGCGTGGGCACGCCCCGGGAGCCCACGAACGGCTCCCGCACTGGGAGGCACCGTCCTCTCCCGGTGGCCGGCCCAGAGTCCCGTGCCCCGACAGGAGCCGGTGCGGCGCAGGGTACTCCGCCGAGGATCGCCACCGTGGACGGCGGCGCGTCTGGCCCCGTCACGGTCGGAGGTCGGCGGGGCCCTGCGCTCTTATAGCCCATGTTACATGTAACATGTTCCATGAAGCTAGTCCAGACGTCCATCGGCGATGAGGAGTACCAGTTGCTCCGTCAGCGAGCCGCGGCGGAGGGCAAGAGCATGAAGGAGGTGGCGCGCGAAGCCCTGCATGCCCACCTCCTTCCCGACCGTGTCAATCCGAAGGATCCCCTCTTCCACGCGTTTCCGCTGATCCGGAAGAAGGGTCCGGTGCGATGGGGTTCCCGAGACCACGACACGGTGCTGTACGGCCGGGTCGAATGATCTTCATCGATTCGGGCGCGTGGATAGCGCTCCTCGACGAGCGGGATGGGCACCACGACGCCGCGCGCGGTTTCCAAGCCGAGCTCTTCCGAGGTCGTTACGGTCGGGTCATCACCACGGACTACGTTCTCGACGAGGCGGTCACCTATCTACGACTGCATGGGCCAGCAGAGCTGGTCGGCCAGTTCCGCACGATCATCACCGGGAGCGAGAGCGTGCATGTCGTTTGGACCACGCCCGAACGATTCTGGGCTGCCTGGGACACGCTGCGGGGGCGCCCCGACAAGCGCTGGAGCCTCACCGACTGCCTGAGCTTTGTTACGATGGAAGCGCTGGGAATCCGCCGGGCGTTCGGGTTCGACTCGGACTTCCGCCAAGCGGGTTTCGAGCTGCTCCCGGAGGAGACGCACTCCTGAGGGGTCGAAGCGATGCCGTGCTCCGGCGGGGCATCGGGGGCGGCTGGACCTTTCCCGGCCGGCCCTCGGGGTCGGCTCGGCAGAGCGGACTCTCGGCCGTCTAGAGGAACTCGGATGGGTCGGGCCCACGGCGCGCGTCCGGGAAGGGGACGCCACCGGCCTTGACCCGGTCGGCCTCAGGAGTCCAGATGCCGAAACGGGTGAGCCGGTACCAGCTTCGGTGGAATTCGCTGTGGGGGGACTCCTGGTCCGGGTCCGGGCGGTACCACAGCAGCCGGTAGCCTAG
>JAKIWO010000032.1 GCA_022749995.1 Thermoplasmata archaeon | reverse complement strand
GCTCCAGGAGAAGGCGGAGGCGCTCAAGCGCCGGCGCCAGTCCGCGGAGGAGCTCGCTCACACCGCCCAGGAACGCTACGCGCAGATGATCAGTCTCGCCCTGCCCCTTCCCGAGGCCGCGACCCGCTCGGACGCGCTCAAAGAGGTGCTCCGCCGCTCCGACTGGGAGGCGGTGGAAACGACCGCCAAGGAGTTCCTCGCCTACCTCGACGCGGAGTCGGGACCCGGCCTCGAAAAGAGGCTCTCGGAGCTGACCATTCGGGTCGACCGGCTCGCGCACCTGCACAGCCCGATCCCGGCGGAGGATAGCGCGGCATTGGCGGAAGCCACCGCCCTCGCGCGCGGGGGCGACTGGGCCGCGGCGGTGCTCAAGGTCCGGAACGTCAACGAAGCGATCCGGACGAGCGAGACGAGCTACGCCAATTCCCTCGCCGAGCGGCTCGGCAAGGTGATCGAGTGGGCCGGGGAATCCCCGGAGCGCAGGGGCGCCGCGGAGGCGCATCTCGCTGCCTTCTTCGAAGCGTTCCGAGCCGGCGTGGAGGAGCTCCCGTTCGCGGAGACGATCGCGGCCATCGAGAGCGACCTTCCCGCCGCGACCGTGCGGCGCAATCGCGTGCGCACCGCGGGGGAGGCGCTCGAGGCCGCGGCCCGCGAGCTGGCGGTCCCCTCCCAGCCGCTTGCGGACGCGCTCGCCGCCGACAAGAACCGGCCCCTCCTCGACTGGCCGGACGGTGCGGAGGCAGTCGAGGCGTCCGCCGGCGAGGTGGCGATCGCGCTGCGCGAGCGGGTGGGCGGTACGCTCGACGGGTACCGCTCGACGCTGGTTTCCCTCGAGGCCTCGGGGATCGACCCGGGTCCCCCGCTCGCCGCGCTCGAGCGGCTGGGCGCCGAGCTGGCCAACGCCGCCCCGGAGCGGATCCCCCAGCTGTTCGCCGAAGCGCGCGGCTGCGTGGAGGAGCCGGTCCTCGGCGTCGTCGCGGGGCTGCTCGACGAGGTGCGTCCACGGCTGGTCGAGGCCCGACGGCTCGGACGCAACGCGACCGAGGTGTTCGCGGCGATGAACCGGGCTCGGGAGGCGCTGCGTCTGCGGATCTACGGGGAGGCGCTCGCGGCGGCGCAGGAGGCGCTCGAGCGGTCCGAGGCGATCATCGAGGACCTCGATGCGGCGCGCGGAGAGCTCGAGTCGCTCCAAGTACTGCTGGGGCGGCTCGAGATCGCGCACGTGCCGGTCGGCAACTTCCGCGTCGCCGTCGCGCGGGCCTCCGAGATGCTGCTCCGCGCCGACCTCGCGTCGGCCCGTCCCTTGATCGCCGAGACCTTCCGTAAGCTGGGCGACGAGAGCCTCCGCGAAGTGGAGGCGCAGCTCGACCGGCTGGACAAGCTGGGCCGACTCGGCGCCGAATTCGGATTCACTCCGGAGGGCTTTGCCGCGCAGCTCGAGCGGCTGCGCAAGGGGCTCGCCGACGGCGAGATCGCCGAGGCCGCGGAACGCGCCGCCCGGCTGGAGGTCGAGTTGCGCACCGCCGCCGGTCCCTACATCGCGCGGCGGGTCGAAGAGGTCAGCAAGGGACTCGAGGAGATCCCGGACCCGACGTTGGCCGCACCGGTCCGACGACTCCTCGTCGACGCCGACGTTTCGCTGCGCGTCAAGGAGGATCTCGCCAGCTCCGTCGAACAGCTCCGCAGGGCCGAGCGGGAGTTCGCGGTGGTCTTCGCCCAGCACGCCAGTGTGATGGTCGAGGGACTCGAGGAGGAGCGGCGGCTGCTCGGCTCGATGGGGGGCGCGGGGGACGAGATGCAGCGCCAGATCGACGAGGTCCAACAGATCTTCAACATGGGGGAGTTCGTCAAGGCATTCCGCGCGAGCCAGGAGATCCGCACGCGGGCCCGCCAGCAACAGCTGATCCGCAGCGAGGAGGCGCTCTCCCACGCCAAGCTCGCGCTCGTGGAACTCGGGAAGATGGGGCTGGACACGGTGTCGCTCCGGTCCAACCTCGACCGCTCGAGCGAGGCGGTCAAGGCCGCCCATTACCTCGAGGGGTGGAAAGCCTCGACCGAGGCGTTTGAGGAAGCGCAGCGGCTGCGCCGGACCGCCCAAGCGGTACTCGACCGGACCCAGGAGGTGCAGGAGCTGGTCGAGAGCCTGCGTGCGTTGGGCATCACGGTGGAGGGGTTCGGAGACGAGCTCGAACGCGCGCGAGCGAGCTACCAAGCGCTCGAGTTCACGCGGGCCCGGGACCTGCTCGATGCGCTTCACCAGCGGCTCGAACGGGAGCAGGCGCGACACGAGGCCCTGCGGCTCCTGGACGAGGCGGAGGCGCTGGCCGAGGACGCCCGCCGACTCGCCGTACCGATCGAACCGCTCGCCGAGCGGATCCGCTTGGCCCGGGAAGGGCTCGCCGCCCACGGTGGGCGGGAGAGCTGGAACGAGTCCCGAGCCGTGCACACCGACCTGATCCAGCTGCTGCGCCCCGTGCTCGACGAGAACGTGCGCGCTCTCGAGCGGGACGTCGAGATCGCGCGCTCGGCCGAGCTCGACGTCACGCCGGTCGTCGAGCAGCTTACCGAGCTGCGTCGCCGGCTCTCCCTCCCCGTGCCGGTCGGGCTTTCCGAACTCCTTGAGACGGCCCGTGGACGGTTCCACGAGACGCGTGGCTTCCTCGAGCACGCCGAGCGCGCGATGCGACGCTCGCGCGACGCGTTCAACCAAGGCGAAGTCGTCCGAGTGGACGTCCGGGCGTTTCGCCCACGGCTCGAGCGGGTCGAGCGGCACCTAGCCGAGCGGGACTATGCCCGTACGATCGAGCTCGCCTCCACCCTCGAACGGGAGCTCGTCCAGGCCTCGCACCAGCAGGTCGCGAAGTCGCTCGCCAACTTCCAGGGCGTTGTCAGCCGGGCGCGTCAGGAGGGCGCGCAGACCGCGCTGGCCGAGAACCTGCTGGAGCAGGCCCGGGGCCAGCTCGAGCGGGCCCGGCCGCTCGAGGCGCTGCAGCTCGCCGCCCGCAGCGAGAGTGAGCTGGAGCGCGTGGAACTGCAGCGGATCATCGCCCAGGGCTCCTACGAAACGGTGCACCGGCGGATCGAGAGCGCCATCGCCCAGGGGCTCGCGGCTCCGCTGGCCCGCGAGCAGATGGCCCTGGCCGCGGCGTCGCTCGAGAGCCGGGAGTATCCTGCGGTCCTCGAGCGCTGCATGACCGCGGCCGATGCGCTCGCCGATGCCCACGAGGGCCAGCGCCGAGCCCGGGAGGGGATCGAGGCGGCCGAGCGCCAACTCAAGGAAGCCGCCGAGATGGGGGCCGAAGTCCAGGAAGGGCTGCCGTTGCTCGCGGCCGCCCGCGAGCTCGAGAAGTCCGGGGACTACTCGGGTGCACTGCGCCGTGCTCGGGATGCCGGCGAGTCCGCCCGCTGGTCGACCGAGCGACTCTACACGGGTTCGCTCTCAGAGATCCGAGCGCTGCTCGAGATCGTGCGCTCCACCGCCTCCGAATCGGAGGCTCGCGACGTCCTGTCGGCGCTCGACGGGGCGGAGGCCGCGCTCAAGGTGCGGGATTGGACCCGGGCGACCGCCCAGGTCGAGCGCGCCCGCTCGAGCGCGGCCCGCGCACTCGATGCCGTGATCGCGGGGGCCGAGCGATCGCTCGGCGCGGCCTACTCGGGTATCCCCGCCTCGGGAGAGGTCGAAGTGGCGCTGCGGACGGAGATCGCGCGCAAGGTGGGCGACGCGCGGGAGAAGCAGGAGTTCGCCGGCGCGCTCGAGCTCCTGCGGGAGGAGGAGAGCCGCGTCCGCGAACGGCTCAAGAGCCGCCTCCTGGAGGAGGTCCAGCAACTGCAGGACCGGCTCTGGGTGGGGGAGAAGCTCGGCATCGACACGACTCCCGTGATGGAGGTGTTCAGCGAGGCGAAGCTGGCGCTCGACTCCAACCGGCTGGATACCGTGCCCTCCCTCGTCCATCGCGGGACGATCCAACTCGAGGCGCTCGTTCGCCATCGGATCGAGGAGAAAATCCGAGAAGTTGAAACGGAGCTCCTGTTCGCGCAGGACGGTCTGCACGTCACGCTGGGGAACGTGCCGCAGCGCCTCGAGCACTCCCGCGCGGCGCTGGCCGAAGGCCGGCCCGTCGATTCCGCACGGCTACTGCTCGAGACGGAGGAAGAGCTGGGCCGGCGTAAGGCGCTGCACCGGGAGCTGCTCAACCTGCACTACCTCGTCGATGCGGCGCTCGCCCGGGCCCAAGAGCGGCGACTCGACGTGACCGCCCCCCGTGCCCTGCTCGCCGAGTCGTTGCGGCTGCGCGCCGAGGATTATGGCCCCGCGCTCGAGAAGGCGCGCGAGGCGCTGGCCCGGTTGCAGGAGCAGCTGCGGGTCTAAGCCCGAGCCCGAGCGCTACGGCGGTAGGAGCGGACCGCCGCCGATGGTGGTCGTGGGGGGCAGGGGCATACCGGGAACCGCCCGTGGCGGGCCGAGGGGAAGACGGTCGTACTCGACGGTGTGCCGCAGTCCGCGCCGTCGTAGCAACTGCGATACGCGTTCGGTGATCTGAACGATCTCCTGGCACCGCACCGGCTTGAGGAAGTAGAACTCCGGGCGCTTGTCGGTGGGTATCGGGAACATGAGGCGCAGTCCGACCGCGTCCTGCCGGTTGTAGCCGGCCGGCTTGCGGTTCGCCTTCAGGTCGCGGAGGTTCTCCTCGAGGAGCACCTCGGGCAGGTGCGGCTCGGTCTCTTTCATGAACGGACGATTGACCTCGATGACCCGCCGGTGGATCTCGGGATAGACCTTGATCAGATCCTTGTAGCCGCGCCGCGCATCGAGGATGATGTGACCGCTCCGCGCCTTGACCGGGGCCGCCACGACCGTTCCAAGTCGCCCGAGTATGTCAAGCCTCCCACGACGGTAGGTCCGTCGGCGAAAGCCTCAAACCTCGTACCCGTTACGGAGCGCCGGCGCTCCCGTAGTCTAGTGGTCAAGGATAGAGGCCTCTCGAGCCTCTGACGCGGGTTCAAATCCGGTTCGGGCGACCGACCCGGTGAAACTCCCGCCGGGAGCACCTTCATCCTCCGGGCCGGCACGCTCCCGAGGCGAGGGCCATGCGCATCGTGTTCCTGCTGTCCGAGGCAGACCCGGTCGCCCGCGGAGTCGGTGAGCGATGGGGGGCGCTTCCCGCCTCCGACCTCCGAGTGGACGGCGCTCCGTTGCGAGAGCTCGCTCCGGGTCGGTTCGTCCTTCGCCGTCCCGGCCAGCATATCCACGACGCCGGTCTCGAGGGGGCCCTCGTCGCGGGACTCCGGGGACTGCGGCCGACGGTGATCTTCCCCTCGATCCATTGGAGCGAGACGGGCCCGCTCTGCTTCACGGTCCACCCGCTCGGGAACCCCACGCCGCAAGCCGACGCCGGCGGGATCGCGGAGCGACTCGTCCCCACCGACCCCCCGCTGATGACCGCCGTTCTCCGGGCGGAACACGCACTTGGGCAGCGGTTCGGGGTGACCGCGACGTTCGAGGCCACCCACCACGGGCCGTGGCTCAGCTTTCCTTCCTTCTTCGCCGAGATCGGCGGGGGCGCGGCGAGCGGCCGACCCGAGCCAGATCAGGTGGCCGGTCTCGCCGACCTACTGCGAGAGATTCTCCCCGAGAGCGGCGAGCACGTGGCGGTCGGGGTAGGGGGCGGCCACTACGCCCCGCACTTTACCCAGCTCGCTCTCGAGCGGAGATGGGCATTCGGCCACCTCCTCTCTCGACATGTGTATTCCGAGATGCGGCCGGAGCTGGCGGCGGAAGCCGCTCGACTCACTCCGGGCTGCGAAGGAACAGTGTACGCCAGGGCGGCCGACGCTCTGTTGGCCCAAGCTCACGAGCTGGGTACCCGACTACGCGACTCGGGCGCACCGCGCCGCGAGTAGGTGGCTATTCCCGGTCCTTCGCGGTACGCTGGAACATGACCGCTCCGCTGCGATAGACCGCGCGACCGAGTTTGAGGTCACGAACCGAGGCAACGTGCGGCGCTCGCTCCGCGAGCATCATGCTCTCGATGACCTGCCGGAAGAGCGCGCTCTGGTTGATCTCGGGGTGACGCTCGAGGAAGGCCGCTTCCTCGTGGGTGATGGTGATGTTCTTCCGGAGCATTCCGGCAACACGGCTAGGCACTGGCATAGGCGAGGGGAGAAAGGTGGCATATTAATACGTATTCGTCCACACGGGGCTCGTCTCGAACCAGTTCATTCGGTTCCGACCGTTCATCCTCGGTTCGAGGAGAGCGTATCCCTCGGCGTCCTCGGCCTCCCGCTCCTGAGGAGATATACGTACATTCGGTCGGCGCGGGTTTCGGTCACCGCACCCGTCGAGCGATACAGTCGGGTGGCGGCCCGATTGTAGGGGGAAGTGAAGACAAACACCTCGTCGAACTTCCGGCGACGGCAGTAGGAGAGGAGTGCCTCTACCAACGAACGGCCAACCCCTCGTCGGCGCTTGGCCGCTTCGACGGCGATCTCGTACAGGAACATCTGGCGGCGCAGGGTGTGAGGCTGCAGCAGGGCGGTGGCCCTGAGGTACCCGACTCCGTTCCCACCGGCAATGGCCACAAAGACGACGTTTCGCCGGTCCGCAAGGTACGCCCTCGCAGCCTCCGGAGGAAGGGGGTGGTCGAAGAGCCGCTCTACCGTGAGCAGCCCGGCCACGTCACCTCGGTGAAGACGCCGGACTCGCACCGGAGGATCGCGGCGGGCGAGCACGGCTCGGACCGGAAGTCTCGCCATGGAGGATTGCTGCCGGTGATCCTCCACCCTAGTCGATCGAACGCAGCGTTGATGAGGATGGCCGAATTCCAGCAGCCGAGCCCATCGTACCGGCAGAACTCGTGCGTGGTCTGAGGCGGCCTGGCTACTTCGGGCCGGCAATCACGGAGGAGGCGAATTCGAGGTCGAGCGCCCGGAGGGACGCGGAACTGACCGCCGCCGGGCTGACGGCCCGCAGCTGGGCGGGCCATTCGGTCCAGTGCTGCAGCGGGAGCGCGGATTCGGCCACCTCGACGGCGAGGCCGTGAGCGGAGGCGGTGTCCTCGAGTTCGAGCTCGATGCTCCCCAGCGCGCTTTCTCGGATCCGGTGGAGCTCCGCGCGGCCCAGGGTCCCCTTGCCTAGTTGCCGGATCTCCTGATGCAGCAGCGAGAGCACGCGCCCGCTCTGGGCCGGCGCCGTGCCCGCCTCAACTACCCAGCAACCGTCCCATAGACCGGAGGCGAGCTCACTCCCCGTGTGGTAGGCAAGACCGCGCCGTTCCCGGATCCGCTGGAAGAGCCGGGAGAGCAGCGAGCGTCCCCCCAACACCTCGTTCGCGAGGTAGGCGGCGGGATACTCGGGGTCGGATCGAACGAGCGATGGGCCGCCGAGCCGGATCTCCGATTGGCTGTTCCCCGGAAGCTCCACTCGCTGCGGCGTCTCGGAGCCCCGAGTTCGCGGGGGGATCTCGGGCGGGGGGGGCAGGTCGGCCTCCAGTACATCTCCGAGGGCGCGGGAGAGCCGACGGGAAACTTCCTCCGCGGATAGTCGGGTGGTGGCGATGAACCGGGAGCCGCGCGAGTGCACGCGTGTCGCCAGCTCCCGTCGGAGGGCGGCCCGATCGACGCGGGCGAGCGACGCGGGGCTGCCGAAGCCCGTCTCCCGCAGCGGATGGCCGCGAGAGAAGATGCGATGGAACAGCTCTTTCTCCGCGCGGGAGGCCGGTTGCCGAAGCTCCCGCATTTGGCGCTCGGTGAGCTCGCGTCGAACCCGGGCCAGTTCGAGCGGCTCGAACCTCGGGCGCAAGATCGATTCGGTCAACAGCGGGATCAATCGGTCGCGGTGCGCCTCCGGGCCCCACAGCGTGACCGAGAGGTTCTCGGGCGAAACATCGGAGTGGAGCGTGGCCCCGAGCGCATCGAGCCGACGGGCGAGCTCGGCCCGGTTCCACGTTCCCGCCCCGCTCGTGAGCAGGGCCGACAGCAGCCGCGACCTCCCGCCTTGGGCGGCGGGCTCCTGACCCCAACCCGCCGGGGCGAGGAAGGTGATCGAGAAGCTCGCCGCGCCGACCGGCGGGGACTGTCGAATCAGTTCGATCCCGCCATCCCAGGTGACGCTGTCCAGGAGGAGCGGAGACTCGACCCCTGGCATCTCAGCTCCCCTGCGGCGTGTACCGCACCGTGACCCGCCGCGCAGGGTGGAAGATGGCGCGGGCGGCCTCACGCACTGCCTCGGGCCGGATCCTCCGGACCTGGCGGAGTAACCGGTCCTCGAGCCCCGCGCCGGCCAGCGTGTGAAAGTAACCGAGCCGGAACGCCGCGCGAGTGGCGCCCTCGTACGCGAGGCGAGTCGACTGCTCGATCTTCTCGCGCACTTCGTCGAGCTCGAGGCGCGTCGGTCCGTCGTGGGCGAATCGCTCGAGCTCCCGGTCGAGTGCGGCTTCGAGCTTCCCGAGCGGAACGCCGGCGGCGCATTGGGCATGGATCGTGAAGAGCCCGGGGTGGACGCGGGGGCCGAAGGCACTGCTGGCTCGCACCGCGAGCCCGGTCGCCACGAGTCGCCGATACAGGCGGGAGGAGGGATGGTCGCCTCGGCTACCCCACGACGAGGTGCTGAAGAGCCGAGTCTCTCCGCCAAGCAGCACATCGAGGAGCATCGCATGGGCGGCCGTCGGCTCGGTCACCGACGGGCCAGCCCAGCCGGTCGCTAGGAACGGGGTGGTTCCGGGCCCGGTCATGTCCGTCTGGCGCGCACCGGTCTGCACCGGTTCGACCTCCCGCACGGTAGGGTCCTCTCCCGTAGCGGGGACGCGCGAGAATCGGGAGCGGATGAATCGCGCGATGGCCACTCGGTCGAATCGCCCGGAGACGACCAGGAGCGCGTTGCGCGGACCGTAGAACCGGCGATAGTACTCGGCGAGCCGGGGGGCATCGAGCGCACGGATGTCCTCCGGGTACCCCAACGGGTCCCAGCGGTACGGATGGCGCCGGTACGCGAGGGCCCAGAGCTCCTCCTCGGCGCGGAACTCGGGCCAATTCTCGGCGCCCTCCCGTTCGGAGAGGACCACCTTCCGCTCCCGGTGGACCTCGGACTGGTTCATCGTGGCGCGGCTCATCCGGTCGGCTTCGATATCCAGCGGCAGTGTCACGTAGGAGGCCGGGACGGTCGAGAGGTACGCCGTGAAGTCGACGTCGGTGAACGCGTTCAGGTAACCGCCCACGCCCATGATGGCGCGGTCCATCGCGCCCTTCGGGTACTTCGGTGAGCCGTTGAACAGCATGTGCTCGACCCAATGCGAGGCGCCGGTCATGCCGGGCCACTCGTTCTTCGAACCGACCCGGTACCAGACCCACACGCTCGCGGTGGGCGCGCCGGGCATCGGCGCCAACAGGGCGGTCAGGCCGTTGCCGAGCCGCAGCTGCTCGACGTGCACGCCGCCGTTGTGAGCCTGCACGCTCGTTGAACTGGGACCGGCCATATAACCCGGCGCGCAGAGCTGACGCAACGGTAATGACGAGGGCCTCGCCATCGCGCCCCCGTGCACCCCGCGCTGCGCCTCGTCCGCGTGGGCAACGTCCTGGTATCGTTCGTCGGCACGATGGTGGGAGGGCTCGCCGCCTGGGGCTTGGGTCTTGGCCTGAGTTGGGGCCAGTGGTGGCCCCTCCTCCTCGCCGCGGCCTCCACCGGTTGCGTCACGGCGGCGGGCAACACGCTCAACGACCTCGGCGACCGGGTGTCGGACCGCGTCAACCATCCGGATCGGCCGCTCGTCACCGGGAAGATCACGCCGCGGGCTGCGCGGACCCTCGTCATAGCGCTCCTCCTCGCGTCGGGACTGCTCGTGCTTCCGATTCTGTTCGGGCGCCCACTCCTCGGCGTAATCCTCCTCGTGGCGATCGCTACGCTCCTGGCGTACGAGCTCCGGTTCAAGGCCCTCGGTCTGACCGGGAACCTCGACGTGGCGCTCCTCACCGGGCTTGTCTTCCTGTACGGGGCGACGGCGGCCGGCCACATCCTGCCGGTGGTCCCGTTGGTGTTGATGGCGTTCTTCGCGACAGCCAGTCGCGAGCTCATCAAGGACATGGAGGACGCCGGCGGGGACCTCGACCGACAGACGTTCCCGCGCACCCGGGGCCTCGACGCCGCAGCCGGGCTCGCGCGAGGGTTCGTGGGGGTCGCGGTCGTGCTGTCGGCGGTCCCGCTTCTCGGCCCGCTGCGTCTCGCCTCCATCGCCGGGATTATGTACACACTCTCGGTCGTCGCGGCGGACGCACTGTTCGTGGTTTCCGTCGCCTTCCTACCGCAGCGACTCCACGCCGAGCAGAGCTGGAGCAAGATCGCGATGACGGTGGCACTGCTGGCCTTCCTTGCCCTGGCGTTCCGCTGAGGCACCGCGCGATGGGTCGGGTTCGAGCGTACCTCCAGGAGCGGCTCTCGCACGGTCCGGTCCATCTCACCCTCATCGATCCGGAGAAGTCCGACCCCTCGGAGGCGGCCCGGACCGCCCGCTCTGCCGTGGAACTGGGGAGTGACGCCGTGATGCTCGGCGGCTCGACCGGCATCACGCCCGGGAGGATGGGTGCGGTGGCCCGGGGAGTGAAGGCGGCGGTGCCCGTTCCGGTCATCATCTTCCCGGAAGGTCCCGAGTCGCTCGCCGGCGAGGCCGACGCGATCTATTTCATGAGCTTGCTCAACTCGCGGGACCCCGACTGGGTCATCCGCACCCAGGCCCGTGCGGCGCTCGCCGTCCGACAGCTGGGTCTCGAGCCGATCTCGCTGGGCTACATCGTGGTGGCACCCGGCATGCGCGTAGGCGAGGTGGGCCAAGTCGACCCGGTCCGCCGGGACGACCCGGCCACCGCGCAGGGCTATGCGCTCGCCGCGGAACTGCTCGGGATGTCGCTGGTCTACCTGGAGGCCGGCTCGGGAGCGCCCGAGCCGGTGCCGCCGGAGCTGGTCCGGGCGGTCCGGTCGGTGTTGACGGTGCCGCTGATCGTGGGCGGAGGCATCCGCACCGGAATCGACGCCCGTCGGCTGCTCGATGCCGGAGCCCAGCTGCTCGTGACGGGAACCGTGACGGAGGAGGAAGGGATCGGCCCCGGCTTCCAAGAGATCCTCAAAGAGGTGAGGACGGATCGGGGCGGCTGACCCGAACCCCTCCGGCCGCCCAGTGGCGGCCCGCAAGGGACCTCAGTACTCGCGCTTCGCACCGACCGCACCTACGCTCCCGGCGGCCGTGGCCTACATCGCCGCCGCGTCGGTCGTGGGCGCACTGCTCGTGGCCCCGCTCTCCAACTCGGTCCTCTGGCTCGAGGTGCTGGTGGTGGTCTTTCTGGTGCCGGCGCTGCTCGCGGGTGCGCTCACGCCGTCACTGGCCTCCGCTCTGGGGGGCCGGTTCACTTACCGGCGCTCGTTCCTGCTCGCGCTCGTGGTCCTCGGGATCACGATCGTACTGCTGCTCGTCTGGCGCGCGGTGTCGCTCGTGCCCGGTCTCCGACTTCCCGATGCGCTCGCGGTGATCGTGGCAGCCCAGGTCTTCTCGATCTGGCTGCGCCACATGGCGCTCTACGGCGTCAGCCGCCCTTCGCATCCGCGCTCGCTCCCCGCCTCGCTCCTACAGCCGACACTGGCGCTTGCACTGGCGTTCGTGGTGTTGCCGTCGACGGTCCCGGTGGCGATCGCGGCCGTCCTGCTCCTGCTGGTGGGTCTCGGTGCGGCCGCCATCGTGATCCGCGGCTCGGACCGGCCGCTGCGTCGCGAATTCGAAACCTCGGGGATCGCCCTGATCCGACCGATGCTCGACCACGTCGCCTTCCGGGAGCCGATGGCGACGGCGACGCTCGAGGCGTTCTTCCTGCGGCATGCGGTACCCGCGGACCTCCAGGCGCGCGTGCTCCAGTTCCGGGGCCGCGCCGGAGCGGTGGCCACCGTGGCGCTGCCGACGGTCCACCCCGGACCGTTCGCGGCACTGGGGGCGAGCGACCTGCCCCGCCACATCGCGGAAGCGCTGGGTCCCACCGCAGGGACCGTGTTCGTGCCGCACACGCCGTGTACCCACGACCTGGACCTCCCTTCCGCCGAGGAGCGCACTCGCGTCCTCGATGGGCTGCGCGCCGCGCTGGCGATGGCCACCCCCCATCCGATCGAGGTGGCGAGCCCGCTCGTCGAACCGCGCGCGGGATCGCTCGTGCGCGCCCAACGTCTCGGCCCCGTGCTCTGGGTCAGTCTCTCGCAGGCGCCGGCGCCCACCGACGACATCGATTTCGCCGTCGCGGATTCCCTGCAGCGGGAGTTTGGCGGCCGAGGGGGCCTCTTCCTGGCGCTCGTGGATGCCCACAACTCCTACCGTCCCGACGAGGGCGACTTGAGCTACGGAACGCCCACGCACCGGCAGCTCGTCGAGGACTTTCATGCGGCCGTGGACCTAGCGGAGCGGCGGAGCGTGCCCTCGGCGCTCCAGGCGGGCGCAGCGGCGAGCACCCAGTTTAGCGTCGGCGCCCACGGGATCGGCCCCTCCGGCATTCGCGCGCTCGTCATCGAAGCGGCCGGTGGGCGGACGGCGTACGTACTGATCGACGGCAACAATCTCGTGCAAGGCGAGCGTGCGTCGATCCTGGCCGGCCTCGGCTCGAGCGTGGACGCGGCGGAGGTGATGACCACCGACAATCACGTGGTCCACGAAGCGGACGGGGGCGTGAACCCGGTCGGGGAACGATTCGGAGGGCCGGAACTCGCGCGGGCGGTGCGCGAGGTGGTGGAGCGCGCCGCCGCCTCGGCCGTCCCGGTCGAGCTCGGTGCCGGACAGGTCGCGCTCCCCGGAGTCCGTGTGCTCGGCCCGGGCTGGACCGCACGGCTTTTGACCTCGCTCGGTGACACGCTCTCGGTGTTCGCGAATCTGCTGTTCACCACCTTCCTGTTCCTGTTGGCGAGCGCCCTGTTTGCGCTCGCGGTGTTGCGGTGAAGGGGACCCACCCGGTACTCGACCCGGAGCCGGCGTTCGCCCAGGCGGCTGCAGCCCTCGGGGACCGCGAGGCGGTCGCACTCCTCCGGGAGCTCGTCGCCCTCGCGCCGACGAATCTCGAGGACCCGGCGCACCAACGCTGGGAGAAGCCGAACTACGTCTCTGCGGCCGCCCGCATCCTCCAGGCGGCGCGGGCCTGGGGGCTCACCGCCCGGCTCGTCGACCCGGAGGCCGAGCAACCCGGCGCCAAGGAGTTCCATGGCATCCCGCGACCCAACATCGTGGTGGACTTGGATGCGGGCGCGGCCGAACGGGTGCTCCTGCTCGCGCACTACGATGTGGTCCCGGTACCGACCGAGCAGGCCTCCCGATGGACGAGTCCTCCGCACGTACTGACCCCGAAGGAGAACGGCCGGTTGTACGGCCGGGGATCCAACGACGACCTGGGCAGCGGGGTCATCGCCTCCCTGATCGCTCTGCGCCGACTCTCCGGCGCGCCGCTCACCCGGAACGTCCGGCTGCTCATCTGCTGCGACGAGGAGACGGGCGGGGTCGGCGGCATCGAGGCGATCAAGGCCCGCGATGCCCGGCACCCGCCGGGGCACCCGGAGCGGATCCTCGACGCCGATGTCGTGCTCATTCCCGACGGCTCGCCCTACGTGGCGGCCGGATCTTCCGGGGTCCTCATGCTCGACGCCATGGCCACCCAACCGGTGCCGATAGGCGCCGTGGTGGAGCTGGGCGCCATGCTCACGGGACTCCACGCCATCGCGGAGAGCTGGACCTCCGCCTTTCCCGCTCCCGGTAGCCCCGGCGCACCCCCACCGCATCCCACGCTCACGGGCCGGGCGAGCGTGACTCGGTTCGACTTCGAAGCATCGGGCCGCAACGCCGACCTGCCTCGGTTGGTCCGCGCACACGCCGAGTCGGAGGCGACGAACCAGATCCCTCAGAGCGTCACGCTCGTCTTCCAAGGCGAGGGGGAGCGGCTCGTCGTGCTACGTCGGTGGCTGCGCCAGCAGCTCCGGCAGCCGTACAAGCTCGACTTGACACGGTTTACTGCGCT
>JAKIWO010000031.1 GCA_022749995.1 Thermoplasmata archaeon | reverse complement strand
GGGAACTACACGGTCACCGTCGCGGTGGGTGACGGCGCCCGTCAGCGCGCGAACGCGAGCATCCCCGTCGAAGTGCATCCTGCGACCCATTCCACCGCTCCCTCCAATCCGTCGGGTAGCGGCGGGTCGTCCACCTCGGGTTGGTGGTGGGCGGTGCTCGTCGCTGCGGCGGTCGCGGTCATCGCAGGTCTGCTCCTGTGGCGACGCCGTCGCCCGCCACCGGGCAGCCCGGGACAGGGCTCCGGAGCGACCTACGATTCCGGCGGTGGAAAATCTGAGTCTGCACCGACGGTGGAGAGCGCCACCGCTCGACGTGCGCCAAGCCTCATATAGAGGGACAAATTGGCCGCGCGCGGAAGGCATTCATGGCACAGAAGCCCCACCTGAACATCGTCTTCATCGGCCACGTCGACCACGGCAAGTCCACCACCGTGGGCCGACTCCTCCTCGACACGGGCGTGATTCGCCAGGAGGAGATCGACAAGTACCGCGCCGAGGCCGAGGCGAAGGGCAAGGCGACGTTCGAGTTCGCCTGGGTGATGGACGACCTCAAGGAGGAGCGGGAGCGCGGGGTCACGATCGACATTGCGCACCGGCGGTTTGACACTCAGAAGTATTACTTCACCATCATCGACGCGCCGGGCCACCGGGACTTCGTCAAGAACATGATCACGGGTACCAGCCAGGCCGACGGGGCCGTGCTCGTCTGCTCCGCGGCCGAAGGGGTCCAGGAGCAGACCCGGGAGCACATCTTCCTCTCCCGTACCCTCGGCGTCAGCCAGCTGATCTGCGCGGTCAACAAGATGGACCGGCAGGAGGTGAACTACTCCGAAGCGAAGTTCAACACGCTCAAGGAGGAGCTCACTCGGCTGCTCAAGAACGTCGGGTTCAAGGTCGACACGCAGGTCGTCTTCCTGCCGATCTCCGCCTTCAAGGACGACAACATCATCAAGGCCTCGCCCAACATGCCTTGGTTCAAGGGTCCGACGCTGCTCGCGGCCCTCGACAACCTCAAGGTGCCCGATAAGCCGACCGACAAGCCGCTGCGGCTACCGGTCCAGGATGTCTACACGATCACCGGCATCGGAACCGTCCCCGTCGGCCGGGTCGAGACCGGCCGACTCAAGATCGGCGACAAGATCATCTTCCTTCCCGGCGGCAAGAGCGGCGAAGTGAAGTCGATCGAGATGCACCACGAGGCCGTCACGGTCGCCGAACCCGGCGACAACATCGGATTCAACATCCGCGGGATCGACAAGAACGACATCCGGCGCGGCGAGGTCGCCGGTCCGGTCTCGAACCCGCCCACGGTGGCCGAGAGCTTCACCGCCAACGTCCAGGTGCTCAACCACCCGTCGGTGATCACCGCCGGCTACACGCCGGTGTTCCACGCCCACACGGCGCAGGTCGCCTGCGAGTTCACGGAGCTCCTCAAGCGGCTCGACCCCAAGACCGGTCAGGTCGCCGAGGAGAACCCGCAGACGCTCAAGACCGGCGACGCCGCGCTCGTGCGGATCACCCCGAAGCGGCCGCTCGTCATCGAGAAGTACAAAGAGTTCCCCCAGCTCGGCCGCTTCGCCGTGCGCGACATGGGCCAGACCGTCGCGGCCGGCGTCGTCGTCGACATCAAGAAGCGCGAGTAGGCCCCTCGGGGGTAGGGTCCGGTACCGCGATGCCGCAGAAGGCGCGCATCTCCTTGAGCGGCACCGATGCCCGGAAGGTCGACTCGGTCTGCCGCCAGATCCGAGAGATCTCCCAGAAGACCGGCGTCGAGATGGCCGGCCCGATCCCGCTGCCCACCAAGCGGCTGCGGGTGCCGGTGCGCAAGGGACCGGACGGCGGCGGGACGAGCACGATCGACCACTGGGAGATGCGGATCCACAAGCGGCTCATCGACCTCGCCGCCGACGAGCGGGCGCTGCGCCAGGTGATGCGGATCCAAGTCCCGGACGGCGTCAACATCGAGATCGTCCTCAAAGGTTAGCGCGTGTTCGCGCCGCGGACCGGCGGGCCGTTGCTCGTCGGCGCCGCGCTCCTCCTCCTCAGCGGCACGCTCGCCGCGCTCGGGGTACTGCCCCACGCGCCGGCGTTCTTCCTCCTGCTCGCCGCGGCCGCGGCCCTCTGGTGCTTTCTCCTCGCCTTCTTCCGTGACCCGGACCGCAGCATCGGCGAGGGGATTGTCTCCGGCGCCGACGGGCGGGTGCTCGCCGTGGAGCGCGGTCCGGAGCGGCTCGAGATCCAGGTGTTCATGGGCGTCACCAACGTGCACGTCAACCGGTTCCCGCTCTCCGGGCGCGTGCTCTCGGTCTCGGACGGGGGAAGGGGGTTTGCCCCCGCGTACGGGGCGGCCGCCACCGGGAATGTCCAGCGCCGCTACCGGATCGAGAGCGCGATCGGCGAGGTAGAACTCATCCAGATCACGGGCGCCGTGGCTCGTCGTCTGGTATCCTTCGTGCACGAGGGGGAGACGCATGGCAAGGGCGAGCGGCTCGGCATGATCGTGCTCGGATCGCGCTTCGATGTGCGACTGCCCGCCGACCGGGTCGACCCGCTCGTGGAAGTGGGTCAGGTCGTGCGCGCCGGGGTCACTCCGATCGCGCGGGAGCGGCTGTGAGCGGCGGTGGATGGCGCGCCGCCGCCAATACCGCTACCGCGGCGAATGCCGTGCTCGGCCTCGGGGCGGTGGCCTACGCGCTCACCGGCAACCCCCGGTTTGCGCTGCTGCTGATCGTGGGCGCGATCGGGTTCGACGGCCTCGACGGGCTGCTCTCCCGTCGGGCGAGCGGTCCACCCCGGGCCCTCGGACGCATCCTCGATTCGGTGGCCGACGCCTTGAGCTTCGCGTTGGCCCCCGCCGTGCTCGTGGCCTACCACACCTACAATCTCGGGAGCTGGCACCCCTACGCCATCGCCGCCCTGCTGGTCGGCGTCGAGGTCGGAGCACTGGCGATCGCGCGACTCGTGTACTTCACGCTGCGCGGCTTCGCGCACAAGAACTTCGTCGGCGCCTCCACGCCGCAGAATGCGCTCGCCCTCACCGTCCTCATCCTGTTCTTGGATGTCCCCGGCTTCCTGGGAACTCAACCCGTGGTGCTGCTGGCCCTCACCGCGTTGCTCGCTCCGCTCATGGTGCTTCCGATCCCGTACCCCAAGATGCGCCGCGGAGCCCCGCTGCGGCGGGAAATGACCCTCACCAGCTTGGCGCTGGCCGCGGCCCTCATCCCGCAGCAGTGGTGGCCGACCGCGGGTAGCTTCTGGTATCTCTTCTCCGAGGTGGCTGCCGCGCTCGCGGCCGCCGGTCTAGCCACGTACTATCTACTGGGGCCCCGGCTCGTTCGGCTCGGCGAGAGGCTCCCCCTCGAGGGAGCGCCGCATGCCTAGCCGTCCAAAGCGGCCCAGTTTGAGCGCGCGGGAGCGATTGCTCTTCGAAGCCGGCATCAAGCTCGGCGGGATCTTCCACCAATACCTCGGCATCCCCGTCACACCGCGCACGGCGCCGGCGCTCGCACGGACCATTGCGTCGGCGGTCGAGCTCCAACCGTTCGTGGAGAAGGCGCAGGTACGGGTGGACCCGAAACGGGGTGGGCCCGTGGGCACGGGGCGCTACGCCTACCGGTA
Organism: Thermoplasmata archaeon; assembly: GCA_022749995.1. Lineage (GTDB taxonomy): Archaea > Thermoplasmatota > Thermoplasmata > Lutacidiplasmatales > UBA184 > JAKIVR01. The sequence continues at coordinate 10,789 of JAKIWO010000031.1, read as the reverse complement.
CCTCACCGCGGAGATGCTCCACGTGCAGGTCACGTTACGGGACGGGCCCGAGAGCGTAGTCGTGGCGCTCGAGTATCGGCCCGAGCTGCACTACCCTCTGATGCACGTGGTCCGGACGGCGCGGGCGCGCCGGCGCTAGGCCGTTCGCTGTTCGATGGGCACGTAGGTCAGGTGGTTCGGGCCGATGTACTGGGCCACGGGCCGGATCAGCCGGAGGTCTTCGTACTCCTCGAGCACGTGCGCCGTCCACCCGGCGACGCGGCTGACGGCGAACAGCGGAGTGAACAGGTCGTCCGGAATCCCGAGCAAGGTGTAGACCGAGCCCGAGTACAGGTCGACGTTCGGGTAGAGCCCCTTCTCCCGGTGCACCACCTCTTCGACCCGCCGCAACCGACGATACCAGGTCAGGTTGCCGGCCGCCTCTCCGAGCCGACGCGACCAGTCCCGGAGGATCGTCGCCCGGGGATCCTCCACCTTGTAGACCCGGTGACCGAAGCCCATGATCCGCTCGTGACGGGCCAGTCGCTGCTGGACGGCCGCCTCGATCTCCTCGTCGTTGGCGACCGAACGTAGCAACTCCATCACCCGCTCGTTCGCACCCCCGTGGAGCGGCCCCTTGAGGGTCCCGATCGCGCTCGTCACCGCCGAGTACAGGTCCGAGAGCGTCGAGGCCGTGACCCGCGCGGCGAAGGTAGAGGCGTTCAGCTCGTGGTCGGCGTGGAGGATGAGCGCGACATCGAGCGCGCGGTTCTCGAGCGGCGTGCCCTCGCGTCCGGTGAGCTGGTAGAGCGTATGGGCCGCATGGTCGAGCTCGGGTCGGACCGGCAACGGGGCGAGCCCCTGACGGCGTCGATGCTGCTCGGAGATGATCGTCGGCAGCGCCGCGGTGAGGCGCAGCGCGCCCCCGATCGAGCTCGCTCCGGTCCGGGTCTCCCCTGGCTCGAGCGTGGCGAGGGCGGAGACGGCCGTGCGCAACGCGTCCATCGGGCTGGCGGTCGCCGGGAGCCGGTCGAGGAGCGCCCGGAGCTCCTCGGGCAGCGTGCGGAGCGGCCGCAGCCGGCCGCGCAGGTCCTCGAGCTGGGTCGTGGTGGGCAACCGGCCGTACCACAGCAGGTAGGCCACCTCCTCGAACGTCGAGTGTTCGGCGAGCTCCCGGATGTCGTACCCCTCGTAGACGAGCCGTCCCTCCTTGCCGTCGATGAACGTGATGCGGGAGGAGAGGGCAACCACGTCCTCGAGTCCCTTCTGGACCTCCTCCGGCATGGCGCGCCCAGCTCGGGCCAGCCCGACTGGCTCTTAATCGATTGCCGGACGCTCGGAGTTGCGTGCGCCGCGGACCGGCGGCTCTCCCACGCCGACGGGACCGGTGAGACGCTCCCGCCGACGCCGGGCGGCGACTTCCGCTGCGCTCCAGAGCGGAAGCGAGGCGAGCAGGGCGAAGCTCGAGACGAGGAAGGTGAGCCGGTAGCTGCCGAAGAAGGAGAGAATGCCCGAGAGGAAGGCACCGAGCACCGAGGCGATCCCGCCGAGCGCACTGCTGAGTCCGAGCGTCGTACCGGCGTCTCGACGGTCGAGCGCACGGAACAGCAGCAGGGAGGAGGCGGTCGAATAGAGCGCGATCGCCGCGCCGGCGAGGCCGAAGAACACCAGATTCACGGAGTAGACTCCGCCGAGCAGGAGCGGGGCGGCGGCGGCGAGCGTGAGCGCGAGGTAGGAGACGGCGCGCAGGTAGGTGCCATACCCCACCAGCCGTGTCGACCCCATCCGGTCGGCGAGTCGGCCCGAGAACGGGAAGGCGACGCCTTGGGCGGCGTTGTTGGCGGCGTTGACAAGAAAGATCGCGGCCCCACCGAGCCCGGCCGCGTAGAGATACGGGGTGTACGAGGTGTTGAAGAGGCTCGCCGAGAGGTTGAACAGGAACGCGGCGCCGAGGATCAGCGGCAGTTCGTGGCGGAGCTCCTCCACCGACCACAGGCGGAACCGGGCGAGCGCCCCCGGACGGAGGTTCGGTCGGCGGGGGAAGAAGGGGATCGGAATGAGGCCCGCGGAGGCGTGGCGAATGCGGGAGGCGAGCGAGACCGCGTTGCGAGCCACCTGTCGGGTGGTCAGGCGGACCACCGGCGGCTCCACCGCACGCCAGGCGCCCAGGCAAGCGAGCGCTGCGAGCGCCGCGAACAGGTAGAGCAGCGGCAGCAAGGTTCCGCCGGCCTCGAGCCAGACGAATCCGGCCATCACGCCCGCGATGCCGCCGAGAATGCTCATCTCCTGGAAGGAAGCGAACGCGGCCGGCCGCTCCGCCTCGGGGAACTTCTCCAGGATGAGCAGGTTGGAGGCGCTCGAACCGGCCGGGGTGAGGAAGCCGAGGAGCGTGTAGACGACGAACAGAAAAGGCAGCGAAGGGACCAAACCCAGCGCCGCGTAGCCGGCAGCGTAACTCCCGAAGTTGAGGAGCAGGAAGGCGCGCCGGCGGGGGAACCGGTCGGAGAGATGCCCCCAAAGCATCGAGGCAAAAATGACGCTGACGTTGAACAGCACGGCCGCGGTCGAGACGTCGAGGAGGCTGCCGTGGAACCGGCTCAATACCAGTAAAGGGAGCACGACACCGAAGCCGCTGGTCGCCGCGTTGACCGGGACGAACAGGAGCAACCACGGCCGCGCGAGGACGGTGCGCGACCAAGCTGCTCTGCTCCCCGCCATCGGACCGGCCGGCCCGCTCGACTCCGACGCAACTTAAGCGAGTTCGGGTTGAATGGAACCTCACAGCGCCCTCGAGCGGGCGAACGAAATCAGGTCCGCTGGGTCGGGCCGCGAGCGAGGCCGCACCGAGCCGCCCACCGGTGAGCCCCGCGCGATGTTGGCCGTCGGGGGGAATCCCGGAGCGGCGCGTTAACAACCCTTATAAACGAGGGGGGGTCTCGCGCGCGTCGGACGGCGTAAGTCGTGGCCATTGGATTTGTCCTCATCAGCACCGCACCGGCCAAGGAGCACGAGGTCTACTCGGAGCTCCTCCGCGTGAAAGGGATCGTCGAGCTTCACCCGCTCTTTGGAGAGTACGACCTGATCGCCAAGGTCGAGGCGGAGGACTTCAACGCCCTCGGCCAGCTGGTCGTAGACAAGATCCGCTCGGTCTCGGGCGTCATCGACACCAAGACGCTCACCGGCATCAAGTTCTAGTGGGGGAAATCGCAACACATGTTCGTGGACGCACTCGTAGGAACGACGACGCTGAACATCGAGCTGCTCGGCTTCGTCACCATCCTGCTGTTGATCTTCGGGCTGTTCCTGCTCCTCGCCGGCGTCTTCACCGCCTACTTCGGTAGCGGCAAGAGCCGCACCATCGGCGTGCTGCTGCTCGTCGGGGGCATCGTCGTCGGCGTCCTGATCGCCTACATCTACCACATGCAGGCCCACAACCTGGGCCCGCTGCTCTGGGGGACCTTCGAGGTCCTCGCCGCGGCCGTCATCGGCGGGCTCGTCGCGATCGCGATCTTCCTGGTCGCGATCATGAAGTCCTAACGCGACGGCCCCGACCGGTTCGGGCGCCGGATGGCCGCTCCGCTGGTCACTCTCTCGAGCGACCTCGGCTGGGCGTACGCCGCCCAGATGAAGGCGGTCCTCTACCGGACCCTGCCGCCCGGCTCGGTCGTGGACCTCGCGCACGATCTGCCGCCGCACGCGGTGGAAGTGTCGGCGTTTCTCTTGCGCGAGATGGCCTCGCGATTCCCTCCCGGGACGATCCACGTCGGCGTCGTCGACCCGGGAGTCGGAGGGCGACGCGCGCCGATCGCTGCGGGATGCCGCGACGGGAGCTTTCTCGTCGGTCCGGACAACGGGCTGCTCAGCCCGTTGGCCGAGCGGCTGGGGGTGGCCCGCGTGGTTCGCCTGGCGGCCACCCACTCGCGGACCGGAGCCACCTTCGACGGCCGGGACCTGTTCGCGCCAGCGGCGGCGGCGCTGGCCCGTGGTGTCGAGCTGGCTCGGCTCGGCCGACCTACTCGTCTCACCCGACTCGTACTGCCGGAGCCGAAGCGTCACGGCCAGCGTCTGGTGGGCCAGGTCGTCTGGGTCGACCCGTTCGGCAACCTCCTCACCAACCTTTCCTCCGATTGGCTCCGCGCGAAGGTTGGTGCCGTTACCGTCCTCGTCGCAGGCCGACGACGACGGGTGGCGGTAGTCCGAGTCTACGAGGATCTCCCCCGCGGCTCCGTGGGGGTGCTGCCCTCGAGCTTCGGGCTCCTGGAGCTCGCCGTACGCGGTTCCTCCGCAGCGCTTCATTGGAACGTGGACGTCGGGGCACGCGTTCAGATCGCCACGGCGGCGGCCGCCGTCCCGGCGGAGTTACGGCGCCGCCCGCGCTCCGCAAGACGGTAAATAGCTCGGGCCGTCCCAGAGTCTGGTCGGCCCCCTCCGACCGCTCACGAATGGCCAAGCGCGACTACTACGAGGTGCTCGGGGTGCCCAAGGGCGCCAGTTCCGAGGAAATCCGGTCGTCCTACCGGAAACTCGCCCGGAAGTATCACCCGGACATGAACAAGGAGAACCCGAAGGCGTCGGAGGAGAAGTTCAAGGAGCTCTCCGAGGCGTACGAGGTACTGGCCGACGAGGGCAAGCGCACCCGTTACGACAGCATGGGGTTCAACGGCGTCGCCCAAGATTTCGGGCCGACCGGCTTCACGTGGCAGAACTTCACCCACGTAGGCGATCTGGAGGACCTGCTCGGAGCCTCACCGTTCTTCCGGGAGTGGTTCACCGGCGGCGTCAACGAGGAGTTGCTGCGCCGCAGCCGACCGGGCCGGGCGCGGGCCGTGCATCGGGGCGGGGACCTCGAGACCTCGATCAAGCTGCCGCTCGCGGCCGCCGTCACCGGAGCGCTACGGACCATCGAGGTGCCGCACACGAGCGATTGCCCGGATTGCGATGGGACCGGCGCCCGCCACGGCACGGCGTTCGAGACCTGCCCGGAGTGCGAGGGCCGGGGCCAGATCCGCCGGTCCCAGAACCGGGGGTACACGCAACTCATCCAGATCATGGAGTGCACGAGCTGCCACGGTACGGGGCGGCGCATCAAGGAGCAATGCCCGCGCTGCGAGGGTTCTGGAATCGAGCGCTCGGTCCAGAAAGTGGAGGTTCGTGTCCCGCCCGGTATCGAGGACGGGACGATGCTCCGACTCTCCCGTCAGGGGGAGTCCGGTGCCGGCGTCACGCCGGGGGACTTGTTCGTCCAAGTGCTGCTCGAGCCGTCCGCCCTGTTCCATCGCGAGGGGCGGGACGTCTACTCCGAGGCGCACGTCGCGCTCGCTGCCGCGTTGCTCGGAGGGGAGGCCCGCATCCCGACCCTCACCGGCGAAGCCATGCTCCGCATCCCCGCCGGTGCCCAACCGGGAAGCCAGTTCAGGCTGCGTGGCGAGGGATTCCCCCGGCTGCGCAGCACCGACCGGGGCGACCTCATCGTCACCGTCCGGATCGATCTGCCCACCTCGCTCACCTCCCGGCAACGAGAGCTACTGCGCGAAGCGTTCGGCGACCCCGTCGCGAGCAGCGCACCAGGGAAGCGGGGGCTGTTCGGGCGCCGGAGCTAGCCGTGACCGGAGCGGAAGGGGCTGCCTCGGAGCAGTACTTCGCCGAGCGGCCGCGCTCGGCCTCCCACCGCCGAGAACTCCGGTTCCTCTATCGGGGGGATATCCTCAGTTTCGCGACCGACCGGGGGGTGTTCGCGACGGCGGGACTGGACCCTGGGACTGCGCTCTTGATCGAGAACATGACCGTGGGAGCTTCGGAGAGCGTGCTGGACCTTGGATGCGGGTGGGGCGCGATCGGGACCGCGGCGGCCCGCGCCGCGAGCGCCGGTCACGTGGTGCTTACCGATGTCAACCGTCGGGCGGTGCTGCTCGCCCGCGCCAACCTTCGCCGCAACGAGATCGCCAACGCCGAGGCGCGTCCGGGCCCGCTCTATCGGCCGGTCGAAGGCGAGCGGTTCGACCTGATCGCGAGCAATCCTCCCTACCACGCCGGCCGCCCCATGATCTTGGAGATCCTTTCGGGCGCGCCCGAGCACCTGACCCCCGGCGGACGGTTGCTCCTCGTGGGCAAGGGAAGCCAAGGCATCCTGTTCTACCAGCACTGGCTCGAAGAACGCTGGGCGGGCGGCGTCGAGGTGCTCGCGCGCGGGAGCGGCTACCGGGTGCTCGAGGCTCGTCCCGCACCGACGACCCGCCACCGATAGAGACGCCCCAAGTGGCGGAGGTAGCGCATCATCTCGGCGCCGCCGAGCTTGCTCTCGCCGGCGAGGCGCGCGGCAAACCGGAACGGCACCTCCACCACCGGCTTCGGGCGGCACTTCACCAGCACCTCGAGCCCGATCTTGTAACCGAGCGGAGTGAGGGGCGCCCGGCCGAGGACCCGTCGATCGATCGCGAAGAATCCGCTCATCGGGTCGGTGACGTGCGCGAGCGGGCGAGCGAGCCATGTCGCCCCTCCGGAGATCGTGCGGCGCACCGCTCCGAGCCCGGGTCCGGAGCCGCCGGGAAGGCGGCGGCTGCCGATCGTCATCTCCGCGCGACCGGACCGGATGGGCTCGATGAGCGCGGGTAGCAGTTCCGGAGGATGGCTGCCGTCGGCGTCCATCACCACGATGATCTCACCGCTCGAGGCCGCGAATCCGTCGATCACGGCCGAGGCAAGACCCGCGCGACCGGGTCGCTCGAGCACCCGCCAGCGACCGGCCGCCTCACGCTCGCGCACCCAGTTGGCCGTGCCGTCCGGAGAATGGTCGTCGATGACGAGGATCTCGCAGCGCCCGCGGTCGGTCGCCGCTTCGAGCCGCGGCCCGAGGAGATCGAGTGCGGCCCGCTCGTTGAAGGTGGGCAGAAGGACGCTGAGCTCCACCGATGCCGGGGCCGCCACGACCGGGCGAGGTAATGTCGGTTGCCGCCCTGCCGGGGACGCCGGAGCGGAGCGGCCACTCTCCTCGACGACGGCGCGCCCGAAGTAGTTAAGAGGGAGGCGTTTCTCGGCGGCCGCACTCGCACGACGGGAGCGTCGGACGAGCGCAGCAGGAATGCACGAGCGGGCCATCACCGGCGCAGCGGCGGGAGTACCGGCCGCCGGAAACTAGCGGGGGGAATCACCGCGCCGAAGCCCGCTAAGGAGCAGGACGCCACGCCGGCCGCCGAGCCGGAGGAGGAGAAGTCGGGCAAGCGCGAGAAGCCCGAGAAAGGCGGCAAGGACAAGGGCGCCGCCAAGGGCAAGACCAGCAAGGCCAAGACCGGCCCGGCCGAGCCCAAGGGCAAGCCGATCCCAGACAACCCCAACTTCCGCTACATCGTCCGGATGTCCGGGAGCGACCTCGATGGCCGACGCCCCACCGCGCTCGCCGTCACGGGTGTTCGCGGCGTGGGCCTGCGGGTGGCGGAGGCCGCCTGCCGTATTGCCCAGGTCAATGGCGCCGAGATGATCGGCAACCTCCCCGAAACCACCGTCGATGGGCTCGAGGCCGTGCTCAACGACCTGCCGAACCGCGTGCCCGCCTGGATGGTCAACCGACCGGAGGAGATCCCCGGCGGCGAGACGCGCCATGTGCTCGGGGGCGACCTCGAGACGGCCCGGCGCGACGACGTGAACCTGCTGAAGATGATCCGTTCGTACAAGGGAGTGCGCCACGAGCGCGGCCAGAAGGTCCGCGGCCAGCGCACCCGATCCAACGGCCGCACCGGCATGGCGGCGGGCGTGCTCAAGAAGGCCGCCAAGGAGGCCGCGGCGGCGAAGGAGCCGAGCGCAGGACCCGCAGGGGCCCCCGCCGCCGCTGCACCAGCGGCCGCTCCGGCCGACAAGAAGGCCGCGCCCGCTGAGAAGAAGGCCGCACCGGCCGAGAAGAAGGGGGCGTAGGCAACCGATGGGCGATCCGAAGTTCCTGCGGCGCACCTACGACACGCCGAAGCATCCGTGGGAGGCCACCCGGATGGAGGAGGAGCGCAAGCTCCTGCGCAAGTACGCCCTCAAGAACAAGCGGGAGCTGTGGAAGGCACAGTCCATCCTCCGGGGGTTCCGCCGCCAGGCGCGGGATCTGCAGGCTCGGCTGCGCGCCGGAGAGCCGCAGGCCAAACGCGAGACCGACGGCTTGCTGGCCCGGCTCACCCGGCTCGGGCTGCTCCCGGCCGGCGCTCCCACGCTGGACGACGTGCTGGCGATGGGTACGGACGAAGTGCTCCGCCGACGGTTCGCCACCGTGGTCGCGGAGAAGGGCCTCGCCTCCACTCCGCTCGCGGCCCGCAAGCTGATCATCCAGGGCCACCTGGCCATCGCGGGTCGGAGGATGACCCGGCCCGGCTACCTGCTCCCGTCCGAGGCGGAGTCCGCGATCGCCTACGCCCCCACCAGTCCGCTGCTCGACGAACTGCATCCTCTGCGGGTGGCGCTGCGCGAGAAGCTTTCCGCGCCTCCGCGCGAAGTGCCGAGCGGACCCCCGGCGGAGGTCCGTTAGGCGATGGGGAAGGTCGGTATCGCGCACATCTTCGCGAGCTACAACAACATCCACATCACCGTGACCGACATCACCGGGGCCGAAACGCTCACCAAGGCGACCGGCGGGATGGTCGTCAAGGCCGCCCGCGACGAGTCGAGCCCGTACGCCGCGATGAAGGCCGCCGACCAGGTGGCCGCAGCCCTCAAGGAAAAGGGGTACGACACCCTCCACGTGCGGGTGCGCGCCCCCGGCGGAAACCGTGCACGCTCGCCGGGACCCGGCGCCCAGGCGGCGATCCGGGCCCTCTCGCGCGCCGGAGTCAAGATCAGCCGGATCGAGGATGTCACGCCGGTGCCGCACGACGGGACCAAGCCCAAGGGTGGCCGCCGCGGCCGGAGGGTCTAGCGTGGAGCTCAATACGGTCGAGCTCAAGACCCGCATGCTCCGCGCCGAGCTCTCGGGCACGACCGCCTCGCAGATGAATGCCATCCGGCGCACGCTGCTCTCCGACCTTCCGAAGCTCGCGATCGAGGATGTGGAGTTCCACCTGGGGCCGATCCGCGACGAGACCTCCGGGAAGGACTACGACTCCTCCACCAGCATGTTTGACGAGGCGATCGCGCTGCGGCTCGGTCTGCTCCCGATCCCCACGGACCTGGGCCAGTTCCGGAAGAAGTCCGAGTGCACCTGCAAGGGCGAGGGATGTGCGCACTGTCAGGTGATGTACTCGATCGACAAGAAGGGACCTTGCACCGTCTACGCGCGGGACCTGCTGCCGCTGGGGGACGCCACCCTGGCCACGCTCGAGCCGGAGGTGCCGATCGTTCGACTCGGTGCCCGGCAGGCGCTGCTCGCCTACGCCACCGCGATCGTGGGCACCGCCCGCGAGCACGCCAAGTGGCAGGTGGCCCAGGCGGTCGGATTCTTCCCGCGGGCCACGATCAAGATTTCCAAGCGAGCCGGCTGCACCGATAGCTGCCTCAAGCGGGTCGCCGAGGCCTCCCCCTCCGGCCTGCTCGAGTTCACCGGCGGCAAGCTCACCTACCGCGGAGGGGACGACCCAGAGAAGGCGATCCTACTGCTCGGGAGCCAGCGGCTGTGCGAGCACGGGTCGCTCCAGGTGGAGCTCGACGACAACCGGTTCGTACTGCGCTTCGAGACCGACGGAAGCCTCAGCGCCCGCGAGGCGTTCCGATTCGCCCTCAAGGACCTCCGGCGCCGCTTCGAGGAGCTGCGCGAGGCGGTCCAGGCTCTCCCCTAGTCCTAGGGCCGGCGTGGGCCCGAGCTCGGGCTCCACTCGTACCGCAACCGGGCAGCGATGCCCCCGAGCCCGGCGAGCCGACGACCGGGCTCGCCGTCCTCCCGGACGATGAACACCCGCCCCCGACCGGTGCGGGCCTCCTCGAGGATCTGGGAAAAGGCCGGGTCGGTGAGCCGCGTGTCGAGCACCAGCACCGTCTCCGCCGCGCCGGCCGAGACCGCCTCGGCGGTTTCCGTCGGGCCCACCGAGGCGCGCCGGCCGGAGAGCTCCGTCAGCAGCCCCTCGACGAGGGAGGCCTCCTCCGCCGCCGCGCTCGAACGCAGCACCTCCGTCGCCCGGCCCGAGCGCAGTAGCTCATCGATGCCGGGCCGACCGGACTCGCTCGCCGCGATCACCCGGATCTTTCCCTTGTTCGCGGGGTCCAGCTCCTGGAGCTCCTTGGCGATTCGTTCCTTGAGGAAGCCGGGCCCGGCGACGACGAGGGCGAGCGCCCCGGGAAGCTCGTTGCGCAGCAGCTCGACCACCTCGGTCACGTACTGCCCTCGCTCCTTCTCGACGTGGCTCGAACCGTACCGCTTCCCCGGCAGGGTCCGCCGCAGGTCGGCGACCGGTTCCACCGAGCGTCCGCGGATCCGGACCACCGAGCTGTCGCCCCAGTCGACGGCGGCCACGACGAGGGTGGGTTCGTTGCGGGAAGCGAGACCTTCCTCCAGCAAGGCGCGCTCCCCCGCCAGGAGCCGCTCTTTCTGGACCGTGAACTCCTCCCCTTCGTCCAGGTCGAGGGTGTGGTGCCGTCCCAGGTCGAACGGGCCCTCCAGGATGGGGCCCGTGACCCGGACATGGCGCGAGAAGCCGTGGAACTCCACCTGCTCGGCGGTCACGATAAGCCAGATCCGCCGACGGTCCCGCTGCGCGCCGGGCGTTTCTTCCGGCGCCTCCGGGTCGCGACGGGTCGTGGAGGCTCCGACCCGGTCACCGGGCCGGATCAGCCGCGCCACGCGCCAGAGGTCGCTGGGGGTCTCGATACGCAGGCGCAGGAGCCCGGTCGCGGGATCCTGGTGGAGCAG
>JAKIWO010000030.1 GCA_022749995.1 Thermoplasmata archaeon | reverse complement strand
GGCCAGCTACGGACGCTTTAGGCTCAATAATAATGAGCACCACTCGGGCCGCGGGTATTACCGCGGCGGCTGGCACCCGTCTTACCCGGCCCTTACTTCTCGAGCTTTTTAGGCTCGAGAACAGCTTACACATAGTGTAAGCACTTGGAGTTCCCCCATCGTGGTTGCCCACATTGTGGAGGTTTCGCACCTGCTGCGTCCCGTAGGACCTGGGTTCGTGTCTCAGAACCCATCTCCGGGCGACTTCTCCCAAAGCCCGTACCCGTCTTCGGCTAGGGGGTCCGTTACACCCCCTACGACCTGATAGGCCGCAGACCCATCCTCGAGCCCCGCAGGTTTCGGCCTGGAAGCCTTCCATCATTCCAGACCCATCGGGTATTATCCCCAGTTTCCCGGGGTTATCCCCGTCTCGAGGGCAGGTTGTCCGCGTGTTACTGAGCAGTGCGCCGAGGTCTTTCACCTCTCGACTCGCATGGTTTAAGCGAACTCCAATAGCGGTGCCCGCCGGCAGGATCAACCGGATTTCAGTTCGCACATCTGCTGTGTGCGGGGATCTTGTCGGCGTGACCGAACTCGCTGATTGGCGGTTATTGCTCTTTACTTGTTGATGAGCGTCGATACGTTGCTGGCTTTCCCCTGTCAGTCCCGAGAGGTCTCTCCCCGTCTCCAGGGAGGGTTTCTCGGGGCTCCACGCCCCGCAGGGCCCATCCTGTGTCGCTGGCCGGAAAGAGCTGGTTCACGAGTCCCCAGCGCGCCGTGGCAGCGCCCCCACGGCCTCCCCCGCATGGGGTCGGCGCGCGGTGCGGAAAGGGAGTTGAGTACCGTATTTAACGGGCTCGGGAGCGAAAGGTTTGCAATTCCCCCGGGAGTTCCGAGAGCGAGGTGATCTCCGGCGGGTCCTCGCCGAAACCGGTGCCGGCACGGTTCAACCAGACCGCGTGCAGGCCGGCCGCCAGCGCTGCCTTGGCGTCGACGTGGGCCAGATTGCCGACGTGGAATGCCTCGGCGGGTTGGAGGCCGAGACGGGCCACGGAGCGGCGGAAGATCTCGGGGTCCGGCTTGGCCACGCCCTCCGTGCCGGAGGAGATGACCGCCTCGAAGTATCGGAGCACTCCGACCTTCTCGAGGATCGAGCGGACCCATTCCTCGGAACGGGAATTCGAGATCACCCCCAGCCGATAGCCGGCAGCCTGCACCCGATCCAAGCACCGTCGCACGTCAGAGAACAGGTGAGCTTCACCGCCGCGCTCACGGACGCACGCCACGAACCCACGGACCTGGGTCGCTTCCGTCGGGGTGCCCGTCGCCTGGTCGAGCACGCGTCTCCAGAACTCTTCAGCGCCCCACCGATTGCCTACGGCGTCGTTCCCCACCTCCACCTCGCCAAAGCAGTGGACCAGCTCGTCCGGCAAGATCTCCAGACCGGAGGCTCGTGCACACTCCGACCAAGCCTCGGGGTTCCGCTCATCGATGAGAGTCCCCCCCAGGTCGAAAAAGACCGCGCGGATCGGTCCGCTGGGCGCGCTCATGGCCGTACATCGCGCGGAACTCAAAGCCTGTGCGGTAGGGTCGGTCGGGCCGCGCAGTTCGCCGAACCGCCGGCGGCAGGGTCGCCGCCCTCGCCGCCGGCGCCGGCCCCGCCTACTGCGCGGTCAACGCCGTGTATCCCGCGCTGCCGATGCTGAAGCCCGTGGTGACGTACAACGCCGGTCCCAGCGGGAAGAGGAATGTCCCGATGGCATCGGAGGCGAGCGACATCTGGTACCCGAACGATACTCCCGCGAGGATCAGCCCGAGGACGCCGAAGAACAGCGCCAGCGAGTTGTCGTTCGCGATCGTGAGGATGACGTAGCCGATCGCCGAGACCGCCGCGGCGGCAAAGTCGAGGACCATCGAGAAGATGTAGGCCGACGCAAAGTTCGACCCCTTCACCAGCTCCCAGGTCCCGTAGTCGTTGAACGCCGACACCCAGGTGACGATCTGGTTCGCCGCGTTCAGGATGAAGCCAAGGCTCTGCGCATCCGTCTTGAGATTGGCGGAGTTGGAGCCGATGTCGGAGATCACGGCGACGAGAATGGAGGAGGTGACCGCCTGGGCCGCGGCTTGTACGTCGGTCGTGAGGTCGCCCTCGATGGTGCTCTCCACCAGCTGGGCCACGGTCATCTCCACCGCCTCGGCGCCGCCGGCGCTGATCGCATCCGCTGCGGCGTTGGCCACCGCGAACCCCGCGATGATCGAGCCGGCTCCGGCCAGTAGGATAGTGTCCAGGTTGGTCCAGTCACTCTGGACCGAGCTCAGGCTCACCGGGGCCGGCGGGGTGGGGCCGGGGAAGAACGCCTGATAGTCGGAGTTGTACTCGCCGAGGGTGGTGATGATCCCCAGGTCGTAGGCGAAGGACAGCTCCCAGGCCACCGTCGTCTTCGCGATGGTGAGGGCCATGTGTTCGAAGAAGTCCTTGATCAGCAGGGCCGCATCGAGCAGCAGCGTGATGATCTCGTGGACGAGCCAGCTCACGATTTGTTCGATCGCGTGAGCTATCGCTTCGGCACCGGCGACCGCCGCCGCGAAGGCTCCGAGCACGCTCTGCGTGAACCAGTTGGCGAGATCCGTCGCGAGGCTCGCGACGAAACTGGCCACCGCGAGGATCGCCTGCGCGATGAAGTTCAGCGCGCCGACGACGGCATTCTGGGCGTCTTGGATCCAGTTGGTCGCCCCCCCGCCGCCCGAGTCGGTGAATCCGGGAATCGGCACGAGCGGAGCGGCGGACACCACCGTAACTCCGAACCCCAGCCGTTCGAAGGCGTCGGTGCCGAGCACGGAAATGGCTCCGATCGTGGTGCCCGTCTTGGAGAGGGGCGTCAAGGTGGTGAGCAAGGTCGTCCCGCAGCTCTCGGAGGAGCCCGAGAGGTTCCCGGACCAGGTCTGGTTGATGCCGCCCGGCGAGGGTTGGCTGGAGCGGGTGCTCACGTAGAAACTCGAGAAGCAGCTCAGCGAGCCGGGAACGGAACCTGAGCCGCTCGTGAACAATGTGTTGTTGAACGAGGACTGCGCGATGGCCGCTTGGCTCTCGAGCACCAGGTTGAGCCCGGACTGGAAGTCGGTGGGGGGCGTCCCGCTCGCCATGTTCACGTAGAACGCGTCGAGGCCGTTGGCGTCCCCGACGTAGCGCTCGCCGTAGCCGGGGAGATTCTCGATCTCGTTGGTCGTGTTGACGAATACCACGGGCACGCGCTGCATCGGTGTGACCTGCGCGGTCGCGTAGATGGACGCACCCGTGGGCGTGCTCACGATCCCCGTGTTCGTGAGGGTCCCACTGAGGTAGCTCCGGGCGTGGAACCCCTCGGCGCCGAAGGTGCCGGTCTGCCAGAGCAACAGCTCGATCGAGTAACCCGAGGCGGAGTTATCCAGTGGGAGAGTGAAGCTGGACCCGTAGTAGGAGGCGCTGTCTCCCGTACTGCAGCTCTGCGCTCCCGAGCCGGTGGCCGTCAGCGAGTACATCACCGGGTCCGTGCCGGTGCTCCAGTTCGTCACCTCGACCTCGACGATGTACTGGGGCGCGACCCAGGTGCAGACGTTCGTCGGGTCCACGGAGCTCACCACGGTGAGGGCGAGCCCCACCGGGTGCAGCGGGTCCGCCGCTGCGCTATCGGGAACGCCGGTACCCGCGGTGCTCAGCGCCGTGGGGTTGAGCGGCAGCTGGTAGTCCGGATTGCCCGACTTGAACTCGAGCGGATCGGCGGCGTAGAGGCTGGCCGTCGGCGCCGGCGCGTAGGACCCGGTGGGATACGTCTCGAACAGGCCGGCCGTCCGCGTGTAGTTCGTGGCCCCCAGCGCCTTCATCCCGTTGGTGAGCGAGGGGTCCCCGGCGGCGTGCGCGACCCATGGGCTGATACCGAAGTCCGCGTCACCGAGGTAGCTCGCGGTGTGACCCTCGAGGGCGACCATGCCCGACGGACACCGCCCCGAGGCCTGGTTCTGGTTCAGGATTTGCGCGCTGTTTCCGGTGACATACGGGATTCCCTGGAGCACGCTCAGCTTGTAGTACGTCTCGGAGTAGGGCCAGAAATTGACCGGCGAGAACAGCATCGTCGCTTGGTTGAACGCCGTGTAGTTGACGTTCGACGGAGCGCTGCAGTTGTAGATCGCGGTCGTCAGGCCGTGCTCCTCCAACAGCCCCTGGTGGAGAGGGTCGGCGTTGACCGGATCGGTGTGGTAGCTCACCGAGAGGCTCGCGGCCGTGATGCTGCCGGGGACGTTCGTGTAGGTGTTGATCACCAGCGCCCAGGTGCCGGACTGGGTGAAATCGTTCAGCGAGACCCCGAACTGGGTGACCGCCGGTCCGAACGGGGTCATGTTGAGGAGGTAGTCGGTGGCCCAGTTGGTGCTCGGGTCGGGGATCGTGAACCCGTTGCCATCGGGCGCGTACAACGTCATCTGCAAGTTCGCGAGCGCGCTCGGGTTGGGGGTCTCGAACACCAGCGACAGTTGGCTCGTGTTGAATCCGATGCCGGGGCCGTAGTACCCGACGTTGGGGAAGTACAGCACCGAGGTGGTGATCGTGGTCGGGAGCGAGACCACCTGGGAGGCGGGGAAGGTGTCGGTCGAGTAGTGTGCGCCGTCGAGGACTCCGTCGCCGGCGGTGTTCGGGTCGAGCGGGTTGCTCGGGAACCCGGTGACCGAGCCGAGTAGCTCCTGCATCGAGCTCAGTCCGTCTCCGTCCGGGTCATCGGAGAGGTTGCCCAGGGCGAGACGGGCCGCGAGGAAGTCGGTGAGCCCGTAGCCGGGGGCCATCTGGTCGCCCGGGACTCCCGCGGTCTGGATCAGCCCCGGGTTGGTGTGCGTGACTCCGGTCTCGTACGCGTTCGGCAGGCCGTCCCCGTCCCAGTCCGGGATGAGGACGACGCTCGCCGACCAGCCCACGGACCCGGTCCGGAGAGAGCTCGGCCAGGGGGCGGTCACCGTGAGGTTGACCTCGACCGGCCCGGACCACCGGTAGGCGTGGCTCGGGGCACTCCAGGCCGGATCGTTGGGGGTGGAGGTGGGGGTCGCGGCCGAGCCATCCCCCCACTGCCAGTTGAAGTTCCATGTCGAGGTCGCATAACCGGCGACATCCGCCCAGGTGCCCAGCGCCAGGGCATGGAACAGGGCGGTGTGGTTCATGCCCGCCACGATTCCGCCGACATAGTTGGAGGTGAGAACGGGTGCCGGGTCGTACACCGTCAGGGTGGCCGATGGGTGGGTCGGAGTTCCGCCGTGGACGTCGGTGATGGTGGCCGTAACCTGGTACGTTCCGGGCACGACCCAGGTGTGGCCCGCGACGATGCCGGCGGCGGCGAGATCCCAGGAGCTGGGAGAGGGCGCGAGACCGAAGTCGCCCCAATTCCAGGTCACGTTGACGAACGGACGCTCGACCGTCGGCAGGGAAGTGAAGATCGGCGTGAGGTTCGAGAACCGATCGGCGGCCACGCGCACGTTGGGAAGCGTCGCGGCGAGCGACAGAGCGCTCACGGTGATCATCGTGGTGGAGGCCGCCGTGCCTCCCTCCGAGTTCATCACGGTCAGAGCGATCGTGAACGTCCCGGGGGCCGCGTACTCGTGCGTGGCCGAGGCGGCGACGTTGGCGGGTCCTCCCTGTTGCAAGCTGTCGCCCCAGCTCCAGAGGTAGCTCAGGTCGACGCTGCTCCATCCATCCTCGGTGCTGCGGGTACCGTTGCCCGTCACCGGCAGGTCCACGGAGCTCTGCAACGGGTTGAGGGTGAAGTAGGCCGAGGGGGTCGGCTCCCGCACGGTCACGAACGCCCAGGCGACCGAGGTGGAGCCGTTCGGACTCTCGTCGTAGACGGCCGCGACGTACTTGGCCCCGAGGACGTAGAGGTGGGTGACCGAGGTCCCGGTGCCGGTACCGCCGTCGCCCAGCGTCCAGCTCGGCGTCTTCGCGCCGATGATCGGGTCGGACTCCGTGACCGTAGTGGTCAGCGTGACGGGCTCACCGACATAGGTGGTGGCCGCCGCCAGCGTGACGGAAGGAGCCGTGTCGTTGACGTTCAGGACGCTCGAGTCGAAGATCTTGAAGGTCTGCGTTTGGGTGAGTTTCCCGTCCCCGAGCGTGATGGTAAGGACGTAATTCTTGCCGGCCGCCCAGGTATGCGTCTCGAGGACCGTCTTGCTCGTGGGGGAGGGCGTCGAGGGCATCGCGAGCGAGTAGGCCCCGTTCGTCGTGGAGTCGCCCCAAGCCCACGTCGCGTTGAGCCCGACCTGTGCCGGGGAGAAGATCGAGGTGCTGAGGGTGACCGGTTCGCCCAGCGCGAGGGCGAGCAGGTTCTGCAGGTAGACATACGTGCCGGGAACCCCGTTCGTGAACGTGTGCTGGGTCACGGCTCCGGCGCCGCCGGGGAAACCCAGCGTCAGCGTACCGATCACGTTCGCGTGGCCGCAGCCCCCGGAAAGGTTGGGCGTGTAACTGAACATGACGAGGACCGCCTGGCCGAGGAACACCTGGGGTGGTACGTTGAGCGTCAGCGTGAGCGCCGGCGAATTGATCGAACCGATCGAGTAGATCTGCCCTTGAACCGTGAGCTGACCCGAGACGCTCGACCAGCAGTTGGGTGTGCTCATCTTGAGCGTCATCGTCTGCGACGGCGCGACGTAGAACGCGTTCACCCCGATCACGGGCATCGGGTCCGACCAGGCGATGGCCTGGGTGGTGTGCACGAGGAGGTGCCCCGAGGTGTTCACCCAGAGCGAGGTAGTCTGGGTAATCGGGCGATAGCCGATCACAGGGTCCTGGGGGCCGTGGCTGACCACGTTGCCGGTGTCCCAGGCATAGGCGAGACTGGCGGACGGGGTGGCAATGCTCGTCAGCATCGCCGCGTTCAAGCGCTCCCAGCCGCCGATCGTGCCCGGCAGCGTGGTGGTGGTGTTCGCGGTAGCGCTGTAGCTAGCCGTGATGGATCCGCTAGCGGACGCGCTGGCGTCCCCCCAGGGATCGACCGCTCGTACCGTGAAGGAGAACACGCCCGACGCCGTGAACACGAAGGCGACGGTCCCTCCTACGGAGCCGAGCCCACCGCAGCCGAGTGCTCCACCGGCCGTGGACACGGCGACATCGGAACCGACGCCGAAGTTCCAGATCAGGGTCAGGTTGTTGAGCACCGCGTAGTTGGAGTCCTGCACGCAGGCCGCCGCCGTGAACGGAGAGTTCACGCTCACGCTGGCCGGGGTGTACACGGTGTAGAGGCTGGGCTGGGGATTCGTGACGTTCTCCCAGAAGTAGACGCGGCCGCTCATTCCGTCGCGCGGGTCGAAGGCCGTGACGGTGACCAGGTAATCGGCCGGCGTCGTCCAGCGGTGCTGGGCGAACCCATCGTATCCTACGAGATAGCAGCCGCCGAAGTAGATGCCCTGTGTCGAACTGCCGTCGCCCCAATCGTAGGTGTAGGTCAGCCCGGAGTACGCGCTGCCGTTCGATGTGAACTCCCCTTGGAACCAGAACTCCTCCAACTGGTCGGCGTACGGGGATCCCTTGGCGGCGCTCCCACAGAACTGCTTCAGCGTGAACGGGGGCGCGACGACATTGACGACGAAGGTGAAGATCGTGTAGTCGAACTGACCGTCGTAGATGGTGACCGAGACATCGAACGAGCCGGTCCGGTTGTAGATGTGGTGCATGACCGCGGTCGTGGAACCGGCGCAATTGCTCGTGATCGTGCAGCTGGCCGGCGGCGCGACCGCTTGGGCGGCCACGTCGTAGTTGCCGGAGCTGTTGCCGTCGCCGAAGAACCAGTAGAGGTGATAGTAGTAGGCCACGCTCGAGGTGCTGACTTCGCCGCCGGTCAGGGTGAGGGTGAAAGGGGTGTTGTTCCAGAGGTAGATGGTCTGGGTGGCCGGGGGTCCGCCGGTCACCGACGGGTAGTAGTGGCCGGGGGGAGGTTGCGCGAGGGCCGACCCGATGAGCACCAGGACGGCGAACACGGCGACACTCGGGACCCACCACGCACCGCGGTGGAGGTGACGACGCCATCCGGACGCCACCGGGGTTTCCGCGTCCTCGGCCGTTCTACCGTCGGCCGTTGGAATGTCCGGGTATCGTAGTTCCTCCGGATCCGATCGCACCTTCGCCCGCTCGCCTGTTCCCATCGCCGCCTCGCCGCGAGGATGGGACTGTGAATAGTCAAACCGACAGCGCACTTGTGCGCCGGCGAGCGAGTTGTGCGGCGGACCCGCCCGAGGGAGCGCCGAAGCGGCGACGACGCCTACGCGACGGCGACCGAGTGGATGTCCGTGTGGCGGAGCAGGATCGCCCGGGCGATCTTGAGGTTCTTGCCGGCTTTGCCGATCGCGCGGGCCTTCCAGGTCGGGTCCACGGTCACCGTCACGTGGCGGCCCTGGCCCTTCGGGGCGAGAGCGACGGTCTTCACCTGGTAGAAGTAGAAGATGTTCCGCGCCAAGGTCTCGGGGTCGTCGGAGTACTCCACGACCTGGATCTCCTTCTTCAGCATCCCCTTGAGCCGGTCGACGAGCACGCCCCCGGGGCCCACCGCCTTGTGGATCTCACCGGGATGGACGAGGAAGACGAGTTTTCCCTCCGCTTCCAGGCAGTCCTTGACCCGGGCGCCGGTGCGCTCCTCGAAGAGCCGGATGTAGCCGATCGTTTCCGTGTCGAAGGCGAGCTCGGGCACAGGCCCGCTACTCGAGCGAGAGGATCGCCGAGGAGCCGGCGTCCACCACGGCGAGCGCCGAGATCGGGAACGGCTTGCCGCAGGCCGCCCCGAGCTCGATCGCGGTCCCCGGATACTGGTAGATGGGGATCTTCTCGAATTTCGGCTTCTGGGTGAGGGACTTGTCGGGGCAGGTGGAGCTCACGACGAGCAGCTTGGCCTGCTTCGCGTTCGCCGCCGCGAGCGTCTCGGTGACGCCGATCCGGACCTTGCCGGTCTGCAGCGCCAGCTTGAGGGCGTGGGCGAGGTCCATCCTAGGCTTCCGTGGCGACCGCCGATTCCACCGGGGCCGCCGGGGGCTTGGGCGGGGGCGCGAGCACCTTGGGTTCGATCGTCGGGCGGTACACGAGGTTGACGGCGCCGGTCCCGAGGGTGATCGGCTGGCCCACGATGATGTTCTCGGCGACCCCCTTGAGCTCGTCGGACTCGCCGGTGATCGCGGCGCGCAGCAGATGCGCGGCGGTGATCTCGAAGGCGGCTCGGGCGAGCACGCTGGTCTTCTTGCCGGAGATACCGTGCCGGCCGATGGCGCGGATGTCCCCTTCGTTGGTCATGACGTCGGAGACCAGCATCAGGTGGCGGATGTCGACGGTGAGCCCCTGCTCGGACAGGGTGCGGCTCGCCTCCTGGACGAGCGCCGCGCGCGCGGCCTCGACGCCGAAGACTTTGTAGATCTCGAAGACCGAGTTGGTGAGGGTGCGCGAAGCGTCGACGCCGGGGACGTCGAGCACCTCCTCGAGGTTCGACCCCTCGGTGTAGATGACGTAGCCTTCCTTTTCCTTCTTGATCAGCGCCCGCTTGATCCCGCTCACGCCCTTGATCCGGACGTTGCGGGCCTCGTCGCTGGCGCCGAGCAGCGCCTTGAACGGCATCGGCTCGTCGGGCTCCTCCTTCTTCGGCTTGGCACCCTCCTTGGGGGGCGGCGCCTCGGCGAGGTGGATCTCGAAGGAGCGGGACTCGCCGCTGCCCGAGCCGTTGGAGAGACGGTACTTCTTCGGGTCGAGCGCCTCGGTGAGCGCCCGCTCCACATCGGCGCGCTTGACTCCGCGCGCCTGCAGGAAGCTCGCCTGGGGCGTGACCATGACCTTGAGCTCCTCGACGACCGTCCCGATCGAAGCGATGTCGGGCACGTTGGTCACCTCCACCTGGAGCGCGATGCGGTGCACCTCGTCCCGGCTCTGCTCGAGCTTGCGGTCGACGCGGATCGTCATCATCGGGGTGGAGGGCACCCGGCGGGCGTCCACCAGCTCGATGAGCCGCGGCAACCCCAGCGTGACGTTCATTTCCGCGACGCCGGCGTAGTGGAACGTCCGCAGCGTCATCTGCGTCCCCGGCTCGCCGATCGACTGCGCGGCCACGATGCCGACGCTCTCGTGGGCGTCGACGCGCGCCTTGCGGTACCGGGCGGCGACCGCCGTCACGACCTTGCGGAGCTCGGGGCCGGTCAGTTTGAGGCGGACGAGCCGCTCCCGGAGCTCGTCGACGACATGCGGAGGGAGCACGACCCCCTGTTCCTTGGCCACCGTGGCGATGCGCAGCTTGACGGCACCGGGCGCCTTGGTCTTCTCCGCCATCGCTACTCCCCTCCGAAATCCGGGCCCTCTTCGGGAGCGGCGAACTCCTCGCCCTCTTCCTCCTCGCCCTCTTCCTCGAGCTGGGCTTCGGCGAGCAGGTCCATCTCTTCCTCCCCGATCGGGGGCTGGCCGGCCGCACCGTCCGGGCCGGCGCGGAGCATCCGCGGCCGTCCGAGCACGCTCGCCAGGATCTCCTCCATCGGGACCGCGTCCCCCTGGAAGGAACGGCACGGGTCGACGCTGTCCTCGCCGTAGGCGTACTGGATGATCGTGCCGGCGGTGTTGCGCACGGTACCGTCCTCGGCGACCTTCAAGTCCTCGAGGGCGTTGATCAGCCGCCGCTGCATGTACCCGGAGCGGCTCGTACGGACCGCCGTATCGACGAGACCCTCGCGCCCGCCCATCGAGTGGAAGAAGTACTCCGTGGCCGAGAGGCCCCGCTTGTAGCTCGAGCTGACGAACCCTCGGGCATCGGCGCCCAGGTCCCCGCGGGCGAAGTGGGGCAGCGTCCGTCCGTAGTAGCCGCGCAACAGCCGCTCCCCGCGCACCGACTGTTGGCCGACGGCGCCGGCCATCTGGGTGAGGTTGAGCATGGAGCCGCGGGCGCCGGACTTGGCCAGGATCACCGCGGGGTTCTCGAGACCGAGGTACCGCCCGGCGATGTCACCGGCCTGGTCCCGCGCCTTGCCGAGCTCGCGGCGCACCTGCACCTCGAGCGTCTCCTCGAGCGAACGGCCCGGCATCTGCTCGAGCTCGCCCTTGCGGTACTGCTCGACGAGCGCATTCACGTCGGTGCGCACCGTGCTGAGCGCGGTGTCGATCTCCTTGCGCGCGTTCTCCGGGACATCCTCGTCGTCGATCCCCGTGGAGAGGCCCCGCAGACCGATCGCGGTGATAGCGAGCCGGCTCATCTCGTCGAGGAACTGGCGCGCCCGGCCGGGCCCGTAGTTCCGCGCGATGGCGTCGAGCACCGCCCCCTTCTCGTAGGCGATCGCCTTCTTGTCGATCGTCCCGGCCCGGAGCACGCCGTTCTCGATGATCACCGTCGAGTCGTGCTTGCAGGTCGAGGGCGGGTCGTCGCACTTGGTCCAGATGTTGGAGCGGAACTCGAGGTTGAGGTCCTTGGGCAGCGTGAGGGAGAACAGCTGCTTGCCGGTCCAGTGCTCGGTCCCGTCCTTGTCCACCCCGGCCGGCGGGGGCACGGGGTAGCTCAACTTGGAGAGCAGGTAGGTGACCTCGCTGCGGGAGAAGTGGGGGTTCTGGTAGGTGAGCAGGAAGCCGGCGGTGATGTGGTCGTGGAGCATCCCGATCACGGGGCCGCCGTACCGTGGGGAGAGGATGTGCTCCTCCACCTTCATCAGCACCTTCGCCTCGGCCCGCGCCTCCTGGCTCTGGAGGACGTGCAGGTTCATCTCGTCCCCATCGAAGTCGGCGTTGTACGGGTTGCAGTCGCAGAGGTTGAACCGGAAGGTCTTGTGCGGCAGGATCCGCACGAAGTGGGCCATCATGCTCATCCGGTGGAGCGAGGGCTGCCGGTTGAACAGCACGATGTCGCCGTCGAGCAGCTGCCGCTCGACGATGCAACCGGGCTGGACGAGCTCGGCGCACGCCTCGGCGTTCTTGTCCATGACCTTGATCCGCTGGCCGTCCTCGCGGACCAGGTAGTTCACGCCGCACTGGAAGGCGCCGAGCACGGCCGCCGGGTTCGGACCGCGCTTGACCAGCTCCTTGGCGACCTCCTGGTTGAAGGGGGTCACCTCGAGCGGCACGGTGAGCGCACGCGCGACCTCGACCGGGATGCCGACCTCGTTGATCGAGAGCAGCGGGTCGGGGGAGATCACGGTTCGAGCGGAGAAGTTCACCCGCTTGCCCGAGAGGTTGGAACGGAACCGGCCGTCCTTGCCCTTCAACCGCTGGGCGAGCGTCTTGAGCGGCCGGCCCGAGCGGTGGCGCGCCGGCGGGATGCCGCTCGTCTGGTTGTCGAAGTAGGTGGTGACGTGGTACTGGAGCAGCTCCCAGAGATCCTCGACGACGAGCTGCGGGGCGCCCATGTCGCGGTTCTCGCGCAGGCGCTGGTTGATCCGCAGGACGTCGACCAGCTTGTGGGTCAGGTCGTCCTCCGAGCGCTCGCCGCTCTCCAGCGTGATGGAGGGGCGGACCTGGACCGGCGGCACGGGCAGGACGGTCAGCACCATCCACTCGGGTCGGCCGGCCTTCGGATTCAGTCCCAGCGTCCGGAGGTCCTCGTCGGGGATCCGCTCGAGGCGGGCCCGGACCTCCTTCGGGGTGATCTTGTGGCCGTTCTCACGGAAGGTCGTCGGTTTGTCGAGCAGGATCCGCTGCTGAACCTCGTGGCAGAACGGGCAGGCGCGCTCCTCCTTCGGCTCGCGGGTCGGGGTGGGAGCGTCGTCGTCGCTGAACGTCTCGCCCCGCGGGGAGGGCGCGTCCGGCAGCCGCCGGCCGCAGGCGCGGCAGGTGGAGTGCAGGAGGCGCTTGATCTCCTTGGAGTAGCCGACGTGGATCACGGGCATGGCGAGCTCGATGATCCCGAAGTGGCCCGGGCACTCGCTGACCCGCCCCCCGCAGGTTCGGCAGCGCAGGTTCGGCTCGATGACGCCGAGATGCAGGTCCATGAGCCCCATCTCGATCGGGTAGCCGTCGTCGTCGTAGGTGTCGGCGGTGATCACCTTCACCGCGCTCATGCGCCGGATCTCGTCCGGCGAGAGGAACGCGAACTGGAGGCTGCGGATGCGCTTGGCCAATCCCTGCGACATCGCCTACCTCACCGCATGTCCTCGAGCTGCAGCCGCATGATCACGCCGAGGCTGATCAGCTCCTCCAGGAGGAGCTTGAAGGAGTAGCTCATCTCGACCGGGTAGATTGAGCTCGTGTTGCCGCAGGAGGGGCAACGCAGCGATCCGGCCCGGGTGTCGGGGATGGCAATGTGGCCGCACTCGGGGTTGCCGCAGACGTATTGGATCGTGCCGTCGGACTCGTCGAGGAGGCGGTCCTTGATCACCATCGCCACGCCGTGGCCGATCAGGCAGTCCCGTTCCATCTCACCGAACCGCAGCCCGCCCTGCCGGGAGCGCCCCTCGGTCGGCTGCCGGGTGAGGATCTGCACGGGACCGCGGGAGCGCATGTGCATCTTGCCGGCGACCATGTGGTGGAGCTTCTGGTAGTAGATCACGCCGATGAAGATCTCCGCGTCGAGCCGTCGGCCGGTGAGCCCATCGTAGAGCGTCTCGCGTCCGCTCGGCTGGAAGCCGAGCCGCTGGAGCGACTGGCGCAGCGCCTCCTCGCGCTCGCCGGAGAAGGCCGTCCCGTCGATGAACCGGCCCTCGAGCGAGCCGACCTTGCCCCCCAGCATCTCGAGGACGTGGGCGACGGTCATCCGCGAGGGGATCGCGTGCGGGTTGATGATCAGGTCCGGCGTCACGCCGTCCTTGGTGAACGGCAGGTTCTCCGCGGGCACGACGAGGCCGATGACCCCCTTCTGCCCGTGCCGGCTCGCGAACTTGTCGCCGAGCTCGGGGACCCGCTGGTTGCGGACCTTGACCTTGACCAGCTTGGAGATGTTCTCCCCCTCGGTCAGGATCACGTTGTCCACCCAGCCGCCCTCACCGGGCCGGACGGTGACGGAGGTCTCGCGGCGCTTCTGGGGCGTGAGCAGGTCGGTCTTCTCCTCGAGGAACCGGGGCGGGGAGGTCTTGCCGATCAGCACGTCCCCCTCGCTCACCTCGAGCTCGGGGAAGATGAGGCCGTCCTCGCCCAGGTTCCGGTAGGAGGTGTCCACGCGCGCGCCGGCGACATCCGGCCGCGGGATCTCGAACCGGTCCTCCTGGCCGCCGGGGTACTTGCGTTCCTCCCCGCGGTAGGTCCTAAAGAAGCTCGAGCGCCCCAAGCCGCGGTCGATCGCGGCCCGGGAGAAGACGAGCGCATCCTGCATGTTGTACCCCTCGTAGCTGAGCACCGCCACGACGAAGTTCTGGCCGGCCGGACGCTCGGTGAAGTGGACGTACCGCATCGTCTGCGTGCGGAGCATCGGTGCCTGCGGGTAGTGGAGCAGGTGGCCCCGCGTGTCCGGGCGCCGCCGGTAGTTGACGCTCTCGACCCCGAGCGCCTGCTTGGCCATCGCCGCCCCCATCGTGTTGCGCGGGGTGGCGTTGTGCTCGCAGTACGGGATGAGCCCCGTGCAGACGCCGAGCATCAGGTTCGGGTCGATCTCGAGGTGGCTCTCGTCGGGGGTGATCTCTCCCTTGGCCTTGATCTCGGCCCCGCAGTGGTGGCACGCGACGACCGGCTCGGTACGCTCGCCGGCCGTGAGCCAGGTGACGTCGCCGGGGGAGAGCTCCCGAGCGCACTTGGGGCAGCGCTCGGGGGGGCGATAGGGCTCGATGGCGATGAGCGAGTCCTCCTCCTCCTCGGCGTCGATCCACTCCACCTTCCCCTGCCGGATCAGGTCGGTGTAGGTGAGCGTCCCGCGCCCGAGCTCCTCGAGGTCGGAGCGGCTGACGCGCGGGGCCGACTCGCGCACGACGATGAGCGGGCGGCGGAGCCGGCCCGAGTCGCAGTGGACGATCACCTCGTTCATCACCTCGTCGTAGCGGACGTTGATCTCGTAGGTCTTGTCGCCCAGCGTCGGCGAGAGCGTGCCGGAGCGCCGGCGCTCGCGGATCTCCCGGACGAGCTCGATGGGGGAGGAGTGCAGACCGACCAGGCTGCCGTTAACGTAGACCCGCGCGGCGCGCTTGCCCCGCGGCGCGGCGCCCTCGCTGAACACCTCGGGACCGATCTCGCGGGTGTTGAGGTCGCGCAGGAGCAGCGCCACCTCCTCCTCGTCGGCCCCTTCGGAGACGTCGACGCAGAGCGCGTAGTTCTTCACGAGGCCGCAGTTCTGTCCCTCGGGCGTCTCGTTGGGGCAGAGCCGCCCGAACTGCGTGGGATGCAGGTCGCGCGCCTCGAAGTGCGGTTGGCTGCGGGTGAGCGGGCTCGTCACCCGCCGGAGGTGGGAGATGGTGGACATGTGGCTCGTCCGGTCGAGCACCTGGCTCACGCCGGAGCGGCCGCCGACCCAGTTGCCGGTCGCGAGGGCGTGGACGAGCCGCTGGGTGAGCAGGTCCGGCCGGATGGCGCTCGCGATCCGCAGGTCCTTCTTGCGGGCGAAGGAGCGCTCGAGTTGGTACTTGAGGTCCTTGAGCAGCAGGGTGAAGGCGACGCGGAAGAGGTCCTCCATGAGGTCTCCGGCGAGCTTGAGCCGCTTGTTCGCGTAGTGGTCCTTGTCGTCCTCGCCCCGCTCCTTGAGGTGGAGCTCGAGCACCGTCCGCGCCATCCGCCCGAGGTAGAGCGCCTTCTTGAGGCGGTCCGGACGAGTGTCGCCGATGTGCGGGAGCAGCGAGCGATCGAGGATGCCGTCGACCTTGCGCTGGCGGTACTCCTTGGCCTGGCCGGTCGCGAACTTCTTTTCGAGGTAGAGGAGCGCGTCCTCGGTGGTGAGGATGCCCTCGGGAGGGTACAGCTTCTTGGACAGGCACTCCTCGAGGTTGACGTTGAGCAGGTGCTTCATCGTCTGGACGAACGG
>JAKIWO010000003.1 GCA_022749995.1 Thermoplasmata archaeon | reverse complement strand
GAACTCCACCGCCTCGGGCGTCAGCAGCCTCGTCGCCTCGGCGCTCATCACCACCCGCACATCGGCGCCGTGCCGGATGATCTCGCGGGCGATGCGCGGCACCTCGATCGCTGCGATGGAGCCCGAGACCCCGATGAGCACACGTCGGCCCTCGAGGAGTCGCGAGCGGCGCGAGCGGATCGCCTGACTCGGGTGCATCGGATTCCCTCCGTCGGCGGCCGCGGGGCGTCGACCGCGGGCATCTCACCGGGAGGAGGGCTTTAAGGTGCCCGCCGGGTCGCCGCCGCGTGCCCCGCGCCGTACCTCCAGGACCTCCGGCTGAGGAGATCGCCCTACCCATGCTCAACCCCGAGAGCGCCGGCGGGGGGAACCTTCCGGCCCAGTACGCGAGCGAGCCCGTCGTGGCAGCGCGCGCCGTGGCCGTCGGAGTGGTCGTCTTCGACCTCGACGGCACCATCCTGGACGACATCTCGCCGATCAGCCACGTTGCGGCCGACGTGATGCGCGAGGCGTTCGGTACTCCGCCCGAGGAAGGACGGGTCCACTACCTGGCCACGACGGGCATGCCCTTCGAGGCGCAGCTCGCCCAGCTGTACCCCGAGAGCCCGCCGGAGCTCCGCGCACAGGTAGCCCGCAAGTTCCACCAGCGCAAGATCCAGGAGGCGTACGCCCACGCCTCGGCCTTCCCGGAAATGCCGCGGGTGCTCAAGCAGCTCGACCGGGCGGGGTGGACGATGGTCATCTCCACCGGTGCCGAGCGCGAGATGGGGGAGATCATTCTCGAGCGAGAGGGGTTGCGCATGTGGTTCGAGTCGGTGCTCGGCTCCGGCCAAGGTACCAAGCGTGAGCACCTGGTGGAGTACCAGAGGCGCTACCCCGAGGCCCGGTTGTTCCTGGTCGGGGATTCGCGGTTCGACATGGAGGCGGCGCGCGACAGTCCCGGCGTGACGGCGATCGGACGGGCCAGCTCGGTTCACGGCTGGGGGCTCTCACCGAAGGACCTTCGCCGTTGGGGGGCCGCGTACGCCGACTACTCGCTCTCCACCCTACCCGAAGCGCTCGAGAAGCTGCTCCGGGAACCGGCCACTCCCCGCCCTTCGCGCTCCCCCCGGCGCGCGGCCCGCGCGCCCGGCCGTGCGACGACAGGCCGTGCACCCGCCCGCCGCACGCGCCGAAGGTAGGGCCGGGACCGAGAGTCTCCGGGCGGGGGGTTGGTACCCCGCGCCCCTTTGAACCCGGGTCGAGGGATCCACAGTCCCCCAGGATAGGCCAAACTACCCCATCCCGGCCGCGGCCGGTCGAGGGGGGGTTCGCCTGAAAAAGCTTCCGCGCCGGCTCGGGAGGGCTACGGGGGCGCGGCGAGCCCCCGGGTGGGGAGCCATCCCCGCTGCGCCCGCAGCTCGCCGGACGGTTCGATCTCCACGCGCACCCCGGCGGCCCGGCCGAACGCTGCGAATTCGAGGGAGTACCAGCGCACCAGCCAGCCGCCGCCCTCGCGCGCCACGGCGGTGCCGGTGTGATAGGTGTCGTCGAGCACGGAGTTGGCCCGTCGC
The DNA here is from genome assembly GCA_022749995.1 of Thermoplasmata archaeon. Lineage (GTDB taxonomy): Archaea > Thermoplasmatota > Thermoplasmata > Lutacidiplasmatales > UBA184 > JAKIVR01. The sequence goes on along the minus strand of JAKIWO010000003.1, from coordinate 74,927 downwards.
GCCGCCGGATACGAGCGGGCCAGCGCCTCCTCGGCGTTCCGGACCGGACCGGCGCCGCTCGGCTCGAGCGGGACGTCGACCCGGCGCACCGGGCCGACGAGGCCCCGTCCCAGTTGGTACTCCGCGACGCCCGAGCGCAGCCGTCCGGACTCGCGCCGCTCGTACACGAGCAGCCATCGGATGGGGTTGCCGGTCGGGATGGGAGTGGTGAACTCCGGCATCGTGCGCCGGATCTGTCCGATACGGAAGCGACCCGTGAGCCGGAGGGCGAAGTAGCTCGCGTAGAACGCGGCGAGTCCGTACACGGAGGCCAAGTACACGTCGAAGGAGACGCGGAACCGTTCGGAGCCCAACAGGAAGAGCGCGCCCACGCTCACGACGAGCGTGAGGAAGTTGATCGCGCGGTCGGCGTCGATCTCGAGCGGACGGTTGGAGAACGGCAGCAGCGGGGCGACCGAGAAGTGCGTGAAAGCGTCGCCGGCGATGTGGCCGAGCCCGGCGAGTTCCATGACGAGGAAGTAGAGGAGCGGGCTACCGGGCAGGATCCGGGGGGCGAGGAACCCCCCCGCGATCGCGACGACGGTCACGCCGAAGATCGAGTGGGTGATCCCGTGGTGGCGGAACATCGGGAACCGGCGGGCGATGAGGAAGAAGACGACGTCCCCGTCGGGCAGACCGCCGGCGATCGCGCCCGCCGCCAGGTAGCCGGGCTGGAAACCCACCGCCCCGAAGGCGATCAGGTAGCCGAGAATGACGTGGGTGAACAGGTCCATCGAGGCGGAGAAGGGCTAGAGCAGCCCCTCCTCCATCACCTCGACCGACTCGACGTGGGGGATCTTGGCGAGCGCTTCCTCGGTGGACTGCAGGATGCCCGCGGCGTCCGGCATCACGGCCGAGATGAGCAACGAGCGCAGTCCGTAGGCGATATCCTTGACCTGCATTCCGCGGACCGTCACGCCCGCCGGTAGCACCTGGGGCACTTCCTTCGCGACGGCCGCCAGATCGGTCTCCACGGCGGCGGGCATCAGCCGGAACAGCACCGCGACCTGACCCATCGGGACTCCTACGGACCGGCGAAGGCGCAGTTCGGGCAGTGGTAGGCCACGCTCTGGTCCCGGCAACGGGCGCAGCGTGCCAGCGTGCTCACCCCGCACTGCGGGCACGGGAACTGGACCACTCCGCGTCCGCTCAGGGCCAGCCCGCAACTGCTGCATCGCGCCGCTCCGATTGCCATGAGAATGTCCCGCTAGCGCTTGCGGCGCCGACGGCGCGCGCCGACGGAGGTGAGCCATATAAAGACGGCCCCCACGAAGGCGGCCACGCCCGTCACGTACCACAGCGTGTCGTTCTCCGAGACGCCGTTCACGTAGAAGCTGACCGAGTACTGCGTCTGGCCGTTGCCGAATAGGATGAGGCCGTGCTGCTCCACCAGGCTCACGCTGAAGGTGTGCCAGCCGGGCGAGAGCGAGTTGGAGACGTAGCTGTAGCTCACTTGGGTGCTCGCACCGGCGAGCATCCCGGGGACCTTGATCCGGCCCACAGGGCTCCCGTCCAGCAGCACGCTGAGATTGAACGGCGCCGTCCCGTAGTTGCTCTGGTTCACCACGCTGGCGCTGAGCGTGTAGGGCTGGATCACGACGACTCGGTACGTGAGGTTCTCCGTGGCGTTGCTGTTCAGGTAGTGGCTGGTCACCTCTACCGACAGGACGAGCGTCTCGGTGATGTTCGAAGCCGTGAGCGAGAGGCTCACGCTGCCGTTCACGAGCACGCCGGCGCTCGGCGTCAGCAGCACGTTCGTGGTGTTGGCGCCCGCGACGCTCGAGGTGAAGCTCAACGTGCCGACCTGGGTGCCGTTGAACCCGACCGCCGGGCCCCCCGTGGCGGTGAGCGCGTAGCTCGCGGCCTGCGAGGTGCCGATCAGCGTCGGTCCCGACAGGTTCGCCTTGAGCTCGGGATAGGCGGTCGCGTGCGCGCCGCCCATCGCCGTCAACCCCACGCTCGTCAACAGGAGGGCAAGGAGAGCGAAGCGCGCGGCGACGGGGCCGAACCGGGGAAGCGAGGATCGTTCCATCGAGTCCTTCCTACCGGCGCACCCAGCGCCGGGTCCTCCACCACCGCCAGCTCGCGGCCGCGGCCAAGAAGGCGAGCGCCGGCAAGAAGACGAGCACCGGCACGAGCCAGGACGGGTACGCCGGAGGCGAACCGATCGACGGGCCCGTGATCGCGATGCTACTGTTGGTCAGCCCGATGGTGAGGCCCGGAACGGTGAGCAGCGCGCTGCGCTGGAGCGAGAGCGAGCCGTTGGTGACGCTGGCGAGCACGGTGGTCGTGCCGGGCGGCAGCGCCTGCCCGCTCGGCGAACTCAGCAGCACCGAGTAGCTCGAGTTCTGTCCGGGGCTCAGGCTGACCTGGTTCGGCAGGGCGCTCGCGCCGGACCGGAGCGCGATGGTCCAGCCCAACCCGGCGATCCGCGCGGCATCCCCCACGGCGAAGTGGACCGACTCGGCGACGTTGCCGGGGTTGTACGCCCAGAACGGCACGGTGACCGAATCGCTCGAGATGGCGCTCAGCCGGGGGTTCGCTCCGATCTCGAGTCCCGGCTCGGGGGCGACATCCACGAGGGGGGAACGGGTGCTCGAGCCGAGGATCGAGTTGTTCGAGGCGATCGCCTCGATGATGATCGGCGGATGCGCGACCGGGGCGTTCGCAGGGAGCCCGATGCTGACCTCGGAGGTCGCCACACCGGTCGCACCGGCCGGCAGCGTGAAGTTCGCCGGGGAGAAGCTGAAGTTCCAAGTCACCGGACTCCCGAGCAGGTGGAAGGTCACCGGCGTGGAGCCCGTATTGACCAGCCCGAAGGTGAACCGGACGGTGCTGCCGGGGAGGGCGCTCGTGTGCGTGAGGCCCGTGAGGTCGATGGAGACCGAGCTCGTGAGCACCGCACGCAGTGCCAGCGTCGTGGCGGCGTTGCCGGAAAGCAGCGTCACCGCGAGCGTCGCGACGCTGGCGGTGCGCACCCCAAAGGCGTTCGCGCTCGAGCGGGCGGTGATCGTCCAGGTCCCCGCCGGGAGCGTGAGGGGGATCGTGGTGCTCACCGGCTCGTTGGTGAAGTCGAGGACCGGGAAGCCGGTGCGGGAAACGCTGATGTTGGCCAGCGCCGGCCCGCCCGGGGCCGGTAGCACCGTGAGGCTGTCGGTCCAAGCCAGGCCGAGGCTCAAGTTGAGGGCGGTGCTCCCGTTGCCGACGCTCACGTTGGCGAGTCCGGCGAGCATCGTGCCGGCCCCCGGGGCACTGGCGTAGGCCACGTAGTCACCGGGGGGCAGGCGAACCGAGTAGCTCCCGGCGCTCAGGGTCGTGCTCGTGCGCGCGCCGGTGCTGTCGATGAACCAGAGGGTGCCGTCCGGCCGGAGGGTGCTACCGATCGCGCTCACGGACCCGTAGACGGTGCTCAGGCCAATGGTGGCGGAGAGAGGGATCGAGCACGCGCTCGTGTTGCCGCTCACGGGGCAGGTCGTGAGCCCGGACGTGCGGAACTGGATGTACTCGGTGTGGCCGCCGGGTCCCGGCTCGGGCAGCGTGACATTCACCATGGGCCGGTAGCTGCCCCCGGTGGGCAGCAGCGCCTGGAACTCTCCGTCGACGGCCTGCGCGGGTACGGAGTGGCCCCCAGGGCCGAGCAGCGTAACCGCCACCGTCGACCCGTTGAGGGAGTAGCCGGTCGGCGGGGCGAGCGTACCCACCAGGAAGGTGCCGGAGCCCAGCAAAGAGATCGTCGGCGTGGCGACCCCGTTGGCCGCAACGGTGATCGTGGTCAAGTTGGCGTAGCTCAGATTGCCGGCCGCCGCCGTGGTGTAGGCGACGTAGCTCCCGGGGGTCGCGAGGAAGCGGCTCAGGAACTGCGTGCCGCTGACGCTCACGTTGAGGGAGGAGGAGACCAGCCGCACCTGCACTCGGCTGGCGTTGACTCCCGAAGGCAGCTGCAGCGTTCCCACGGAGCCGAGCTGATGGAGGAGGATGACCGTGAGGTTCGTCTGGGCGTACCCGAAGGGGACGCTAAAGTTGACCGGGTGCGGCGGCTGGAGCACGCCCGTCCCGTTCGGGTAGGGTGCCCAGGCGGTCAGCTGGTAGGCGCCGGGGTCGAGGGTGAGGTTGAATCGGGGCCCGCCGAGGACGCTCGTACTCTGGGCCGGGGCGGCCGTCGCGCTCAGGTTCAGGCGCAGGGTCGTGCCCGGAGGGTAGCCGACGAAGTTGATGTTCACCGGTTCGGTGGACAGGTGCATCGCCAGGTCGCTGAACCCTGCGAGCGCCTGCGGGGGCAGACCGCACTGCGAGTACGGCTCGAAGCCGAGCGCGCTGACGGCCACACAGTAGGTCCGGCCCGATGGCAACGCCAGGGGCAGGACCAGGCGGGCCGTGCCGTTACCGTTCGCCACCGTGGTGACCGGCGTGGTGCCGGGACCGGTGGAGACACTGACCGTCGCACCCGCGGCCGGCCAGAAGCTCGGCGCGCTGGCCAGGCTGGCACCGGCCTGGGCTTGCCACAGGAATCCAGGGACCAGCGGCAGCCGGAGGTCGGTCGAGTAGGTCAGATTGACCTGGGCGAGCGCGGCGGAGCTCGCCGAGCTCGTCGAGGTAGGCGCCTGGATCGCCTCGACGGCGTAGTTGTTCGGCGGCAGGAGCAGTCGGAAGCCCCCGCTCTGGTTGGCGAGCGCGAGCACCCCGTCGCCGTGGGCGTTGTAGGCGGTGATCGGGATCCCGAACGCGTTGTTGGAGGGGGAGCTCGCCGGCGCGACCACGGTCCCGGTCAGGGTGACCGCGGGGGAGAGCGATAGCGGAGGCAGGACGAGGACGCCCGAGCCCGCGACGCTCGCCCGTGGCAGGTAGGCGCTGGCGAGGCCCGCGAACCACTGCGTGCCGAGGAGGGCCGCGCCGTAGATGCTGTAGTTGCCCGCGGGCAACAGCGCGGTGAGCGTGCCATCAGGGCCCGTGAGCACGACGGTGGAATTGACCCCCGGCGCCGTCGAGGTGGTGTTGTTCCCGCTCGCCGCCGGCCCGAGCGGCTCGATCTGTGTGAACCGGACGGGCACGCCGGATTGCGGTACGCCGCTGGCGAGAGCGATCAGCTGGACCCGGAGCGTCGGGAACAAGGTCAGGTTGAGCTTGGCCTTGCCTCCGGCCGCGGTGAATATCTCGGGAATCGCCGGACTGATGAGCGAGGTGCCCCCGACACTGGCGCGGACCGTGTAGTTGCCAGGGACGATGTCCCGCAACGTGTAGAGACCAGTCAAGTCGGTGATCGTCTGCTGGACCGCGCCGCGTACGGAGGAGAGGGTCACGGTCGCACCGGCAAGTCCCTTGGTGATGTTGCTCACCCCGACGACGAATCCGGAGAGCTGCCCGGGACTGAGCGCAACCGTTTCGTTCACCACCTTGCCGGTCGTGGCGAAGACATTGGTCTGCGGGAACTGCGCTCCGGCGTATCCGATGGTGAAGGAGTACACTCCCGGGGAAATCCCCGCGAGCTGGTAGGAGCCGCTGGCGTCGGTGAGCGCCGTGTAGGTCGGCAATCCCGCGCCGAAGAGCTTGACCGTGGCGCCGACGGCGAGTCGGTCGGCCGCCGGTTGGTAGGTCGAGTTGTTCGCGTCGTTGAAGTAGACGAACCCTGAGACCGTGGTCGACGGGAGCACGACGTTCTGCACCAGGGGTGGGGGGTTGACGGCGAATCCCTGCGAGGAGGGGACATCGATGTGGATCGATCGCAGCAGCGTCGCCCCCGCCTGGGTCAGACCGTTGACGGTGCCGGTCGTGACGTTCACTGTGTCGTCGCCGGGGGGCAGGTCGAGGGCGAAGCTTCCGTTCGCCCCGGTGAGCGTGGTCATGTGCGGGATGTTCCAGCTGTCGTACACGGTCAGGCGGACCGAGCTCACCGGGGTCCCGCCGGGAAGCTCGACGGTCCCGACGAACGGCTGGCCGGAGTAGTACTCCAGCATCGTCTCGCCACCGTTGAAGTAGGAGCCGGTGCTGGCGTCGACGCTGCCGTTGTGGGCATGGGCGCTCGCCACCGCGTCCGGGAGGTTGTCCGCGCCGTAGCAGCCGGGATGCTGGCTCGGGTTGGCGTACGGGCAGTAGTACGCCGTGCGGTAGACCACCTGGAAGTGCTGCAACATCCAGCCGGGTTCTGGGGTGTTGCCGCTCACCGCGCCCGAGAGGCCGGGGATCCCCTGGCCCTGGCCGACCTCGGTCCCGTTGTAGCCGATGAAGATGTGGTAGAGCATGGTGTTGTAGAACGCCGGGCTGTAGCCGATGTTCACCTGGGCGGCCTGCACGCCGGGCGGGACGGATCCGGCCGTGTACGTGTTGCCGTCCGAGCCCAACACGCTGAGCGTGTAGTAGGTGGTCGGAACTCCGCCGGAGCTGATCACCCGGTCGGTGAGGTCGGCCGGCGCGTAGAAGATCCCCGTGCTCTGGCCGCTGAACGGGAAGAGCCGGGAGTCCACCATCGCGTACCGGATCGCCCAGCCCGTGTACGCCTGCACGTCGTCGTACACCTTCGCGACCCCGCTCAACGAGAGCGTCTCGCCGAGGAACCAGGAGGTCGCCATGTACATCGCGTTGGTCCGGTCCAGGTTCGCGGCGCTCACCGGCAGGTACCGCTCGGGGTGGGCGATCACGAGCGGGACGTCGGCGGAGGTATTCACCATGAGCGCGTGGAGCGTCCGCAGGTTGACGCCGTCGTGCGCCAGGATCGCGTCGAGATTCGAGGGCAGGTACGGCTGGTGGGAGATGGTCTGCTCGGCGGCGAGCAGCTCCACCGCCAGGATGGCGATCGATTGGCTCTCGTTCTGCGAGAGCAGGAAGTTACCGGCCGGGTCGATGCCGTTTTGGAAGTTGTCGGCGACCGAAGGGTGCAACCCTTCGTCGATCGCCTGGAATCCATAATCCCACCAGCTGATGAACGCCGGACGGTCGTACATCGGCAGATTGGTGTCCTGGGTGGCCAGCCAATTGTAGCCGGCCTCGTCGTACTGGTTCGGCGTATCCAGGCTGGTCCCGGCGGCGCCCAAGTAGTAGCTCGAGGCGTTCGCAGGGGACGTGCGCAACGGCGGTGGGAGCGTGTTGTACACCTGCAGGTTGTAGCCGGTCTTCGAGTTCCCTGGAATCCCGGCGTCGATGGCGTACCAGACGTTCGGGACCAGGATGACCAGCACGACGACCATGACGAGGACGTGGCGCGCCTTGAACGATCGCCGGAAGGCGCTCGCCTGACTGCGCCGGTCGGACAGCGAGGCGATGTTGCGCCGCAGCGTCGTGTAGCCGGCGACGTCGAGGAGCAGCACGAGCACCTCCGCCGGCAGGAGCGCGTAGACGGGGGAGCCGACCAGGAAGAACTTCGCCGCCGTGATCGGCAGGTAGATCGACACCACGCAGAACGCGAAGAAGAACACGAGGTCCCGACGGAACCGTTGCCGTGCGATCCGGATCGCGACCAGAATCAGGCCGGCGAAGGCGAGGAAGAAGGTGATCACACCGTACCCGAGGATGAGCGAGTCGATCGAGGGCGCCTGCGCCTCGGCGACGGTCGTGTAGACCAGCGTCTTGACGAAGTAGCCCTGGCCCGTGATCACCGTCGCGAAGGTGGTCGGGTCGACGGCGTAGAACAGCGCCGCGGCCCCCAGCATGCCGATGACGAAGACGGGGACCGAGACCACCCACGGGTAGTCGCGCAGCAGCAGGAACGGGAGCAGCAGGAGGAGGACGCCGAAGAACAGCAGCAGCGGCGCATCGAACCAGTTGGCGAACAGCCCCTGCGCCAGGTAGTAGGGCATCGCCATCGGGAAGCCGATGAGCCCGACGATCCAGGTGACGACGTACAGGCCGAAGGAGTCCACGTGACGGATCCTCTCGATGAGGAATTGGATGATGAGGAACACCACCATGATGGCGATGAAGAATGGGTAGCCCTGCCAGGCCAGCGCGAGCGTACCGAACAGCACGCCGGTCAGGACCGCCCACTTCACCGCCGTTCGTTCGTACGTCCAGAACTGGCGGAGCCCCTGCAGGAACTCGCGGGGTTTCCGGTAGCTGACCACCCAGCGCCGCCGGGAGGTCGCCTTGACCGTACGGAGGTAGGCGTAGGCGGTGAACAGGATCACGGCGGTGTAGAAGGTCAGGTAGTTCGCGTAGCCGAGCCCCGAGGAGTCGATGTTGGCGACGATGAACGGGTAGAGGAGGGCGCCGATGAGCCCGGTCCGCTTGCTGCTGACCTCCTTGCCGATCAGGTAGACCGGGAAGACGCCGATGCCGGCCCAGAGCGGGGCCTGGAAGTCCAGGAAGAACGCGCCGGCCTGCTGCGCACGGAGGGCCGGGGTCGCCCCCGGGAAGAAGCCCTGGAACAGGATGCCCAGGACGGCGTTCATCCAGTCGAACAGCGGCTCCCGCGGGTTGATCGCCCCGACCGGGTAGCGGAGCGCCATGTCGCGGACGAGGTTCGTGTGATTGAGAATGATGTACTGCGTGACCCGAGAGTGATAGTACGAGTCCGAGCCGCCCGCGTAGATGTACAGCCAGCCGTACTGCTGGAAGATGGACCACGCAAACAGCGAGCGGACCACCAAGGCGAGCGAGAAGGCCGCCAGGAGGATGGCGACGGTCCAGCCGTGCTCCCGCCACCAGCCGGTACCCTGCTCCGCCATCGACGAAACTGCTCCCGGTAGGCGGCCGCGCAGACTGGGCCCGCTATAAATAGCCTACGCCGACGAATTTTCGGCGAGGCCTCCGTCGACCCGGAACCGGTAGAACACGCGCTCGTCCGGCACCGCGAACGGCTCGACCCGCACCCGCTGGCCCACGCTCAGCCGCTCCCACCCTGCGCCCACGATCCGGCCGAACAGTCGGAGCGGCGCGCCTTCCAGGTCGGCCAGTCCCACCGTGATCGGCAGGTCCTGCTCCATACCGAGCGGCGCCCCGACCAGCACGGCGCTGAACGCGTAGAGTCGCCCGGTGAGCGGTAGCTCCACCCACTCAAGGTCCTCGCCATGGCAGCGCGGGCAGGCGACCCTCGGCGGCCACAGCAGCGCGCCGTCCTTTCGGCAGCGGGTGGTGGACAGCCGGCCGGCCCTCAGCTCCTCAAAGAACCGGCTGACACGGGTCTGCTGGGACTCCTCCTGGGGAAAGAAGTCGAATGCCGTGGGAGTCGTGCGCTTCACTGGTGCGGCCGGTCGCGGTTCGGCCGGTCGAGCCACGGGCTCCGGGCCAGCGGCGGGGAGCTCGGAGGAGCTCCGTCGCCGGGGAGCGGTGGCGGCAGCCAAGGCTAGCTCCCCCGCTGGTAGACCATCATCGAGTGGACGTTGGCGCTGCCGCTTAGGTTGTGGACGAGCGCCCACTCCGGGTCGGGGACCTGCCGCGCCGGAGGCACGCTGTGGGTGAACTGGCGGTACACTTCCACGGCCTGCGCCACGCCCGTCGCCCCGAGCGGATGACCGCAACCGAGCAGTCCCCCGCGAGGATTCACCACTACGTCGCCGCCGATCTCCGTCTGGCCCTCTTCCAGGTAGCGCCCCCCTTGGCCGCGCGGGCACAGGCCGAGCATCTCGTATTCGATCAGCTCCGAGATGGTGAAGCAGTCGTGCAGCTCGGCGAAGTCGAGCTGCTGGGCGGTGATGCCCGCCGATCCGAGCGCCTCGCGCGCGGCCGAGCGCATCCCGACCCAGTCGGTGAGGGAGCCGCTGTTGGCGAGATTGTGCCAGCTCGCGTGCTGGCCGGAACCCCGCACCCAGGCCGGGGTGTCGGTGTACTGTCGGGCCTTCTCGCCGGCGACGAGCACCACCGCCGCCGCCCCGTCGGTCATCGAGGAGCAGTCCCCGAGCCGTAGCGGGGGGGCGACGAGCGGAAGTCCCAGCAGCTTCTCGCGGGAGAACTTCTTCTCGTAGAATTGCGCGTCCGGGTTGGAGTTCGCGAATCGGTGGTTCTTCACGGAGACCCCGGCGAGCTGCTCCGGCGTGGTGCCGTACTCGAGCATGTGCCGCTGGGCGACCATGGCGAAGAACGGAGGGGCGGTGGCGCCGTGGGCGCCGTCCCACGGCCGGTCCATCACGCAGGCCATCGATGTGTTCGCCTCGGCCATCGACGGGAGGTTCATCTTCTCCACGCCGAGCACGACCGCGACCTCGGACAGCCCAGCGGCGATTGCCGCGTAGGCGCTACGGATCGCCGACTGGCCCGAGGCGCAGGCGAGCTCGGTCCGCTGCACGATCCGGTGCGGAGCCAGTCCGAGCAGCTCGGCGGCGAGCGGTGCGACGTGCGACTGGAACGCGAACCGTTCCGGCTCGGCCGCGCCCACGAACAGCGAGTCCACGTCCGCCGCGGCGAGTCCCGGTACGGCGGCGAACAAGCGGGCGCCGGCCTCCTGGACCAGCTCCGACCAGGTCGCAGCGCGCACCCCCCAGACGGTGCTGGCTCCGCCGACCAGGGCGACGGGTCGGCCGGTGCTCACGCCGCCTCCCCCCGGATGGCCGCCGCCACACGGTCGCCGGCCTCGCTCGTGCGGACGGTGCCGCCTTGGTCGTAGGTGCGGACCGAACCGTCGGCGAGCAACCGCGCGATGGTGCGTTCGAGCCGGTCGGCTTGTCGGGTGAAGCGGCTGTCGCTGCGACGGTCGCCCAGGTAGCGAAGCATCATCTCGAGCGCGAGAAAGGTGGCCATCGGGTTCACCTCGTTCTTGCCGGCGTGCTTGGGGGCGCTGCCGTGCACGGGCTCGAACATCGCATGTCCCTCTCCAATGTTCCCCCCGGCGGCAAACCCCATCCCGCCTTGGAGCACCGACGCCAGGTCGCTGATGATGTCCCCCATCATGTTGGTGGAGACGACCACGTCGTAGTGTTCCGGATTGCGCACGACCCACTGGGTGAACGCGTCGACGTAGGCGTAGTCCCGGGCCACGCCCGCGTACTCCGCGGCGATGCGGTCGTAGGTCTCGCGGAAGAACTGGCAGCCGGCGAGCACGTTGGATTTGTCGACGCAGGTGACCCGTCGGGCCTTGTCCTCTGGGGCTCCCCGGCCGCGCCGACCCGCGAGCTCGAAGGCGTACCGGATCACCCGCTCGGCGCCCTTGCGGGTGATGAGTCGGGTGTCGACGGCGACGTCGGTGGAGCCGCCCCGGTCCAGCCGACCGTGGACGGGGGTGTAGAGCCCCTCCGTGTTCTCGCGCACCACCACCAGGTCGACGTTCTCGGGAGACCAGACCTGGCTGAACTTTCCACTGATCCGGTGGAGCACGCCCGGGTAGAGGCGGCACGGCCGGACGTTGGCGTACAGGTCGAGACGCCGTCGCAGCCCGAGCACGAGTGCCGCACCGGCGATGTTCCCATCGGGCAGCATGATCCCGGGCCAGCCCACCGCGCCGAGCAGCACTGCATCGGCGTGGAGGGCTGCCTCCTCGCTGGCCGGCTCCCACTCCTTGCCGTGGTCCCGGTAGTAGATCGCCCCTCCGGGGTGCTCCTCCACCGACCACGGATGCGCGTCCCCCTCGCCGAGCGCGTCGAGCACCTTGCGGGCTTCCCGGACCACCTCCGGCCCGGTGCCATCGCCCGGGAGGAAGACGAGTTGGGCCGTCGAGTCGCTCATGCCGGAGCGGCGCTCGGCCGGGCGGCCAGCTCCGCCCGTACCTTCTCCACGAGGCCACCCACCTCGAGCAATTCGAGCAGGTGGGCAGGGATCGGCGGGAAAGTTACGCTGCGGCCGGTGCGCACGTTCGTCACGGTACCTCCCGAGAGGGAGATACGCGCCGTATCGCCGGCCTCGAAGAGCTGGCGCACTCCCTGCGCCTCAATCGCCGGGAGCCCCAAGTTGATCGAATTGCGGTAGAAGATACGCGCAAAGGAGTCCGCGACGATCGCTGCCACGCCGATCGCCTTCAACGCGGCCGGGGCGTGTTCGCGGCTGGAGCCGCAGCCCAAGTTGATCCCGGCGATTAGGATGTCGCCAGGACGTGCCGCCTCAGCGAACTCGGGCAGCGCGATCTCGAGGACGTGCTTCTTGAGCTCCTCGGGGTCGATGATGGTGAGGTACTTTCCACTGATGATCTGGTCGGTGTCGACATCCTCCCCCAGCGTCCACACCCGGCCCTCGATCGCATCGCGCATGATGCTCTGGCCCCGCTAGTTCAGCTCCCGATGGTCGGCGACCTCGCCGCGAATGGCGCTGGCAACGGTGGCCGCCGGTGAGAGCAGGTAGATGCGGGCGTTCTTGGCGCCCATACGGCCCGGGAAGTTCCGATTGGAGGAGGAAGCGCACACCTCGTCCGGTGCGAGGATCCCCATGTTGCCCCCGAAGCAGGCCGAACAGCTCGAGTTGGTGAACACCGCGCCGGCCTCCGTGTAGAGCTGGATGAGTCCCTCCTCGAGCGCCTGCTGGTAGATCTTCGTCGACGCAGGGGAGACGATGAACCGTACGCCGGAGGCGACCTTGTGGCCGCGGAGCACCTCCGCGCCCTCGCGCAGGTCCTCGATCCGCGCGTTGGTGCAGGAGCCGAGGAAGACCTGGTCGACCCGGATGTGCTCCCGCGCGACCTCGGGCAGCGGTCGGACGTTGTCGGGGGAGAACGGGCAGGCGACCATCGGGGGCATGCCGTCGACGTCGACCTCGATCACCCGCTCGTAGTGGGCATCGGCGTCGGCCTGGAGCGGGTGGTCCGGATGCTTGGCGATCAGTCGGAGGTACTCCTTCGTCGTCGCATCCGGGGCGATGAGGCCGCACTTCGCCCCCATCTCGCTGGTCATGTTGCAGATGGTGAACCGCTCGGGCATCGACAGCCGCTCGATCGTGGGACCCGAGAACTCGACCGACTTGTACGTCGCGCCGGTGGTCTTGATCTCCCCGAGCACCCGGAGGACGAGATCCTTGGCCGTAACGCCCTTGCCGAGGGTGCCCCGCACCCGAACCTGCACCGTGGGAGGCACTTTGAGCCAGAGTCGGCCCAGCGCCAGGACGGCCGCCATCTCCGTCGGGCCGATCCCCGCGGCGACCGCGCCCATCGCGCCCAGCATGTTGGTGTGGGAGTCGGTTCCCACGGCGAGGTCCCCCGGGACGACCCAGCCGTCCTCGGCGAGGATCTGGTGGCAGATCCCGTGCCGACCGACATCGTAGAAGTGGGGCAAGTGCTGTTCGGCCGCGAACTGGCGGAGGATCCGGTGCAGGATCGCCGCCCCTTCGGTGGAGGCCGGCACCCAATGGTCGATCGCGATCACCACTCGCTCCGGGTCCCAGACCTTCGTGGCGCCCATCTGGTGGAACGGACCGACGGTCTGCGCGCCCTGCTCGTGCATCATGGCGAGGTCGACCTGGCCATCGATGATCTGCCCGGGGACGACCCGCTCGAGGCCGGAGGCGCGGGCCAGGATCTTCTCGGCCAGGGTGAGGCCGTGGCCGTTGCCCGTCACGGGGCCCCTGCCACCGGTAGCGCGCTCACGAGCTTCCAGAACTCCGTATCCGATAGGCCGGGATGGGAGAAGAGTTCTCGGTACTCGGCGAGCAGGTGCCGGGACGGCTCCTTGCCGCCGGCCTCGGTCCGCTGCTTGATCTGCCGGAGCAGCTCGGCCAGCTCCGGCTCCTCCAGCTGGACGCCCCGCTCCTTGAGCTTCTCGACGAGGGCGGCCTTACCGGTGTGCTTGCCGAGGATCAACTGGCGCTGGGCTCCGACCCGCTCCGGCTGCAGTGGCTCGTAGGTGAGCGTGTGGCGGAGAATGCCGTGCGTGTGAATGCCCGCCTCGTGGGAGAACGCGTTGTAACCGACCAGGGCCTTGTTCGCCGCCACCGGGATGCCCGAGAGTTCCTCCACGAGCCGGGAGAGCTTGTGCAGCGATTCGGTGCGGATACCGGTGTTCACGCCGTACAGCGCCTCGAGGCAGAGCGCGACCTCTTCGAGCGCGGCGTTCCCCGCGCGCTCTCCGAGCCCGTTCACACAGACGTGGGGACAGTTCACGCCCGCCTCCAACGCGGCGAGCGTGTTGGCCGTGGCCAGCCCGAAGTCGTTGTGGCAATGGACCGACCAGTCGGTGGGCTGCACTCGTCGCTGGAACTCCTCGAGGAACCAGCGGAAGGTGAGCGGCGTCATGATCCCGACCGTATCGGAGATGACCAGGCGGTCCGCGCCGGCTTCCCGAGCGGCCTTGTAAAGCCGCTCGACGAAATCGAACGGGGCCCGCACCGTGTCCTCGGTCACGAACGCCACGTGGAGGCCGGCCTCCTTCCCCCGACGGACGCTCCGCACCGCCGAGGCGAGCACCTCCTCTTGGCTCATCTGCAGCTTGTACCGCAGATGGACCTCGCTCGCAGCGATGAACACCGCCAGATGGCTCGCGCCGCTATCGACTACGGCCTCCACGTCGCCGGGGACCGTCCGGGCGGACGCGAGGATCTTGGCGCGAAGTCCCGCCCCGGCGAGAAGCCGCACCGAGGCCGCCTCCTTCGGGGAAACGACGGGGATACCCGCGTCGATCACCCCGACGCCGATGTCGGAGAGCTTCTCCGCGATCCGGAGCTTCTCTTCCGGTGAGAAATAGACTCCCGGTGTCTGTTCCCCGTCGCGGAGCGTCTCGTCCCAGAAGGTGACAGTCGGAGCAATCCTGCGCTGGGGGGCCGTTCGGTCGTGGTACGACTCGACGAGCGGCCGCTCGCTCATTCGGCCCGCGCGACGCGCGCAAGCGGTGATAACCTTTGGCGCGCCGGCGTCGCGCCGACCCGTTTCTCGACGGTGGGCGATGCACAATCGCACCCGCCGGCAGCGCGGGGGCACTCGCGGCACAAAGTCGCTCCAGCTTCCGTGGCCCCACGGTTAAATACGGCCGCGGGATGAAATCCGGCACGCCGGTGCCCATCTGGGCACCGACGAGAAAACACCTCGGATGACGACCCCCGCAACGCAGTTGCCCACCACGGCCCGGGAGGCCGCACCGGCCCAGGGGGCCCCGATCAAGGAGCTCTCCGACCTGGCCGTCCTCATTGGCGGTCAGGGCGGGGACGGCACGCTGACCGTGAGCGACCTGCTCGCCCGGTACTTCCGCCGGCGAGGCCTGTACGTGTACACATCCCGGAACGTCCTCTCCCGGATCCGGGGCGGCCACGCCGACTCCTCGGTGCGCGCCTCTCGCGACGCGATCGCGTCGCTCAAGCCGACCGTCGACCTGCTCGTCGCCTTCGACAAGGAAGCGCTTGAGTTCGGTCGTCCGGAACTCGAGGCGGACGGGTTCGTCCTGTACGACTCCTCGGTGTTCCAGACCGACCTGCCGAACACCTTTGGCTTCCCGTTCGCGACGATGGCCGGTAGCCAGCTCGGTCAACCGATCTACAAGAACGTCACCGCGTACGGGGTCATCTCCGTCATGATGGGGTTCGACCCCGTGCTCACCCGGACGGTCATCGAGGAGCGGTTCAAGCGCCGAGGTGGCGAGGCGCTGGAAAAGAACCTGAAGGCGCTCGAGATCGGTCGCCGGGCCGGGCTCGACGCGAGCGAGCCGATGCACCGGTACTCGATCGTCGACGGCGACGCCCACGACCTGCGGCTGCTCACGGGCAACCAAGCGGTCGCGTTGGGGTTTGTGGTGGGCGGCGGACGTTTCTTCGCGGGCTATCCGATCACCCCGGCGACGGAGATCATGGAGTATCTCCAGCGGTACCTCCCCTCCTTGCACGGCGTGGTCCGGCAGGCCGAGGACGAGCTGGCCGCGATCAACATGGTGATCGGGGCCGCGTACGCCGGCGCCCGAGCGATGACCTCGACGAGCGGGCCCGGCCTCTCGCTCATGACCGAGGGGATCGGCCACGCCGGAGCGGCCGAGCTGCCGGTGCTGGTGGCGGACTGCCAGCGGGTCGGTCCCTCGACCGGGGAGCCGACACGGCACGAGCAGTCCGACGTGGCGCACCTGGCGCACATCGGCCATGGCGACTTCCCCCGGGTGCTGATCGCTCCGGGCACCGTGGACGACTGTTTCTACCTGACCGTCGACGCCCTCAACATCGCCGAAAAGTGGCGGCTGCCGGTCATCCTGGTGCTCGACCAAGCGCTCTGCCAGAACTCCTCGACCGTGCCCGGATTCGACCTGACGCAGGTCCATCTCGACCGGGGCAAGCGACTCGATCCCGGCGAAGTGGCGGCCCGGCCCGCCTACAAGTACTACGAACACACCCCCGACGGCGCCTCGCCGTTCGCCCCGCCGGGAACGGTCGGTATCACGAGCCAGGTCACCGGCAACGAGCACGACGAGTACGGGCACGTCTCGGTGAACCCCGTGAACCGGGTCAAGATGATGCGCAAACGCATGGAGAAGCTCACTCAGCTCGAGCCCGAACTGCCGCTCTCGCGCACCTACGGCGACCCGAAGGCGACCGTCGGGTTCATCGGCTTCGGGAGTACGACCGGCCCGATCCGGGAGGCGCAGGAGCGGCTTCTCGCGAAGGGCCAGAGCACGAGGTTCTTCCAAGCGCGGACGCTCTTCCCGGTCCCAGCGCGCGAACTCACCGCGTTCCTGGAGCCGCTCGAGCGCGCGTACGTCGTCGAGCACAACTACGTCGGCCAGTTCGCGGGCCTGATCCGCGAAGCGCTGCCGCAATACCACGCGAAGCTGCGCTCGCTGGTCAAGTACGACGGGCTTCCGTTCCGTTCCCCCGAGATCGCCCGCGTCGTGGAGGGAGGCTAGGATGGTCGACTCCGCCAAGCCGATCCCGTCGACCTGGTGCCCGGGATGCGGGGACTTCGGTGCCTTGGCCGCGCTCAAGCGCGCGATGGCGGAGCTCAAGATCCCGCCGCACGAGGCGGTGCTGGTCGGGGGCATCGGCTGCTCCGGTGGCATCCACAACTTCCTCGAGATCAACGGCCTGCACGCGCTCCATGGTCGGCTGCTCGCGCAGGCGGTCGGCGTGAAGCTTGCCAACCCGAAGCTCAACGTCGTCGCCGTCGGAGGGGACGGGGACGGCTACGCGATCGGGATGGGCCACTTCATGCACGCGTTCAAGAAGAATGCGTCGATCCTCTACCTCGTGATGATGAACGAGACCTACGGGCTCACCAAGGGGCAAGCCGCCCCGACCGCTCCGCTCGGCTACGAGGGGAACATCGAGCGCCCCTTCGATGCGATCCTCGCGGCGCTCTCCCAGCAGATGCCGAACTTTGTCGCACGGACCTTCTCGGGCGACCCCAAGACGCTCACGAGGGTGCTGGTCGAGGCGCTCGAGTTCAACCGCGCCAACCGAGGGTTCGCCTTCATCGAGGACCTCTCGCCGTGTGTGACGTACAACGACACCTTCAAGGAGTGGCGCGAGAAGGTGCTCGACCTTTCCACCCTGCCCGGCTACGACGCAACCGACCGGGCCACGATGTTCCGGCTCTACCTCGAGACGCTCCGCTCCGGTCGCATCCCAATCGGCGTGATGCACCGGCCCCCCCCCGCCGCCGGCGAGGTCGAATCGCTCGAGCTCAAGCTCCTGCCGGACCGCATCGGTCCCGCCGTGACCGGCATCGAGCTCGAGCCGAACCGGGAGACGTACCAGAAGCTGCTCGCCGCGGTCGGATAGTCCGCCATGCCGCATGGGGTGCACTACCGCCGGGCGAGGGCGCTGCTCCTCCTCGCGGTGACGCTGGGGTTGCTCCTTCCCGAGCTCGCGCCAGTGGCCAGTGCCACCTCGACTCCCGTGGTCCTCCAACTCAGTTCGGGAGGTTCGTTGACTTCGAACATTACTGTCCAGCTGGCCAACGGCTCGGCGCTGCGGTACGCGCTGGACGGCAACTTCTCGCCCCTCCTGGACGAGCTCCCGATCTCGGGGAGCAATCGCAGCACCTACGAGGCAGAGATCGCCGGATTCGAGGGCAATCCGTTCACGGCAGGACTGTTCGGCAACCGCGACGGCACGGTAGAGCCGTACGAGGTGACCGACTTCGAGCAGCTCGTGCAGCAGGAGGCGCGGCTGCTTCCGGTCTCGGTGCTCACCGGCGGGGTCGCCTTCCAGCTGACGATCGATGGCCAGGCGGCCTCGAGCGCCTCCGTCCAAGGGATCGGCATCTCCGGCGGGCTCGGCGCCGACACGTCGACCCTGCCCGTGGAGGTGAGCCTCCTCACCGTGTACACCTACTCGCTCTCCGGCAACTCGCACACCTTGGGCCTCTCCTGGACCCTTCCGCCGCTCCTGATCACTCCGCTCCTCAACTTCGACGTCTCGTTCTCCACTCCGGCCGGTGACAGCATCACCGGCAGCAGTGGGTTTGGTTCCACGTCCGTGCAGAACGACCTGCTGGGGTTCGCGCCCGGCAAGTTCGATGGACAACTCCAGCCCAGCGGTTCCGGCTCGGCCAGCGTCCACTTCGCCCCCTCCTTTCCGCTGGGTACCTTCCTCCTGGTCGCGGGCGTCGTGGGAGTGGCCGCCTTGGCTTGCCTGCTGCTACTGCGGCGCGCCCGGCGACGCCGGCGAACTGCGGCGGAGCCGGCATCGAGCCCACACGACACGCCGGCCCCATGACCTGGGTCGGCATCGACGACACCGACAGCCCCGCGGGGGGATGCACGACCCATATGCTGACCCGACTGCTGGAGAGCGCGGCCGCCCGAGAAGTGGACCTGATCGGTTACCCCCGCCTCGTCCGGCTCAACCCCAATGCGCCCGGCAAGACCCGAGGCAACGCTGCGCTCAGCGCGCGGTTCGGTCGGGGCAGCGGTCGGCGGTGGCTGGTCGGGCGGAGCCCCGCCGGCCCTGTGTATGCGTTCCAGCGCGGACGGCCACTCCCTCCCCGAGACGAGGAGGATTTCCTCGAGTCGGCGTGGGAGTTGGTCCGGCGGGAGAGCCGCCCGGAGGCCGGCACCGACCCTGCGCTCGTCGCGCATCGGCGACGGCTGCCCGCGAGCCTGTACTGGGAGGCGGTCCACCGTCAGCTTTCCCTCGTACGGGTCGAATCCTTGCTCCGTCGCGAGGGGGCGAGGCTATTCACCGGGACCTCACGCGTCGGAGCGGTCGGTGCGGCGGCGTCCATCAGTTGGCCCGGCGCGCATCCCACCTGGGAGCTGATCGCCTACCGTCCGGCGCTCGCCCAGGGTACGCGGCGCGGCCCGGACGTACGCTCCCTACGTCGCCTCGAGCGACGGTACCCGGAACTGTTCCAGTGCCGGGACGAGCGGACGCGGCGGGTCCTCGTGAGCCCGCACACTCCCTGCCCCATCCTCTATGGGCTCCGGGCGACCGATCCCGGCCGGCTCCCGCACGCGATGGCCGAGCTGAGGACCGAGTCGGTCGACCGGTGGCTCGTCTTCCGCACCAATCAGGGGACGGGGGATCACCTCCGGGACCTCCCGTTGGAGGAGCTCCGGCCCTACGACGCAGCCCGGGTATCCGGGGAGGTCGTGGGCCCCGCCACGTCGGTGCGTGGGGGACATTGGCGATTCGTCGTGCGGCAGCCCTCCGGTGGTCGGACACTCGAGTGCATCGCGTTCGAGCCGACCAAGACCCTACCCGCACTCCTGCGGACACTCGCGGCCGGCGATCGTGTTCGGCTGTGGGGCGGACTTGGGGCCGGAGCCTCCTTCCGCGTGGAGGGAGTCGAACTGCTCGAGGCGGTCGCACGCTGGCAGGCTCGGTCGCCGCGTAGGTGCCCTTCGTGCCGAAAGCGGCTTCGCAGCCTGGGCCAGATGCGGGGCTACCGGTGCGGTGGATGCTCGGCTCGGTACCCTCCCGAGCTGGGGACGAACCGGCTGGCCCAGCCGGCTCCCGCCCTCGGGGTCTACCACCCCACGCCCTCGGCGCGTCGGCACCTCGCTCCCCGCGCGCCCGAGACGGCGGACGGCCGAACGCCAGCGATGCGCTTACCTCGACGGTCCCGAACCGATTTATACGCTTGACCCGCTTTCCG
Organism: Thermoplasmata archaeon; assembly: GCA_022749995.1. Taxonomy (GTDB): domain Archaea; phylum Thermoplasmatota; class Thermoplasmata; order Lutacidiplasmatales; family UBA184; genus JAKIVR01. The sequence continues at coordinate 55,042 of JAKIWO010000003.1, read as the reverse complement.
GCCTGGTTCTACTCCGATGGTCAATCCGAGCCTCAAGACGGCCGGCCTGTTCGCCGTGGTCATCGCGCTGTTCGTCGTGGTCGGCGGGGTCGTCGGCGAGTTCCTGTTCGGCGGCTTGCTCGCCGGGCTCGTCACCGCGCTCGGGCTGGCCTTGGCGTTCAACCTGGTCTCCTACTTCCTGTGCGACAAGTTCGTGCTGTGGAGCTCGGGGGCGAAGATCGTCCGTCCGGAGGACGCTCCTCGGCTCGCCCACATCGTGGCGGAGCTCGCGCCGCAGTTCGGCCTGATCGAGCCCCGTATTGCGATCGTTCCCACCGCGACCCCGAATGCGTTCGCGACCGGGCGCAACCCCAAGCATGCCGTCGTGGCCGCCACCGAAGGTATCCTGCGCCTCTGCGACGACCGGGAGCTGCGCGGGGTGCTGGCCCACGAGTTGGCGCACGTCAAGGACCGGGACATCCTCGTGATGACGCTCGCGGCCACGTTGGCCGGGGCGATCTCCTACCTAGCCCAGGCGTTCCTGTTCTCCGAGATGTTCGGTGGCGGCTCGAACGGCGGCCGCGGCAACGTGAATCCGATCCTCGTGATCGTCGCGGTGATTACCGCGCCGATCGCCGCCCTCCTGCTGCAGCTCGCCATCTCGCGCTCCCGCGAGCTCAAGGCCGATGAGGTGGGGGCCCGGACCATCCACGACCCCGAGGCGCTCGCGAGCGCGCTCGCCAAGCTGGAAGTCGGCAACGCCCGCCGACCCGGTCCGATCGGCACGCCGGCCACCTCGGCGCTCTGCATCGTGAACCCGCTCAGCGGCGGTTGGGTCGCCGGTCTGTTCTCCACGCACCCGCCGATGGCCGAGCGGATCCGGCGGCTGCACGCCATGCGTCCGGAGTTCGGCTACCTCCCGAAGAGCTCCGGTCGTTCAGGGCGCGATTACAGCTACCACCTACCGGCCGCACCACGCTAAGGAGCGAACACTGTCGGAGTGCCCCGCCTGCGGATTCGAGGCCGCGGAGGGGAGCGCCTGCGGTCGCTGCGGCCTCGCGCCGGGACTGTTCGAGCCGCTCCGCCACGCGCTCGAGCCGAATGCAGGGGCCGGCGAATCGCTGACCGAAGCCCAGGCACTCGCGGAGGTCGTGGGCGTCCCCGCCGTGGACTCCACCACCGCGGCGATCGCCGCACCCGCCCGGTTTCCCTCGCTCGCGCCGCTTCCTCCCATAGTCCCGGCACCCCCGCATCCGCCGGCGGAGCTCCCCGAACTACCCGCGCTTCCAGCGGCCGACCCGCTCGAGGCAGCGCTGCGCCAGGTGGAGGAGCTGGCGACCCTTGCCCGGCGTTTGGGGCTAGAGATCGTAGGGCTCGACGAGCGGCGGCACGCCGCCGAAAGCTCGCGCGACCTCGAGACGACCGCCACGCTCCGCGCGGAGCTGTTCGTCCGCACGGCGGCGGCCCTGTCCGAGGAGCTCGAGCACGCCTTCGCCCGCCGCAACGAGGTCGCCGCGCTCGTCGAGACGGGCACGCCGGACGCCGAGCTCGACTCGGCTCGCGCCTCGCTCGCCCGGGGCGACCTCCCGGGGACCCACCGTCGACTCCGACGGGTCGCCGAAGGGCTCGACCGGCTCGAGGACGAGTGGGAGACGGTCCGCATCCTGTCCCTCGAGGCCGAGCTCGTCGCCGAGACGGTCCGGGAGCTGGGAGGGGATCCGCTGCCGGCGCTCGGACCACTGTCCGAGGCGCGCCGCCGGGCCCGCGTGGGCGACCGGTCGGGCGCGGAGCCGCTGCTCGCCCGCTCGACGCTGGCACTTTGGCAACTGTGTTCGCCGCTGCTCTCCCGCGAGCTCTCCGAGCTGCGGACGGAGCTCACTCATCGGGGTCCGGAACTTGCGAGTGGGCCGCGGCTCCGGACAGAGGCGGCGGAGATCGCGCGGGCACTCGAGCACCACAACTACGGCGGGGCCGTCGTCGCCTACCGGCGATTCCGGGATGAGGTGGGACGGACCGGATCCGCCCCACCGGACCCCGCGCTTCCGAGTCATTAAGAGCCGCATCCCGGTAGAGCGGCCGATGCCGTTCTCCACGCTGCGGGGGTTCTCGGACCGGCTCCCTCCGGAGGCCGGTGCCCGCTCGGGGCTCCGGCACCGGCTGCGGGAGGCCGCCCGGCTGGCGGGGTTCCAGGAGCTCGAGCTGCCGAGCGTCGAGAGCCTGGAACTGTTCCAGGTGAAGAGCGGGGCGGGAATCGCCGAGGAGCTCTGGAAGTTCACCGACAAGGGGGGACGGGCGGTCACGCTCGTTCCCGAGTCCACGCCCTCCCTCGCGCGCGTGTTCGCCGAGCGGGCCAAGGCCGAGCCGCTGCCGGTGAAATGGTTCACGGTCGCCCGACTGTGGCGGTACGAGGAGCCCCAGGCCGGTCGCGCGCGGGAGTTCCACCAGTTCAACCTCGATATCCTCGGCGCGCCGGGGGTCGAGGCGGAGGTGGAGTTGCTCGCGGCCGCGAGCCTGCTGCTCGACCGGATCGGGGCCGACGGGCTCTACGCGTTCCGGCTCAATGACCGGGACCTCTCCGAGGCGCTCGGACGCGGGCTGGGGGCCAGCGACCTCCCGCGGTTCTTCCGGGCGCTCGACAACGTACGGAAGAGCCCCGAGGCCGAGCTGCGCGCCGAGCTCGCCGCCTCCGGGCTTGCGCCGGGGGCCGTGGACCGTCTTCGAGGGCTGCTGTCTCGTTCCCGTGAGGGCGTGACGGTGGCCGAGTCGGAGCCATTCCTGGCGGAGATCGAGGGGTGGAACTTGCCGCCACCGGGGCCGGCTGGCCTCGAGCGACTCCGCCAGATCATGGCCCTGCTCCCCCACGCCGGCATCGAGGACCGGGTGCGCATCGACCTCTCCGTGGTGCGGGGTCTCGACTACTACACCGGACCGGTGTTCGAGGCGTACGCCCGGGCCGGTGATCAACGCGCCCTGTTCGGCGGCGGCCGGTACGACAAGCTCATCGAGCTGTTCGGCGGACCTCCGACCCCGGCGTGTGGCTTGGCCATCGGCGACCTGACGCTCGAGCTACTGCTGCGTGCTCACGATCGCTGGCCGGCCGGAGAGCCCCCGCTCGACACCTACGTGGTGGCCGTCACGCCCGAGATGATCCCCGAAGCGACGGCGTGGGTGGCGCGACTGCGACGAGCCGGGGTAGCGGCCGATGGGGACCTCTTGGGGCGCTCGCTCTCGCGCCAGCTCAAGGAGGCGGCTCGTCGCCGGGCGAGGCGGGCCATCCTCGTGGGGCCGCGGGAGCTCGCTCGTGGCGTGGTGCTCGAGCGGGACCTGGCGACGGGTGAGCAACGGGAGCGCTCGCCGTCGGAGCTAGCACCTGGGGCGTGAGCCCCTCGATCGACGGGCCGTCCCAGAGCAGGATGCCCGGCGGCGAGGTCGCTCCGTCGACGTAGCCGTACCAGTAGACCACCGCCCCCTCGCCGAACAGCTCGGTGTAGGGTGCGAGCTGCTTGCGCAGGTTGCGGCGCAGCTCGACGTCGTCGCCGAAGTTCGCTTTCGACTCGATCCAGTTGAGCTTGCGACCGAACAGCGCGATGGGCCGGTCGAGGAGCGCATCGGGCGTCTTGGTGAACTTGCCCCGGAGATCCTTCTCGGTCTGGTAGGTGATGCCGTGCTTTTCGAGCCAGCCGTACAGGCGCGCCTCGCCCCGCCGGCCCCGGTCGCGCTGGAGCTCCATGCCGTGGGGGGAGTAGATCAGGTCGTGCTCGAGCAGCTCGCGGATCTCACCCCCCAGCCGTTCGTCGGGGGCGGAGGCCGGGTCCAGGAAGAACGACCAGATCTTCTTCCGCGGCAGGTTGAGTTCCTGTAGGAGCTGCTGCCCGAGAAGCACGGGCGGGAAGTTCCACTCCCGCGCGATCTCGAGCATGCGGGTGCCGCGGCGCCACTGCTGGGCGATGCGCGGCATCTGTCGTTTGAGCACGTAGAATCGCCGGGTGGCGTCGCGAGTGACCCGGTGGGTGTGGATGACGAAGAGCAACTCCTCCTCGACACTCTCGTCCTTGGAGAGGCGACGCACGTCCTCGGGGGTGGCGAGGCTCTGGTAGTAACGCTGGTAGGTGGCGCGGTCCATTACAGGGCGCGACCGGTCCCTGCTTCAGGTCCCGGAAGTGGCGGCTCCGAGCGCGCTGGGGATAAAGCGTTTCGGCCGAGCGCCCGATCGGGCCCGCCGGGTGACCCCGCTCCCCCCAGAGGCTCGATATCCACCGCCCACGTCCCCCGGACGTGGCCGACGCTCATCGCCGGACACCCCCGATCTCGTTCGACCGGGTGGCCGACCGGTATGACGCCACGCGCGGGCTGCCGAGCCCGCTGGCGGAGCAGGTACAGGAAGCACTGGCGAACCACCTCGGATCGTCGCTCTCGCTCGAGGTCGGGGTCGGAACCGGACGCCACCTGCTTCGGTTGCTCGCTCGACGCGAGGCACGACTCGTCGGGGTCGACGTCTCGCCGGCGATGCTGCGACAGGCCCGCGCCCGCGGCGCGAGCCGGTTGGTCCGGAGCGATGCGCGGATGCTCCCGTTCCGTGACCGAGGCTTCGACCAATCGCTCTCGACCCATCTGCTGCACCTTGTCGAAGAGTGGCCCCGCGTGCTCGCCGAGATCGGGCGCGTGACCTCCCAAGCCTACTCCACCGTGCTCGAACTGGAGGAAGCCGAGCCGGACCTCTCGCAGGAGTATCGGCGAAGGGCCCGAGACGAGGGGGTGGGACGCGAGGCGCCGGGCCTCTCCGAACGGAAGCTTCCGGAGCGGCTCAGCGCCGATCAAGTCGTCCGTGTGGGCGAGCTCGCGTACGAGCGGGAGGGAGCCCAGGTGATTGACGACCTGGCCTCGCGTGCGTTCCGCGATCAATGGGAAGTTCCGGCACCGGCGCACGATCGAATCATCGCCGAGCTCCGGAGGCAGCACGCGGGTGCGAAGGTGCGCACTCACCTCGACGTGCGTATCGCTTCGTGGCGGGCCGATAGCATCCGACAGTTCGCCGAGCAGGAACTCGCTCGCGCGTCCCGAGCGAACGCCGTCGAAGCGAAGGCCGTTCCCGGCACCTCAAGCGCCGACCGCCGCCGACCGCTCCCGTCGGCGCCCTAATCGCGCCAGTCCACTCCCACGGTCCGGAGGGAGAGTTTCGGGATCGGGGGCAACCGCCGCTTGTGCCGGTTCAGTGCGACGCGGTGCGCCACCTCCTCGATCTGAGCTAGGTCCGCTCCCGTGAGCCGGGCGATGTCGGCCGGGCTGCGGAGTTCTTCCATCCCCCGCAGGATCCGGTCGAGGAGTTCGTACGTGATCCCGAGCTCTCCCTCATCCGTCTGCCCCGGCCACAGGCCAGCGGTGGGAGCTCGCGCCGCGATCGAGGCAGGGAGCCCCAGCTGGGCCGCCAGGTCGCGGACCTCCGTCTTGTAGAGGTCTCCGAGCGGGAGCAGGTCCACGCCCCCGTCTCCGTACTTCGTGAAGTAGCCGGTCAGGAGTTCGGACTTGTTGCCCGTGCCCAGCACGAGCGAGAGGCGACGGCGCGCCTCCGCGTACAGCACGGTCATCCGGATCCGGGCCTTCAGATTGCCCCGACCCGTCGGGTCCAGCCCCGCCCCGACGAGCGCTACGAACGCGCCCTCCACGGGATCGATGGGCAGGACGACGGTCTCCACCGACAGGGAGCGCGCGATTCCGAGCGTCTCCTCGAGCAGCTCCGCAGGATAGGCCGCATCCGGCTGGAGCACGCCGACCACGCGGGAGGGGCCGAGCGCATCGGCGGAAAGCCGGAGGGTCAGCGCCGAGTCGATGCCTCCGCTCAGACCGAGGACGACCCCCTTGGCGTGGGCCTCCGCGACGTGCGCGCGAAGGAAACGGGCGATCGATTCCACGGCGTGCGGGGGCAGCCGCGGTCGAAGCTCCGTCAGGCTTCTCCTCCGAGCGGCTCGAGCTCCCGCTGGCGCGACCAGGTCTCCCGGCACGCGCAGTCCGGCTCCAGGGCCGCGTCGAACCGTTGATCGAGGGAGCCCTCCTCGATCCACCGGAGCAGCCGCCGGTCGCACTCGCCGCAATTGTGCGGGCCCCGCGTCAGGCCCCCGGCGGTCGGGAAGGACACGAGACGACTGCTCCCCCGGACGGCGGCCCCGCGCTGGAGCACCTCGCGGACGCTCCAGAGCCACGGGGGCCGGTACCGTCCGCTGCGGAAGAGTCGCTCGACGACGGTGCCGTTCTGGATGTGCACGGGGTTCACCGACAGCGTCTCGAAGTGCGGCGACGCCCGCTCCACGGAGGTGACGGTATCGTCGATGGCCTCCCCTTCGGTGAGGTACGGAGGCTTGAGCAACAGGTACCCCTTGGGGTGAGCTCCCCAGGAGCGGAGGCGGTCGGCCGCCGCGAGGTACTCCGCGGGGGTGGAGACCTTGTTGACGAACCGGTCGAGGATTTCCGGTTGCGTCGATTCGAGTCCCTGCGCCACCTCCAACTCACCCGCGAAACTTTCCCGCAGCGATCGGACCCGCTCCTCGGTGACGAACTCCGGCAGCGTTTCCACGAGGAACCGGCGGGCGCGCCCCGAGAAGGCCGCGGCGATCCGGCCTCGGGAGTCGGCGTCCACTTCTCGCTCGTCGAGGTACGACCCGCTCGTGTACACCTTCACGTACGGTTCGCCCCGGTACTTCCGGAGCGCCCGCTCCAGCTGACGGGAGAGCTCCTCCGGCGTGGCCGATCGTCCCAGCGTATCCTTCGCGTACCCGCACATGGAGCAGCCCTTGAGGTCGGCCCAGTAGCAGCCCCGGGTGCGCAGGATGAGCACGAAGGCGCTCACGCGTTCCGTCCCGAGCGACTCCGCCTCGCTCCAGGCGTTGACATACCAGTCCGGTGAGACGGCCTCGCCCCGCGCGGGCCGGCGCTCCCGAGCGATCTCCTGCGCGAGCGAACTCGGCACCGTTAGCTCTCCTCGATCCGCAGCTCGACCCGGTCGCCGTCCCGCAGCGTGAGCTCCTTCCGGAGTTCCACCGGTGCGACGAGCTCCAGCACGTCGGTATGGTGGCTCCGGTCGGGCATGATGAGATGGCCCGGGCTCCCCCCGATGCGCGCGACGAGGCAGGTAGCGCCGCCAAAGGTCCGACCGCTCGCCGAAAAACCGTCGATCCTGATCCCCTTCCAGTGCCGGAGCGCGGCGGCACGCACCAGCTCGGGCCCCGCGAGCCGCACGTTGAGCGTCCCGGGGAAGGGCGTGTAGCCCAACCGCTCGGCAAATTGGCTCACGTAGCCGGGCTGGCTCAGATAGTAGCGGCCCTCGCCCAGCCCGGAGGAGACCGTGCCGCTCAGCACGAGGGTGCCCGGACCTTCGAAGATCCGCCGGAGGCTCGTGTACTCCCGCCGCAGCCGGTCGAGGCCGGCTGGAGTCAGGGCGAGCCGCTGTTTGCGCGCGTCCAGGCTCCGCAGCACCAGTCCTCGGCGGGCCAGGGAGATCAGGTACCGGTCCGTGGCCTGCTGAAGAAATCCGAGCGCCTCTCCGATCTCCCGCGAGCTCGACACCACGGGGGCTCGGTCGGCCCCCCGCTGGCCCAGCAGCCGGAGTACGGCGAACTCCTCGTACCGGAACGCGCTCTCCCGCTCCGGGGCGGTCGCCGCGGGGGTCTTGCGACTAACGCGGCTTCGGTGTACCGGTCGGGGCATCGAGGGACACCACGGTGGAGCCGCGCACGACGACGCGGCCGAGCCGGCGCGTAAGCTCGGCCGTCCGCTCCTCGGCGTCGTCGAGCACGAGGTTCATGTGCAGGTCGGAGCCGAGCAGCCGCCCGCTGACCACCCGCTGGTCCTTGAGGTGAAGCTCCACGCGCTGCTGCAGCAGTCGGTCGAGCAGCTCCGTCGGCGTCGGCACGGTCGTTCGACCGGAGGCCGGACAATAACCCTTTCGCGACTCGGGCGTGCGGTGACCGGTACTCCCGGCGGATACGGATATCGGCCGCCGTGGTTGCTCGCCACCGGAAACCGGAGATGGCGAGCGGCCGCGGAGGTCTCGAGGAGGTGATCGCCGGCAGCACCTCGGTCAGCGAGGTGGACGGGGAGCGGGGCGGGCTCACCTACCGCGGGTACACTATCGCCGATGTCGTCGCGCATCTCGGGTTCGAAGGGACGGTCGAGCTGCTCTGGTCGGGGGTTCCCGCGGCCGACGAACCGCCCCTCCCACTGCGCGAGGCCCTCGCCCACCGGCGATCGCTTCCCTCCGATTGCGCCCGAGTGGTCGACACGCTCGGGACTACCACCGACCCGATGGACGCGCTCCGGATGGGTCTCTCGGCGCTGGGGCAGTTCCCGTACCCCCCCACCCTCGAGCAAGGGGTGGCGCTCGTGGCCGCGGCGCCCACCGTGCTCGCTCGGTTCCATCGCCGACGCCAGGGCAGGGAGCCGATCGCTCCCGACCCTCGCCTCGGTCACGTGGCGAACTTCCTCTACATGCTCGAGGGTGCGCCGCCGGATCCTCGCCGCGTCTACGCGCTCGAGAGCTACTGCATCTGCGTGGCCGACCACGGAATGAACGCCTCCACCTTCGCGCTGCGCGTCGTCCTATCGACCCAGGCCGATCTGCTCTCGGCGGCCGCGGCCGCCGTGGGGGCGCTCAAAGGGCCGCTCCACGGAGGCGCTCCGTCGAAGGCGGTCGAGATGCTGGATGCCATCGGCCGCCCCGAGAACGCCGAACCTTGGATCCGGGAAGCCCTGGCCCGGCGCGAGCGGCTCATGGGATTCGGCCACCGGGCGTACAAGGTCGAGGACCCCCGAGCCGTGCTGCTCCGGCAGATCGCCGAACGGGTCGCGGCGCCCGAGCGGTTCGCCCTCGCGGCCCGGGTAGAGGAGGTCGCGCTCGCCGAGCTCCGCCGGGCGAAACCCAATGAGCGCCTCTACACGAACGTGGAATTCTACGCCGGACTCGTGCTCGAGGCGGCGGGGCTACCCCGGGACCTCTTCCCCGCGGTCTTCGGGGTCGCGCGAACCGCCGGGTGGGTCGCGCACGCTCGCGAGCAGTCCGAGCACAACCGGCTCATCCGACCGGGCGTCGACTACGTCGGACTCCGGGGCCTGGCCTTCCCGGCCTCGGCCCCGCGACGCGCTGCGCCCTGAGCCGCCCGGCCCCTACGGCTTCTGGGGGCCGGAGTCGTCGCCCTTTTCGTCGACGACCTTGAAGTCGGCGTCGACCGGTCCGCCGGCCGGACCGCTCCGGTCCGGGGCGTCCTCGGTCGGCGCGGACTCCGGGGAGGAGGGGGATGCGTTCTCGGGACCGCTCGGGGGCTGGTACAGCCGCTGGGCGAGCGCGTGGAGCCCGTGCGTCAGGTCGTCCACCTTGGCCGTGATGGCGGCGGCGTCGTTCTTGGCCAGGGCCTCCCGGAGCGCCGCGATCTTGGTCCGGAGCTCGTTGGCCTCGGCCTCGGGTACCTTCTCCTTCGCCTCGGCCAGGACCCGCTCGGCCTCGTAGGTGAGCGACTCGGCGCGGTTGCGCGCCTCGACCTCGCCGGCCCGCTGGCGGTCCTGCTCGGCGAACTTCTCCGCCTCGGAGACCATCCGCCCCACGTCGTCCTTCGAGAGCTTGTTCGACGCGGTGATCGTGATCCCCTGCTTGCGCCCCGTCGCGAGGTCCTTGGCCGAGACGCTCAGGATGCCGTTGGCGTCGATGTCGAAGGAGACCTCCACCTGGGGGGTGCCTCGGGCGGCCGGCGGCAGGCCGGTCAGCATGAAGCTGCCCAGCGCGACGTTGTCGGACCACATCGGCCGCTCCCCTTGGGCGACCTTGATCTCGACGGAGCTCTGGTTGTCGGCGGCCGTCGTGAAAATCTGGCTCTTTCGGGTCGGGATGGTGGTGTTCCGGTCGATGAGCTTGGTGAGCACGCCGCCGAGCGTCTCGACGCCGAGGGAGAGCGGCGTAACATCGAGCAGCAGTACGTCCTTGACCTCGCCGGCGAGCACGCCGGCCTGGATGGCAGCGCCCATCGCCACGCATTCCATCGGGTCGACGCCGCGCTCGATCGGGCGGCCGACCTCCTGCTCGAGGAACCGTTGAACGATCGGCATCCGCGTCGGACCTCCGACGAGGACGATTCGGTCCACCTGGGCCTTCTCGAGCTTGGCGTCGCGCATCGATTGGGCGACCGGGCCCTTGCACCGGTCGATGATCGGGCGCACGAGCTCCTCGAGCTTCGCTCGGTTGAGCGTCAACGCGAGGTGGGTAGGTCCCGCCGATGTGGCACTCAGGAACGGGAGGTTGATCTGGGTCTCGAGCGTCGAGGAGAGCTCGATCTTCGCCTTCTCGGCGGCGTCGCGGACCCGCTGCATTGCCATCTTGTCCTTGCGGATGTCGACGCCCGAGTCCTTCTGGGCCTCGCCGACCACCCATTCGGTGATGACCGTGTCCATGTCGGTCCCACCCAGCTGGGTATCACCGCTCGTGGAGAGCACCTCGAAGACGCCCTCCCCAAAATCCATGATCGTCACGTCGAGGGTGCCGCCGCCCAGGTCGAACACGAGGATCTTCTGCGTCTTACCCCCCTTATCGAGGCCGTAAGCCAGGCTCGCCGCGGTCGGCTCGTTGATGATCCGGACGACGTCGAGGCCGGCGATGGCGCCGGCGTCCTTCGTCGCCTGGCGCTGGTTGTCGTTGAAGTAGGCAGGGACGGTGATGACGGCCTTCTCCACCTTCTCGCCGAGGTACGCTTCGGCGTCCCGCTTGATCTTCTGCAGCAAGAACGCGGAGAGCTGCTGCGGGGTGTACTCCTTGCCCTGTACCCGGTACTTGTAGTCCGTCCCCATCTTCCGCTTGAAGGCGGTGACCGTGCCTTCCGGATTGGAGACGGCTTGGCGCCGGGCGGGCTCGCCCACGACGAGCGCCCCGTCCTTGGCGAACGCGACGTAGGAGGGGAACGCCTTCCCGCCGCCGACGGTGGTGCCTTCGGCGGAGGGGATGATGACGGGCCGGCCGCCTTCCAGCACGGAGGCGGCGGAGTTGCTCGTTCCGAGGTCGATTCCAATGATCTTTGCCATCTGCTGATTCCTCGTGCACCGGGTCTCACCCAGGGCACTACGACATTGGTAAGGCTTCGGTACTATAAAGACTTACGCATAACGTGTGGAGTCCCGCGTCGCGGCCCCAGACGGACCTCCGCTGGGCGGAGCGTGCCGCACACGCCGATTGGGCGGCCATCCCGCTCGTTCGCATAACCCCTGCGGCCTCCCCGCGCGCCGTCGGCGGTGGGCGCCGCCAAGGAGTGTCGAGGATGCCCGAGCTTCGTAGGTGACGCCTCCTTGAACCGGGGGGCGGCCCCGGAGGGCGCGGTGCGGGAGCGTGAGGCGGAAATAGGCGGGTGCGCCTGTGACGATACGTCCGACTTTCGTGCTCTATGAGCTTCTCCGACGTGATCGTTCGGCGGGACTTCCCCGCGCTCCGCGAGCGCTCAGAGGGAACTGTTCCCGTCTACCTCGACTCGGCCTGCATGTCGCTCGTCCCTCAGGCGGTGCTCGGTGCGATGGAGGAATACTACCGAGACTTCCCGGGCTGCGCGGGCCGCAGCCTGCACCGATTTGCCGAGGAGGTTTCCCACCGGTACGAACGTTCTCGCGAGCTGTGCAGCGAGTTCCTCTCGTTGGGGGATCCGAGGGGGATCGTCTTCCTCCGGAACGCCACGGAAGCGCTGAATCTCGTCGGCCAAGGGTTGCCGTGGAAGCGGGGCGACCGGGTGCTCATCTCCGATCAGGAGCACAACTCCAACCTGGTCCTGTGGCAGCGGCTCGCCGCCGAGCGGGGCATCCGGATCGATGTGCTCGCCCTGCCGGAATCGGGCTTTGACCTCGAGCAACTGCGCGGACAACTCCATCGGAGCACACGGCTGGTGAGCCTGTTCCACACCTCGAACCTGGACGGGCGTTCTCTGCCGATTCGGGAGATCGCCGAGGTGGTGCATGACCACGGCGCCCAACTGCTCGTGGACGGCTGCCAGGCCGCCCCGCACCTCCCCGTAGACCTGCGCGAGCTCCGAGTCGACTACTACGCGGTCTCGGCCCACAAGATGATGGGTCCTACCGGAGTCGGGTTCTTGGCCGCCCCGTTCGAGCAGCTTTCGGGCCTCCGCCCGCTGCTCACCGGCGGAGAAACGGTGGAATGGAGCACCCTCACCCAGCACGCCCTGCGGCCCCCGCCGCATCGCTTCGAAGCCGGCCTGCAGAACTACGCCGGGGTGCTAGGGACGGGAGCGGCGATCGAGTATCTCGGGCGGATCGGCCGGGATCAGATCACGGCCCACGACCGCGCGCTCAATGCTCGGGTCAGCCGCGGGCTCGCCGATCAGCCTCGAGTGCACGTGCTTGGTCCCTCCGCGCCGGCCGATCGACCGAGCGTGTACGCGTTCGCCCTCGACGGAGTCGATCCGGCCGATGCGGCGCTGTTCCTGGACGCCGGCCACCACGTCATGGTCCGTTCTGGGCGCCACTGCGTGCACTCCTGGTACGAGGCCCGGGGCCTCGAGGGCAACGTCCGCGCCTCCTTCTACGCCTACAACACCGAGGCGGACGCCGACGCGCTCGTGAACGGAGTGACCGAGTTGCTCGAGCGCGTTCCCGAATCCGCTCCCAAGACCACCGCACGCCGCACAATGGCCGCTCCGGCTCGCGCGCGCCCCAAGCGGAAGCGCTAGCACCACCGGACCTCGCTCGGCGCCCGCACGACAAGGACCAAATCGCGCGCTGCGGTCGGCCCACACCTTGAGCGGCCCGCCGAAGGATTCCCTGGCAGCTCCCGCTCGACCGTGCGTCTGCTTCGTCGCGTTCACGGCGATCACCGCCGGTGCCGGCACCGAACAGTTTCTGGTCCAGGTCCTTCGTCGGGCACCGCGCGATCGGTTCGAGCTCCTGCTCGTCGAGACCGACTACGCTCGCTTCGAACGCTGGAGCACGGAGTACGTCGACCCGCTGCTCGTCGGCGTCCGACGGATCCGGTTGAGCTCGAGCCGTCGCTCGGTCGAACCGGACCGCCTGCTCCTCCTGGCCTCCCGCTCGCGCTTTCTTTACCTGATCTCGGCCGTGGGGCTGCTGCTGGCACGACCCGGGATCTTCCGGGCCGAGCGACGACGCAACGCCGCCGCACTCGGGCCGATCCAGAATGCCGACCTGGTCTACCTGATTCGGAACGAGGATGCCCGTTGGGTCCTACCGCAGGGCAGCCGGGCCCTCGTGGTCGGCAGCACCCATTGCGACGACCTCTCCGGCGGCCTGGTCAGCTTCCCGGCACTCCGCTCGAGCCGACTCCTGCGCGCGTTGTTCCGGGCCCGGTCGCGCGGACGATCCGGCCGTATCGACAGCTACCACGTCACCCAACCGGTGTTCTGGGAGCGGCGCCTCCGGCGCGGTCGTCACGACGCGCTGATCCCTCTCGGGGTGGATACCGACCTGTTCACCCCCGGAATCAACGGGCGAGAGTCTGGCCCGACTCGATTCCTGTTCGTCGGCAGCCTGGATCCGATGAAGGGAACCGACGTGCTCCTCGAAGCCTGGGGGCAGCTCGACCACGCGGGCATGGAGCTTCATCTGGCCGGCACGGGCCCGCTCCGCTCTCAGGTCGAGCAGCGCGCTGCGAGGGATTCGCGGATCCACTACCACGGCATCCTTCCGAGCGTTGAGCTCGCAGCAGTGTACCGATCCTGCGATGTGTTCCTCTTCCCCAGCCGATTCGAGACGCTGGGGCTCGTGGCACTCGAAGCGCTCTCCAGCGGCCTGTACGTCGTAGCATCCGACACGGTCCGCGGTGTCTTCGACGAGTTCGAGCGTCGGGGGTCGCTCGAGTACGTCCCCCCGACGGCGGAAGCGCTCCGTGCGCGGATCCAGGCGTTGGTCGAGCGACCACCGGACCGGAGTTCGACCGCGCGGGCTGCCCGGCACGCTCGGATGGTCGAAGCGTACGACTGGTCGGTGGTCAGCCGACAGCTCTTTGCTTGGTTCGAAGCGCTCTTGTCCGAGCGCGCGGACGTGCCGGGCCGCTAGCGGTACATCGGCGCCGCGGAGGGAACCGCGCGCTCGCCACGGGCGCGTTCCTGCGCATTCTTCTGGATCGAGAGCAACTGCTGCTCGATCCGCTCGGCCTCGTGGTAGAGCGGTTCGGGGTCGAGCGGCGCGCGGAGGAGGACCCGGTTGATCGTTTCGATGACCTTGGCCGCCGCCCGGGCATCGGGGTAATCCGCCTGGGCCTCGGCGAGGAACGTGAGTACGTCGAATCCCCGACGGCGGCCCTCATTGAGGAGCACGCCGGCGATGCCGGTGATCACTCCTTCGGTGAACGGGAGCAAGTTCGGTTCGATGTAGAGATCGCGGGCCCGGTTGGTGCTGGCGATGCCGTACACCTTCACGTCCTGCAGTCGGGGCGCACGGTGCCGGGTGGTCTCACCGGCGGGCTTCTCCACGCTGAGTCCCTCGGGGGAGACGAGCAGCGAGCAGCGCTGCTCCTGGACCCAGTCGAGGATGGCGTGGGCCAGCGGATGGATGACGGTCGGCGCCGGGTGGAACTCGCTCACGAAGGCGACGATCTTGTCGGGCGCGCGGCCGGTCCGTGCCGGTGGCGGACTGCCCGCGTAGATGCGGACGGGATGTTGCGGAATCCCGCCCCGGACGAGGGCGACCGTGGGGAAAGCGGCCGATTCGACGATCCCGATCTGCTCCATCTCGAGGGTGTCGATGAGGTAGTTCGCCACGATCGAGCTGACCAGGCCCACCGAAGGAAAGCCGTCAATGACGATCGCGCCCTCGACATCGACTCGCTTGATCTCGTAGATGCGGACCGCGTTCGGGTCCGCGGGGAGCGGGTCCCGCATTACAGCGTCCTTTCCGCGATCTGCCCGAGCTCGTGTCCCACCAGGTCGAGAACCTCTCGGGTGAGCTGCTGGCGGATCTCCTGCGGCACGGCCGCCAGCCCCAAACGCGCGGTGCAGGCTCCCACGCGGACCAGCGCGGCATACTCGGCGGCCCGCGCCTCGAGCAACGAGCGCACGGCGTCCTTGAGGGCCCGGGCCAACTCCGGATTCTGCTTGAGCGTCCTGTCGAGGTGGTGCCGGATCTCTTCCTTGACGATGTCGCGCGTGGCCTCTCGGACCAGTTCCTCAGGGCGCAGTAGGTCCCGCGTGCTCTTGAGCAGCAGATCGAGCGGCTCGCCGGAAGAGGCCTCTTCGGCCATCGAACTAGTCGTATCCCGTCGGGGGATAACACTTTGCTGGAAGGAGCGGATCGACTCGCAGCTCGAGCGCTGGTTCCCTGCTCAACCCTCGTTCCCGAGGGCTGAACTCTCCGAGCGGAGCCATCGTGCCCGCCTCCGAAGAGAAACCGTTATTCAGCCGGCGGCTCCCGGAGTGGATGTGGGCCGGTAGATTAGCCCGGAAGATCGCTACCTTGGCAAGGTAGAGGCCGCGAGTTCAAAAGGGGTCGGCAATCGCCGACGCCGGAAACTCTCGCCCGGTCCACTCCTCCGGCACCTGTCGAACCCCCCGGACGACAGCTGGACGGAACATTTTATAGGTCTCCCGGATTCGGGCGGGCTCGTGGAGATCGAGCTCCGCGAGAAGATCGCGGGCGAGGTCGTCCTGTCCCCACACCCGGGGCGGACGCTTCGCAAGTGGAGGGAGGACTTCGCCGTCTCGCAGCGGGACTTGGCCCGTTCGCTGTCCACCGTACCGTCGGTGATCTCGGATTACGAGTCGGAGCGCCGGGCGAGCCCCGGGGCGGCCTTTATCCGGAAGTACATCGACGCGTTGCTCGCCGTCGACAGCCACACCGGCGGACGGGTCGCGCAGCGGCTCGGGTTGCGTACCCACTCCGACGGGGTGCTCGCACTACGGGAGTTCTCGGTGGCCATCCCGCTTCGGACCCTCGCCGACCGGCTGGACGCCAAGCCCGTGGGCCACGTGGACATCCGGCGAGATATCCACGGCTACACCCTCTTGGACGCGCCCCGTGCGATCCTCTCGATCGACGCCTCCCGGTTCGTGGAGGTGTATGGATGGACCACGCAGCGGGCACTCATCTTTTCCAACGTACGGTACGGCCGCTCGCCGATGGTGGCGATCCGGGCCCACCCGCTCAAGCCGGCCGCGGTGATCCTCTCTCATCCCGGGCGCATCGACCCGCTCGCGATCCGCCTGAGCGAGGTCGAGAACATCCCTCTCCTAACGAGCCCGCTCGAGGCGCCGGAGATGCTGGGGCGTCTTGAGGAGCTCTAGCGGAGGAGCATAGGTCGATGCAAGCCGGGGTCGTGAGCTACGGGGCGTACGTGCCGCGCTATCGAATCACGCCGACGGAAATCGGGAAGGTCTGGGGGGTCGACGGGGCGAGCATGGGTGCCTCGCTCAATGTCCAGCGCAAGTCGGTCCCTTCCCCCGACGAGGACACGATCACCATCTCGACCGAGGCCCTTCGCGTTGCCCTCCTCCGCGGGAAGATCGACCCGCAGGAGATCGGAGCGCTCTACATCGGCAGTGAATCCCACCCGTACGCGGTCAAGCCCTCGGCGACCGTGGTCGCCCAAGCCGTGGGAGCCACCCCCGGGCTCACCGCGGCCGACTTCGAGTTCGCCTGCAAGGCCGGCACCGCCGCGATCCAGACCTGCCTCGGGCTGGTCGGGGCCGAGATGGTCCGCTACGGCGTGGCGATCGGTTCCGATACCAGCCAAGGAGCGCCGGGGGACGCGCTCGAGTACTCGGCGAGCGCCGGCGGCGCAGCCTTCGTCATCGGACGGGAGCAGGTGATCGCCCGCGTGCTCCACACGTTGAGCTACACCACCGACACCCCGGATTTCTGGCGTCGGGAGGGTCAACGGTACCCGAGCCATAGCGGCCGTTTCACCGGCGAACCGGCATTCTTCCGCCACGTCACGGAGTGCGCCAAGCGCATCATGGATCGAGCTGGGACGACTCCGAAGAGCTACGCCCACGTGGTCTTCCACCAACCGAACGGCAAGTTCCCGGCGCGGGTGGGCAAGCAGCTCGGGTTCACCGACGAGCAGATGCGGTACGGGCTCGTGACGCCGTTCATCGGCAACACCTACTCCGGCGCGGCCCTCATCGGCCTCGCCAATGTGCTCGACCACGCCCGGGCCGGGGAGCGCGTGCTGATGGTCGGCTACGGCAGTGGCGCCGGCTCCGACGCCTTCGACTTCGATATCACCGATGCCATCGAGAGCTACTCCCGTTCCGCAGGGGCGCTCGTCGAGTCCTTCCTCACCGGAGGCGTCGAGATCCCGTACGCCGTCTACGCGAAGTTCCGTGGCAAGATCCACCTAGGAGGGAGCTAGTGCGCGAGGTCGCGATCCTCGGGATCGGGATGACCCGGTTCGGGGAGCTCTGGGACCGCTCCTTCCGGGAGCTCGGCATCGAGGCCGGCTTCCAAGCGCTCGTCGACGCACGGCTTTCCTCGCGCGACCTGGGGGCGCTCTTCCTCGGGAACATGGCGAGCGGCTCGCTGATCGAGCAGGAGCACATCGCGCCCCTGCTGATGGACTACGCCGGCCTCGCCGGCCATCACCTACCGGCCATCCGTATCGAGGCGGGCGAGGCCAGCGGTGCCGTCGCGCTCCACCAAGGCTACCTCGCCGTGGCGAGCGGTGCCTACGACTTCGTAGTCGTGGGTGGCGCGGAGAAGCTCACCGATGTTCCGGACGTGACGGCCAACCGGATCACCGGCGCCACCGCCGACCAGGAGTGGGAGAGCGTCTTCGGCGCGACGCTGCCCGGACTCTGGGCGCTCATCGCCCGGCGGCACATGTACGAGCACGGCACCACCCGCGAACAGATCGCGCAGGTGCCGGTCCAGGCGCACGAGATGGGGTCCAAGAACCCGAACGCGCACTACCGCAACCGCATCACCCTGGAGCAGGTGCTCGGCGCCCCACCGGTGGCCGAGCCGCTCGGGATGCTCGACTGTGCGCCGCTCTCCGACGGGGCGGCTGCGGTCGTGCTCGGGCCGCTCGACCGAGCGCGCAAGTTCACCGACACGCCGGTCGCGATCCGGGCGAGCGTCGTCACCAGCGACACGATGGCGCTCCACCACCGGGGCGACCTGACGCGCCTCGACTCCACGATCGTGGCCGCCAAGCGCGCCTTCGGCCAGGCGCGCAAGACCGCCTCGGACGTGAACGTGGTCGAACTGCACGACGCCTACTCGATCAGTGCCCTGCTCGCGCTCGAGGACCTGGGATTCGTCGGCAAGGGTGGCGCGGGCACGGCCTTCGCCGAGGGTCGGTTCGCCATGGGCGGCACGCCGACGGTCAACACCTCCGGCGGGCTCAAGGCGCAAGGTCGTCCGTTCGGTGCGGTCGGAGTGGCGCAGGTCGTCGAGCTCGTACGTCAGCTCCGCGGCCAAGCGGAAGGCCGGCAGGTCTCGGGAGCGCAGCTCGCGCTCGCTCACAGCGTAGGCGGCACGGGCGCGACGAGCGTCGTCCACCTGCTGGAGCGGACGAACTAGGATCACCATGTCGATCGCACGTTTCTGGCGCGAGACCCCACGGCGGTACAACCTAGGCGGCTGTCGCTGCACGGTCTGCACGACCGTCTACTTCCCCCCACGCGTGGTCTGCCCCACCTGCACGACGCACCGCCAATCGCTCGGCAAGATGGAACCGTTCCAGCTCTCCGGCGAAGGGACGGTGATCTCCTACACCGTCATCCACGACCCCGCGGAGGGGTTCGAGATGCTCGTCCCGTACGCCCTCACGCTGGTCAAGACCGTCGAGGGACCCGTGCTCACCGCCGAGGTGGTCGACATCGACCCGCACGAGGTGCGGATCGGGCTCAAGGTCCACGCCACCTTCCGCAAGCTCCGGGAGGAGGGCAAGGCCGGCGTCATCCACTACGGCTACAAGTTCGCGCCCGCGGTGGAGGTCGACGGCGCCCCGCGCCCCCTCCCCCTTCCGTCACCGGCCGGGGAACCCCGCGCGGCCGGTCGAGCGACGGCGTGAACGGGCGCAAGGAACCCAACCCCGCCGAGCCCCCGGCGCCGGCGGGCGACGCGGAGTTCGCCGAGGGGTACATCCAAGGGTACGCCGAGGGGCTGCGCGAAGGGCTGCGCGAGCTGCTCCAGCACGCCTCGCAGGGCCACACTACCGCCGAGCTGCGGGTGCTGGTCAAGAGCCGCATCTCCCGGATCCCCGAGGATGTCGAGCTCAAGCGACGCCACCTGCTCGCGCCTCCTCGTCGATCGAGCTGGGAGCCGTTGCTCAAGCCACCCCCGAGTTCCTCCGGAGGGACGGCGCTCAGCGATTCGGCGGGGCCGCAGTGGGCACCAGGAAAGGCGTTCCTGTTCCGCGAGGAGCGACCTCGCGCCGCAGTACGGTTCGCCCAAGCGCAGGCTTCTCACCACACCCGCGCCCTGTGGATCAGCTTCGAAGCTCCCCCTCCGCTCGGGCTGGGCGAGGGAGCCGTGGAGTGGCTCCGACCGAGCGTCAACCGGCCCGGCGACCCCGAGGCCGGCAGCGGTTCCGACCCCGGCGCGATCGCCGGACGGATCAAGGAGCGGGGCTCCGACCCCCCGCTGCTCGTCTACCTCGATGCGCTGGAGGAGCTGCGCACCCAGTACGGCAACGAACTCACCCTGCGGTTCGCGAGCTGGCTCGGCCAGTGGGTCGCCGGGAGCGACTCGACGGTCGTGGCCTCGCTCGATGACGCGACCCTCGCCGAGCCGGAGCGCCGGCGGCTGCAACGGTCGTTTCATATTCTGGCGTAGGAACTTCTCGGAGGAAGGCGCCGGGTGGAGATCGCGTTCTTCACGGACAGCTACCTGCCGACCCACGACGGCGTCGCCAAGGAGACTCACGCGCTGGCCCGGGCGGTGCAGCGGCTGGGCCATCGGGTGAGCGTCTTCACGACCCAGCCGGCGGGTCCGGCGGTCCCGCGCGAGGAGGAGATCGACGGAATCCCCGTCTACCGGACTCGGTCGCTACCGGTGCCGTTCTACGGCCAGTATCGCTGGGCGCTCTTCCCGTTCCGGAAGCTGCGCCGTCGCCTCGCCGGCCGGGTCGATGTCGTGCACCTGTTCTCGCAGGGGATGATGGGCAACGCCGGGCTGCTGATCGGCCGTCGCCTGCACCGACCGGTGCTGGGCACGTTCAACACGGACATCTACGCGATGCGCGCCAGCTTTCCGCGGACCTATCCGGTCCGCCTGTTCTTCCGCGTCGCACGACTGTGGACCCTCGGCCTGTACTTCCGGTGCGACCTGACCACCGCCCCGTCCGAGCACGCACGGGCGGCGCTCCTGGCGCACGCCCGAAAGCCGTGGCGACGGCCGGTCGAGGTGGTCGAGAACGGGGTCGAGCTCGACCGGTTCCACCCGGGAATCTCCCAGCCGGACTGGCGCGAGCGCTGCGGTCTGGGTCCGCAGCCGGTCGTGACCTTCCTGAGCCGCCTCACCTCCGACAAGGGGGTGCACACGCTACTGGACGCCATCGAACGGCTGCCCGAGACACCGGCCTTCACCGCCGTGATCGGCGGCGTAGGGCCGGAGGCGGACTCGATGCGCCGGCGCCTCCTCGACAGTCCGCAGTTGGCCGGCCGCGTCCGGTACCTCGGGCCGATCGCGGAGGAGGAGAAGCCGGCGCTGCTCGCCCAGTCGGACTTGCTGGTCCTACCCTCCGTCTCCGACACCGCTTCGATCGTGCTGCTGGAGGCGATGGCGTGCGGAGCCGCCTGTGTCGCCTCCAACATCGGAGGTCCGGCCGCGATCCTCCAGGACCGGCTCACCGGCCGGCTCGTGCCGCCGCGAGCGGCGCCGCTCGCCGAAGCGATCGGGGAGCTGCTCGGGAACCCGGCCGAGCGCCGCCGGCTCGCCGAACGGGGTACCTCGTGGGTCCGTTCGGAGGCGTCGATCGAACGTTCCGCCCGCCGGTTTATCTCCCTCTACCACCTTCTCTTGACCGAGAAGGAGGGCCGTGCCGCTCGCAGCACCGGGTGAGCTCGAAGCGGTCGCCCGCCTGGGAGGGGCCGAGCGGCACGACGCCGCCTCGCAGCTCTCGCTCGAGCGGGCGGTCGAGGAGTACCTGCCGCGTCGCCGAGCGCCGCTTGCCCCCTTCAACCTCGAGGTCGACGGAGCGAGCTACTCCACCGGGATCGCGGCGCTGCTCGCCCCTGCGGCATCCTTCAAGACCGCCACCCTCCGTCTGCCTCGACCGCCGGGCGACGCCTCGGAATGGGAGTACCTTCACCCGTTCACCGAGCTTCGGCTGCTCGAGGACGGCTCGGCCGTACTCCAAGGCGAAACCCAAGTCGAGGAGCGTGGGATCGCGCGACTGCTCCTCCGCGAGCAGTTCGTACCGCTCGGCGGCGCTCGAGCGGCTGGGGCGCTCCGGCCCGGGCTGTTCAGTCTGGCGGAGTTCGCCGCCTTCGTCCGTGCGACGGGGACCGTGCCGTTCGGCGTTGCGCTCGCGGTCTACTTCACCGAGGAACGGGTGCGGTACGACCTCGACTTCCTGGACGATCTGCTCCTGCCGGACCAGCGGGCCGGCCGCCTGCGCCCGCAGAGCCGGGTACGCCGTAGCCCGCGGTTCAGCCATGCGGTGGATTCGCTGGTCTCTCGCGGCGAGCTCTCCCTGCCGTCGGCCCGCGCGCTCGAGGCGATCGTCGAGTCGCATGGGCTCACCGTGATGGACCTCGCGCCGCTCTTCAGCGGCGTTCGCGAACTGGGAAATTCGGCGCTCTACGCGCTGCTCTCTCGCCGGCTCGTGACCTTCGACCGCCGGACCGGTGTGTACCGCCCGCGGCTCGAGGCGTTCCTTTCGGCCACCGACCGGCTCCGCAGTGGGGGCGAAGCGCCGCTGCGCCCGCTCGTGGACCCGCACCTGCGCAGCAGTGTCGCCGAGCTGCAGGCGGCGGCCGACTCGCGCGCCAGCTGCCCGCTCTGCGGCGAACCGCTGGCCCCGGGACATCGCGGACTGCTCTGCGAGAACTGCGAACGCAAGGTCGAGGCCCCGACGAGCACCCACGCCCCGTAGTGCGGGCCTGTCGGGAATCTCCGCGTCGGGGGGGTCCCCGGCGCCTTTGAACCCGAGACTGCTGGCTTAGAAGGCCAGTACTTTGTCCAGGCTAAGCTACAGGCCCGACGGCGCTAGCGCGCTCGGCTCCCTTAAGGGTTGGGCCGACGCGGCGGCCGAGCGTGCGCTCCGACGCTGTGGCCCACCAGGTGTGCGAGCCGGAGCGGCTCCGGCCAGCGGCCGTGTCCGACCGAACGGCGCACGATCGCGGCCGCCTCCGCGCGCCGGCAGCCCGCCGCCGCCACCCACAGCGGCCGGCCCACGACCGGCACTGGGTAGAGCCGGCAGGATTTCACGAGCGCCCAGCGCGCCGCGAACTCTCGCGGGAAGTACTTGCGGAGCGCAGCGCGGATCGTGACGAACTCGGGAGCCCGCCGCGTCACGGAAAGTACGGGTCGGCCGATCCCCGCGGAGAGCCGGCGGAGGTCGAGCAGGTTGAACCCCGCGAGCGCGATCCCGTCCACCAGGATCGCCCGGGCCCCGCGAAGGAACGGAGAGGCCTGCAGCAGCGCAATGGTCCGCTCGGTGGCGTCTCGTCCGTCGACCTCCACCCAGCCGAGCTCGATGCCCTCCACCAGGTCCGGCAGCGACATCGCCACGGCCACAACGGGGGCCCGCCGGGCGCGGCGGGTGAAGGCACCGTCGTCCAGCCCGATCACCCGGAGATGCGGCTTGCCGAGCGCGCGCTCGAGGTCTCGGTGATCGACCGCCGCCGTGGTCGACCTCGAGCTCACCGCGCGAGCCGGCGCCGGCGGCTTCCGTCGGCGCCGACGCGGCGCGGCCACGCGGGGGGACGTGCCGCGCCATAGTTATAGGAGGCCACCGGGCTTTCCGGGCGGATGGCGAGCCCGGCTCCCGTCACGCTGCGCTGTCCCAAGTGCGCAACGTTGCTCGCGGCCCTACCGCCGCCGGGGGCGGGCCTGTACTGGACCCATTGTCCGAGCTGTCAGTACCCCGTGCCCGTCATCCACCCCCGGGACCCCTCGCCGTTGTTCACGTGGGAGGTGTACCCTAACCTCGCTCCGGTCGGTGCGCTGCCGGAGTGGACCGGACCGCGGATGCAGCGGTTCACCTTCCGCCTCCTGCTGGTGACGACGGCGCTGCTCCTCTTGCTGAGCGGCCTCGCTGTTTCTGCCGGGATGGGCGCACTTCCGGCGCGTACCTATTCGGTGGGCGGCTCGGTGGTCACGAGCCCGGCGAGCGGGGCGGCGAGTCAACCGGTCGGCGGCGCGCTCGTCCAGGTCTCTGGGGAAGGAGGCTTCCATGCCTCCACCTCGACGGCGCCGGACGGCAGCTTCACCATCGCCGGGGTGCCCAGCGGGGAGATCACGATCAACGTGAGCGCGCCCGGATTCGCACCGGTGGAAGAGTCGCTCTTCGACTCGCCTGTCTACGCGGCCCCGACGAGCGGGAGCGGAAACCTGAGCATCTCACTATCGCCGGGTTCGACCGGCCAAGGGACGTACCTCGCGGTCTCGGAGTTCACGAGCCTCGAGGCGCTCGTCGCGACGCTCTGGTCCGGCGCGGCACTGCTGTTGATCGGCGCGCTCGTCTCGGGCATCGGAGGCTGGAAGGACTCGCGGGGCGATCGACCCGCCTTCGGCGTGGCGGGCGGCGCCGCGGCCGCGCTCTCGGGGTTCTTGCTGCCGGAGCTCGGGGTCACGACCATCCTTCCGCTCGGAGCGCTCCTGAGCGCGCTCGTGGCCACCCTCGGGATCGTCGCATTCGTCGTGGCGGCTTCGCGGCTCGCCTCTCGTACCCCGCCGCTCGGCCCCACGGAGCGGGGGCTGTAGCGCGGACCGCGCCTACCGGTCGTGGCCGAGCCGCGCCGTCGGAGCAGCCCGGCCCTTGCCCTCGAGCGGTCTCCGACTGCGGAATCCGCCGGTGAGCGGGTGCCAGTTCGCGACCTCCGCTTCCCCCCGGCGCCAGCACAGGTACACGACCTCGCCGCGCCGGCGGCTGTAAAAGTCGACGAGCCCGTTCTCGAGATCCTTGACGGTGATCCCCTCCGCCTCGAGCCGTTTGACCTCTCCCTCGAGCCGCGCGGTGAGCCGCTTCCACTCCTCCTCGAGGCGGAGCTTGAGGTCCCGGTCGGGGATGTCTTGCGCCGTGAGTTCCTTGCCCCAGAACTGGGAGAGCCGCTGGAGCTCGGCGTGCACCTTGCCGAGGCGCACCGCCCAGGCCTTGAGTTGGGGCAAGAGTTCGCGCAGCCGGTCGAGCGAGGCGTTCGCCTCCTCCACGCTCCAGAGCTTCGGAGGCGCGCTCTGCGGTACTGGGTCGGGCCCGCCCGGCTCGGGCATCACTAGAAGAGTGTGGCCCTAGAGTACTTACGGTTGTTCCCGGTGAAGAATCGGCGCCGACTCGGCGCCGGTGGCGCCGAGCCGTTCCACGGGGAATCCGCGCCGGCCGTACGCCTCTGCGACTTCCCGGGCGTGCGCCGGGTTTCGCACCTCGAGCTCCACCTCCACCGTGACCTCCCCCGGCCCATGGGCGGGGGACTCCCGGTCGTGCTCGATCTGACGGACGTTGGCGCCGGCGTCGGCAGCCACGGTAAGGAATTCGGCCAGCCGACCGGGAATGTCGGGGAGAGCGGCGCGGAGACGGAGCAGACGGCCCTCCGCGGAGAGCCCGATCCACAACACCCGATCGAGGAGGAACGGGTCGATGTTCCCGCCGCTGATCACCAACACCACCGGGCCCGGGGCCGCGATCTCGGGATGCGCGAGCAGGCCCGCCAGCGGGATCGCACCGGCGCCCTCCGCGAGGAGCTTGGCCTTCTCGAGCAGCAGGAAGACGGCGCGGGCAATCTCGAGGTCGTCGACCGCGTACGCGCTCGCGCCGAGCGCCCGGAGCAGGGTGAGCGGCAGGTCTCCGACATGGCGCGTGGCGAGGCCGTCGGCGAACGTCCTGGGCCGGCCGCCGACGACGACCCGGCCCTCCGCGAGCGAGCTGCGGAAAGTGTCGGCACCGGCCGGCTGTATGCCGGTGATCGCCACCTTATCGGAGATCCCGCAGGCGGCCACCGCGATGCCGGCCAGCAGCCCGCCGCCGCCCACGCCGGCGATGATCCGCCGCGTGTCGGGCAGCTCCTCCATGATCTCGAGACCGACGGTCCCCTGACCGGCGATCACCTGGGCGTCGTCGAACGGCGGCACGTACGCCAGGTGCTCCTCCCGCGCCAGTCGCACCGCCTCCTCGTGCGCCTCCTCGTAGTCGGCGCCGTGTAGGATCACTCGCGCACCGAGGGCGCTCGTCGCGCTGACCTTGAACGGCGAGGCGGCGGTGGCCATCACGATCGTCGCGGGAATCCCGAGTGACCGCGCTGCCCAGGCGACGCCCTGCGCGTGGTTGCCGGCCGAGGCGGTCACGACACCGGCCCGAGCGAGCTCGGTCGGCAGCTGCGCCAGATGGTTGGTCGCGCCGCGGAGCTTGAATGCCCCGGTGAGCTGCAAGTTCTCGAGCTTCAGGTAGACCGGGACATCGGGCAGCCCGGGGAAGGCGGGGAGCGGAACCAGCGGTGTACGTCGGACCGCACCGCGGATGCGCACCGCGGCGGCCCGCACGTCCGCGAGCGTGACCGGCAACGGAGCGGGGGGGTTTCCCACGCGGGAAGGAGCCGGAACGGGACCTATATCTTTGCGCCCGGTCGGCTCCCTCGCGGGAGGCCACGCAGCTCCGCTTTCTCTACGCGCGCGTTCAGAGAAAAGGCACAATCTCTCTCGAGAGTCGCCCCTCTCGAGGTGCGCCGGACGAGCGCTTATATATGGTACCTTTCTCCCCGACCCCCATCGGAGGCTTCACGCACCTCATCCCATGGCTCGCCGGCATCGTCCCCGCCGAGGATCCCTCGGCTTCTCACCTCGGTCGCGCTCGGCCCGGCCGCTCCCTCGCATAAGACGGTGGCCCGAGGGCCCCAAAACCCCCACGGTGGAGGGGTTTGCCGGGTTCAAGGTCGGCATGACCCACGCCTTCATTGTGGACTACCGAAAGCGATCCACTACCGCCGGACAAGAGGTGTCGGTACCGGTGACCGTGGTCGAGACGCCACCGATCAAGGTCGCCGGCTGTCGGCTCTACCACCGCTCCCCGTACGGCATGCGCGTGGTCGCCGAGGTGTGGGGCGAGCCGTTCGACGAACAGCTGCTCGGCCGCATGCCCGCGCACGGCGCCTCCGAGCCGACGGCCCGGATTCGGTTTGAGAACCACGAGGGCGAGGAGGTCCGTCTGCTCGCGTTCACCCAACCCAGCCGGGTGACCGGGGTTCCCTCCAACGTCCCAGAACTGTTCGAATTGAGGGTCAGCGGCGAGGACCCCCAGGCGCGCCGCACCTTCGCCCTGGGGCTGCTGGGCAAGGAACTGCCCGTCGAGGATTTGGCCCACGAGGGGGAGTTCCTCGACGTGATCGGCGTGACGAAGGGCAAGGGGTTCCAGGGCCACATCAAGCGCTGGGGCGTCAAGCTCCAACCGCACAAGAATTCCAAGCACCGCCGGATGATCGGTACGCTCGGACCGCACAACCCGAGCTTCGTCAGCTATCGCATCCCTCAAGCGGGCCAGATGGGCTACCATCGCCGCACCATCTACAACATTCGCGTCCTGCGCGTGGTGAAGGACCCGCGGAAGGACCCGGTCACCCCGCTCGGTGGCTTCCCCCGGTACGGGGAAGTCCGCAACGCCTGCCTGTTGCTGCACGGCTCGCTGCCGGGCCCGACCAAGCGGCTCCTCCGGTTCCGCACCCCGATGCGACTGCAGGTCGCCTCGGTGGAGAAGGTCGACATCCGCTATCTGAGCACCCGCTCCAAGCAGGGCGCATGAGCGCCCCGGCGGAACCGGTGGCCACCCCCTCGCCGGCCGAGCACTCGGCGGCGCACCGTCACCGGGTCCACGTCCTCTCCCTCCAGGGAAAGCCGAGGGAGTCGCTAACGCTCCCGGCGGAATTTTCCGCCTCCATCCGTGCCGACCTCGTTCAGCGCGCGGTCGTCGCCGCCGCTTCGCGCCGGCGCCAACCGCACGGCACGGGTCGCGGCTCGGGCCGTCGCCACTCGGTCGAGTGGTCCGGCAAGGGCCAGGGCGTCGCACGGACGCCGAGGCTCATGGGCTCGATGCGGGGCGCCCAATCCCCGAACACCGTCGGCGGAGCCGCGGCGCACCCGCCGCGGGCCGCGACGATCTGGGCCAAGTCGATGAACTGGCGGGAGCGCCGATTGGCGTTCGCTGCCGCGCTCGCCGCGACCCGCGAGCCCAAGCTCGCGCGCGCCCGGGGCCACCGATTCCCGGACTCGCTGCATTTGCCCGTGGTGCTGGAGGACCCGCTCGAGGAGGTCGGCACGGCGCAGGAGGCCAACGCGATCCTGACGCGCCTCGACCTCGCCGAGGAGCTCACCCGCGCCCGGGACGGCGTTCATGTCCGGGCGGGCCGGGGCAAGCGGCGCGGCCGGCGGCTGCGCAAGCCCCGCAGC
Source organism: Thermoplasmata archaeon (assembly GCA_022749995.1). Lineage (GTDB taxonomy): Archaea > Thermoplasmatota > Thermoplasmata > Lutacidiplasmatales > UBA184 > JAKIVR01. Next base: position 27,544 of record JAKIWO010000003.1, on the reverse strand, counting down.
CTGCTCGTCGTGGTCAGTGGCCACGGCAAGGCCCGAGGGTTCCGCAATTTCCCTGGCGTCGACGTGGTGGCGATCGGTCGCCTCTCCACGGAGGATCTCGCTCCGGGCGGCGTGCCCGGCCGCCTCACCGTGTTCACCCCCGCCTCCCTCTCCGCGCTGGCGAGCCGACTGGAGCAGGGCGCATGACGCGGCTCCAACACCGGATCCTGCTCCACGCCTACGTGACCGAGAAGGCGATGGACGAGATGGAGCGGCAGAACAAGCTCGAGTTCATGGTCGACAAGCGCGCCACCCGCGCGCAGGTCAAGCAGGCGGTGCAGGAGACCTACCAGTGCAAGGTCGCCAAGATCACCATCAAGATCGTTCGCGCGGGCAAGATCGCGACGGTGCGGTTCGCCCCGGAGTTCTCCGCCGAGGATATCGGCTCTCGGGCGGGGGTGTTCTAGTGGGTAAGCGCATCATCTCCCGGCGCCGCGGCGCCGGCTCCGGCACCTACCGCTCCCCCAGCCATCGGCACCACGGCCCGATGGTCCACCCACCCGCGACGATGTCGGGTCAGGTCAAGGTGGTCGACATCGTGCACGCGCCCGGCCGGAGCGCCCCCGTCGCGGAAGTACAGGCCGAGGACGGACGGCGATTTCGACTGCTCGCCACGGCGGGCCTGAGCACCGGCTCGATGGTCGCGATCAACGCCGGCGCGGTCGACCGCGGCAGCCTGCTCCCCCTGTCGGAGATCCCGGACGGCACCCTCGTCTCCAATCTCGAAGTCAAACCGCTCGACGGTGGCCGGCTCGTCCGGGCCGCCGGGACGAGCGCGCTCGTCGTGGCCCACTCCGGACGTGAAGTGACGATCCAGCTGCCCAGCGGCCAGTTCAAGGACCTGCTCGCCGCCTGCCGGGCCCAGGTCGGGACCATCGGCGGCGGCGGTCGGGGCGAGCGCCCGTACATCAAGGCCGGCAAGAAAGTGCACACGACCCAGAGCTTGGCCCGCGCGCCGTTCAAGGTCCGGGGGGTCGCCATGAACCCCGTCAACCACCCGTTTGGCGGGGGGGCGCACCAGCACGTCGGACGGCCAAGCACCGTTTCCGCGGGGGCTTGGCCCGGTGCCAAGGTCGGACGATTCTCCCCCAAGCGCGGCAAGCACAAGAAGGGGAAGCGGTAGGCGATGGCCAAGGCCAAGCGAGGCAAGAAGGTCGAGGCCCGCCGCAAGCGGGAGTTCACGCTCCGGGGCAAGACGCTGCCGGAGCTGCAGGCGCTCACCCTGGTCGAGTTGGGTGAACTGCTCAACTCCCGCGCCCGGCGCTCGATCCGCCGCGGCTTCACGCCGGATGTCAACCGGTTCCTGGAGCGGATGCGCGAGACCGGTCCGGAGAAGGCCATGCGCACGCACTGCCGGGACGCGATGGTGCTGCCGCAGCACGTCGGCCGCCGGGTCGCCGTCCACAACGGGAAGGAGTTCAAGGAAGTCGAGGTCCGCCCGGAGATGATCGGGCACTACTACGGCGAGTTCAGCCTCACCCGGCGATTCGAGAAGCACTCGGGGCCCGGCGTCGGGGCGACGCGCTCGTCCAAGTTCATGCCGCTCAAGTAGGAGGACGATGCGCGGTTACACGTACCAACAGGAGGACCGGAACATCGCCCGGGCCCGGGGCGTAGAGCTGCCGATGTCCCCCAAGAAGACCTACGAGGTGCTGAACGCGATCCGGGGCAAAGCCCTCGGACGCGCCAAGACCTTCCTCGAGGAGGTCGTCGCGCTCGAGCGGGCCGTTCCGTTCCGCCGGTACAACCAGGAGACCGCGCACAAGCGGGGCATCGGTCCGGGCCGGTATCCCAAGAAGGTCGCCCGCCACCTGCTCCAGGTGCTCCAGAACGCGGAGGCCAACGCCGAGTTCGAGGGGCTCGACGTCGACCGGCTCTACGTGGCCGTCGCCGCCAGTTCCCGAGGCAAGATCCAGAAGGCCCAGATGCCGCGCGCCCACGGCCGCTCCACCGCGTGGAACGAGCAGACCACCTCCGTCGAGATCATCCTCAAGGAGAAGGCGGAGAGCTAACCCATGGCGAGCGAGCGAAAGGTGATCGAGGAGGCCACCCGCCGGGTGCTCCTCAAGGATTTCCTGGTGCGGGAGAGCGCCCGGGCCGGGTTCGGGGGCCTCGACATCCAACGGACCCCGATGGGCACCCGCGTGACGCTCATCTGCGAGCGGCCGGGAATCCTGATCGGCCGCCGGGGCGAGCTCATCAAGCAGCTCACCCAGGAGATCCAGGGCCGGTTCCAGCTCGACAATCCGCAGATCGAGGTGCAGGAGGAGCGCCAGCCGGCGCTCAACGCCCAACTGATGGCGGAGAAGCTCGCGGCTACCCTCGAACGCGGCTGGCACTTCCGGCGCGCGGGACACTCGACGGTGCGCCGGATCATGGAGAGCGGCGCGCGGGGCTGCCAGGTGATCCTCTCCGGCAAACTGACGGGGGAGCGCCACCGCACCGAACGGTTCCGGTCCGGCATGATCAAGTACTGCGGCGAGGCCGCGCTGCTCCAGGTCGAGAAGGGGTTCTATCCGGCTCGGCTCAAGCCCGGCGTCATCGGCGTCTCGGTCTGGATCATGCGACCGAACATCAAGCTCTCCGATGAGATCCACATCAAGACACCCGCGGAGATCGCCGCGATGACCCCCGCGGTCCCCGCGCCGGTGGTCGTGGCGGCCCCGGTCGCCGAGCCAGTCGCCCCGGCGGGCACATGACGCTACTGCGCATGAGCGAGCTCCGCGCCCTGCCGGAAGAGGAGCTCGACCGCAAGATCTCCGAGATCGAGAACGACCTGCTCCGGGAGCGGGGCGTCGCCGCGATGGGCGGCGCGCCGCCGAGCCCGGGCCGCATGCGTGCGCTGCGCACCAACGTCGCGCGCGCGCTCACGGTCCGCGGCGAGCGGCGTCGCGGCGTGGTCGTCGCCCCGCGGGCCAAGGCGGGCGCCGGCGCATGAGTCCCCCCCGCATGGGCTCCGGCATCTCACCGCTCGCCGGCGAGCTCATCGGCGCGCCGGTGCGCATCGAGGTCGCCCCTGGGTGGACGCCGCTGCCGTGGGAGGGCACGATCGTGGACGAGAGCCTCTCCACCTTCCTGCTGCGGCGCACCCCCGGTGGCCGGTGTGTCCGGGTGGCCAAGTCCGGCCTCTCCGGACGGATCCTCCTCGACGGCGCGGAGATACCGTTAAGCGGCGAGCCTCTACGCGTGCGTCCCGAAGACCGCACCAAGCGGCTCGCCTGGCGCTCTTCGGGAAGGTCGGTATGACACCCCCCAAGCGGACTCGGGCACCGCGCGCCCGCGACATCGGTCTCGACGTGCGCGCCCCCAAGGAGGCGTGCAGCGACCGCCACTGTCCGTTCCACGGCCGGCTGCCGGTCCGTGGCCAAGTGCTCGAGGCGACGCTCGTGTCCACCTCGATGCAACGGACGGCGGTGGTCGAGCGGACGCTGCTCCACTTCGTACCGAAGTACGAGCGGTACGAGAAGCGCCGCCGCCGCTACCTGGCCCACCATCCGCCCTGCCTCGTCATTCCGCTCGGTCACCGGGTCAAGATCGCCGAGACCCGGCCGCTCGCCAAGGCGGTCAGCTTCTGCATCGTCGAGGACCTGGGCGAAGCGGCACGGCGCATCTCGAGCGAAGAGGTCGCGGCCGCCGGGCGGACCGCGCCGCCGGCTCCGGCGAGCGAGGAGGAGAGCTCGTGAAGGGACTGCCGGGCCGCCGCAGTCGGGGCCTGCCCAAGGGGGCACGGCTGGATTGCGTCGACAACACCGGCGCCAAGATCGTGGAGATCATCGCCGTGCGGAACTGGCACGGCACCCACCGGCGCTACCCCCGCGCGGGGATCGCCGACCTCGTCATCGTCTCGGTCAAGAAGGGGACCCCCGAGATGCGCCGGCAGGTGCTGCACGCCGTGATCGTCCGCTCCCGGTTCGGACTCCGACGGGCGGACGGCACGCGGCTCACGTTCGAGGACAACGCCGCGGTCATCACGACCGAGACCGGCGAGATCAAGGGCTCCCAGATCAAGGGACCCGTCGCCAAGGAGGCGGCGGAGCGCTGGCCGCGGATCGCGGCCGCTTCGTCGATCATCGTCTAGGAGGCTCCATGACGCAGGTGATCTCCCGGCTGCCGCGCAAGCAGCGGCGCTACCACTTCCACGCGCCCGCCAGCGTGCGCCGACGCTGGCTCTCGGCGCCGCTCTCCCGCGAACTGCGGGCGAAGTATGGCCGCCGCCAGCTGCCGGTCCGCAAGGGCGACACCGTGCTCGTCGTCGGTGGCTCCTACGTCGGCCGGGAGGAACGAGTCGCCAAGGTCGACACGCGGGGCGGCACCATCATCCTGGACAACGTGACGCTCAAGAAGGCCGACCAGAAGCTCAAGGTCCTCCCACTGCGACCCTCCCACCTGCTGCTCACCCGGCTCAACCTCTCCGACCCGTGGCGGCGCCGCCGGCTCCGCACGACCGAGGCGGGGACCGAAGGGGGCGCGGCCGCCAAACCGGAGGCGGACGGGAAGGCGAGCACCGCGACCTCAGCGCCCGAGCCACCGGCCGCGGCTCCCGCGGCCAAGACCCCCCGCCGTCCGCGTGCCGCGAAGGTGAGCCCATGACGTTCCGTCTCAAGCGCATGGCCTCCCCGCGGGCGTGGAAACTTCCGCGCAAAGGGACCAAGTGGGTCAAGCGTCCGGCACCCGGGCCGCATCCCCAAGAGGGGGCGTTGCCGCTTCTCCTGCTGTTGCGGGACGTGCGCGGCGTGGCCCACTCGGCGCGCGAGGCGAGCGAGATCCTCCGGACCGGTCAGGTGCTCGTCGACCACCGACCCGTGAAGGACCTCGCGCACGGCGTGGGCCTCATGGACACCGTGAGCTTCGCGGCTCCGCTCAACGAGCACTACCGCATCCTCAAGGACCGCCGCGGCAAGCTGATCCTGGTGCCGATCCCGGCGGCCGAGGCGGCCACCAAGCTGGGCCGCGTGCGGCGCAAGACGACGCTCCCCGGTGGCCAGATCGAGGTCACGCTCCACGACGGGCGCAACCTGATCGCCCCCGCGAAGGCGACCTGGCGCGTCGGCGACACCCTGCAGCTCGAGCTGCCCCAGCAGAAGGTGCTCGGGCACTACACGCTCGCCCCCGGTCACCTGGCGTACGTCGCCGGTGGATCGCACGTCGGCGAGACCGCCCGGATCGACCGGATCGAGGTGAAGAACTCCCCCCAACCCAACCGCGTGCACTTCGCCGAGGGATTCTCGACCATCAAAGAGTACGTGTTCGTCATCGGCGACACCACGCCCAAGCTGAGCCTGCCGGAGGCGCTCGACCGATGAGCACCCCCGTCGAGGCTGTCGCGCCGGCCGCCCGCGTCCCGTCCGGCCCACTGCACCCGCGGTCGCTGCGGATCATCAAGATCGTCGTGAACTCCGGCGTCGGCGAGAGCGGCGACCCGCGGAGCAAGGCGGAGAAGGTCCTCAAGATGGTCACCCACCAGTCCCCGATCGCCACCCGCTCCCGCGCGACGAACCGGGAGTGGGGGATCCGTCAGGGTCAGGAGATCGGCGCGAAGGTCACGCTCCGCGGCGAGCGCGCCCGCGATTTCCTCGAGCGGGCCCTCGACGCCCGGGACCGCCAGCTCGACCCGGACTCGATCGACCGGCACGGCAACCTCTCCTTCGGCGTCGCCGACTACACCGACTTTGCGGGCCTCAAGTACGACCCGGCGATCGGCATCCACGGCATGGACATCTGTGTCGAGGTGGGCCGCGCCGGCTGGCGGGTCCGCGACCGCCGCTCCCAATCCCGGCCCATCCCGCACTCGGCCCGGGTGCCGGCGAGCGAGACCCGCACCTTCCTCGAGCAGAGCTTCCGTGTGAAGTTCCTGGAGTAGAACGTGAAACCGAGGAAGTCGTTCGGTCGTCACGTCGGCTGCTACCGGTGCGACCGCAAGCGGGGCATCGTCCGCCGCTACGGGCTGCACCTGTGCCGTCAGTGCTTCCGCGAGGTCGCCTACGACCTCGGCTTCCGCAAGTACGAGTGAGGGAGCCCGATGCAGCACGATCTCCTCAACGATGCGCTCGTCACCCTACGCCACGCCGACCAGCAGGGCCAGGGCACCGTCTCGCTCAAGCCCACCTCGAAGCTGATCGGCGAGGTGCTCCGCATCTTCCAGGAGAACCAGTACATCAGCGAGTTCACCTTCCTCCCGAACGGCCGCGGCGGGGAGTACCAGGTCAAGCTCGCCCGTCGGATCAACTCCTGCGGCGTGATCAAGCCCCGGATGGCGGTCCGCGGCCGTGCGCTCGAGCGGTACGAGGCGCGGTTCCTGCCCGCGCAGGACTTCGGGCTGCTGCTCCTATCGACCAACCAGGGCGTGATGAGCCACGCGAAGGCGCGGGAGCTCAAGATCGGGGGGAAGCTGCTCGCGTATGTCTACTGACGAAGCCCCCCCGCTCGGCACCCTCCGGATCGTCCTGCCCAAGGGCGTCAAGGCCGCGCTCTCGGGCCGGCGGCTCAAGGTGACCGGACCGAAGGGCTCGCTCCGCCGGGAGTTCCCCGTCGAGGCGATCGCGTTCAGCTGCGGACCCGAGGGGGTCGAACTCAAACTGCTGTTGCCTCCCGAGCGCAAGAAGGCCAAGGCGCTGCTCCACACCTGGGAGCGGCATCTCGGCAACCTGGTCTCCGGGGTCACCCACGGCTTCGAGGCGAAAATGAAGAGCGTCGCCGCCCACTTCCCGATGAAGCTCTCCGTCAAGGACGGCACGCTGCTCATCGAGAATTTCCTGGGCGAGAAGTTTCCCCGCACCGCCGCCCTGCTCCCCGGTGTCCAGGCGACGGTGGAGGGCGAGTTCGTCCTCCTGCGCGGCGCCGACATCGAGGAGGTCGGCCGCTGCGCCGCCACGATCGAGCGCACGACCCGCATCCGCGACTACGACCCGCGCGTCTTCCAGGACGGAATCTACCTCGTCGAGCGCGCCCACCCGATGGGGAACTGATGGCCGAGAGTCCACCGGAGCCCAAGGCCGAGCCGGCCGTCCCCGAGGCCCCGTCGCCCGAGGCGGCCGAGCCGGCGACGAAGGAGACCGGCGAGAGCGCTCCCACGCCGAAAAAGTCGGACGGCCGCGAGCGCAAGGCGCCCCGCCGCCCCGCCCGCAAGGCCGCGAAGCTCAAGGCCCCGCGGCGTCCCACGCTCGATCCGGCGCTGCGCCGGCTGCTGACCATCCGCCGCCAGGGGGTTCGACGGCGTCCCAAGTTCGTGCGCACGGCCTCGCACCGCTACTGGCGGATCGGCCGCTGGGAGTCCTGGCGCAAGCCCAAGGGCCAGCAGTCCAAGCAACGACGCCACTACGGCTACCGGCCGACCATCGTCAGCATCGGCTTTGGCTCTCCCCGCCGCACCCGCGGCCTCACCCCCTCCGGGTTCCGCCCGTGCTTGGTGCGGACCCCGGCGGAGGTCGACCGGCTGGATGCCGCGCGGGAGGCGGCCCTCATTGCGCGCACCGTCGGCACGCGACAGCGGCTCGTGCTCGAGGAACGGGCACGGGAACGCGGAGTTCATGTGCTCAACCCGCTGCTCCACGACCGGGAGGAGACGTAGCGTTGCCCGATCTGGCGAACCAGCGGCGGATGGCGGCCGCGCTCCTCAAGTGCGGCGAGGGACGGGTCTGGCTCGACCCGGCCAGCCAGGAGGAGCTCGAGGACGCCGTCACCCGACAGGATGTCCGCTCCGCCATCAAGGCCGGAGTGATCCGGGCCAAGCCGATCCCCGGTGTCTCCCGTGGCCGAGCCCGCAAGGTAGCGGCCGAGCGGGCGAAGGGCCGGCACGCCGGGCCCGGCACGCGCAAGGGAAGCCCGCACTCGCGGGTCAGTCGCAAGGAGCGCTGGATGCACCGCATCCGCGCCCAGCGGAAGCTGCTGAGCGAACTGCGCTCCGGCAAGAAGATCACCCCGGGCGTCTACCGTGAGTTCTACCGGCGCGCCAAGGGCGGCATGTTCCGCAGCCGGGCGCATCTGTTGCTCAACCTCAAGCTGGCCGGTCATACCGTGGAGGCTCCCCGATGAGCGACGGACCCCGCTACCGCGTGCCGTTCCGCCGCCGGCGCGATGGCCGCACCGACTACCGGCGCCGCCTGCGTCTGCTCCTGTCCGACCGCCCGCGCGCGGTGGTACGGATGTCCAACTGCCGCATTCGCGTGAGCCTCACCGTCTTCGACCCGGTCGGCGACCGGGTGGTCGCCCAGGCCGAGTCGCGCGAGCTCACCGAGATCGGCTTCCCCGCGGGCAGCCTCTCCACCACGCCCGCCGCGTACCTCACCGGTTACCTCGCGGGCCTGCGCGCGAAGGAGAGCGGGGCGACCGATGCCATCCTGGACGCCGGACTCCGCCACACGACGAGCGGCGGTCGTATCCTCGGCGCGCTCAAGGGCCTGCTCGATGCCGGCCTCACCATCCCCCACGGGGAGATCCCGTTCCCGTCGGCGGACCGGCTCAACGGCAAGCACTTGCCGAAACCGCTCGCCGAACCGCTCGAGAGCTACAAGGGCCGGCTCGGGCAGATCGCCCATCCCTCGGGGGCCGCCGCATGAGCGCGATGGCCGCGCCCCAGGCCACGGGCTCCGTTCCGGGAGGTCCTCCGGGTCCGCCGGCGCCGCCCCCGTGGGTGCCCCGCACCGAACTGGGACGCCGGGTCTCCTCGGGGGAGATCACCTCGATGTCGGAGGCGCTCCGCACGGGGCTACCGCTGCGGGAGGCGGGGATCGTCGACCGGCTGCTCCCCGGCCTGCACGACGAGGTGCTGGACGTGAACATGGTCCAGCGGATGACCGACTCCGGCCGCCGGTTCAAGTTCGCGGTCACGGTCGTCGTCGGCAACGGCGACGGCTTCGTCGGTCTCGGCCGCGCCAAGGGCCGCGAGGTCGGCCCGACGATCCGTCGGGCGATCGACCGGGCCAAGCTGTACATGCTCGAGGTGTACCGCGGCTGCGGCAGTTGGGAGTGCGGCTGCGGGCGCTCGCACACGGTGCCCTTCGCCATCCAGGGCCGCTGCGGTTCCGTGGTCGTCACCGTCCGGCCCGCTCCGCGCGGCGTCGGACTGGCGGTGGGGGATGTGGCCAAGCCGATCCTCCGGTTCGCCGGGATCACCGACGCGTGGGGGTTCACCCAGGGCCACACGAAGACCACCGTCAACTACGCTCAGGCGGCCTTCGACGCCCTGCGCCAGCTCTCGGCGCTCAAGGTCCCTCCCGAGGACTCCACTCGGCTCAAGATCGTCCGAGGTCCGGTCGGGGTGTCGATCCTCCCGCCGAAGGAGGACCTGCCTCCCGGCGCCCGCGGCGGTCGGGGTCGGGGCGGTCGCGGTCGAGGACCTCCGCGCCGCGGAGGGCCACCGGGCCGTCGGCCACCGCCCGGCGGCGGGGGCGGAGGCGGGGGCCCGCCTCGGAGGCCGCCATGAGCTGGATGATCATCCGCGTGCGGGGCACGATCCACGCCAAGGAGGATATCCGGACCACGCTGGCCGAGTTGCATCTGACCCGGCCCAACCACGCCACCGTCGTGCCGGAGAGCCCGGACTACCGCGGGATGCTCACCAAGGTGCAAGGGTACGTGACCTGGGGCGAGGCCGAGGCGGCCACGGTGAAACTCCTGCTCGAGCAGCGGGGCCGGCCGCGCGAGGCACCCAGTCCCGCCGCGACGCCGGCCGCGCCCCAGGCGCCCGATTACGCCGAACTTGCCCAGCAGGTGGTGGCGGAAGGACTGCCGCGCCAGCGGGTCGTGCAGCCGCTGTTTCGACTGCGCGCCCCCAAGGGCGGATGGCGCTCGACGAAGAAACCGTTCGCACTCGGTGGGGCGCTCGGCTACCGCGGCGTCCACATCAACACCCTCGCCCAGCGGATGTTGTAGGGAGCGACCGTGCCGAGCCGAACCCGGAAGTTCCGCGGGAGCCGCACCCACGGGCGGGGCATCAAGGCCGGGCGCGGTGCGGGCAAGCAGGGCGGCACCGGCAACGCGGGGCTGCACAAGTACAAGTTCAAGTCGATGCTGATCTACGCGCCGGACCACTTCGGCCGGCACGGGTTCAAGCGGCCGCCGGAGATCGTCCGACGGCCCAGGGCCAAGAACGTCGAGGAGCTCCCGGCGCTGTTGCCCGAGCTCGAAGCGGCGCACGCCGTGGTCCGGGAGGGCCCGGTCGTCGTCGCCGACCTCTCCCGGATCGGCGTCGAACGGCTCTTGGGGCGGGGCCACCTCGAGGGACGCTGGCGCGTGTACGTCGCGTACGCCACCGAGAGGGCCAAGGGCAAGGTGGAGCTGCTCGAGCAGCCGCCCGGCGCTGCGGCCGCCCCGTAGAGCATATAACCCGGCCTCCGGCTCGCTAGGCCGTCGATGGCCTCCGACGAGGAGACTCCACGGAACTGGAGCTGGGCGCTCCCGCTCGCCATCGTCGGTGGACTGCTGCTCTTCCTCTACTGGTACTGGGGCCGGCCGACGGTGATCGCGCTCGGCTTGGCCGGGCTCGGACTGCTGTGCATCCTGGGGCTGCTCCTGCTCGGCCTGTCGTACGACGGGACCAAGTCGAAGCTCTACGGATGGAAACCGATCACTTCGCGGATGCCCGCGATCGCCCAGCCGAAGGGCCACGTCCACTTCCGGTCCAAGTTGTTCTGGGTGATCTCGATCCTGTTGATGTACTTCCTCCTGACCAACATCTTCCTCTACGGGGTCGACCAGGCGAGCGTCATCGACCTGTTCGCCAGCTACCGCGCGATCCTGGCCGGCGCGCAGGGCACGCTGATGCACCTCGGGATCGGACCGATCGTCACCGGTTCGATCATCATGCAACTGTTCACCGGGGCGAAGATCATCAACCTGGACCTCACCGACGACGAGGACAAGGGGATGTACCAGGGGGCCCAGAAAGTCATGGTCATCGCCATGATCTTCGTCGAGGCGGTGCCCCAGGTCTTCGGCTACCTGTTCCCTTCCACCGCGCTCGTCTCGAGCTTCAACGTCGCGAGCCCCGGCAACGGGATGCTGCTCGCGGAGATCGTCATCATCGGCCAGCTCGTCTTCGGCAGCTATCTCGTGTTCCTGATGGACGAGGTGGTCTCCAAGTGGGGGATCGGTAGCGGGATCTCGCTGTTCATCGCCGCGGGGGTCTCGCAGCAGATCATCCAGGGGACCCTCAACTGGGTGCCGGCCTCGCCGGGACCGGTGAGCTCCACCAACCCGCCGGCGGGCACGATCCCGAAGACGATCTACTTCTTCACCCACACCAACGCGCAGGGGCTCGCCGGCGGTGGCTGGGAGCAGATCCTGCTCCACCAACCCAATCCGGTGATCGCCCTGCTCGGCACGGCCGCCATCTTCTTCCTGGTCGCGTGGACCGAGTCGACGCGGATCGAGCTACCGCTCTCCCACGCCGAGGCGCGCGGCGCCCGGGGCCGCTACCCGTTGCGCCTGATCTACGCCAGCAACATTCCGGTCATCCTGATGGCGGCGCTGCTCGCCAACGTCTCCATGTTCACCATCCTGCTCTGGACCAACCCCACGTTGAGCCACTTTCCGCTGATCGGGCACCAATGGTGGCTCGGCTCGTACGCGTCGAGCTCGACCCAGGCAGCGAGCCTCGGGATCTCGCAGACCACTCCCATGAGCGGGGTGGCGTACTACCTGTCCACGGTCAACGGACTCGAGTCCTGGCTGCTGCCGATCCTGAACCCGCAGCTGTACGGGCAGCTGCTCGTGGGCCACCAGTGGTGGCAGGACCTGGCGCACGTGGCGATCTACTTCTCCGTCATGGTCGGCGGCTCGATCCTGTTCGCCAAGTTCTGGATCCAGACGACGAACATGGGCCCGGAGGCGGTGGCCCGGCAGATCGAGGCGAGCGGCATGCAGATCCCCGGATTCCGTAGGGAGCCCCGGGTGCTGCGGCGCGTGCTGGCCCGGTACATCCCCGTCATCACCGTCATCTCCGGCGCGGCCGTCGGCGCGCTCGCCGCCGGCGCCGACCTGATCGGCACCGTCGGCAACGCGAGCGGCACCGGCGTGCTGCTCACCGTCGGCATCATCATCAACCTGTACGAGGCGATGGGCCGCGAGCAGCTGATGGAGATGAACCCGCTGCTCCGCCGCTTCCTGGGCGGAGAGTAATCCGATGGCGGAGGAGGCCCCCCTCCCGGCCAGTGCCTCGGCCGAAGAGGCCGAGGAGGAGGAGCTCGAGAAGGAGATCGACACCGAGGCCGCGCGCAAGCCGCCGGCCCCGACGTTCAAGATCTCCACCTTCCTCTACACGTTCCTCTTCCTGCTCGGGATCCTGATGCTGTTCGACACGTCGACCCGCTCCGGCGTGAGCCTCACGCTCGACCGGCTGCTCTCCCCCTCGATCGGCCTCGGGGGGCGGTTCCCGCTCGTGACGATGTTCCTCGCGGCGCTGATCGAGATGCTGATCACCGCGATCGCCTACAACTACACCACCGACTGGGTGCTCGCCGCCCGCGTCCAGCGCTGGGGAGCCGCGCTGCGCAAGGTCCAGATGGAGGCGCTTCGCTCCGGCAAGAAGGACCGGGTCGAGGCGCTCAAGGAGCACCAGGCCACGCTCCAGAAGCTCTCCGGCGAGGTCACCGTCGCCCAGCTCAAGGGGATGGCGATCACCTGGTTCCTGGTTATCGCGATCTACAACTGGGTGTACCTTTACCTCACCCTCCACTCCGGCACGATCGTCACGGCCCACTCGAGCGTCGTCAACCTGGGCGGTGCCTACGTGAACCTGCTCGGCCACCTGGGCGGGCTCCCCATTCCCGTCTGGTTCGTCCTGTTCTCGGTGTTCACCGTCCCTCTCTCGCTCCTGTTCCGCCGGGCGCTCAAGCACTACACCCTCGCCCGGCATCCCGCGGCGGTCGGGCTCCCGCCCGTGGCCGAACCGCGGGGTACCGCGTGATCCACCGGCCGGTCGCCCTGGGCGGCCCTCCGGGGAGCGGAAAGACGACCGCCGCCCGGTCGCTCGCCCGGAAGTTCGAGCTGACGCTGCTCTCTGCCGGGGACCGGTTCCGGGCCGAGGCGGCCAACCGGGGCCTCTCCCTCGCCGAGTTCTCGCGGCTCGCGGAGACCGACGGCTCGATCGACCGGAGCCTGGACGACTCGATGCTCGCCGAGGCTCGGCCCGGCGTGCTGCTCGAGGGCCGCATCCAGGGGCCGCTGCTGCGTCGACGCGGCACGCCCGCCCTCTGGGTCGCCGTCGTCGCCTCCGAGCCGGTGCGGGCCGCCCGCGCGGCCGCGCGGGAAGGAACCGACGAGGCGAGCGCGCTGCGTCTCATCCGGCTTCGCGAGGAGAGCGAGCGGCGCCGCTACAAGGAATACTACGGCATCGATCTGGCCCACGAGGAGGCGGAGTTCACCGTCGACTCGAGCGAGCTCACCCGCGAGCAGGTGGTCGACCGGCTCGCCGAGTACCTTTCACGTGCCGACGGAGGTTCGTGAGCGAGCCGGTGGCGTTCCCGCCCGAGATAGAACGCCGCATCGCCGCCGGCAGCTTCCTCCTCATCGACAAGCCGCGGGGTCCGAGCTCCCACCAGGTGAGCGCCTGGGCGCGGGACCTGCTCGGCGTGCCCCGCGCCGGCCACGCCGGGACGCTCGACCCGAACGTCTCGGGGCTCCTGTGGATCGGCTTCGGACCCTCGCTCAAGCTGCTGCCGCTGCTGCTTGACTTCCCGAAGCGGTACGTCGCCCTGATCACGCTCCACGGACCGGTCGCCGACAAGGAGCTCGCGGCCGGGCTCGAGGAGTTCACTGGCCCGATCTTCCAGACCCCTCCCGTCCGCTCGGCGGTCCGTCGGGAGCGCAGGATACGGACGATCCATCGTCTCACCCTGATCGAGCGGGACGGGACCCGGGTGTTGGTGGATGTCGTCTGCGACTCGGGCACGTACGTGCGGACCCTCGCGGTCGATCTGGGGGAGGCGCTGGGCACCGGCGCTCACATGGCGGAGCTCCGGCGCACCGGCACCGGTCCCTTCACCGAGGAGGCTTCGATCACCCTCACCGACCTCTCCGATGCCGTGCTCCTCGCCAAGGAAGGGAACCCGGGTCCGCTCTTGGAGCGGTTGCATCCGATGGTGGAGGTCACCCGCGAGTTCCCTCAGATCCGGCTCAAGCCGGGAGCCGCGGCGGCCGTGGCGCACGGGGCCGGCCTCGCCCGGGGTGGGATTCGATCCAGCGACCGGCCGTTCCGGGCCGGGGCCCACGTGGTGTTGCTCACGCAGGAGGGCGAATTGCTCGCGCTCGCGACCGCGCGCCGGGGTTCGGAGGAACGGGGCAGCGCCGAAGGATGGGCGGTCGAGCCGTTCCGGGTGATGGTCGAGCCGTCGCGATTCCCGGCGGAATGGAAGCGGGCGCCGGCGGCGCCTACGCCCCCACCGTAACGAGCGTCTCGGTCCCCTTGATGCCGGGGACCTTGCGGACCTTGTGCACCACGGTGTCCAGTGCGGCGTTGATGTGCTCGGCCTGCATCTTCACGATCAGGTCGAACGGACCGGTCACCGCCTCCACTTCGACGATGCCCGGTATGGCGCGTAGCCGTCGCGCCACCTCCTCGAGGCGTCCCACCTCGGTCTCGATGAGCAGGTAAACGGTCTCCATCGGGGGGCCGGACCGGCGGCAGAGCAGCGCGACGGGGGATGAGCTTATCCGGGTCCGACCTCGCAGCCAAAGCCGTTAAGCGGGGTGGTCCCCGAGGGGAGGAGATGCCGTTCCGGCTGCGCGACAGCTTGACGGGCCGGCGTCGTACGCTGGCTCCCGCCGACGGCAAGACGTTCACGATGTACATCTGCGGACCGACGGTCTACGACGCCGCGCACGTCGGGCACGGGCGGACCTACCTGTACTTCGACGTGCTGCGGCGCGCCCTCGAGGAGCGCGGAACGCGGGTCCGCCACGTCATGAACATCACCGACTACGAGGAGAAGATCTCCTACCGGGCCGAGTCGCTCGGTCTCACGTGGCGCGCCCTCGCCCGCCGCGAGACCGCGCGCTTCCACGCCGACCTGGATCGTCTGCGGATCCTGCGCCCCCACTGCGAACCGAAGGCGAGCGCCTTCGTCCCCCCCATGATCGAGGTCGGACGCCGGCTGGCCCACAAGGGGCGGGTGGTCAGCCGGGCCGACTCCTGGGTCTGGGTGCCGCCACCCCCGTCCCACCGTAACTTCCCCGTAGGCGACGAACTCACCGAGCACCTGGTGCAGGAGGCGGGGGTCGCCCCGCCCTCGGCCGACACGGCCCGCGAGATCGAACTTTGGCGCCGAGCGGAGGGTCCGCTCCCGCGGTGGATTGGCCCGTGGGGCGTGGGTGCACCGGGCTGGCACCTCGAGTGCTACGCCATGGCCTCGCGGTACCTCGGGGTGCCGGTCGATCTGATGGGGGGCGGGATCGACCTCCTGTTTCCCCACCACTACGCGGGCAACGAGATCGCACTGGCCCTGGACGGCACGCTGTGCGCCCGGCAGTTCCTCCACCTGGGGTTCGTCACCCAGCTGCACCGAAAGATGTCCAAGTCGAGAGGGAATCTCGTGCCGTTGCGGGCGGCGACGCTCGAGCACGGCCCGGACGCGCTGCGCTGGTTCCTCCTCGGGCGTCCCTACAACTCCCGGATCGAGTGGGTGCAGGGCGAGGTAGAGCGGGCGGCGCAAGAGTGGATGGCCGTTCGAGCTAGCCTCCGCGCCGCGGTGGCCAACGGCGGTGGAGGCACGTTCGCCGCCGAACCCGTCGAGCGGCTGGGAGAGGAAGTACTCGCCTGCGTGGAAGATGGATTCCATGTGGAAACCGCCCTCGAACACATCGGTGCCCTGGCGCGCGAGATGGACGCCTCCCCCCACGGGAAGGTACCCCGGGGGAGCCGGCGGCGTGCCATCGCCAGCTACCGTCAGGTCGAGCGAGTGCTGGGTCTGCGCATCCTCTAGGTCGTTCCACCCGGCGCCCGCAGCGCGGCGCTAGGCGACCTCGCCGCTCTTCAAGCGCAACCCTTCCGCGGAGTCGTAGCGACGAACGAGGTTGCCGACCACCACGGCCGAGAACCACAGCACTTCCGCTCCGATCGGTGCGATGAGCGCCACGAGGGTGGCGGCGCCAAAGAGCGCGGGGGTGGCGAACAGGACCGATACCTGGCGGGGGGTGGGAGGCGCACCCTTGCACAGTTCCGGTCGCCGCGCGCAGTGCAGCCGAATGCCCGCGCCCGTGAGACCGACCAGGGCCTGGGTGGCGGAGTAGAAGGAGCTCGAGGCCGCATCGGCAGGGAACCTCAGCAGCAAGCTCACCGTGAACGGGGTGACTCCGATCAGCAGGAGGTAGCAGATGTCGAACCAGAAGATGGTCGCATCCGCCGATCGGATGTCTCGGAAGACCCGAACGTGAAGTCGCCACCAGACCGCGACGATGAGGAATCCCAGCGCGTAGAGCTCGAACGGCCCCTGCAGTTGGGCGCGCAAGTACGCCCACAGTGCCGAGTTGGTGGGAGCTTGGGAGCTGGTAGGGATGACGAGGTTGAGCACCAGCAGCGTCATCGCGAACGCGAAGACGCCGTCGCTGAGCGAGACGAGACGGGTCAGATCCTCCGGGACGGCAATGTCGAGCGGCGACCCCCGATGGCGGCGCGTTCGAGCCTGCTCCTCGTCGAGCACCCCTCGCCGCTCCTACGCAGGCTGGGGCAGAGTCGACAGACGGCCCACGGGCTAGAGCTCCCGCCGGTCCAGGATGAGACTCAGACCGTTTCCCCCGCCCATGCACAGAGTCGCGAGCCCCAGGCGACCCTTGGCGCGCAGCAGTTCGTAAAGGAGGGTGACGACAATCCGCGCCCCGGTCGCCCCGATCGGGTGTCCCAGGGCGATCGCCCCCCCGTTGACGTTGAACTGATCGTCGGTGAACGCGAACGCGCGCTGGACGGCAATCGAGGCCGAGGCATAGGCCTCGTTGTGCTCGACCCGGTCAAAGTCCGACGGCCGCAACCCCGTACGCTCCAGGTGGCGGCGGACCGTCGGGATCGGCGCTTCCATCACGTCGGAGGGACGCACTCCGCCCACGGCCCCACTGTGAATCCATGCGAGTGGGCTCGCCCCCCGCCGGTGGGCCTCCTCCTCGCTCGCCAAGAGCAGGGCGGCGCCGCCATCGGAGAGCTGGGAGGAGTTGCCGGCGGTCAGGATACCCGAGGGAGTGAATGCCGGCCGAATCTTGCCGAGCGACTCCAGCGTACTTTCGCCTCGCGGACCTTCATCCCGCGTGAGTCCCTCACCGGTGGCCGAGAGCTCCGGGGCCACCGGGACGGTTTCAGCGACGAACTTCCCCTGCTGGAGCGCCATCGCCGCACGGCTGTGGCTCCGGACGGCGAATGCGTCGACGTCCCGTCGGGTAAGTCCGAGCTTCTGGGCGATCCGCTCACCGGTGAACCCCATCTGCTCGTGCTCGCCGTAGGCGTCCACGAGCGCGTCCCGCTGCATCGCATCGTCGAGCACATCGGCCCCGTACCGCAGACCCCAGCGAGCTCGTGGACTCACCAGGAAAGGGGCCGAGTCCATGCTTTCCATCCCCCCGACGAGGACGAGGTCGAACTGCCCGGACCGGATCTCAGCGTCCGCGATCTGCAGCGCCTTCATCGACGAGCCGCAGACCATGTTCACCGTCGCCGCACCCGCCGAGTCGGGGATCCCCGCCGCCTCGAGCACCTGCCGGGCCGGGTTCTGACCGCAGCCAGCGGTAATGCACTGGCCGAAGAGGACCTCGGGGACCTCCGCGGCCGCCACGTGCGCGCGCTCGAGAGCGGCGCGGGCCGCGATCGCGCCGAGGGTCACCGCCGGCGTGAGTCGCAACGCCCGGCCGAACTTTCCGATCGGCGTGCGCGCCGCGCCTAGTATCGCGACTCGGCGCCCGCTTGCGGTCATGCCTCGCGGCTACCCGCTCCGGATTATGAGGGTGGCGCGGCGGATAGCCTAGTCTTCCTCGACCCGCGGAGCGAGGAGGAACCGACCCTCTCCCTTCCCCGAGGCGAGGGAGAACTCGATCTTGAGCGGGTACTCGTTCCCGATGAACAACGTCGCCTCTTCCGAGGAGGTGATCGACTTGACCATGCTGGAGAAGAAATCGAGCGGGTACATGCTCTTCACTTCCTCCGTGGCCACGAGCTTGGAAAGCCCCTCCTTGGGGATCTGCAGGTCCACCCGATCGGTCTCCCCCTCGGAGAGCAGAGTGAATCCGGTCGGCGTGAGCTTGAGGGTGACGTGGTCGCTGATGCTCTCGCTGCCGCGAATCCCCTGGCGGAGCTCGTCCATACGGACCACGACCTGGCCGGGCGGGCTCACGTTGGGCACCTTCGGGTCGGTCAGGCCGGCGGGGTCGACCACCGCCATGTGGCGGGTCAGCTTTCCCACAGTCACCACGAGCCGGTTCTTGCCGCCGTCGAACTGCAGTTCGAGCAGGTCCCCCGGCTTGCTGAGCCGCAGGACCTCCTTGAGCTTCTCGACGTCGAGACCGATTTCGGTGGCCTCCCCCGTGAACTCCTCGAACACGGAGCTGTTCAGCTTGAGCACCAGCATGGCGACGTGCGAAGGGTCGACCGCCTTGACTTCGATGCCGTCCTTGGAGATAGAGAGCTTCACCTCCGAGACCAAAGTGGAGACCACTTCCACGAGCTCCCGCAGGACCTCCATCCGCATCCGGGCCTTGAACATTGGAAATCGAGCGCGCCTAGCGCCCCCGCTCTAAATACGTTGCGGAATCGCCCGGCGGTGCACGCAGCCGACGGCGGCGCCCCGTCGACGCCCCTTGGGACCCCAGCCCCTGCGACCGCCGCCCGCAGGGCTCGGCGCCCCCGCGTGCGCCGGCACGGCAGACCCGCTCACGGGCCGATAGCGCGCCTTACCCGCGGCGGATGAGCCCGCTGAACAGCGTCCGCCCGAGGTAGCGAGCCCCTCCGCGACGCCGGACGTTCGTGACGGCTTGGCCCAGAGCCAGGGCGCCGCGGACGATGACGTAGATGCCGAAGGCGAACGTGACGATGAAGAAGCTGACGGGGAACTGCCCCTGGAAGACCGCGACGAAGATCCCGAGCCAGGTGCAGACGACGGCCACCAAGACCGAGACGATGACCGCCGTGAGCGGCCGCCGGGTGAGCCGAACGGCGACCGCGGCGGGGGTGACCATCAGCGCGAAAATGAGGAGGACCCCGATGACCTGGACCGCGATCGAGATGGCGATCGCGAGCATGAGCATGAAGGCGAGGCCGAGCGCAAGCATCGGCAGCCCCCTCGCCTCGGCGACGTCCTCGTCGAGCGAGGAGAACAGGAGCGGACGATAGATCACGACCAGCACGGCGAGGACGACAAGACTGGCCTCGAAGGTGAAGGCGACCTGCGCCGGGCTGATGCCTAGGATCTCTCCGAAGAGGATCGCGTACGCCTCCGTCGCGAAGCCATGGTAGAGACTCAGGAACAGGAGACCGAGCCCGAGCATGAACGCCAGGACGGTGCCGATCTCGATGTCCCGGGTCGCGGCCCGACGACCGAGGAGTGCCATCCCTGTGCCACCCCCCATCGTGAAGAGCAGGAGCCCGTAGACGGGATTCACCCCGAAGACCACCGCCCCCGCTGCCCCCGAGAATCCCACATGGCCGAGGGCGTGCGTCGCGAAGGCGGAGCGTCGCAGGACTACGAAGTAACCGACGATCCCCGCGACGATCGCGATGATCGTCCCGGCCTCGTAGGCGTTCTGGATGAACGCGAATGACCACATCAGGCGGATGTCGGTGACGATGTTCCAGCTCCAGGGTAGTCCGGAGCCGCTCATGGCCGCTCCGGCTCGTGGGGGTCCTCCCCGCCAACGATCACAATATTCCCCCGAGAATCGTGGAGGACTTCCACCGGCACGCCGTAGAGCTCCGTCAGCGAGCTCGACGTGAGGACCTCCTCCGGCGTACCGGTCGCCACATGGCCGTTGGCGATGTAGATCACCTTGTCCAGGCATTCGATGAGCGGATTGATGTCGTGCGCCACGAGGAGAGTCGTCACGCGCCGGTGCCGGACCAGCGAATGCACCACCTCGACGAGCTCTCGGGCCCGACGGATGTCGAGATTGGAGAGGGGTTCATCGAGCAGCAACATCTCGGGATTCCCGACGAGCGCCTCGGCCAGGAAGATCCGCTGCAACTCTCCTCCCGAGAGAGAGCCGAGGGAGGTCCCGCCCAGCTCCGTGGCGTTGACGGCCTCGAGCGCCTCCCGCGCGGCGGCCTTTTCGTGACGGAACGTGAACTGGGGGCCCCAGCGGTACCCCGAGGCGCCGAGGCGCACGAGGACTTCGGCGGCCACATGCGTGTCGTTGTCTACCGTGTGGCGCTGGGGCACGTAACCGATCCGCCGATTGCCTCGCCGCGGGGTCGACCCGAAGACGGTGAGGCTCCCGCGCGTGGGGCGCCGGAGTCCCAAGAGGAGCCGGAACAGGGTCGTTTTCCCCGCCCCGTTCGGACCGATCAGGGCCACGAACTCGCCGCGCCGGACCTCGAACGTGGCGTCGTGCCAGACGACCTTGTCCTTGTAGGCCACCTCGAGGTGGTCGGCTCGAATGATCGACGGGTCGGCCGACCGGTCGACCCGGTCCAACGAGGCCATCCCGCTCACGGTGGGCTAGTGCCCCAGCGCGTACGCGTTCAGTGCGTTCTGTAGCTGGAGGTACTCCCCGAGCATCCAGGTCTGGAAGCTCACGCCCGGAGGTTGGATCGTCTCCGTGACCCCGACGATCGTGACGTTGTGCGATGCCGCGATGGCCTTCATGTTCGTCGCAATGGGAGTCACGGTCTGCTCGTTGTAGACAAGCACCCGGACCTGTCCGCTCTCGAGCTGGCATTGGAACTGGATGACGCTCTGCGCGGGGGGGTCGTTCCCCTCCGCGATGGCCTCCATGAACGCGGGGGGCGAGATCAGGTCGAGGTGGGTGAAGTTGGCGAGGTAGACGAAGATGCTCTCAGTCGAGGCAACTACGGCGCCGGCGAATTGGTCTCGGATCTCGGTCGCCTGCCCGTACAGCTGCGCAAGCGAGACGTTCAGGGCCGCGTAGTTCGCCTGGAAGTACGCCGTAGAGGACGGCTGGAGGTAGGTGAGGTTGGTGTACATCGCGGCCACCGTGGCGTTGACGTAGACCGGATTGTACCACTGGTGGGGGTTTCCCGACACGATCCCTCCGGTGACGCGGACTCCATTGAGGTCTCCGACGTTGAGCACGAGCTGACCGCTGCCCTTCCCGTCCGCGGCGATGAGACTGAGCGCCCAGTCGTCGTAGCCGACCCCGTTCACGACGATGTACTGCGCGTTGGTGATCGCGACGGCGGTCGAGCTACCCGCTTCATATTCGTGCGGGTCGGCATTCGGGTCCGTCAGGATACTTGTCACCGCCGTCCGATTTCCGCCCAGCTGGGAAATGAGGCTCCCCCAGAAGTTCTCGGCCGCGACCACATCGATCGTTCCGGTGACGATGTCGGAGTGCGGCAGGGCAAGCGCAGGCACCCCGACGCGGGGTGGGCCCCGAGAGAGCGGGGGCGTTGCGCCTGCAGCATTGACGTTCGACAGTGTGGCATTCGATGGGGTGGTCGACAACCCTGCGCAAGGGTTGGAGGGACTCTGGCTGGCCAGCACTTCGTAGGCACCCGCCGCGACCACGACGACCACGAGGGCGACTGCCAGGGCACTCTTCGTTCGCTGATTCACGAGGTTCCCTCGGGAGCCTTTAGCCGGCGCCCCGCCGACCGGAACAAGGGGGGATGGGTTCGCCGTGAGGACACACCGACGGGTGGCCCTCGGCGTCGCAGAGTCGTTCGATGGTCAGATGGGAGAGCGCGAGGTCAACCTCTTGCGCGGCCCGGCAGACTTCACGAGGGCTGAGTCCGAGGTTGCCGAACAGGCTCTCGGCGATCCGGTGATGGCGGCGGTATTCGGCCAAGGTGAGCTCACCGCGGGCGCTGAGTCGAGACTTGCCGCGGTAACGGGAGACCAGTCCGAGTTCCTCGACGGCGGTGAGGTGCTGCAGAGCGGACGGGGCCGAAATCGAGAGCGACATGGCAATGGAGTTGAGGGGGGCGCCCCGCTCGCTCGTCGCGGTGGCTTGGACTGCTCGGAGTACGTCCAGCTGACGTCGAGTCAGGCGCTCGAGCGCTTCCATGGTGGCGAGTACTCGGGCGACGATATATAGATGGACCTAATTTTTAGTACTGCAATTAAAATAGACACCGCACCCGTGTACTCGTAGAGGTGCGCCGACGCAGCCCTCCTGCTCCCCCTGCCACAGGAACCGGCTCCCCCAACGGGGTGCGGGCGGAGTTCCGCTCACGACCCGGGCGATGCCTTATGGAGCGGACCGACGTGCTCCGCCCACGTGACGGAGCTCCTCTACCTCGCCGACGGGGATGCCGCGTACACTCAGCGATTCGAGGCCCGGGTCGTGGCGCTTCCTCCGGGCGCCATTGTCCTCGACCGGACCTTCTTTTATCCCACCGGCGGCGGTCAGCCAGCCGACGCCGGTCGCCTGTTCCGAGCCAAAGGGGGCGGGAGTTGGCCAGTCGTGGATGTGCAGCGGGCCGCCGGAGCCGTCCTCCACCGACTCGGCCGGCCGGAGGAGAATCCGAAGCCCCTGCAGCTCGACGAACCCCTCCAAGGCGAGATCGACTGGGAGCGACGCTACCGGCACATGCGGCTCCACACCGGGCAGCACCTGCTGAGCGCTCGCCTGTTCGCGATGACGGGCCGGCGCACCCGCGGCGCTCGATTCTCCGGCACGGGGGGGACGATCGATCTGGAGTTCGGACTAGGAGAGCTCCCGGCGGCCTCGGAGATCGAGCGGGATGTCCGGCGTTGGATCGAGGAGAACCGGGCGGTGCGTACTCGCCTCGTACCGCTCGCCGAGTATGCCACGGAACCGCCGTCGCGGTCGGCCGCGGTGGGGGTCCCGCCCGGAATCGACCCGGTCCGGGTCGTCGAGATTGACGCGGCGGACCGATGCCCGTGCGGGGGAACGCATGTCCGGTCCTTGGGTGAGGTCGGGGGACTGCAGGTGCACCCGCCGGAGCTCCGCGCCGGCGGGGAGGCCCGGATCAGTTTCCGGCTGACGGGTGCTCTGCCGCCCACTCCGCCCGGGTGAGTCCATACACGTGGGCATCGTGCCACCGTCCGTGGTGAAAGAGCGTGGTCCGGAGCGTTCCCTCCCGCGTGAAGTGCAGTTTCTCGAGCAGCCGGACCGAGGCCAGATTGTCCACGTCGCACGTGGCGCCGACCCGTTCCACCGGGTGCGTGCGGAACAGATGCCCGACCAGCAGCCCGACCGCCTCCGATCCGTACCCCTTTCCGCGTTCCCCCGGCTCGCCCAGTACGTACCAGACATCGAGGATCGTGAGGACCGGATGCGCCCGGTAGTAGCCGACGAATCCTAGGAGCTTGGCGTCCGATCGGCGCTCGACGACGTAGCGGGGTGCCATCGACTCGAGCGACGCGGCGGCCTCGAGTAGCGCTCGTTGAAATCCGGTGTACGTGTCCACGGCAAACCGGTCGTACGGTGCGACGCGCTCCGCGTCGTTGTACCAATCGAACAGGAGCGGGTGATCTTCCGCCCGCGGGCGGCGCAGCCGCACCTGGGGCCCGTCGATCGGCGCCCCGCGGCCGTCCATCACGCGCTGTCGCGACGGTCCGACGGGATGAGGCGCGGAGCGCCCACCCAGGCGCCCTGCTCGACGGAGCCGAGATCGATGGACGGGGTCGGCTCGTCGTTCCCCTCCTGCTGGAGCGCGGTGGCCTTGCGGTGTCCGCTCGGCGTGAGCGAGTAGACGAGCTTCGGCTCGGAGTAGCCGATCACGTACTGGACCCGCCGATAGATCCATTTGGACATCTCCAGGTTGCGCAGCGCTCCGCGCACGATGTTCGTGTCCGTGCCGGGGAAGCTGCGGAGAATGCCGAACTCGGTGGTCCACTGGTCCGCCTCGAAACGGACCTGGTGGCCGCGATGCTCGAGGAGGTGCACGAGGATGTGCCGTTCGAGCGGTCCGGCTATCTCCGCCTGCATCCTCCAAGTGTCCAGGGTAAAGGCCTAGGAGATGGTGGTGATCTCGTAGTTGACGCGCAGGCCCTTCATGCGGTCGTGCATGGTGCCGATCAGTTTGAGCACCTCGTCCAACGAGGCACGATCCTTCCACTTGTACACGAAGTCGTGCATGCCCATCGACTCCTCAAACCCCAGTTCGCGCATCACCCGCAGGACATCCACTGGGCTCGCTCCCTCCGAATCGAAGATCATTCGTACGTAGGTCCGCATGGTCACTCGCCGGGGCGAAGAGCCCGCAGCAAAAGAGTTTACGTCAGTATCCGCTTAAATACCCTTCTCCAAGTTCGTCGCGCGATGCCGACGGAGAAACCGCTCCGGCGGGCCGTCGTGACCGGTGGAGCGGGTGCGATCGGCTCGGTACTCGTCCGGGCACTGCTCGGCCAGGGCGTCCAGGTCACCGTGGTGGACAACCTCTCCTCCGGTCGGCTCTCGAACCTGGGCGAGGCGAGCGCCGACCCCGGCTTCCGATTTCTCCAAGCGGACCTCCTCGACCCGGCACGCATTGGCCCCGCATTCCGGGGGGCCAGCGAGGTCTGGCACCTCGCCGCCAATGCGGACATCCGCCGGGGAAGCGTCGACCCGCGGATGGACTTTGATCAAGGCGTGCGCGCTACGCTGCACGTACTGGAGGCAGTTCGTGCCGAGAAGATCCCGTGGATCGGCTTCTCCTCGTCGAGCGTGGTCTACGGGCTCCCTACCGTCTTCCCGACCCCGGAGAGCTACGGGCCCCTCCTGCCGCAGTCCCAGTACGGCGCCAACAAGCTCGCTTCGGAAGCGCTGATCAGTGCCTTCGTGCACTCCTACGGATTGCGGGCCGCCCTGTTCCGATTCGCGAACATTGTCGGCCCGGCCATGTCGCACGGCATCGTCTACGACCTTCTGCGCAAGCTCGAGAAAGACGCGAGCCGGCTCGAGGTGCTCGGAGACGGACGTCAGGTGAAGAGCTACCTCGCCACCGAGGACTGCGTCGCGGGCCTGCTCGCGGCCCGTGAGCGCGGCGAGCAACCGCTGGGCGTCTACAACCTCGGCAGCTCCGACCAGATCAGCGCCGGCGAGATCGCACAAAAGGTGGTCGCCGCGCTGGGAGGCCGGGCGCGCATCGAGTTCACGGGCGGGGAGCGGGGCTGGGTCGGCGACGTACCCCGCCAACTCCTCGCGACCGACCGGGCCCGGGCGCTCGGGTGGAAGCCCCAGTACACGAGCGCCCAAGCGGTCGACCGAAGTATCACCGCACTCCGCGGCGAGCTTGGCCTGTAGACCCGCATGCCTCCGCGCCGTCCGAGTCCCCGCACCGACCGGGTGCCGGGCGGTGTTTCGGTCATCGTCACCGTCCTGCGCGACCTTCGCGTGGAACGGACCGTGCGCAGCCTGCTGACCCAGCGGCGCCCCCCGCTCGAGATCCTCGTGGACGACGGGGGCCAGGGCGACGGGGTGCGCGGGATTGCCGAGCGGCTGGCGACCGAGGACCCGCGGGTAGTCCACCTCGATGCACCCGGGAACATCCCCGAGAGCCGCAACCTCGCCATCGAGTGCGCTCGCGGCGAGTTCCTCGCGTTCCTCGACGCCGACGAGGTGGCGCCCGAGGGTTGGCTCGCGGCGCTGATGGCACCGTTCTCCGACCCCACGGTCGGATTCGCCGGTGGTCCGACGCCGGCGATGGAGGGGTCGGCCCATTCGATCGGCGCCCGATTCTACGACGGGTACCTGCGCCGGTTCTACGACACCGAAGCCCGGTTCCATCCGCATGCGCTCCCCATGGGCAACTCTGGCTGGCGCGCAAGCGTGTTCGAGCGGGTGGGTCTGCTCGACACAACACTGTTCCGCCGGGCCGCTAGTGAGGACCAGGAGGTAGCGCTCCGGGCGCTGGACGCCGGGTTCCGCGGCGTGTACGTCCCGGAGGCTTGGGTCGGTCACGACTTCTCCGACCTGAACCTCCGATCGTTGCTCCGCAAGCAGCGCATCTACGCCGAAGGGGGCTACGTCCTGTGGCGCCGCAGGCGAAGCACGTACGAGGCCACACCGGCGCGAGTCGCGCCGTACGTGCTCGCGCCCCTTCTCGTGCTCGCCGGCGTGGTCCTGCTCCCGTTCACCGTGACCCGCGAGCTCGGGGCGCTCCTGGCCCTCGGGGGCCTCGGGCTGTTCGCGCTGCTGGCCGGCTACCTGACGGCCACCGGTGTCCGGCTCGACCACCAGTATCCCGGATTGCGATGGCGCATTCTGGAGATCCCGCGCCGATGGGCGACCCTCTACGGGGCATTCCTCGGCTGGCTCCATTCCTCGGGTGGCGAATCGTCATCGCCGGCCGCCGAGTAGCGCGCGCCGGAGCCACGGCCACCCCAAGCCTTTTAGAGCGAGCCGCCTCGGCGCGAGCATGACGACCCACCCCAGCTCCAAAACGTCGGTGCAGGCCGGCGAGCTGGTCCGGCTCGACTACGAGATCTGGAACGACTCGGCCGACCCGCCCGAGCTCGTCGAGACCACCCGCGAGGAGGTGGCGACCAAAGCGGATTGGAAGGCACCGGACGGATTCCGATTCGGCGCCCGCGCCCACGCCATCGGAGGTGAGTACTTCCCCACCGGCATCGAGGCCGTCATCGCCTCGGCGCAGGTCGGGGAGGAGCAGACCAAGGAGTTCCCGCCGGCGGAGGCGTTCGGTGAGCGGGACCCGAAGCTGATCGAACTGTTCTCCATGCACGAAATCGAGCGGCTCCCGGAGATGCGGCGCGACGACGCGCACCTCGACATCGGGACCACGCTCACCGTGCACGGCCGACGCGGACGGGTCGTGAGCCTGACGGCGGCAAGGGTGCGGGTGGACTTCAACGTCCCGCTCGCCGGTCGGAAGATCCGGGCGAAGTTCCACATCGTGGAGCCCATCGCCTCACCGACCGACCAAGCCCAGGCGATCCTGGAGATCGTGTACGGACGCGGCAGCGAGTTCAAGGTGGAGAGCCATGGCACGGCGATCGAGCTGCACGTTCCGGACCGTTCCAAGTTCGATTTCGCCTGGCTCGCCGCCAAGCCCCGGGTCATCGAGCGATTGCGCGAGATGTTGCACCCCGAAACGATCCGAATCGTGGAGGAGTATTCCACGCCCGCGCCCGCCAAGGGCACAGAGAAGGAGAAGCCCGCCGGTCACAAGGGCTCGGCCACGCACCACTCAACGCCGGCGAAGGGCGAGGAAGCGGAGCACCCTGCATCGCACGAGACGGGTCCAAGCCATCACGCCAAGCCCAATAGCCCAGCCGCCTCCGAATAGAACACCGCGACCCCCAGGGTCGGACGGTTCGTTCGACGCTACGAGTGCGGCCGGAGGATACGCTCCGCGGCCGCTGCGAGTAGCCCGCCGATAATCGGTGCGATCCAGAACATCCAGCTCTCGGCGAGCGCCCAGCGAGCTGACGGCCAGACGAGGGCCGAGACGAGT
>JAKIWO010000029.1 GCA_022749995.1 Thermoplasmata archaeon | reverse complement strand
TAGAAGTAGTGATGTGGGTAGTGGTAGCGCCGCCACGGCCCGCAGCTCGACCCGTCGGACTCGGTCAGCAGGCCGCGCTCCAAATAGAACTCGGCGCCCCGGCGGACCGAACGGTCGATCGCCTCCGTCCAGCGCTCCCTCGGTAGCGCGCCGAAGGCCGCGAGAGCCTCCCAGCAGTCGAGCGTGCCGGTGGGGGAAGGGAAGCAATGCCATCCACCGTCCGGTTTCTGGACCTGCACGAGCCAGTCGAGGCCGGTCGCCACTTCGGGCACCTCGCCGAGGCCGAACCGCAGCATCATTCGGACGGCGTTGCCCGTGATGCAGAGTTCGCTGACGGTACCCCCAACCGCACCGGTCGGACCGCCCCACTGTTCCAGCAACAGCCGGGCGGCCCGTTCGACCCGGGGGTCCTCCCGGGTCATCCCCACGTCGGAGGCCACGATCAGTCGCCAGTTCGTGACGACGTACTTGGGCATGTAGAGGGAGGCAGGCCGATCCCGGCCCACCGTCACCCAGTGACCGTCCTCGAGCTGGTCGGCCAGCAGCCCCGCGGCCCATCCTTCCTGGCCGATGCGTTGCTTCGCCGCCAGGACCTCGGGGTCCGTGGGGGAGCGTTCGAGCACGTCCTGTAGCACGCGGTACTGCACGCTGGGGTCGCCCTCCCGCAGGAGCCACTTCTCCAGCGCCGGACCCAGCTCGACGGGGTGGGGGGAGGAGGTCACGGGTTCGCGCTCCCCCACAGCGGCTCGGAGGCCGCCTCGGCCGCGGAGCGAACGTCGGCCCAGTCCCGGAGCTCGAGCTTCCGGTGCCGGACGACGCAGCGCCCGCCGACGTAGACGGAGTCAACCGCCTCGTCGCTCGCCGAGTAGGCCAGGTGGGAGACGATCGCCTCCGGGCGGGCAGGGGAGAGGCTCGGATGGTCCAAGCGGAAGCACGAGAAGTCGGCGCGCTTGCCGGGCTCGAGCGAGCCGAGCTCCCCCGAGCGGCCGAGCAGCTTCGCGCCCTCGAGCGTCGCCATATCTAGGAGCTGCTGCGCCGAGAGCGCGGCCGCGTCCCAGCGGTGGTGCTTCTGCAGCAATCCGGCGACTCGCATCTCGTGCAGCATCGAGAGTGAGTTATTGCTGGCGGCCGAGTCGGTGCCGAGGCCGACGACGGCTCCGGCCTCGCGCAGCTCGACCACAGGACAGACACCACCGGTCGCCAATTTGAGATTGGAGCTCGGGCAGTGGGCTACCCCGACGCCCCGGCGAGCGAGCAGCTCGATCTCGGCTTTCGTGAGCCAGACCCCATGGGCCGCGACCTGTCCGGGTCCCAACGCCCCGATCGATTCGAGCCAGAGGGGCGGCCGCCGCCCTGTCGCCCGTTCGTGGTTGTGCACCTCCGACCGGGTCTCCGAGAGGTGATAATGCAGCAGTGTGCCGGACCTCTGCGCGAGGTCCCGGGCAGCGAGCCACGTCTCTTCCGAGCAGACGTACACGCCCTGCGGTGCGACGAGAGGGTGGACCAGCGGGTCGGAACTCCATCGCTCGATGAAGGCGCGGGCGTTGTCCACGGGCCGTCCCCGCTGGGTCGTCTTGTCCGGGTCGAGCACCGCCCAGCCCAGGAACCCTCGGATCCCGAGGCCGCTCACGGCTCGGGCCACGGCATCCTCCCCGTAGTACAGGTCGAGGAAGCTGGTGGTGCCCCCCAACAGCATCTCGGCGATGCCGAGGGCCGCGCCGGCTTCGAGGTCGACCTCGGTGCGCCGTGCATCGAGGGCGAACAGTCGCTCGAGGAACGCCCCCAGGTCCCGGTCGTCCGCGATGCCTCGGAGCAGGGTCATGGCCACGTGGCCATGGGTATTGATGAATCCGGGAACAATCGCCAGGCCGCTCGCGTCCACCGTTTCCTCGACGGAGTCGCCGGTGGAGGGCCCGACCGAGGTGATCCGGCCGTCCCGGAACTCGAGATCCCCCCGGAGCACCCGCCGTTCGGGGTCTTGAGTGATGAGGAGGGCGCCCGTGAACCGGAGCGAGCCCGACGGCCGGTCCGTCGCCATCGCGGCCGGGGACGGCCGCCGTAGGATAAGCCGTTCGTGGCGCGACTAGCGGGGAGTGGGCGCGCCGCCGGCCTCGGACGCGGAGATCTCGGGGATGTCGGCGATACCCTCCGCGGAACGGGACTCGAATCCGGCGATCTCCCGCAGCATCCGGCGCAGCCAGCCCTGCATGAAGAGCAGCGTGATCGGGATGATCGCGAGCACCAGGAGGATCGCGTCGACCCAGATGCCGGGAACCCATGCGGCGCTCGGCATGCCGAGGATCGTCGCGCCGGTGTTGGGGAACAAGATGATCGCGCCGACGACGGCCAGGATGAGCGCTAGGTAGGTCAATCCCAGCATCCGGATATTGGCGGTGTTGGCGAGCGCCGCGATGCGGTTGGACATCTGGGCGTTTTGCAGCAGCAGCAGGTTGGCGATCCCCTGGTCGATCCCCTCGGCGATCTGCTGGATCCGCTCGAGCTCTCCGATGATCGATGGCGAGGCCCTGTCGAACTCCGGTAGCTCGCTCTCGGAGAGGCGGGCCGCCTCCGCGACCACCGAGAGGGTCCGCGCGATCTCGCGCCGAAGTCGGGAGCTGCGCCGCCCCACCGCTCGAACACGGCCCAGGTCGAGGTGCGAGGACCATGCCTCGCCGAGCGTGACCAGCTCCTCGTCGAGCTCCTCGACCCGCTCGAGGTAGAGGCGACCGGCCAAGACCAGACGGTCGGCGAGCTCGGCCGAGGCGCCGGTGAGATGGAGCGCCGCGCTGAACCGGCGGACCTCGGGCGCGGGACCCAGCAGCTCGAACTCTCCGCCCTTGAGCAGCACGCCGACGAAGTTCCGCTCGAACCGCTCGTTCACCAGAACAAAGGAGAGCAGCGTCCCGTGGTCGGTGTGGATCACCGGCCGGGGCGGCAGGTCGCGGGGAACTCCCAGACGATGCAGCAGCTCCGGGAATCCCGGGGCAGTGACGACTTCGGGCTCGATCGAGGGAGGGCTCACGGTTAGATGTCGAGGTTGCCGACCTCGACCGCGTGCTCCTGGATGTACTGGCGGCGCGGCTCGACCTCTTCGCCCATGAGGATCTGCAGCAGGTCATTGGCCCGGGCGGCGTCCTCGACCCCGACGCGCAGCAGGGTACGCTTGCCCGGCTTCATCGTCGTCTCGGAGAGCTGCTCGGTGGTCATCTCCCCGAGCCCCTTGAATCGCTGGATGACAACCCCTTTGCCGCCCATCTCCGACTGGATACGGTCCCGGTCGGCGTCGGTGTAACAGTACTGGATCTTCGTGCCGCGCTGGAGCCGGTAGAGCGGGGGCTGGGCGATGTAGATGTAGCCCCCCCGGATGAGTTGCGGCATCTTTCGATAGAACAAGGTGAGCAGCAGCGTCCGGATGTGGGCGCCGTCGACATCGGCATCGGTCATCAGGATGACCTTGTGGTACCGCAGCTTGGTCAGGTCGAGCTCGTCGCCGATCCCGGCCCCGATCGCGGTGATGAGCGAGCGGATCGCGTCGTTGGCGAGCATCTTGTCGAGACGGGCCTTCTCCACATTGAGGATCTTGCCACGCAGCGGCAGGATCGCCTGGAACTCCCGGTCGCGACCCTGCTTGGCCGTCCCGCCAGCCGAGTCCCCCTCGACAATGAACAGTTCGCACAACGCCGGGTCCCGCGAGTGGCAGTCGGCGAGCTTGCCGGGTAGCCCGCCACCCTCGAGCAGCCCCTTGCGCCGGGTGAGCTCGCGCGCCTTGCGCGCCGCCTCGCGTGCCTGCGAGGCCTGGACCGCCTTGCTGATGAGCGTCGTCCCGACCTGCGGATGCTCCTCGAGGAACTCCGCGAGCTTCTCGGCGACCGCACTCTCGACCTGCCCCTTGACCTCCGAGTTGCCGAGCTTGGCCTTGGTCTGGCCCTCGAACTGCGGCTCGAGTAGCTTGACGGACAGGACGCAGGTGAGCCCCTCCCGGACGTCCTCGCCGGTCAGGCTCTCTTTCTCGCCCTTGAGGAATCCTTTCTCCCGGGCGTAGTCGTTGAGCGTCCGGGTGAGCGCCGCGCGCAGGCCCACGACGTGGGTGCCGCCGTCGACGGTGTGGATATCGTTGACGAAAGCGAGCAGCACCTCGTTGTAGCCGTCGTTGTACTGCATCGCCACCTCGATGTCGGTCTCCTCGCGCTTGGCGTGCAGGAAGATCGGCATCGGGAAGAGCGGGTTCGTGGCGACGTTCAGGTCGGTGACGAACTCGGAGATCCCGCCGCTGTGATGGAAGGTTTCGTCGGAGGAATCCCGCTCGTCCTTGAAGTGGATGGCCACCTGCGGGTTGAGGAAGGAGAGCTCCTTGAGCCGCCGACCGACGGTCTCCTTGTCGAAGACGGTCGTTTCGAAGACGGTGGTGTCGGGCTTGAACCGCTGCTCCGTGCCCGTCCCTTCGGCCGGCCCGAGCGTGCTGAGCGCGGAGACCGGGGCGCCGCGCTCGTACCGTTGGAAGTAGAGCTTCCCCCCGCGCCGCACCTTGACCTCGAACCATTCGGAGAGCGCGTTGACGACGTGCAGTCCGACGCCGTGGAGGCCGCCGGACACTTTGTAGGCCTGGCGGTCGAACTTTGAGCCGGCGTGCAGTACCGTCAGGACGATCTCGAGCGCGGGCCGGTTGTACTTCGGATGGATCTCCACCGGAATGCCCCGCCCGTTGTCCGCGACGGTGCAGCTCCCGTCCGGGTGGAGTGTGACCCAAATCTCGGTGCAGGCCTCCGCGAGCACTTCGTCGATCGAGTTGGCGACCACCTCGTTGATCAGGTGGTGCAGGCCGCGGGTGTCGGTCGATCCGATGTACATCCCCGGGCGCTTGCGCACGGCCGAAAGGCCCTCGAGAATCTGGATCGAGCTGGCGTCGTACGCGGCGACCCCAACTCCCTCGGCCGGCATGGAAAAGTAGGCCCCAGAAGGCGACCCGATTTTACGAGCCGAGAGCGTGTTATAAGGGTTCGTCTCGTCGTGAAAGTGAGAGGTGAATCGATCACCTTTCGACCGCTCCGGAGCGCTTATCTGGGAACCCCGTGGCCGTGCGTACGGGCCCGAAAGTGGTCCCCAACCGGGGGGGAATACGGGAGGGGTCGCTGAAGCTGCGTTGGGCATCTGCAAGGGGGGCATAGGTGATTTCTCCTCGCTTTGGCGGCGCGCGGGGCGAACCCAAATAGGCGTCCTCGCTCCCGCGTCCGTCCCTTGATGACCGACGCAGAAAACCCCGGCACGGAGGCTCCTCCACCCCCTCCGGCGCCGCCCGTCGAGGCGGTCGAACCGGCAGCCCCCGAGCCCGACTGGGCGACCCAGTACAAGTATCTCCTCGCCGAGTTCGACAACTTCCGTAAGCGGACGGAGCGGGAGCGCGAGCAGCGGGGCCGTGACGCCCGTGCGCTGGTGCTGCGGGAGCTGCTGCCGTTCTACGACGCGCTCGGGAAGGCGAGCGAGTCGGTTCGCTCGCTAGCGGAAACCGACCCGGTGCGCCGGGGATTCGAGCTGCTCCTCAGGGAATGGGAGCGGTTCCTCGACCGGGAGGAAGTGACGGCCATCGCGCGCGCGGGCGAGCTGTTCCGCGCCGAGGTGATGGAGGCGGTGGGCGAGGCCCGGGCCTCGAAGGCTCGACCCGAAGGGACGGTCACCGAGGTGGTTCAGCAGGGCTACATTTCCGGAGCGCGGCTCCTGCGACCGGCGCGGGTGGTCGTTGCCCGAACTCCTCCGCCGGATCCCGCGGCACCCGAGAGCCCAGCGCCGGCGCCGGAGGGATCTCTGTGAGCGAGGAGCGCTCCTCCGAGATCTCGGGGTTCTATCGTCTCTCCATCGAGGAGCGGCGACGCAAGCTCAAGGAGTGGGCCTCCCTCACCGACGCGGAACTCGCGGCCTACGATTTCCCGCCCGGCGTAGGCGCGGGGATTCTCGACCGAATGATCGAGAACGTGGTGGGCTGCTTCCCTCTGCCGCTCGGCATCGCCACGAACTTCCGCATCAACGCGAAGGACTACCTGGTCCCGATGGCCATCGAGGAACCCAGCGTCGTGGCGGCCGCCTCCAATGCGGCGAAGCTCGCTCGGGCGGGTGGGGGCTTCGCCGCCCAAAGCTCGACGCCGGTCATGATCGGCCAGGTGCAACTGCTCGACGTGCCCGATCCCGCAGCCGCACGGATCCGGATCCTGGCGGAGCGGGACAGCCTGCTCGCGGCGGCCAACGCCAAGGACCCGATGCTCGTCAAATTCGGCGGCGGGGCTCGCGAGGTGGAGGTGCGGATCGTGCCCAGCCCCCGGGGCACGATGGTCATCGTCCACCTGCTCGTCGATGCCCGCGACGCCGGAGGCATGAACGCCGTCAACACCATGTGCGAGGCACTTGCGCCGACGTTGGCCCGTCTTTCCGGCGGACGCGCCCTGCTCCGGATCATCTCCAACCTCGCGGTCTTTCGGCTCGCTCGAGCGAGCGCCACCTTCCCTCGGGAGAAGCTCGCTGACGGCGAACGGACCGGCGCCGAGGTGGTCGAAGCGATCCTCGACGCCTACACCTTCGCGCTGGTCGACCCGTTCCGATGCGCCACGCACAACAAGGGGATCATGAACGGGATCTCCGCCGTCGTCGTCGCCACGGGCAACGACTTCCGTGCCGTGGAGAGCGGCGCGCACACCTTTGCCGCGTTCCACGCCGAGGACGGTGGCGTGGTGAAGCCGCTGACCACGTACGAGAAGGATGCCCAGGGCAACCTGGTCGGCAGCATCGAGCTGCCCATGCCGGTCGGCCTCATCGGGGGGGCCACCGCAGTCCACCCGACCGCTCGAGCGAACGTGAAGCTGCTCGGCGTACGCTCCGCCTCCGAGCTCGCCCAGGTGATCGCCGCCGTGGGGCTGGCCCAGAACTTTGCGGCGCTGCGCGCTCTGGCGACCGAGGGGATCCAGCGGGGCCATATGGAGCTCCACGCCCGGAACATCGCCGTCACCGCCGGAGCGAAGCCCGAGGAGGTGGACGCGCTGGTCCAGCGACTGGTCGACGAGCACGCCATACGGATCGACCGTGCCCGGGAGCTCCTCGAGGAACTCCGGCGCGGGACGGGCCCGTGAAGGTCGGCGTCCTCTCCCTCCAGGGAGACTACCCGGAGCAGGCGGCGGCCATCCGCGCGCTCGCCGGAGTCGGGGGCGTGCGGATGGTGCGCAATCGGGCCGACCTGGAACAGGTGGACGCGTTGCTGATGCCGGGCGGCGAGAGCACGACCGTGGGAGACCTCCTCGATCGCACCGACCTGCGGGAGCCGCTGGCGGAGCGGATTCGCGATGGGCTCCCCGTGCTGGCCACCTGTGCGGGCCTCATCCTGCTCGCGCGTACCGTGGAGCCGAGCTCGTTCGGGGCGGACCCGGCGTCGATCGGCGCGATCGATGTGTCGATTCGCCGCAACGATTACGGCCGCCAGGCCGAGTCGTTCGAGGCCCCGGTCCAGGTGGAGGGGCTGCGCGCTCCGTTCCCCGGCGTGTTCATTCGGGCTCCTCGAATCACCGGCGTCGGGGCCGGAGTCGAGGTGTTCGCCCGCCAGGGTGCGGAGAGGGTGGGGGTCCGCTCCGGGTCGATCTGGGGGCTCACCTTTCACCCGGAGCTCTCACCCGACCGGAGGGTCCACGAGCTCTGGCTCGCGGCCGCCGGCCGGTCCGCTCAGCCTGCGAACCAGAAGATCAAGAAGAGTCCTAGCACGAAGACGAAGCCCACGAGAAGGAACCACGGGTAACGTCGACCGTACCGACGTTGCCAGCCTCCCAGGAGGATGGGCACGGGGCCCACGAACAGCACGCCCCCGGTTTCTCCCTCCTCGGAAGTCAGCGCGACCGAGCCTCGGTCCGTCTCGGGCGCATCGGCCGCCCAGGACCCGACTCCGACCAAGAACCCAAGGACGATGCCCGCGACCCCGGCGAGGAAGAGCGGAGAGGAACCGGTCACGACGGGGAAAATGAGCGCCAAGTAGAGGCGGGCCGATCCCTCGCGCACCGCGAGGGCCACGGCGAACGCACCGAGGAGGAACAGGGTGACGCCGACGAGCGCGAGGCCACTCGAGCGCTTCACCGGAACGTGTCGAACCGGTACGGCTCGAGCGGTTCCTCCCCGATCGCCATGAGGAACTCCGGGGGCGTGAGGATGGGCCGGTCGTAGAGCGCCGCATCGTCGGTGGCGATGCGGGGGCAGGCCGTGTTGACGTAGGCGTCGAAGGCGCGGCCCTGGAGGTCGGCCGGGTCGAGGCGACCGAAGGCGAGGAGCGTCGCGCTGCGACCGCGAGCCTCCGCCCGCCGGCGGAGCGACTCGGCCATGGCCCCGCGGAACTGGCCTGCGAAGGAGGAGACGAGCACCCCCCAACGCTCTGCGTCGCGCGCCGAGGCGACGCGGAGCCACCGTTCCCGCAGCAGCGAGGCGCGGTCGACCGGCGGTTCGATCTCGTTCCGCAGCGGGTCGAGCGGCCACACCGGTCGGTCCACGGCGAGCGCGAGGCCCCTCGGATGGAACGCTCCGGTCCCCAGGAACAGGAAGCCCTCGACCTCGCCGGCCAGCGCCTCGACCGGCGAATAGTTGCAACCCAGCGCCTGCGCCGCGTACGCGAGCCGGTGGTCACCGGTGGCGACCCGGACGGTGTAGCCGACCTCCGCCAGGGCGCTGCGCAGAGGTTCCACGAGGTCCAGGTGCTGGATGGATGCCACGAGGCCCAGCGAACGCGGCAGCTGCGCTTGCACGACGGTGCGGGAGAGCGCCGCGGTGTCGCCTGCCCGCTCCCGCATCTCCACGAAATACGTGGGCAGGGGGAGACGGATGTTGGGGATCGGCGCATGTCCGAGCACCACGGCGGCCTCTGCGCCCGGCACCTCGCCGGCCTCGGGGACGTCGCAGGCGCCGAAGCAGCTCCGGGCGGCCAGGTCGACCCGCGCCCCGCTCTTCTTTGCAAGCTCCGCCGCCAAGTCGGCCCCGTTGCGTGCGAGCCCCGCGGGAAGTTGGAGGGCGAGCCGATGGTATCCGGCGGCGCGCAGCGTGGCAAAGAGCGGCTCTTCGAACCGGGGAAACACGCCGGCCGGCTCGAAGCCCGCACCGGCCTCTACCCGTGCCTGGACGGTCCGCAACTGGGGGAGTACGTCGGCGCTCATCGCGGATCCCAGGAAGAGGGGAGAGAGTCGGTAAGAGGGTATCCACTGCGGCAGAGAGCCGGAGCTCTTCCCTGCGGTGCGGAGGGAACCTGCGGCCGGAGGCGCCTGGTCGCCTACCCCTTGAGCGCGGGCCCCCCCAGCGTCGCGGAGTCCTCGCGGTAGACCTCCTCCAAGAACTGGTGAACCGCACGCTCGAGCTCCACGGTTGTCAGGGAAGGGGAGACGAACTCTCCGACGACGGTCACTCGTGTCGATTGGTCTTGGGGAGTGTAGTAGGTGATGAACTTCGATCCGGCCAGCGGTCCTTCGAGCGTCTCGATCACCATTCCCAGCGGCGGGTACATGCTGATCCGCTGGGTGACCTTCTCCCACCGCCCCCCGATCTCCTGTTCTTGGGTGAGCAGCAGCCGGTTCTCCCCCTCCGGCTTCATCTGACGGTTGCGCCGATTCTTGTGAAGGTGGACGCTGGGAGTGGTCAGCAGCTTCCAGACCTCGGCGACCGGCACGTCGAAAGCGCTTCCTTCATCGATAAGGTGGACCATGGCTCGGGCAGTTGGACGGGAACGAGTACCCTTGCCCGCCCGAGCCGTGTGCAAGGTGACGCCTCCGTGCGGGGCCACGCCGTCAGGCTCCCCTGGCCCACCCCCCCTAATTCCCATCCGAGGGGGGATGGGCGCCGCCGGCGCGCTCGAGCAGCCGGTCCACCGCCCGCTGATT
Source organism: Thermoplasmata archaeon (assembly GCA_022749995.1). Taxonomy (GTDB): domain Archaea; phylum Thermoplasmatota; class Thermoplasmata; order Lutacidiplasmatales; family UBA184; genus JAKIVR01. Next base: position 6,013 of record JAKIWO010000029.1, on the reverse strand, counting down.
GTCCGGATAGTGAAGCCGCGCCTTCGCCTCCGCCGCCGACACCCAGGCGAACGCCTCGTGCTCCGCACTCAGGATGGGCGGCCACGGGGCCGGCACTTCGACGCCGAACGCGTGCAGACGCCATCGGGCTCCGTTCGGACCCTCAAACGAGACCTCCCAATCGAGGGAACAGAGTCGGCGCACGTCGGTGAACCCGGTCTCCTCCTGCAGGTCCCGCCGCAGGGCGCTCGGGTAGTCCCGATCCGTACCCTCGACCTTGCCGCTCACCGGAACCCAGATCCGGTCCCGAGACGGCGGCCGGCGCAGGATCAGGAGCCGAAACGGGGCGGCGACGTAGACGTACCCCTCGACGCACTCCTGCTCGATCGGTGCGCTAGCCACCACTCCCTCGACGGGAGAGCAGTCGCAGGATCGCCTCGGCGGGGGCGCCGTCGGTCTCCTCCAACGCGGCGAGCGCGCTCGGCCGGTCTGCGCCACTCTGCTCCATCACGAGACGAATGTCCTCCTCGGGCGGTCCCGGCGGAGGTGCGGCCGTAGCCGGGGAGGGCGCGGGCTCCGTCGGGCCGCCGGCGGTACGGGCGCGAATCTCGGACTCCCCCACCACCTGGTAGGTCCGGACCCCCTGGACGGTGAGGAGCGACACCTCCGGCTTGCGGAGGACATGCTCGGTCTCGCGCAAGCGGATGATCACCTCCTCGACGTCGCGGAGCGGCTCGTTGGTCATCCCGAGCCGCTTCATCATGAGCTGGAGCTGGCGCGGGTTCATCCGGCCGCCGGGCATCATGGGCCGCGCTCCCTACTCGTGGTCGGCGGCGTCGCCCCGCAGGCGCGCCTCGAGCTCGGGATCGCCGACGTTCTCGTCGAGGTTGGTCCGCTTGCGGTTGAGCTCGCTGCGCCGCTGCCGTCGACCGGCCGCGTGCGTGTGCTGCACCTGTTCGGCCAGCTCGTCCATGAGCGTCGCGATACCCGCGAACAGGTTCCACTCGGTATCGGAGGCGTAGAAGATCCCACGGTCGGTGTGCAGCCGCACCTGGACGGTGGCGTTGCCCGAGCGGTGGGTGGCGTGCGGGCTGATGTGCAGGTTGAGCAGCACCGGTTTCACGTGCCGCGAGATGCGCCGGAGACCCTGCGCCAGCAGCCGGTCGATCTCGGCGAGCGTCTCGGGGTCGGCGGAGCCGCGGAGCCCTTGGATCTGGACGTACACGTCGGCGGCCGGCACCTTGCCTCGGGTGGGGGCTGCCCCGACGGCGAGGCCCAGCAGGTCCCCCTGGCTGACGATGCCGACGGGCAGTCCCGCCTCCTCCACGAAGCAGGAAGAGACCCGCTCTTCGGTCATCTGCTGCGCCGCCTCGGCAGCGGTCGAGCCGCGCGCGATCGTGACCGCCGGTGCATTCATGATCGTGCTGACCGGCATGCCCCGAGCATGACCCGCGCCGGACTTGTGCCGCTCGGCGTCCCGCTTGCCACCCCCCATCGGCCGCCACAGGACGCGCCCCAAGTCGGAGACCCCGACAGCTCCGACGAGCTTGCCCGCCCGGTCGACGACGGGAAGCGGGTGCTCCTCGAGCGTCCGGACTTGTCCGAGCAGCGCATCGACGGTATCGTCCTGGCGTATGGTCGCCGTGAGCGGGCTCGCGATCTGCTCGACCAGGAACCGGGTGGCGACGGCGCTCTTGGCGAGCGCCCGCACAAGATCGGTCCGGGAGACCACACCGACGAGCTCGCTCCGGCGCCCCACCACGGGGGCGGCACGGAGTCCGGCCGCGAGCAGCCGCTCGGCGACTTCCGGCAGCGAGGTGGACTCCGTCACGAGGTGGGGCAGCACCATCAGGTGCTCGACCTTCGTCGCGAGGGAGAGGTTGGTGTGGCGGGCGATCGACTCGAACGTGATCATGCCCGCGAGCTGCTTGCCCCGCATCACGGGGAGCTCGTGGATGCGGTGGCCCCGCATCAGTCCGAGCGCCTCGGAGAGCGGCGCGTCGTGGTCCAGGGTGATCGGACTCGCGGTCATCAGCTCCCGAGCCGTGGGCCAGCGTTCCGGCATCGACGGCACGGGGAGCCGGCACCCATGAAGCCTTTGGGGTGTGCCGCGCCGACGCCGAAGCCGGGGCGCCGCCTCGGGACTCCCGCCGCGTCGGGGCGGGGTGCGCCGAAGTAGCTCTCAGCCCGGCGGGAGGTCGCGGGCCATCTGGTAGCCGTTCTCGCCGTCGGAGTAGTATCCGCGGAGGAGGTCGATGACGGAGAATCCGTACCGCGAGTAGAAGCGGATCGCCCCGGCATTGCTCACCCGCACCTCGAGCGTGGCCCGGTGCAGGCCTCTCGCTCGGGTCCGGCGAAGGAACTCCTCCATCAGGATCGAACCCACGCCCTGCGAGCGCCAGTCCCGGTGCACCGCGAACATCAGCACGCGTCCCTCGTTCTCCACCTGCGAAACCCCCAGGAGAAACCCGGCCGGTCGGCCCGAGGGGTCGGCCGCCACGAGGAAACCGTCCCGCCATGGGTCGCTCAGGGACATGTACAACGCCGGCTCGTACCGCTCGTGGAGCGCTTCCTCCACGATCGCGGCGATCGGCTCCAAGTCGCGCGGCTCGAATTCCCGTAGCACGATGGGGGGTGGCCCCGGAAGCGGCGAGGAGATCACCGAGGGATGGCTCTCAGCGATACATCTCACCCGGCCCTTCCGATTCCTCCGGGCGCATCGTCGAGAGCGAGCGACGCTGCTGCTCCAGGCTCTTGCGGACCTCCCCCTCGATCTCCCGGGCCTTTTCCCGGAGCGGCTTGGTGTCCAAAACGAGCATCGGCACGAGCGGGTTGATCGACTCGATCACCTTCGCCGCCGCGCGGGCGTCCGGGTAGTCCTTGTGCGCCTGCGCGACCAGGCACATCACCGGTAGCGTCCGGCCGATCGCCGAGAGCATCAGCGCGCCAGAAAAGCCCGTCACGACACCATTGGCGGGGTCGAACTTGTACTGCTCGAGGAGTCCGGCCGCCGGTCGGTTGGTCATCGCGACCACGCGCGCGTCGGTGGAGTTCGCCTCCCCCTCGATCGGCTGCCCCTCAATGGCGACCACCAGCTGCACGCGCTTGGCCTCCGCCCAATCGAGCATTCCGCGGGAGAGGCTCACGAGGACCTCCGGAGGCGGCTGGATGTCCGAGATCGCCACGACCAGCTGCTCGCACTTGCGGTCGGGGCCGCAGACCAGCTTGCTCGCGTAGAACCGGACCGGGGCGTGGACCAGTCCCTCTTCCATGATCACCGTCGGCGGGAACATGTCGCTGATCGCGTACGCGATCGGGCTCATGTCCAGCGTGTGGACCAGGTAGGAGGCCGCCACCGAGCCCACGAGACCGTGGGTGGGGAACCCCACGATCATCATCGCGCCGTGGAGCGATTCGTCCCGGGTCTCGATGATCCGCAGGTCGTTCCGGGCCTCGGCAGCCATTTTCTAGAGCTAGGAGGGGACGCGGTTTAAAACCGCCGAACCGATTGTAGAGTATTCGCAGCGGACGGACCGCCCCGCCCCGGCGCTTCCGGGGGTGGCGTCCCGTCGGCCCTCAGTTCTTAAGTGCCGAAGCCGCCCATCGCCATCTCCCGCCATGAAGGTCCTGATCACCGGCATCGACGGCTACTCCGGATGGCCCTTGGCGCTCCACCTCCTCTCCCGAGGTCACGACGTGGTGGGGCTCGACAACTTCGTCACCCGCAGGCGGGTGAAGGAGGTGGGGAGCTGGTCGGCGACGCCCATCGCGTCGATCCGCACCCGCCTGTCCGCCGCCCTGGAAAAGTTCGCCAAGCCGATCGGCTTCCACCAGGGGGACCTGGGCGACTACGAGTTCGTCACGAGAGTGCTGCGCGCGGAGCAGCCCGATGCGATCGTCCACTTGGGCGAGCAGCGCTCGGCCCCCTACTCGATGATCGATGTCCACCACGCCGTGGCCACCCAGGTGGAGAACCTGACCGGGACGCTCCACCTGCTCTACGCGATGAAGGAGCACGCCCCGGGCGCCCACCTGGTCAAGATGGGGACGATGGGGGAGTACGGTACCCCCAACGTGGACATCCCCGAGGGGTTCTTCGAGATAGAATACCGGGGTCGCTCGGACCGGCTTCCGTTCCCCCGCAACGCGGGCTCGTGGTACCACTGGTCGAAGGTGTTCGACTCGGGGGACGTGATGTTCGCCTCGAAGATCTGGTCGCTCAAGGCGACCGACGTCATGCAGGGGGTCATCTACGGCACCCGCACGCCGGAGATCGACCGACCCAAGCTGCTCACCCGATTCGACTTTGATGAGGTCTGGGGCACCGCGCTCAACCGGTTCTGCGTGCAGGCGGTGCTGGGACTCGCCATCACACCCTACGGCGAGGGGCACCAGACCCGCGGATTCATCGCGCTCGAGGACTCGATCCAGTCGCTGCGGATCGCGGTGGAGAACCCGCCGGCGAACCCCGAGTATCGGGTGTGGAACCAGTTCGACGCCGCCTACTCGGTCAACCAGCTCGCCGAGGAGGTCCGAACGATCGCCGAGGGGCTCGGCTGGAACCCGCGCATCGAGCATCCCCCCGACCCCCGCGTAGAGGCCGAGCGGCACTACTACCAGCCGATCCACGAGGAGCTGCCCCAGCACGGCTACCGCCGCACGCGGGAGCTGCCCGACGTCATCCGGGAGATCCTCACCGACCTCAAGCGGTACGAGCGCCGGTTGGTCGCCCGGAAGCAGGCGGTCCATCGGGGAGTCTCGTGGCGGCAGGCCGACAATACCGGTCGGCTCACCCCGATCACGGAGGCCGTCCCCGCCGCGGTTCCGGCTCCCCCCGCTGCCGGCACCGCCCCTTCCGGCGCACCGGACACCCCGGTCTGATCTAGGAATGCACGGGGTACTCACCCTCGCGGGCGAGGGCACTCGGATGCTCCCGTGGAGCCGCGGCCTGCGCAAGGAGTTCCTCCCACTGGTCGACTCGAGCGCCTCCGGCGGATTGGTGCTCAAGCCCGTCGCGCATTTCGCCCTTGAATCGCTGATCCAGGCCGGAGCGGACCGCATCACCCTCGTCGTCGCGCGCCGAGACGAACAGATCGCCCGCAGCTACTTCTCGATCGATGAGGCGTTCCTCGACCGACACGCCGCACATCCCGAGCGACTCGCGGAAACGGCGGCCTTCTACCGGGCCCTCGAGAAAGTTCGCATCGACCTGGTGCTCCAGCCCGAGCCGAAGGGATTCGGCGACGCGGTGCTGCGGGCCAGGCCGCGGGTCGGACCGCACCCCTTCCTGGTGCACGCCGCGGACGCGGTCCTGATGGAACGACCGCGGGGGCGCACCCTGCGAGAGATGGGCCGGCTGAGGGATCGCGAGGCACTCGACGCGGTGCTGCTGGTACGTCGGGTCCCGGACCCCGGCCGTTACGGTGTGGTCGACGGCCAGATCACGGGCCGGCTCGGAATCTTCCGCCGGATGAACGTGACGGGAATGGAGGAGAAGCCCTCGAAACCCCGCTCGCCCTGGGCCGCGACGGCGGTCTACGCCTTCTCCCCGCGCATCTTCACGATGCTGCGGGCCGAGGCTCGAGCCTCCCGAGCGCCGGAGCTCGAGCTGACGGCCGGCATCGTCCGGCTCCTCCGGGCGGGAGGGCGGGTCGCGGCCCTCGTGCTGCCGCCCAAGGCCGGGCATTGGAGCTCGGTCGGTCGCGTGCCGGGGTACCTGAAGGCGCTGCGTCGCTCCCAGAGTTGGGCCGAGTCCGCTCGAGCGACCTAGGGTCACCCGCACCCGGTGTGCCGCGCTCGCTCTCGGACTCGACTTTCGCATGGATTAAGAGCGAGCGCGCTGTCGCCGCGCACGTTGTACTTCGGGGAGTTCTCTGCCGAAGTGCGAGGAAGGAAGCTCGGTTGAAGCGTCAGATGGTGGACATGCTCGCGGACCTGGTCAAGATCCCGAGCGATTCCCTGGCCGACAAACAGGAAGTGCTCGACTATGTCCAGTCGTTCTCCGACCAGATCCACATGCGGAACACCCTGTTCG
>JAKIWO010000028.1 GCA_022749995.1 Thermoplasmata archaeon | reverse complement strand
TCAAGATGGAACAGAACATGAACGGCAACTGGGTCAAGGTCGAGAACAAGATCACCGCGGTGCCCCCGCTGGCGGTGCTGATCGAAGTCACCGAGGGACCGATGGCCGGCTCGAAGATCCTCAACGTCTACACTCCGAACGGGAAGAAGACCGGGATCAGCGTGTACGGGGAGTTCACCTCCAAGCAGATCCCGCCCGCCCAGCTCGAGGGGGCGGTCCGGGGCTTCCTTGAGACCGTCTTCAACGAGGACTCGGCGGCGATCCAGCAGCTCGCCACGACCGGCTAGCCGACGTTGGCCAAGCGCTCGCTCCCACGCGTGGGCGCCAAAGCCGGACATGCCCGGGCCGCATGAACTGGCCCGCTACGCCCTCGCGGTCGCAGGAAGGCCCGGAGGTGCACGTCACGATTGGGGAGCGTTAAGTCGCGAGAACCGATGGACCTCCTGATGCCCAAAGCCCCGGGGGAGTGTGTCTTTTGCGACATCGCCAATCGACGCGCACCGTCGCACATCGTCTTCGAGGACGAGCATGCGCTCGCGTTTCTCGACCTATTCCCGTTCACCCGGGGGCATTTGCTGGTTGTACCCAAGAAGCACGTGGACCGACTCGTGGACCTTCCCGAGTCGGAGTACGGGGCCCTGCTCAAGGCCCTCGCAACCGCCTGCCGAAGGGTCGAGCGGCTCACGCCCCACTACAACATCGCATCCAACCAAGGAGAGCTCGCCGGTCAGATCGTCTTCCATCTCCACTTCCACGTCATCCCGCGGTACGGTGGACCGAACCCGTTCCACGACCGTCCTCGGGGTCGGCTCGAGGACGGCGAGGCGCAAACCCTCCTCGATGCCCTGCACCAGTAGTCGACGCCGCGAGCCTCGGCTCAGCTCGGCGGCGGCGGCCCGTTGGCCACGGTGAAGGCGATCGCGAAGTTCTGCTTGGCGGCGGCCACCCGTACCCAGAGGGGTACCATCGCCTCCTGCCAGTACGCTTCTTTGATCCCGCCCAGGTCGATCACACCGGACCACCCCAGGGTGCGGACCAGTGCACCGACGCGCTCCTTCGCCCCGGCGTCGTCGCCGCAGATCAGAAGCTCTGCGACCCCGTTGACGAGCGACGGGTCGACCATGAGCAGGTGGGGCACCGTGTTGAAGCACTTGACCACCTTCGCCTCGGGCAGCTTGCGCTGCACCCGCTCCCCGAGCGATTCCCCCACTCCGTTGAGGAGCCCGGGCGGAAACCCGTGGCTGAAATCGAGAGGATTCATCGCGTCGATGACGAGCTTGTGACCGAAATGGGGGACACCGGCGAGCTCGATGACCGCGTCCGCCGAGTCTCCTTTCGCGGCCAGGACGATCATCTCACCGTGCACGGCCGCCTCGGCGAACGTGCCCGAACGGACCCCACCCCCGCTCTGGGCGAGCCACTCCTTGAGCCCCGGGTCGGCCGGCGAGCGTGTGCCCAGCATCACGTCGTGGTGACGGCGAGCCAGCCCCGACGCCAATTGCTTTCCGACATCCCCTCGTCCCAGAACTCCTACCTTCACGAGCTCACCTCGATCCGCCGCCCGCACCTCGCACTCGAGTATAGGTTCGCACCGTGGGGGCGAGGCGAGCATTCAAAGGTCGCCCTCTCGTGACCGGTACGACCGTGTCCGCAAGCGCCGTGCGCCCTCCGGCCGTCGCGGGCCAGTTCTACCCCAGCGACCCCGTCGAGCTCACGCAACTGCTCGAGCGATGCTTCGTCGAACGCCGGGGTCCGGGCGAGCGGCCCCCGCCACGCCGCTCGGCGGAGCGCCACATCCGCGCCGTGATCGTTCCGCACGCCGGATGGGTCTACTCGGGTGCGATCGCGGCGCACGCCTACGCGGCGCTCGCCGCCGACCGGCCGGCCACCTCGGTCCTGCTCCTGGGGGTGAACCACCGGGGTCGGGGGGCACCGGCCGCGCTCTCCTCGCGGGATTGGGCGAGCCCCATCGGGGCCATCCCGACCGATCGCGATCTGCTGACGGCGCTCACCCGATCGCCCCTCGAGGTGGACGACGCGGCCCACGCCACCGAGCACTCCCTCGAGGTGCAGATGCCGTGGCTCGACTACGTGCTCCCCCACCCGCGGATGGTGGCCCTCTCCGTCAGCTACGGGTCGCTCGCGTTTCTCACCGACGTTGGCGCGGCGGTCCGCAAGGGGATCCGCGGGCGCGACGTGCTGCTGCTGGCCTCCACCGACTTCTCGCACTACGTGCCGGCGGAAGAGGCCCAACGCAAGGATCGGCTCGCGCTCGCCGCCATCCGCACGCGTCGACCCGAGGAGCTCTACGAGACGGTACGTGCCCACGAGATCTCGATGTGCGGCGTCGCGCCTACGACGGTGCTCCTGGGCGCGCTCGAGGCGGAGTCGCTCGAGGTGAGGGAGCTACGCTGGGGCCACTCGGGTGAGGTCGAGCCGATGCCGGACGTGGTCGGATACGCGTCGTTGCTGCTCGAATCGACCACACCGCTCTAGGAGCCGCGGCATCGTCCCCGGCGCTACGCGGACTGGAGCTTGCGAAAGACGTACGGCAGGATGCCGCCAGCCCGATAGTATCCAAGCTCTACCGACGAATCGATCCGGACACGGCAGCGGTGGACCGACTTCTTGCCGTCCTCCCGCTGGGCGTGCAGTTCGACCTCCCCGCCAGGCACGAGCTCCGATCCTGCACCGAGCCGGAGCGCGAACGACTCCCGCCCGGTCAGCCCGAGCTGCCTCCAGCCCTCTCCTCGTGCGAACTCCAGGGGAAGCAGACCCATCCCGATGAGATTGCTTCGGTGGATGCGTTCGTATCCTCCGGCTACCACGGCTCGCACTCCGAGGAGCGCCGGACCCTTGGCGGCCCAGTCACGGGAGCTGCCTTGTCCGTAGCTCGCGCCGGCGAGCACGATGAGGGGAGTGCGCTGAGCGCGGTACCGCTCCGCAGCGTCGAATACGGTGAGCAGCTCTCCGGAAGGTTGGTGCGTCGTAAACCCTCCCTCTTTGGGCTCGGCGAGCGCGTTGCGCAGCCGCACATTGGCGAAGGTGCCTCGGATCATCACCTCGTGATTCCCCCGGCGTGCGCCGTAGGTGTTGAATCCGGCGACCGGAACTCCTCGTTCGGTGAGATACTGCCCGGCCGGGCTCTCCGCAGGGATCTCTCCGGCAGGGGAGATGTGGTCGGTGGAGACACGGTCCCCCAGAGCCAGCAAGGCCCGGGCGCCCTCGAGCAGCACCGACCCCGACAACGGGGGCGTGGCCTCCTGCGTCAGGTAGGGTGGCTCTCGCAAGTACGTCGAGGCGGGTTCCCACGGGTAGACCGGTCCGGTCGGGACCTCGAGCTGCTCCCAGTGCGCATCGCCGAGGGTGATGGTGGAGTACTTCTCGCGGAACAGGCTCGGGTCGAGGCTCGTGTCGATCAGCGACTGGATCTCCTCGGGCCGGGGCCAGAGCTCGGACAGGCGCACCGGTCGGCCCTGCCGGTCGGTGCCCAGCGGGTCGGTCGCCAGATTGACGTCCATCCGGCCCGCGAGCGCGTACGCCACGACGAGCATCGGGCTCATCAGGTAGTTCGCGCGGACCAGGTTGTGGATCCTCGCCTCAAAGTTGCGGTTGCCCGAGAGCACCGCGGCCACGTAGGCGTCGCGCGATCGCACGGCGCGCTCCACCGCGGGGGGCAGCGGGCCGGCGTTGCCGATGCAGGTCGTGCATCCGTATCCGACGACCGAGAACCCGAGCTGCGCCAGCGGATCGAGCAGGCCGGCCCGTTCGAGGTAGCTGGTGACGACCTTGGACCCGGGTGCGAGCGAGGTCTTGACGTAGCTCGGAACGTGCAGTCCCAGTTCCACCGCGCGCCGGGCGATCAATCCCGCGCCCACCATCACCGTGGGATTCGAGGTGTTGGTGCAGCTCGTGATCGCCGCGATCACCACGGCACCGTCGGTGACGTGGGGATCCGGCGCGCTCGAGCCTTCGGCCGTGTTGTGATTCTGCCGGACCGAGAGCGGGTGGAGCGGGTCGTCGCCGGGAGTGGCGGCCTGTATCGGAGCGGGCGCGCGCTCCCGCCGGTAGGATTCGAGCCCCTGCCGGAAGGAGCTGGGCGCGTCGGAGAGGGGAACGCTCTCCTCGGGATTCCTCGGCCCCGACACGGTCGGCACGATGGCTCCCACGTCGACCGTGAGCTGCTCGTCGAACTCCAGTTCGGGAGCCCCCGGCTCGTCCCATAGTCCCAGGCGTCGCGCGTAGGCCTCTACCAAGGCGACCTGCTCCGCGCTGCGACCGGTCCCGCTCAGATACCGGAGCGTCAGCGAGTCCACGGGAAACAGCGCGGCCGTGGCTCCGTACTCTGGGCACATGTTGGAGACGGTCGCCCGGTCCGAGACCGAGAGGGAAGCGAGGCCGGGCCCGTAGAACTCCACGAACTTGTCGACCACGCCGTGCTCGCGCAGCTTCCGGGTGACGGTCAGGACCAGGTCGGTGGCGGTGGCGCCGGCGGGGAGTGCGCCCTCCAGGCAGACGCCGACGACGACGGGGGGGGCGAGGAAGAACGGTTCGCCCAGCATGACCGCCTCCGCCTCGATCCCGCCGACCCCCCAGCCGAGCACGCCGAGCCCGTTGACCATCGTGGTGTGGGAGTCGGTGCCGATGAGGGTGTCCGGATAGGCGATGCGGTCGGCCCCCTCGCCGGCCGTGGCGACGACGCTGGCGAGGAACTCGAGATTCACCTGGTGGACGATGCCGTTCCCGGGAGGCACCACTCGCAGCCGCTCGAACGCGCCGCGACTCCATCGCAGCAGACGGTAGCGCTCGGCGTTCCGCTCGTACTCGTGGTCGAGATTGATCAGGATGGAACGGGGCGAGCCGTAACTGTCGACCTGGACGGAGTGGTCGACGACCAGGTCGACCGGGATCGCGGGGTTCACCCGCTCAGGGTCGATCCCTCGGGCGCGGGCGGCGGAGCGGATCGCCGTCAGGTCGACGAGAACCGGCACGCCGGTAAAGTCCTGCAGCAGGACCCGGCCCGGAAAGAACGGGAGCTCGCGGGAACCCGGCGCGGCCTCGCCGTGGGCCAACGCGTGCGCTTGGGCACGCTCGGTCGCCTCGCCATGGCCGCGTCGCAGGAGGCTCTCGAGGATCACGCGCACGGTTCGCGGGCGCCGGGCCAGCCGCTCGGCCTGCACTCCCTCGAGTCGGTCGGCGGGGTAGATGCGATACTGCTCGGAACCGACGGTCAGGACCTCCGAGACGCCGAAGGGGTCGTGGGTGCTCATGCCGCCTCGAGGGGGCCCCGGGATTTGACGGGAGCGGAGTCGCCCGGCCCCACTGCCAGCGCCGAGCTAATGAGGTCGTCCGTCTCCCCCTCGCGGAACGGGATGATCCTCTCCGATACCGGGATCCGGGAGGCGATCCGTCGCAAGGAGATTGTGATCCGGCCGTACCGGCCGGACTGCCTGGGCTCGAACAGCTACGACGTGCACCTCGGACCGTACCTCGCCGTCTACACCGACGGGGCACTCGACGCACGACGCCCGGGCCCCATCTCAGAGTTCCTGATCCCGAAGGAGGGGTTCGTGCTCGTGCCGGGCCAACTCTACCTCGGGGTCACCGAGGAGTACACGGAGACCCACCGGCATGTGCCGTTCCTGGAAGGCAAGTCGAGCGTAGGACGTCTGGGGATCGACATCCACTCCACCGCGGGCAAGGGGGATGTCGGCTTTTGCAACTACTGGACGCTCGAGATGTCGGTCAAGCTGCCGGTGCGGGTGTACGCGGGCATGCCCATCGGGCAGTTGATCTACTTCGAGGTGGCCGGCGAAGTCCAGCGACCCTACGACCGCAAGCGCTCGGCGAAGTATCGCGTCGTCAGCTCCCACCCGACGCCTTCGCAGATGTTCCGGAACGTCCCCCGGGGCCGGCGGCGTTAGGCTGACGGCGCATGAGCCGGCCCGGTCGGGCGGCTCAGGTAGAACGCCGGGTGGTGGGGCCGGGCCCGCTGACGTCGGCCGAGAGGGTCCACCTCCGCCGACTCCTGTTCGGAGTGTACGCTGATCCGCTCCAAGGAGAATCGGCGCAGCAAGTACCCCTCGGCTGCCCGCAGCACGGCGAGCTCGTCGATGGGGTGCCACTCCGTGGAGGGCTCGCTCCGGATCCGGTCGGCGAACTTGGCGAGGTACGGACCGATCTCGGAACGGTGCGCCGCCAGTGCCGGTTCGGCCTGCGCCCGCGTGAGCAACTCTCGGGTCCTCTCGGACGGGGCTCCCGTCGACTGGCGGACCCACTCGTCGACCGTCCGCTTCCACGGGGCCGCCACATAGAACACGAGGGCGTTCGGAGCACTCCCCTTGGCCAGCATCGGTCGGAGGGCGCTCTGCAGGTCCTCCTCCACGGCGGAGAGGTAGGCCTCGCGCACCCGTGCGGTGGCGTTCTCCGGCAGCTCCTGCGCCTTGGGATACGGTCGGGTCGCGAGCAACGGGCCGGGTTCCGAGGAGGCCAACTCCTCGGCCACATGCGGCGTGCAGGTGCCGAGCAACCGGATACCGATGCGGGCCACGCGCGCTAGCGCTTCTCCGTACTGCCCACCGCGTGCCGTGTACCGCTTGAGCAGTCCCGGAAGGGCGATGTACACCCGCTGGGCCACCTCGCGCAGACGGAAGTGGGTCCACTCCTCCTCGATTTCGTGGAGCAGTTCGTGGACCGCGTCCTCGAGCCACGCCTCGAGTTCCGGCGGTCCCCCGCCTCCGGTCGCAAGCCCGGCGCGCAGCAGCCGCTCGACCTCCTCGACCCGGTTGCGCGCATCCTGCAGGCGTTCCGGGTCCCAGGCCACATCCTGTTCGGGGGAGGCAGCGAGCAGGTAGTACAGGCGCAGGGCGTCGGCGCCCCAGCGCTCGGCGGCGTCGGCGATGGGCGGGAGGGTGCCTCCCTTGATACCGGTATCCTTCTTGGAGATCTTCGTCCCCTCCGCTCCGACGAGCCACCAGTGGACCAGGATGCCGCGGGGCTGTCGCTCCGGTGGCAGCAGCTTGGCGTGGGTGTAGAGGAAGGCGGGGAAGTGCACCCGCTTGTGCTCCTTGCCCCCAACGTTCAGGTCGAGCGGGTACCAGTACTCGAACTCGGCTCGGAGTTCTCCCTGGAGTTCCGGCCCGACCGTGGGCTCGCCGGGTCCGGTTCCCCAGAACACGAAGTCGAAGAGCGCCGGAGTGAGTTGCGCTACGGTGAGGCGTCCCGCGGTGAGAAACCGCCGGACGATGAAGTAGGCCGGGTAGAACGTCGAGTCGGCGATCGGTTCGATGATCCAGCTGGGGTCGGCGGGAAACGGCGTGCCGAGCCACCGCCCCCGGCGCATGCAGGGCCGGTCGTCGAACCAGTCGATGACCCCTGGGAGCTCCCGGGCGTACTCCGGCGGCGAAACGTTCAGGTGGGCGAGGACGGCCCTCGTCGCGCTCTTCCAGGCCGGGTCCCCATACCGGAGGAACCATTGGTCGGCGAGCTTGCGCAGCACCACCGCGTGGCCGTTGCGGCAGACCACGGGCTCGGAGAACTCCTCGAAGGTGAATCCCGTCCCTGCGGCGTCGAAGGATCGCTCGAGCCGCTCTCGGGCGTCGGAGACGCCAATGGGCGAGAACACCGCGGGAAGCATCTTCCCCCGGTTCAGTTCGAGGCGGTACAGCCGCTCGGTGGCCTCCTCGAGGGCCTCCTTGTCCGCCAGGGATCGCGCACCGGTCGCCCGAGCCGCTCGCTCCGCCGGGCTGCCAGTACCCGCGCGGAGGTGACGCTCCGAGTCGGAGAGGCCGGCTTCCTCCGCGATGAAGATCACCTCGCGGATCGAGGGCAGCTTGGCGCGGGTCTCGGCCGGGAGCTCCTGCACGGCGAGCCAGTCCGCCGGGGCGTGGGCCGGCACCGACATGACCACCCCGGTTCCGCGGTCGCTTTCGACGACGCGGCTAGCGAGGACAGGAACCTCGAGATGGGTGAACGGCACGCGGACGACCCGGCCCACGAGCTCCGCCACGGGGACCTCCCTGCCGATGTGGCCGCCGTGCTGCTCGACCAAGCGCGTGGCAGCGGAGGGGCTCACCAGGAAGTTCCGCTCCGCGTGGTGCCAGATCACGAGCGGGCCTTCGGCGGGCAGCCACAGGTTCGTGACGCCGTAGATCGTCTCGGGTCGGAGGGTGGCGGCAAGCAGCTCGCGGCCGTCCTCGAGGGCGAACGGTATCGTCGTGTACCGGACCACCTCCGCGTGGCCGCCAGTGGAGAGGTCGGTCTCCGACGGGTCGACCGAGACCGGGCCGCAGACCGGGCAGACGCTAGCCAGGTAGGTCCCCTGCCGTAGCGCGCCCCGGTCGGCCAGTCGGGCGAACTGCCACCGGATGAACGCGCGGTAGTCCTCGTCCAGGGTCGTGACGTAGGCGCTCTCATCGACGAGGAACCCCATGCGGCGGTGGACCCGAAGGTACTGCTCGCCCAGGAATCGTCCCGCGGCCTCGGGTTCTTCGAGCCGAGCCAGATCGCCCTCGCCGACACCCACGGCCGCGAGCTGGGCGATGATCGCGGGTTGCCGCTCGCGCACCTTCTGGGCGAAGGTCACCGTCGGCAGCCCCGAGGCGTGCGTGCCCGTGGGGAAGAACACCTGGCGGCCGCTCATCCGGTGGTAGCGCACGAGGCAGTCGGTGATCGCGAGACCTCGCAGGTGGCCGAGGTGGAGGAAGCCGCTCGCCGTGGGGTAGGTGTGCACGGCGTAGAACTTCTCCCGGTTCGGCACACGGACGGCCCGAGCGAGCTGGGCGTCTCGCCAGCGTTCCTGCCAGTAGAGCTCCCGCGCCGGGTCCATCGCGTTCGGTCGAGACCGGGCTCCGTATTTCAGGCTCGCCGCAAGGGAAGGAGCGGCGAAGAGGCCATGAGCCGCGTCGACGATGGAACGGGCGTGCGGATCACCGAGGTGTTCCACTCGCTCCAGGGCGAGGGGCCGCAGGTGGGGTTCCGTACCTCCTTCATTCGTACGGCTCGGTGCAATCTGCGCTGCAGCTGGTGCGATACGCCGTACTCGTTCGGACCCGGCACCGAACGCTCCATCCCGTCGCTGCTCGCGGAGGTGCGCCGCCACCGCACGAGCCACGTCTGCCTCACCGGCGGGGAGCCACTACTCCAACGCGAGTCCGTCGAACTGGTCCGCCGGCTCTCCCGGGAGGGTTACACGGTGGTGATCGAAACCGGCGGCTCCCTCGATGTGCGGCCGTTCTTGCGTATCTCGCGCGTCGTGCTGAGCGTCGATGTGAAGTGCCCCTCCTCCAAGATGCAGCAGCACAACCGATGGGCGAATCTGCCCCTCCTGCGCCCGGGAGACGTCGAGAAGTTCGTCCTCGCCGACCTCGCAGACTACCGGTACGCCCGGCGGGTACTCACGGAACGGCCCAGCCGAGCGCAGGTCGTCTTCCAGCCGGTGTGGGGGAAGGAGGCCGGCGCGCTGGCCGACCGGGTCCTCGCCGACCACCTCGACGTTCGTTTCCTCCTCCAGGAGCACAAGGTGCTCTGGGGGGACGTGCCCGGCCGCTAGTTCCGGCACCACGCTATAATAGGCCGCGCCGCTCGGCGCCGACGGGAACGATGGAGAACGCACCGAACCGCCTGCTACTGCCGGGCGGGGAGGGGCCGTTCGGCAAGGCTCGCTCGATGGTCTTCCCGCGGGCCGTCCTCGTCGGCCACGGTGTGCTCGATGAACTCGGCCGATTGTGCCGGGGATTCGACTTCCCGCCGGTGGGGGCCATCGTGACCGGGACGCGCACCGCCTCCCTTGCCGGCAAGCGGGCCGCGGAGATCCTCACCGACGCCGGGTTCACGATGAGCATCCTCCCGGCGGGCGAAGCCACGATGGCGGAGGTGGAACGGGTGCAGCACGAAGTGGAGACCTGCGGTGCCCGTTTCCTCATCGCGGTCGGAGGAGGGAGCAAGATCGACATCACGAAGGTCGCGGCGGCGCGGGGCAAGATCCCGTTCGTCAGCGTGCCCACTTCCGCGGCGCACGACGGCATCTCCTCCCCGCGCGCCTCCATCCGGGGCACCGAGCGGGCCTCCAGCGTCGAGGCGGTCGTGCCGATCGGCGTGCTCGCCGACACCTCGGTGATCGTGCAGGCGCCGTTCCGCCTGCTCGCCAGCGGCTGCGCCGACGTGATCTCCAACGAGACCGCGGTCCTGGACTGGCGACTCGCCGCGCGGCTGCGCAACGAGGAGTACTCGAGCACCGGCGCCACGCTGGCCGAGTATGCCGCCCGGGAGATCGCCGAACATGCGCCGCTCATCAAGCCGAATCTCGAGGAGTCCGTCTGGATCGCCATCCGGCCGATGATCGTCGCGGGCATCGCGATGAGCGTCGCCGGTTCCTCCCGACCCTGCTCCGGCAGTGAGCATTTGTTCAGCCACGCGCTCGACCGGTTCGCGGAGAAGCCCAGCCTGCACGGAGAGCAGTGTGGGGTCGGCGCCATCATGATGATGTACCTGCACGGGGGAGACTGGCGGAGGCTGCGGATGTCGCTGCACACCATCGGCGCGCCCACCACGGCGCGCGAGCTCGGGGTCACCCCGGAGGAGGTGGTCCAGGCGCTGGTCGCCGCGCACTCGGTCCGACCGGACCGTTACACGATCCTGGGCGACAACGGGCTCAGCAAGGACGCGGCCGAGCGGCTCGCCGGCGTCACCGGGGTGATCGGCTGAACCATGACGGAGATCACCCTGCTCGCCAAGCGAGAGGCGACGCCGGGATTCCAGTTCACCTACATGGGCGGTGCGCCGGTCTGCCGGACCTGCCCGTACCGCCACGCGTGCCTCACACTCGATGCCGGACGGCGGTACCGTGTCACCAAGGTCCGACCGGTCGAGCACCCGTGCGCACTCCAGGAAAGCTCCGCCAGCGTGGTCGAGGTGGAGGCGATCCCGCGCGCTGCGGTGATCGACAGCCGCTCGGCGATCGTGGGCAGCCAGATCGACCTGACCCGGACCGACTGCCACCGGATCGACTGCCCCAACTGGCAGATCTGCGCCGGACCATCGCTGGCGCCCAAGCAGCGATTCCGGATCGAGAAGGTCGATGCCGAGGCGGCCGAATGCCGGATCGGCCGGTCGCTGCGCCGGGCCGAGCTGCTGTGAGCCGCGCCACGGGGCTGTGGGGTAGCTACGGGTCGGGGACCTTCCCCCGGTCCGCTCTACTGGTCCATCCTTCGGGCTTTGGGAGCCCGGGACCCCGATTCAAATTCGGGCAGCCCCACCGCGCTCCCCGCTAGCTCCTGAGCCGGCGGGCGAGGAGCCGCTCGAAGCGGTCCCCCCGGGCCGTTCGCGACCGTCGGGTTAAGTAGGCGCGACCCTGGACGCGATCGTGGGAGAAGTACCCATTCCCCCGGCGGGGGTCGAGGTCGGCTCGACATCGCCGACTCGACTCGGGCGGGCTCTGCTTCCGTGCGAGGTCTGCGGCAGGGAGACCGAGCACCGGGTGCTTCGGCTGAGGGCCTCCCGCGGCGGCGCCCACCTGAGCGGCATCGCGCGGTGTACGAACTGCGAGAGCACGCACGCCTTCGACCAACGGATTGCCCGCCCGGTGAGCGTACCGGCGATCTTCGCCGACGGGCCGCGCTCGGAACGTCAGCTGCTGCACCTGGCGGAAGCCACCGAGCTCACCGTCGGTGAGGCAGCCCCCTGGCTCGGCGAAGACCTCGAGATCCGACGGATCGACCTACCCGGGGGCCGACAGGTCCGGCACGCCAGAGCTCGGGAGGTCGGCACTCTTTGGCTCCGGCATCGGGACCTAAATCACGTCCGAGTCTCCCTGATCGAGGGCCGCCGGACCGTCGCGCTCCGCATCGACGGCCGAGTGGCCGGTCGTTTCGAAGTGGGTGACACGCTGACGGTCGGGGGCGAACGGCTCCGAATCCACGCCATACGCGCGCGAAGTCAAACGTGGGAGGAGCGGGGGATCGGCTTCGCGCCGGCCGAGGTCGACCGCCTGTACGTGCGCCGGAGCGAAGGACCCCGGCCGCGGCGAGACGTCGCTACGCCACCCCGCTCGGTCTTGCCTCGGCGCCCTTCTCGCATCAGCGCCATGCGGCAGGGGTCTCCCCGGGTACGGAGCGCGGGCCGCCGGATCGTCCGACGGAATTAGGCGGCGGGCTCGCCCTTTCCCTCGGCGCCGCCTCGAAGTCGTTCGACCGAGATCCCGCCCGCCGGCAGCAGCGATTGCAGCACGTCCCGCGATACCGACAACGAGCGCGCGAGCTCTCTCTCGAGGTCCAGACGGAGTCGCTCCTCTCCGGGCCGCAGCAGGATCTCGGCGGTTCCGCGCGCACGTATCGCGGAGAGTGGCGCGACGGTCCACCGGTTGCCACCCTCGACGGCTACCCGTCCGAGCGCGAGCTCCATGGGTAGGTCTCGCAGCAGATGCTTGGTGCCGTTCACCACCCAGGAGCCGCGCGCCACGAACTCCCCCGACGCCGGTGTCTTCGACACCTGCTCCGATTCCACCCAGAAGGCATCGGCGCCCCCCCGACCGGCCCGCCAGGCCTTCGAGTAGGCCACTGCCCACTGCCCGGCCTCGCGCATCGTGCCCTCCCCGATGGCACCCTCCTGATTCTCGGGCTGCTTCAC
Organism: Thermoplasmata archaeon; assembly: GCA_022749995.1. Lineage (GTDB taxonomy): Archaea > Thermoplasmatota > Thermoplasmata > Lutacidiplasmatales > UBA184 > JAKIVR01. The sequence continues at coordinate 4,208 of JAKIWO010000028.1, read as the reverse complement.
GACAACGCTTGCGGCCCCGTGCAGGTCGGCGTGCACGTACCGGTCCTTCGGTCCGAGGTACCGCTTGACGATCCGATCGTTGCTGGCCGCGTCGCGGCCGCCGATGACGAGGACCCCTTCGGAGGAGTAGAACCAGCGGTACCGCTCGAACCAGAGCGGCTTGCCGGTCGGTAGGCTCGGCGGGCGCGCCCGGGCGGTACTCGGGGGGCCGGAGGGCCCCGAGAGCTCGGCGTCCGTGCCACCGCGCGCGGCGCGCGCCCCGTCGAGCTTGAGCAGCACGCGCTTGCGTTCATCGAACAGGAGCTGGGCCGATTGGCGGGGCGAACGGTCGAGACGCAGCGGCAGACGAACGCCGTCGAGATCGAGCTCGACGATCGGACCGGGCCCCTCCGAGGCCAATCGCGCGAGCCCGGCCTCGACTTCGGGGTACCGTGCGAGAATCGTTTCCGCCTGCTGCCGAAGCCGTTCCGACTCGTCTTCGAGGGCGTGGATCGCCTGCGCCTGCTGCGTCCGCTGGCGCAAGAGCTCCTCCCGTCGCGGGTCGCGGGCGAGGGTCTCCTCCTCCGACGGGAGGCTGTGCGAGAAGTACTCCTGCGCCGCCAGGGAGAACGTAGGAAATCGCGCCTCCTCCACGGTGGGATCACTGCGCCAACGGCGCGCCGCCACCGGCTCCAAGTCGAGCAGCTCCGGACCTCTTCGATAGAGGAAGCCGCCCGGTGTACTGCCCAGCTCCTCCAGCAGTTCCTTCCCGGCCTGCACCAGCCGGTCGGCGTTCGGCATCGAGTCCACGGACGCGGGGCTGGAGGCGGTAAGCCCGGCTCGAGCGAGCCACTCCTCGGCCAGCGGACCTCCGAGGGAGAGTCGGGCAGCGAGTGTGGTGACGAGGTCGGTGCTACTCGCCTGGAGTGTGGCGGCGAGCTCCGGGCCCCCGAGCTTCCACGGATTGCGCCGCTCGGGGGGCGGCTTGTAGGGCGAACCGATCCGCAGGGTGCGGTGCGCCCAGGCGCGAGGGTGCAGGACCGCCACCACTGTTCCGTTCCGTACCACAACCAGGTTGCCAGTGCCGAAGAATTCCACGGCGAGTTCCAGTGGCTCGGGAACGTCGCCGCGGCGCAAGCGGAGGTCGAGGTAGCGCTCACCCGCCGGGTCGGCGACCTGCTCTAGCACCGCTCCCGAGAGCAGCCGGCGCAGCTCCCTCGCGAACGCCGTAAGTCCCTCCTCGCGTTCCTCGGTGTCCACAAGCAAGGCCCCGTACCGGCCGGGAACGAGGCGGAGCGTTCGACGACCGGTACCGGGGATCCGAAAGGCTAGGTCCATACCTCCCCGCGGGCTGTCGAATACCTTGTCCAGCCGTGCCCGCACCAGCGCCCGGAGCTCGAGGACGAGCGCGAGCGTATCTAGACCGGTGAACCGGTCCTTCGCCGGTGCGGACACGGGGGTGCTCCCCTCGGTCAGGAACGAATGGCTAATGAGTTAGGGTGGGTCCCGGCCGACGTGGCCACTCCTCTCCGAGTCGAGCGGAGCTGGGTCGAGCGGGCCCGCTCCTTTGCCGACCGTGAGATCGCACCGCGCGCCGAAGCGATGGACCGCGACGATGCCCTGCCCACCGAGTTGTTGCACTCGCTCGCAGACTCCCAGCTGCTCGGAATCTCGGTGCCCGCCGAGTTCGGCGGTGGATCTGCCGGATCCGCTACTCTCGCGGCCGTCCTCGAGGAGATCTCGCGCGCCAGCGCGGCCGTGGCCGTCCTGCTCGCGGTCCACCTATCGGTCTGCGCCGCCCCGATTACCGAATGGGGCACTCCAGAACAGAAGGAGCGGTGCCTGCGGCCTCTGGCAGCGGGTCATTGGATCGGCGCCTTCGGCCTCACCGAACCGAGCGCCGGATCCGACGCGAAGGGCCTGACCACCCGCTACTCGAGTTCGGCTGAGGGATTCACGATCACCGGGTCCAAGACCTTCATCACGAACGGTGGACTCGCCGACTTGCTGTTGCTGTTTGCGACACGCGATCCGCAGCTCGAATCCAGGGGGATCACCGCGTTCCTGCTACCCAAGGGTACGCCGGGTTTCTCGGTCACCTCCCGGTTCAACAAACTCGGCTTGCGCGGAAGCGAGACCACCGAGCTCAGTCTCATCGATGTCCGGTTGCCGCCCGCGGCACGACTGGGGCCGGAAGGCTCCGGGCTGCACGTGGCGCTGAGCGCACTGACCGGCGGCCGCATCGGTATCGCGGCCTGCGCGCTGGGAGTCGCCCAGGCGTCCTTCGAGTCGCTCCGCCACTCCGCCTCCCGCTCGCCCTCCGACCTGAGCCGGGCGCAGGTGGCCCGCGCGTACACCGACGTGGCCGCCGCGCGGGCACTGCTCCGCGACACCGCCGAGCGCCGGGACCGGGGGGAGAGGGTCGAGCAGGAGGCGAGCGCCGCCAAGCTGTTCTGCTCCCAGGTGGCCGTGCGGGTAGCGGCCGAGGCGTTGGACCGAGCCGGCCGCGACGGCGAGGACGCCCGGACCGCGGGCCGGCTGCTCCGGGACGCTCGTGTGTTTCCGATTGTCGAGGGAACTACCGAGATCCAGGAGCTCATCCTGGGTCGTTCCTTGATCGGCCGCTGACCCGCGCTGACGTGGTCCCTCGTCGGGATTCGGCCGGGCTACCAAACGCATTTACCGCCGCCGACGGTCGGTCCGGGGTGGGAGCACGATCCCCTGGCGAGCCATCGCTCACCCTCGAGAACGCGGGGTTGTCGGACCCGGTCGTGGCGCTCCTGCGTGAACAGGGGATCTCGAACTTCTACCCGCCCCAGGCCACGGCGTTGCCCCACGTGCTCGCCGGCCGGAATCTTCTGCTCTCCTGCCCGACGGCGAGCGGCAAGTCGCTCGTGGCGTACCTGGCCCTCCTCCGCGCAGTGCAAGCTGGCCGGACGGGACTCTATCTCGTGCCGTTGCGCGCGCTGGGTCAGGAGAAAGCCGAGGAGCTCGCTGCCTTCGAGCCGCTCGGCGTGCGCACCGGCCTCTCGATCGGGGACTTCGACCTACCGGCGGAGAAGCTCGAGAAGCTGGATATCCTGGTCGCGACGAGCGAGAAGGCCGACGGGCTCCTGCGTCGGGGCAGTCCGTGGCTCGACCGGCTCGGCTGCGTCGTCGCGGACGAAGTGCATCTGCTGCGGGACCCCGAGCGCGGACCGACGCTCGAGGTCAGCCTCACCCGGCTGCGCCGGCGCCATGCCGACCTGCAGGTGGTGGCGCTCTCGGCGACGGTGGGCAATGCCGCGGAGCTTGCGGGATGGCTCGACGCCGAGGCCGTGGAGAGCGAGTTCCGGCCGGTGCCGCTCCGCTTGGGGGTCTACACCGAGGGCCGCATCCGGTTCACCGACTTGTCCGTACGCGAGGTTCCCCCTCCCTCCGAGGCGGTGCCGCGACTGGTGCGGACCGTCATCGAGGAGGGCGGTCAGGCGCTCGTCTTCGTCAGCACCCGCAAGGGCAGTGAGCAGGCCGCTCAGCTCCTCAGCCGGACCGTCGGTGCGCTCCTCTCCCGTGCCGAGCGTGCCGGCGCCCAGTCGGCGGCCGCGGAACTCGCGGCGCTCGGTGAGGAGGAGACGGAGGGCAGCCGGCGACTGGCCGAGCTGCTTCCGCACGGGGTCGCCTTCCACAACGCCTCGCTCACCAACCCCGAGCGTCGGGTCGTGGAGCGTGCCTTCCGCGCCCGGCGGCTCAAGGCGTTGAGCGCGACGCCGACGCTCGCCGCCGGCATCAACCTGCCGGCCCGGCGGGTCATCGTGCGCGATACAACGCGCTACGACGACCGGATCGGGATGAACGCACCGATCCCGGCCGGGGAAGTGCTCCAGATGTGCGGACGGGCCGGTCGGCCCCGGTTCGACACGGAGGGAGAGGCGGTTCTGATCGCCCGAACCCCCGAGGAGGAAGAACGGTACTTGGACCAGTACCTCGGGGCCGCGCCCGAGGATGTCGTCTCCCGTTTGGCCGCCGAGCCCGCGCTGCGGATGCATCTGCTCGCGCTGGTCGCCAGCGGCGAGGTCGCGAGCGAGTCCGAGCTCGAGCGATTCTTCCTCGCGACCTTCTACGGCCGCACCCTGCCGATGGAAGACCTGGTCGCCAAGGTGCGCACGGTCCGGGAGTACCTGACCGTCCACGGGTTCCTCGAGCGCCGGGAGGCGCTCCAAGCGACTCCGTTCGGACGGCTCACCAGCGAC
>JAKIWO010000027.1 GCA_022749995.1 Thermoplasmata archaeon | reverse complement strand
TCGGCTCCGCTCTCGACCCATCGCCGTAACACGATAATCCAGCGTCTGCCGATCGGTTTCGTCGATCTGATCGAGGTGCCAGGAGTGCGGGGGATTGAGCCGCACCAGATCGACGGCGATCAGTGGGTCGCGACTGCGCCCCTGGGTCACGCGGATTCGGAGGACGCGACGCGGCGAAATTGGAATCACTCGAAACGTCGAAGGATGACGCCTCTCCGAGAACCGCGAGTCACTTGTCCGGTAATCCGTGCACCACTCGAACACGTATCGCGAAGGGGCGCGAATCGCTAGTGACAAGCGAACTTGGGTGGTACCGTACGACCTGTGGCCCCGTTCGGGCATAACTCGTAACGTGGGGGATTCGGCTTAAGGAGTGGCTCCGGGAGGTTCTGAAAGATGATCGGTGCCCCCTGGAATCGAGTCCCGTCAAGCGGTCCGTTCCGGAAGACCCGAAGTGTCACCGCACCAGACGACCCTTCTATCCGCCAGCCCGCGAAGCGCTGGAAACGTGACGAACCCGCCTAGAGGATCGCAGACCACCGCGTCCTAGGGGAAGGAACCCGGATCCCATTCTTGCTCTACTTTCTGACCTTGGAGCTTGAGGACGAGCTTTCTGTTTCGGACCTTCAGGCGCGACGTGCAGTCGGCAATCACCATGGGCTTCATGGCGCACTATCCCCAGGGTCCCTCGCCGCCGGATAATGCTCGCTGGGTTTGGAGACGCATTGCCCCCCCCGACTGTTTAACAAGAAATGACCATGAGTCTAAATAGACGTTAATTCTTGTTACACACGTGCGATCGGCCCAGTCGTCTCGACTGCCCTACTTCCTCGGCGTGCGTCTTTCCGAGGAGGAACTCCGATCCCTCGACAGCTACCAGCACGAGGAGAACGTACCGACTCGATCCGAGGCGGTGCGCCATCTCGTGCGGGAACTCGCCGCGTCAACGCCGGCTGCCGGTGCGCAGCCGACGAGCGTGGAGCGGGAGATCGGAGAGTTGGTCGAGGACGGCTGGTTCGCCAGCGAGGAGGCGGCGCTCGCCCTCCTTGTGCAGCTCGGCCTGCGGGAGTTCAGCCGACTCCATGCAGAGCAGCTCCCCGCGTTGCGCGGTGCCGCGCGGGGACTGTCCGAGCGAAGCCGAGCCCGGAAACGGGCCGATCGGACGAGCCGAGGGCTGCTCGAGCGATAGCCTACAACAAGAGAACGAGGCCATGCAAGGGGTGGGGGGAGCCTGGAGCGACCGGAGCGGATTTGTGTGCCGACTGTGCCGTCAGGACGCGAAGCATAATGACGTGCTCCGCATTTCCTACTGCGGCGTACATGGGTTGTCGTCCCCGCTGGACGCACTTCCCTGGCGCACGGAGGTTCGATACCCACGGCCCGCCTCTATACCCGCACTGGTGACACCGGCTCGACCGGTCTCGTTGGTGGCGCGCGGGTAGCCAAGGATTCGACCCGCATCGCGGCGTTCGGCGCCTACGACGAGCTGAACGCCCATCTGGGGCGGGCCGCGGCCATGCTCGGCAGGAGCTTCGCACCGGATCGGGCCACGCTCGAGCTGCTCCAGCACGAGGTCTTCCTGGCCAGTGCGGAGCTGGCCAGCCCCCGCGGGACACCTCCCGGCCAACCGGCGATCGCCTCGCGTCACGTCCTCGGTCTCGAGGCGGAGATCGATCGGTTGAGCGCCGATATCGAACCGGTGCGGACCTTCGTCCTACCGCGGGGCGACGGCGCATCCACCGAACTCCATGTGGCCCGCACCGTCGCCCGTCGGGCCGAGCGGGCACTCTGGGAGCTCCATCGGAAGGAGCCGCAGCGCGCGGAGCTACTGGCCTGGTCCAATCGGGTGAGCGACCTCCTCTTTGCTCTGGCTCTCGCCCATAACCGGGCCATCTCCTTCGTCGAGACGCCGCCCAACTATCAGGTCTAGTCGCCCGCCGGAAGAGGCTATTCGCTCGTCCGGATTCCGCCCGCTGTATCCGTGGAGATCGGGGTCGTCGGCCAGCCGAACGTCGGCAAGTCGACGCTGTTCAACGCCCTGACCCTCCTCGACGTCGCCATGGCGCCGTACCCGTTCACTACCACGAAGCCCAACAGGGGCGTGGGCGCGGTGCGTGTCCCCTGCCCTCACGTGGAGAAAGGCGTCAGCTGCTCCCCCGGGAACGCGACCTGCGTCGATGGCGTTCGATGGGCCCCGGTGAATCTCATCGATGTGCCGGGACTCGTGCCCGGTGCCCACGACGGTCGCGGACTGGGACACCAATTCCTGGATGACCTCCGCCCATCGGATGGGTTCCTTCAGGTGGTGGACTTGAGCGGGGGCACCAGCGAAGAAGGCGTCTCCGCGCCAGTCGGGACCCACGATCCGGCACTCGGAGTCGAATGGCTCGAGGATGAGCTCGTCGAGTGGATCGCCGAGATCCTCGGGAGGGACTTCGAGCGAAATGTACGCTCTCTGGAGCTGGAAGGGGGCAAGCTCGAGGAGTTCCTACAACGCCGCCTGACAGGGCTCGCGATCTCCGCGTTCGCGATCAGTGCCGCGGTGCGGAGCTCGGGCATCGATATTGCACACCCCCACCTCTGGAGCGTCTCCGACCGCCGGGGACTCGCACGCGAACTGCTCCGATCGGCCAAGCCACGACTGGTGGGTGCGAACAAATGCGACCGATCGACCAAGGAACAGTGGGAGATCTTCCGCGAGCGTACCGCGTCGTCGGTCCCGTCGGTCCCGTGCTCCGCCGACGCCGAGCTCACGCTTCGGCGTGCGGCGCGCGCGCACCTGGTGCGCTACCGGCCCGGTGATTCCCGGTTCGAGCCCGTACCGGGCGCCACCCTCCTTCCGGCGCAAACCAAGGCCCTCGAGGCGATCGCCGGCGTGATGGACCACTGGGAGGGAACGGGAGTACAGCGCGCGCTAGAGTCGCTCCTTTTCGAACGGCTGCACCGCGTAGCCGTCTTTCCGGTGGAAGACGAGAGCCATTGGACCGACTCTCGGGGTCGGGTGCTGCCGGACTTGTTCCTCGTTCCGGCCGACAGCACCGTGCGTTCGGTCGCCTACCGGGTGCACACCGATCTGGGGGAGAACTTCCTCCGGGCTATCGACGCCCGGACCCACCGGGCGCTCGGTGCGGACCACCCCGTCTCCCCCGGGGCCATCCTGCGCATCGTCTCGAAGCGCTAGCATTCTCGAGGGAGCCTCGCTCGCCCACGCCGCTCGTGCGTCGGGCGGATGTCGCCTTCGCGGGCAGCTGCTCGGGCGACGGATGGCTTATCTCCCGAAGCCTCCCCTTCTTCATGTCGCAACAGTGCCGCGGCCGCCGGCGGTCGGTTCGACCCCGAGGGCGCCGGCGCGCACCGAGGAATGAAGGGTGGCGACGCGGGATCGTGGGCCGGACGTCTACATCATCGTCGCCGACTGTCTTCGGGCGGACTCTCTACCGCCGCCCGACTGGAGCGCAGCCTCCCCCGGCGATAGCGGCTTTGTTTCCTTCCCCCGCACCATCTCCTCCTCCTCGTGGACACTGCCGGCCCACGTCTCCATCCTCTCGGGCCTGAGCCCAGAGCAGCACGACATCCATCGGCTGGGGGCATCCCGAATCCCCCCGGACCTCCCGTGGCTTCCGTCGGCGCTCAGCGCGCGCGGCTACCGTACCTTCCTCGTTTCCGCCAACCACACGCTCAATCCAGGCCAGGGGTTTGGCCGGGGGTTCGACCTGCTCGCCTGGGGGCGCTGGGGCGAGAACGCCTTCCGACTCTCCTCCTCCCAGGATCCTCCGTTCCTGTCGGAGCGCACGGACAACCACGACCCGCTCAAGGAGCACGTGCTGCTCGGGCCGGGCCGCGGCCTGTCCCGGCTAGCCGCTCGGTGCGTGGCCAACTTGCCTCGCTTCCCCTGGCTGCTTGACGCCACGGCGCGAGTGGCTCGGAAGATGCTGCTGCCCCAGGACGCGAACTTCGAGGTCACCCCGTGGATCGAGCCGACCTTCGACCGGATGCTCGGTCGGTTCGGATCGGAGGAGGCGGTGTTCGCGCTGGTCAACCTGATGGATTGCCACGAACCGTACCTCCCCTCCGTCGGCGGCCGGACCAGCTGGGCCGACTGGCTCCGGCTGGGCCGTATACGTCAGGACCGGACGAACTGGACGTACGAACCATGGCCATATTCCGAAGAGGAACTGGCGGCGCTACGCGGGCTGTACGCTCATCAGGTCGCCACCGTCGGCCGTCGGATCGGGCGATTGCTGAAGATCCTGGAAGCCCGCGGGCGTCTCGAGCGGTCGCTCGTGCTGATCACGGGAGATCACGGCCAGGCGTTGGGGGAGCACCAACGGCTCTTTCACAACGGGGGGCTCAGCGAGCCGGAGATCCGGGTGCCGCTGTGGATCCGCTTTCCGGACGGACGGGTGCCCACGCCCGGTTTTTCCGATTGGACCAGCCTCATCGATGTGTATCCAACCGTCGCCGCCGAGGCGGGCCTGCCCATCGACCCGCGCCAATCCGGGGTGCCGCTGGGCCGCCCCGGCGGGATGCAGCGACCGGCGCCGGCCATCGCGGTCGCCGACGGGATGTTCACTCCAGAACAGTACTTGGTCAGCGGCCCCGGCTGCCGTTGGAACGCCTCGGTGGCCGCCTACAACGGCCGGCTCAAGGTGGTCGTCCAGTCGGCCCGCCCCCAGATCTCTGCGTTCGACATCGAGCGCGACCCGGGCGAATTGCGAGACCTCTGGTCCCCCACCAATGCGGAGGCGGGTCGGCTCGCCGGGCGCGCGCTCGGCGTATTGCGCCGGCTCGAGGCCCGAGGGGCAGCGCCCCCGGGTAGTACCGAGGTGGAAGCCCGGCTCTCCTCCTGGGGGTACCTCGCCTGAGGCCGCCGCGGAAGGTGGGCCCACCGTTCCGCCGGCGGAGCTCGACCCGGTCGGCCGCAAGCAAGAATTCCTAGGCTCTCTAGCCGGGAGGTGAGGGAGGTCGATGAGTAGCACGTCGACCGAACGGTCCGCCCAGGGGATCCTGCTGAGCAACTTTCCCGACACCGGGATCGGGGCGTTCGGGGAGCAGCTCCACCGTGCCCTCGAACTCGGCGGCACGCACCTCCCGTTCGAGTCGGCTGCCACGACGTGGCGGGAGTTCGTGCCCCAGTGGTTCCGGCTCCTCCACTCACCCGCACCGGTCGTGGCCAACATTGGCCTGACCTCCTGGGGCAGGTCCCGATTCAGGAATCTGCTCGGCCTCTGGGCGCTCGGCTACCGCGCGCGACGCGGGCGCCCCACCACCATCCTACTCCACAATCTGATCGAAGCCGTCGACCCGGTGGACGCGGGCTATCGGCTCGGTCGCACCGCACGCTATTTCGCCCACTCGGCCGTCGCCGGACTTCGTCGAGCCCAGATCGTCGTCTTCAGTCGGGAGCTGGGCCGACTGCTGCAGTCCGCGTACGGCATTGTCCCGGCCCGGGAGGAGCCGCTGCCGTGCGATCCGCCGGTTCGGCCCCAGCCTTCGTATGCCGACCCACCGGAGGTCCTGGCGTTCGGGTACCTCTCGCCCTACAAGGGAGTCGACCTCCTGCTCCGGGCGATGGAGGGCATCGACGAGCCGGTCCGGTGCCGCATCCTGGGCAAGCCCCACTCGCTACTCGGTTCGGATCCGGACTACCGGCGTTACCTCGAGAATCTCCACGAGCTGGCGGTGCGGACCCGGAGCGAGTTCCTCGGTTTCCTCCCCCTCGGCGAGCTCGAGGAACGGCTGCAGCGGGCGTTCGCCGGCGTGCTTTCGTACACGTCGACGACGGGTGCCAGCGCGAGCTTTACTCAGCTCGCGAGCGCCGGGCTCCCCGTCATCGCGAGCGACCTTCCGGAGTTTCAGAACCTCCGCGCCGAGGGTGCCGGCGTGCTGCTGGTCGATGCGACACCCGAGGCGATTCGGACGGCGCTGACACAGCTGCTCCACGACCCCGAGCGTTGGAGTCGGCTCTCCCGCGCGCAGCTGGCCTACGCAGCGGCCCACTCCTGGCAAGGCCTCTCGGGGTGGATCGCCGCAGGGGCCCGCACCGGTAGCGCGCCGCGACGCGCCGCGCCCACCGCAGACTCGTCGGCCGCGGCCGAAGGTCCGGGGTAGGAGAGCTCGCGTGAGTACTCCGTCGGGGACATCGGTCACCGGAGAACCGTCCGGTCCCCCTCCCTCGGTGTCGGCGATCGTCGCCACGTACAACTCGGAGGCGACCGGGGGGGTGGCCGAGTGCCTGGGGTCGCTGCGGGCGCAGAAGTACCCGGGACGACTCGAGATCCTAGTGGTGGACGGCGGATCGACCGATGGCACGCTCCGGATCGCCGAGGAGGCCGCCGACAAGGTGCTCACGAACCCACGGCGGACCGAGCTCGGCTTCGGGGGTGGGAAGGACCTCGGATTGCAGCACGCCTCGGGGGAGCTCGTGGCGATGGTGGACGCCGACAACCGGTTGATGGAACCCGAGTACATCGACCGGATGGCTCGGCCGCTCGCGGCGTCCGAGCGCGTCGTGCTCACGGTGCCGAACCCATGGATCCCGCCTCGGGGGGCGGAGCCCTCGATCTGTCGCTACTTCTGCCTCCGCGAATCCGACCTCTGGCACCGTTGGGCCGAAGGGGGGGAGACGCGAGAGGGATGGGTCGAATTCCGCCCCCCGGTCGGGGTGGTGCCCAACGCAGGACTCCTGCGACGGGAGTCGCTGCTCCAGTTGGGAGGCTGGGACTTCGACACCGAAGTGGGACAGCGCCTGCTCGGCGATCGAGCCGCCGTGTTCGCGTGGGTCGAGACCGCGCATCGATTCCACCGGGAGGTCCTGGGATACGCCGATCTCTGGAGGAAGATGGATCGACGGATGCGCACCCAAGTCGAGGAGGGGACAGTCAAACCGGCGGTGCAGGAGGAGATCCAGTCGCTGCGACGCGACCCGATCGCCTTCCTCCGGACGGAGCTGGCGCAGCCTATCGCCGCGGCCATTCGCCGCAGCGAGCCGGCGTACCTGCACGCGGTGCCCGTCTTCCTGGTGACCGGAATGTTGTTCCTCGCCCGGGGACTGTGGCGAGCTCCGGGGGGTTCGGCCGGATGAGCGTTCGCGGGGCTACCCGATTCCTGAGTCGGCCGGTCCAAGCCACGAGACAAAAGGGTCCCAGGAACGGAGGTGGAGTTGCGGGTCACTCTCCTTAGCGCCGAGCTGGGCAATCGGATGAGCGGACAGAGCCGATTCGCCTTGAATCTGGCCCTCGGACTCCGTCGAAGCGGTATCGAACTCTCGGTCTGCGCTGCGGCCGCCAGCGCCGACGTGCGCCGCACACTCCAGGCCGCGGGCGTGCCGCTGACGTGCCTCGAGCGGACCGTGGGTGGTCGGGCGTACCAGTCCCGCCTGCTGCTGCCCGGGAGTCACCTCGGCCGCGATCTGGCCCAGGTAGCGGTCGCCGATAGCCCGGCCGACTGGTTCCTGGTCCTGTCCGACGAAGCGGTCGACGCCGTCGAGGGTCTCGGGGGCCGACCCGCGGTGTACATCTCGAACGGGGACCTTTCGCTCCTGTTCCTCAACCGCAGGTTGTACGACGGGAGAGGGATCGCGATGCGGGCCCTCTCCGGATTCATGGCGACCAACCTGCTCCGACACGCCGAACTGATCGGACAGTATCGGCGGCGGTTGGCGAACAGCGAATTCACGCGGCAGTTTCTCTCCTACCTCTACGGGACCCTCTTCGACGGCGTCGTCTTCCCACCGGTCGATCCCACGGTCTTCCATCCGACGCCTCCGACCCCGGGAGAGCCGTACGTGCTCGCGCTGGCCCGCAACCGAGCCGAGCCGGCGCTGCCGTTCTTGGCCGAGCTGGCCAAGCGCGTGCCGGTCACGGTGGTAGGGGGCGCCCGAGTGGCCGGCTGTCAGACCGTCAATGCGCCGAGCGATTCCGAGCTCGCGGCATGGTATGCGGGAGCCCAGGTGGTGGTGGCTCCGACCATCTCCGAATTCTTTGGGTACTCCGTCGCCGAATCTCTGGCCTGCGGCACCCCCGTGGTCGTCCCGAACGTCGGGGGGCCCGCCGAGCAGGTGCGGGACGGGGTCAACGGCTGGGTCTGCGGCTCCATCGACGAGATGCTCTCGCGGGCCGAGGGTGCGGTGCGCGCTGGGACCACCGCCTCCATGCGGCAGCACTGCGTGGTGAGTTCGCGGCCCTACACGATCGAACGCGTCAGCGAGTCGCTCCTGCGCACGATGGGGTGGTCGGCCTGACCGCGGACGCTCACGGTTCGCCCACGGCCGGCGCTCCGCGCCGGGTGTGAGCGCGCCCATGGCGGCTTCGACGTATCGACTCGGCTACAATCTCGAGGACCGCGCCGGACCGCGGATGCTGGACACGCTCCGACAGCGGGGACGGACGGCCGGCGCGAGCTCGGCGGTTCGACTGGCAGTTCAGTACTCCGCCACGCGGGCACTCTACCGCGCGGTCCACCGAGATCGCCGGATCTCGGTCGGAGGCAAGCCCCTGAGCTACCTTCCGCAGCCGAACCACACGGAGCGCGTCGTGGAGGTGCCGTGGGCCCTCGGATTTGCGACCCAGGCGCCGGCGGGCGGCCGGGCACTGGAGGTGGGCAACGTGCTCAATCGGTACCAGCCGTTCCCCCACGTAGTGCTCGATCGGTACGAGGTGGCCCCTGGCGTGCTCAACGTGGATGTCACGGAGTTTGAGCCACCCGAGAGGTTTCCCCTGATCCTGTCGGTCTCCACGCTCGAACACGTCGGCTTCGACGAGCCCGAGCGGACTGCCGGAAAGTTTCGCACGGCCCTCCGACACCTGCGGGAAGTGTGCCTGGCCCCCGGGGGTCAAATCGCGGTGACCGTCCCGCTCGGCTACAACCCGGAGGTCGACGATTGGGTTCGGGCGAAAGCGGACGGCCTCGGTCGCTGCTACCTCCTGCACCGGTACAGCTCCCTCAACCTCTGGCGTGAGGTCGAACCCTCGGCACTGGAGTCGGCGCCGGACCAGCTCCGGTTCGACCGCGCCTTCCCCGGGGCGAGCTACGTCGCGCTCTGGAGCTTCGTCGCCGCCGGGGACTAGCGGTACGATCCCTGGGAGACCTCGATCCCCTCGAGCGTGATGGTGCAGCCTCCCCCGGGTGACATCCCCCGGAGCTCGACGCCGGACTCGAGGTTGCCCAGCGAGAAGTGCAACGCGAACAGGCCCGTCGTTCCCGCGGCAGTGAAGTTCGATTCGGTGAGGCTGGTCGAGGCGAGGATGCTCGACCCTTGATTGGCGCTGACTTCGATGGTGACGACCGGTTGTGACGGCCGTGAGGTGTCGTTGACCTGCAACCGGAACTCTGCCGAATAGTTCCCCGGGAACAGGGTGAGGTACGGCCCGAACCACATCGAGAAGCCGCTGGCGCTCCGGACGAGCTGCGTCCCCACGGCGCTCGTGCCGGGGTACGCGCTCAGCGAGCCGCTGTTGAGCTCGGCGGCGTAGGGGGCAAAGAGTCGGGCCGGGCCGGTGTAGCCCCGTTCGAGCAGGATCGCGCCATACCCCTCGGCGAGGACTCCGAAGGTGCGGTTGGAGATGGCCGACTGGAGGAACGGCGCGATGCTGGCGATCTGGGAGAAGAGCGTGATGTTGGTGTCCGCGAGGATGTAGTCGTACGGGATCGAGGTGGTGTAGAGCGTGTCGATCTGGGCGTACTCACGCCCGGAGATCTGCGGGATCCCGTTCTGGCTGAGTACCGAACCACCGGCCGGGATGAGATTGATCACCCGCCACAGGAACCGGTCGCCGCTCGTGATGGTCGTGATCCCCGCGTAGTTGTGGTTGCCGGCAAAGTAACCTCCCTGCACGTACGAATTGACCGGGCTCCACGGCAGATAGACCACCGCGAACGCCACGGTCAGCACGACGAACGGGATGGCCCGTTCGGAGCGAGGGGAGAGGTGCCAGCGAGGCTGGAAGGGGAAGGAGGAGGGAGGGGGCGCACCGGAGGGAGCCGGCGGTTCGGGATGGGAGCTCGGCTCGGCCGCGCGCTGGTTGGACAGGCGCCCGAAGGAGAGGAGGGTGGCGTAGAATATCGGGCCGGCCGCCAACACCGGGTACATGAGGCCGAACGTGGCCCAGTGCGCCGGATCCTGCGAGTAGAACACCCACAGGAGGTAGGGCGAGAGCAGCCAGAGGAACCAGGGCTCGTAGAGCGGGATGAAGGCGACGGCGCCGAAGAGGAACAGGAGGAGCATGATCTTGTCGTTGATGGCGAACCCGAACAGGGCGAGCGGGCCCGCGCCGGGGGTGCCGGCGCCGGCCCCGGCCGTGTAGAGCGTGCCGGCCAAGTCGTAGAGCAGCAGGATCACCGGAAGCGCCCAGAGCAGCAGCATCCTCGGGACGTTGTCGAGCAGTCGATGGCCGATCTCGCGCACGTACCGGCGCGGGCTCCGCATCGACGGAGCGTGACGGAGTATCGTGTAGAGGAGGAACGCGCCGACGAGCAGGAGCGTGAGCGGGTTGACCGCCGCACAGAACGCACCGGCGATGCACGACCAGGTGTACCGCCCCCGCTCCCAGGCGAGCACCATGAGGAGGTAGAACAGCGGAGCAAAGTTCTCGAACTGGAAGTCGAACAGGTTGGCGGAGGCGACCGGGAAGTAGGCCAGGTACGCCACGGCCACCACGGCGGGCAGCCACCGGCTCTTGAGGAGGGTCCGGCCGAGGTAGTACAGCGGGATCGCGGGAAGCCCGAGCACGATGGTCTGCATCGCGATCAGGGTGAGGGCGGTCGGGTCGGCGGCGTAGAACGGCAGCACGACGAAGATGATCGGCTTCTGCCATTGCATCGGGTAGATGTGGGCGAACCCCGAGCTGTAGTAGTTGGAGACCCCACCGTGGCTCAGCAACCACAGGATCTGGTTGCCGATCCCCAGGTCTTCGAACGTGTCGTTGAAGGTGAGATACTTGAGCCACGCCGTGTAGAGCATCGCGGCGATGTAGCCGAAGGTGGCGGCGAAGACGAGCAGGGTGGGTGCATGAGCCCAGACCCATCGGGCCCCACGGCACCAGAAGGGTGGGTTCCGCTCCCGAGCCGACTCGACCGCTTCCCCCGAAGGCGGCTCCGCAGGGAGCAGGCTCATCCTAGGGGTGCCGAGGCCCGACGGAGAGCTATCAACCTTTCCGACGGGCGGCAGTGCCGGCGGCCCGAACGGCTCCGGCCGCGTCGGCGCCCCGCTGCGGCCCGGTGAAGCCTAAATACCGAATCCTCGCATAGAATTCGCACCGGCGCAGGAGCCGGGCGCCAAGAATGGGGACGGAACCGGGTAACTTCGTGGGGATGGTCTACGCACCATCTCCCGGACTCCTCGTCAATACCGAGGTCCGACGGCTGCTCAGGGCCCCCAGCTGGGGCTCTTCCGACCGGACGCGGGACGGCCTCTCGCTCGTCATCCCGGCGTACAACGAGGAAGACCGCATCCGACCCACGCTGGTCAGCTACCTCGACGGGATCGCCACGCTCAAGGTTCCCTACGAAGTGATCGTCGTTATCGACGGGCAGGACGACACGGCCGGCGTCGTCCGGGAGTTCGCCTCGCGCGGCGTGCGGGCCGTCGAGTTCACGCAGAAGCTCGGGCGCGGGGGAGCGATCTTCGAGGGGTTCCGGCAGGCCCGGTTCGGGACGGTGGCCTACGCCGACGCCGACGGGAGCATCCCGATCTCCGACGGGCTCGCGCTCATCCGGAGGGCCCTCCAAGGGAGTCCGGCGGTCGTCGCCTCCCGCCGCCTCGCCCCGGAGTCGGTCGTGGTCCCTGAATCCAGCACCAAGCGGTTCGCCAGCCTCACCTGGTTCCTCCTGGTCAAGGCGTTCCTCGGCGTTCGGGTGAAGGACTCCCACTGCGGTTTCAAGGTATTCGACCGCGAAGTGGTGCAGATGCTGCTGCGGCGGGTGACCGTCACGAACCGCACGTTCGAGGTCGGCATGATGTATCACGTGGGAGCGGCCGGGGTTCCGATCGAGGAGGTCCCCGTGGGGTACATCCACGACGAGCGTACCCGGATGCCGCTCGGCAAGGCGATCCCCGTGATGTTCGCGACGTTGCTCGGGATGTTCCTGGCCAACCGCACCCGATTGTCCCGGAGAGTCGTGGGACGGCTCGGACGCCGGTTCAACACGCGATTTGCCTCGGTCTAGCAAGGGCCGCTCGCGGCCCGGGCCGCCGAACCCACCAGCATAAGAACCCTCGGTGTCGTGCTTCGGCCGAAATGACGATGAAAGCGTGCCCCTCGTGCGGCTCCGCCCTCGAATACGAACACTCTCCGGCCGAGCTGGAGTCGGCCACGTGCGGGACCTGCGAGCGCCAGTTCACCCTCGTCACTCCCGGTTCCGGGCCGGCTACCCTGGTGAGCGAGTCCACGGAAGAGGAGGCGGAAACCGCCGCCGGGCCGGCGATGGCCTGCTCGGAGTGCGGCGGCTCGATGCAGCTCGACCTTTCCCGGGCGGGGCAGATTCTTGCCACCTGCGATTCCTGCGAGCACCGCGTCACCTTCCTCGCGAGTGACGGCAAGCGTCCCTGGACCCCGCGCGCCGGACGGGAGGAGCGCGGCCCTCCGCGGGACCGCGACAGCGCGGCCGGCCCCTCGAGGCCGTGCCGGAAGTGCGGTGGAGCGTTGCAGTTCAGCCGGGACGAAGAAGGCAACACCGTGGGCGAGTGTGAGTCGTGCGGCAACCGGTTCACCCTGCCTCCGCGCGAGGACCGAGGCGGGCCCCCCCGATCGTACGGACGGGGCCGGTCGGACGCCGGGGGAGGATACCGCGGACGTCCGAGCGGACCTCCGCGCTCGTACGGCAGGGGCCGACCGAGCCGCTACTCCGACCGGGACGGAGGGGACGCCCCGGACAATCGCCGCCGACGGCGAACTCGGGACGAATAGGCCCAATTTTCGCCTCGGGGCTTTCCTGAAGGTTTAAATCAAGTCGGGGGCAGCGGCGGTCATGCGCCGGCTGCCTTCTCGCCGGGCAGCGGTGGGGTCGGTCCCGCTGGGCGTCGTCGTCCTGGCGCTCCTCGTATTGTCTGGGCTGGGCCCCGCGCTCTTGGGGGCCACCGCGGGTCTGGGTCACGCAACCCACTCGAGCCCCGCCCTCGCGATTCACTCGTCGGCGCTTCGACCATCGCCAACCGGCGCTGTGCACGCGCGTGTCGTCGCTGGGCCGACCATCCAGTCCTTCACCGCCACGCCCAATCCGGTCGGAGCCGGGCAGCCAGCCACGCTGCAGGTGGTGGCATACGGCGGCAACGGCACGTTGAGTTACAGCTACCCCACCCTGCCGACGGGGTGCACCCCCGCCAACAGCAGCACGCTCGCGTGCACCGTCGCCGCCAACGGAAGTTTCACGGCGGAGACCCAGGTCCGGGACAGCTCCGGGAACCTCGCGTTCGCCAACTTGACTCTCGTGGTGCTTCCCGGCGAACACCCCCCGCTGTTGGTGTCGAACGGCAACTTCTCCGACCTCCCTGTCTCCTCGCAGCTCTGCCGTCAGCAGAACTCCCCTCCGTTCTACAGCTCGACTTGCTATCCGCAGACTCAGCAACCCACCGTCCTTCCCTCGGCCGATGGCTCGGTAGCCGTGAGCTACAGCGCGTTCACCAATCGCACCCTCAATGTCTGTCCGGGAGCCGCCGCCAACACGAGCGTTCGGGTGGAGTGGGCCCGATCCGTCAACGGGGGATCGAGCTTCCTGCCGGCGCTCGACATGGGCAACTTCACCTGCGCCTACTTGGACGCTCTCGAGCCCAGCTTTGTCGTCGACGGTTCGCGCGTGTTCGGAGTGTTCGTCGAAGCGAATCTGCCGGTGGGCGTCCTCCCGTCGACCTACGACAATCGGAGCTCCGACGCGCTGGCCTTCATCCTCGGAGCGGACAATGGGACGCTCTGGTCGGCGCCTCGGACCATCCTGACCGGTGCCGGGTTGGCCCGGCCTTCCATCGCCGCACACGGCAACTCGGTCTACGTGGCGTACGACCGGCTCAACAACTCGACCACTCCCCTCCCGGGCGGCGTGCTCCCGATCGCCGTGGGATTCCTCGCTTCGACCGATGGTGGAGTGCACTGGGGGACCGCTCGAACGCTGCCCGGACTCAACGCGAGCCAGGGGTACGACGCGATGTCCCCCTCGGTAGCGGTCGCGCCCAACGGCACGGTCAGTGTGGTCTACGCGACCAACCGAAGCTGCTCGAACTCGACGACCTCGACCGGAGCGTGTGGGAGCTATTGGGACGACATCGTCAGCGTCGACTCGCCGACGAACGGTACGACCTGGACTCCGCCGGAGACCGTGGTGTCTCAGGTCGGGGAGAGCAGTTGCTACAGCTCCGGATGTCTTGCCGGCTTCTACCAATCCACGCCGCAGATCGCCAACGTGTTCGACTCGGTCGGGGACCAGTTCGTGGCGGTTGCCGGAGGGGTGTTCACCTTCTCCTTCAATCCGGCGCTCTGGTACCGTTGGACCGGCCTCGAGCTCGCCGAGCAGCCGACCGGCGTCGGCTCGTTCAGTGCGAGTTGGGTGGCTATCCCTTCGCCCACGGCCCCGGCCAACTTCTTCAATCCCGGCCTCGCCTCGACGGCGCAGAAGGTCTACCTCTCGTACTCGGAGGACAACGAGAGCCTGCTGAGCGGACCGCTTTCCGGTTCCTTCTCGACCTGGCTGGCCGAAGGCGCGATCGGCAGCTCCCCCCGCCTAGGCGCGCCCGAGCTGGTCGGTCTCGAGCGGATGTCCGCCGGGCGTTCCACCAATGTGACCGCCCCCTCCTTCGTGGGCTACGCGACGAGCGTCGCCCTCAACTCGAGCGGCGCTCCCCTGGTCGCCTACTCGGTGGCGCGTGCCCCGCTCACCGTCATCCAGCACGGCCCAGGCTACTACTACACCAACGTCTCCTACCCTACCAATCTGACCCTAGCGTTCGCGGAATCGCCGGCCAACGCCGGGCTATGGACCAATCTGACCGTCGAGGTCGCCGGATTGCCGGCCAACACCTCCTGGTCGGTCGCGATCGATGGCCTCAACTTCACCAGCACCGCGCCCGGGCTGTTTTTCTCGGGTGTCCCTCGGGGAGTCCCGGTCCTCCTGTCCACGGGTGCGGTCACGCTCGGCGCCTGGACGAACACCACCGAGGGCTCCGGGCTGCCCCCGGTGACGGTCCTCTCTGGGCCGACGGTGGACCGGTTGCAGTTCGACGTGCTGTTCGGGTTCGCGACCTATTCGGCCTCGTTGCCGACGGTCCGGTCCGGCGGCTACGTCTACGAGGAGATCTCGCTCAATGTCTTCGGACCCCTCCCGGGGCTGGGCCACTTCTCGGGGTACGTCGACTGGTCGTACGATTGCAACCCGCCGTACTATTGCAACACCAACGTCTACGGGACGACGACGATCTACAACGCGACGAGCTACCAGAACTTCTACTACTCGACCTTCCCGGTCTACATCCCTTCCGGCATGAGCTTCTCGCTGTTCATCTACGGTAACAACGTTCCGAGCGCCGGCTTCGTCAACGGGACGGGCACGGGAGCCTACAACGGCAAGACGGTTTGCAACGGCTACTGCACGAGCAGCTACGGCCAGTGGCGGACCGCCGGCAAGGTCGAGATGGATTCGCCCGGGAACGAATCGGTGTGGTTCGGGGGCGAGGTGCTCAACCGAAGCTTCAACGTCAGCGTGCAGCCGAACGGGCTGCCCCCCGGCACTCCGTACCAGTTCACCTGGCAGGGGACGTCCCACGGGACGATCGCTCCCGGATCCGTCGAACTGCGCGACCAGAACGAAGGGGCGTACACCGTCGGCGGCATCTCCGCGGTGGCCCCCCGCGCCGGCTGGTCGTACTTCGGGAGCGCGATGGGCGGAGACACGGTCGTCGTACCGTTCGAGCTCGTCGTCACCCTCGAATTCGACGCGCTCGTCAATCTGTCCTCGCCGCCCGGACCTACCTCGTTCCACGCCGTGAACCTGACCGCCGGGACGAGCTGGCGACTGCTGCTCAACGGGACCGACTGGTCGAGCACGAGCCCGTGGCTCAACCTCTCGATGCGACCGGGCACGTACGCCATCGGCTCCTCGCCGGTCGTCGGACCGCAGGGCGATGCCGGGTACCTCCCCCACGGCGTGGGGCCGAATGTGACGCTCGCCAGTTACGGCTCGACGGTCAACTTGAGCTTCGTGCCCTCGTTTCTCCTGAGCGCCACCGCCACGACCGGCGGGGATCTCTCCGAGAATGGGGGCAGCCCGGTCTCGCAGCTCGCCCAGTGGCTCGTGCCGGGGACTCCCGAGCATCTCCTCGCCTCGGCCTTCCCGGGCTACCTCTTCCTTGGCTGGAACGGCACGGGTCCTGGCAGCTACTCGGGCGTCCTGCCCGGCCCCACCGTGGCGCCTCGTGGCCCGGTACGGGAGCTCGCGAGCTACGCGCCATTGCCGGGCGCGCGCTTCAGTCTGAACTTCACGGAGTTTGGGCTCCCGGCGGGAACTTGGTGGAGCATCACTCTGGACGGCCTCGGCTACTCGGGCAACGGTAGCTCGGTGAGCGCCACCCACCTGTTCGGATACTCCTCGGGCCGCGCGGGGTCGTACCAACTTTCCGTGCCGCCGGCGTACCCCAACGGCACGGCGCTCGTGCGGTTCCTTTCCGGGGTCGCGCCCTCGGTGGTGGGGACGAACGGTTCCTCCACGCCCCCGGTCATCCTCCGGTACGAGTCGGAGGGCGCGGTGGCCACCTCCTCCACGCCCGGAGGTTCAGCGAGCGTCTCGGATGGCGTCTCGAGCTCCGACCTGATCTGGGTCCCGAACGGGAGCTCGGTGGCGGTCAAAGAGAGGGCCGCACTCGGCTACCAGTTCCTCGGCTGGAATGGGAGCGGCCCCGGCAGCTACACGGGAACGAACACGACCCCGACGATCACGAGCCAAGGAGGCCCGGTGGAAGAACTGGCGAGCTTCGGCGCGATTCCGCGGACCCCCGCGCCCACCTACTCGGTCCGGATCGCACTTCCGGCGGTCGTTCCGACCGGGCTCAACTGGACCGTCGCCCTCGACGGGCGTGCCTACCTGTCCTCGACCGATTCGATCACCATCTCCGGGCTGGCTCCGGGTCCCCATGCGCTCGTAGTCTACCCGATCCTCGACCCCGCCGGGACCACTCGTTACCTCTCCTCCCCCTTGAATCCGGCGAGCGTGACGATCTCAAGCGCCAACCTGAGCGTACTGCTGGGTTACACCGTGCAGTACTGGGTGATCGTGCTGGCGACCGCCGGAGGCACCCCCGGCGGTAGCTCCGGATGGTACGGGGCCGGCTCGACGCTCACCCTGACCGCCACCCCGGACGGGTCCCACCTATTCTCTCACTGGAGTGGACAGGGCAGCGGATCCTACTCCGGAACCGACAGCACGAAAACGCTCCCGGTGACCGCGCCGGTCGTCGAGGTCGCGTCGTTCCTTCCGTTGTCGACCCCGGCCACCACCCCGCTCGGATTTTGGCAGAATTCGTCGCTGCTCCTCGGCGGAGTGGCCCTCGAGGTCGTCGCGGCCGCAGTCGTGGCGCTGCTCCTGCTGCGTCGCAGCCGGCGCGAGCGCCCCGAACTGGAAGCGCCGGAGGACCCCGCACTGCCGTACGAGGAAGTCGGCCCCGAGGCCGCTGGCGAGCCACCCACCGGTGGGGAGGATGGTGCGTGAGGCGGTTGCACGGCGGTTTCCTGGCAGCCTGGACGATTCTGGCGTTGGTCATCCTCCTCGTCACGCCGGTGCTTCCCCTAGCTGGCAGCGCGGGGACGGCTCGCCCTCCGACAGGGGGCGGGGCGCCGACGACGGCCCACGGGATGGCACAGGCTGCTGCATCCTCCCGCCCGTTCGCGGCGAATCTGGCCGGGCCGGGCGGTTTCTACTCGACGACCGCACTACCGCTCGCTCCCGTCGCGAACCGAACGTGCGCGATCGGTGGCCCACCGGGGAGCTGCCCGACCGGAAACAGCCTGAACGTCACGAACGACCTCGCCCTCAATTACACCGACCAGGGCGTACTGGTGGCCGCGTACACCTCCCTCAGCAACGAGGCGAGCTGCCCGAGCGCGGTGCCGTACGTCCAATCGGTGGTCGGCCTGGTGGTCTCCCGGACTAACGGAACCGCCTGGTCGACGCCGGAGTACCTCTCCAATCCCGACTGCAGCACCGCCGGCACCTATCCCAGCGCGTGGGCGCCGGCACTCACGTCGCTGGCGAACGGCACCATCGTGCTCGCCTACGTGCAGTACAACTCCTCGGTCCCGATCCCGAACTTGGACCCGTACGCCCCACCGGTTTCCCGACTGGTGTTGACGGAGAGCTACGACAACGGGGTCCACTGGAGCCGCCCGCAGGTCCTCAACGTTTCCACGGCCCCGACGCTCACCGGCATCTCCTTCCCCCAGCTCGCCCCCAGCATCGCCGCGATCGGGCAGACGATCTATCTGAGCTGGATGACCATGCCGGTCTACACGTTCGGGTACGGCAACACCGAGGGCCAGGTGGCGCTGCTCGTCTCCACGAACGGGGGTCGGTACTGGAGCCCGGTGATCCCGCTCGCGAGCTCGCCCTACACGAGCGCGGCCAACCCGGCGGTCCTGGTGGCTCCGAACGGAACGGCATTCGTCGCGTTGGCCGAGGGGTTCCCCTACTCAGCGAGCGTCTATCTCGAGGTATCGAGCGACAACTTCACCTCCTGGACCACGCGGACCGTCGCCTCGGGCCTGCGCCCCATCCCGCTCTCCGGGCCGTTCTTCGCGCCGGCCCCGCGGCTGGCGCTCGCCGCCGGAGCGCACCGACTGACCCTCGCCTTCATCGAGGGCACGACCGGCTCCCACCACCAGACGTTGGCGCGTCCGACGTTGTTCACCAGTACGACCGACGGACTGCGGTGGGGTCAGCCCGGCGCTCTTCAGCGGCTCTTCTACGCACCGCTGAACGCCCCTCCCGCCGACCCGGCGCTCGGGCCGTACGGGGCGGAAGGAGTGTACGACATCGAGATCGCGGTGACGAGCTCAGGCGTTCTCGAGGTGGAAGGGCTGTTCCGGAACGCGAGCCTGTGCGTCGCCGGGAGTTGTGGCTACCTGATCGAGGAGGCGGCGAACTCCACCGACGCCGGGGTGAGTTTCTCGGGAC
>JAKIWO010000026.1 GCA_022749995.1 Thermoplasmata archaeon | reverse complement strand
GCTGGTGCGGTACACGGCGATGCTCGGCGGCAACACGAGCCAGCTGACCCTGGGTCGGGTGGGCCGCATGGGGCTCACCCAGGTCGCGGAAGCTCTCACCGCGCCGGCCGAGGCCGGGCTGCTCCGAACCCGGGGCGACAAGGTCACGCTCGTGACGGAGGCGGAATCGACCGTCATCCTGTCGGGGATGAGCGAGGAGGAACGTCGCGAGCTCCACGACCGGGTCGCCGACGCGTTGATCGCCCTCCATCCCGAGCCCACCTTGGAGCAGCGGCTCGCCATCTGCTCGCACCTGGCCGAGCGCGATCGCGGCCCGACCACCATCAAGTTTCTCTCCGAGACGGCGGCCGAGCTCGAGCGCCAGAGAATGTACGATTTCGCCGAGCAGCTCCTCTCCAAGGCGATCGCCTGCACCTCGGGCCTCGCGACCGACACGCGTCTCGTACTGGAGGCGCCGCTGCGGGTCGCCCGGACCCGCGTCCTCGTGTATGCCGGACGGCTGCCGGAGGCGGAGCGGGAGCTTCGGGAGAGCCTCGGCATGGCCATCGCCGGCCGTCTCCCACGCGACCAGTTGGAGGAGCTGACCGAGTCGCTGCTGCCCCCGCTCCGGGCCGCCGGCCCACGGCCCGCGCTGCTGGCGGAGCTCACCGAGCTCGCCGACCGGTTGCACGCTCACGAGGCGTTCGCCGCGGAGATGTACCTCGTAACGGTGCTGACCGAAGCCCACCTGGCGCGCACACGGACGGACAAGGCTCGGGAGGAGAGCGCCCGGGTGAGCCAGCTGGCCCGCCTCCTGCCCGGTGCACCCGCGCAGGCCCTCGCCTTGCTCACCGTCGCGGCGCCCCTGATCGAAGGGACCGAGGAAGAGCGGCGGATCGCCACGAAGTGCCTCCGCTCGGCCCGAGCCATCCTCGCCGCGTCGCGTCGACCGGTCCTGCAGCTCTACGCCGATGAGGTGCACGCGCGACGGCTCCTACTCCGGGGGGAGCGGGCCGCCGCACTCACGCTGCACGAGCGTGCGGTACCGGTCGCCGAACGGGCCCACCTGCCCGCGATGGAACTCTACCATCAGCTCGGCATCGCCTCCCTGCTGGTCGAGGATCGTCCGGACCCGCGCGCCGCCAAGGCCCTCACGGCGAGCCGCAACCTCGCCGAACAGCTCCACCTAGTGCCCCCCTCCCCGCCGTTGCTCCGGCTCAATCTCGTAGAGGGGATCGCCTTCGGCCGCGCCGACTCCGCCGGCGACGCTCGCCTCCGATGGGGATTCGTCGGCGAGCTGCCTCCGTCGGTTCCCTTGCCGTATCGGGCCGAGGCGTGGCTCCGCCTGGCGGATCTCGAGCTGCGCGAAGGCAATCATGCGCGGGCCCGCTCCCACCTCGAGCGACTCGAACATCCGGCGACCTTGCGGGAACTTCGGCTGGATTGGGCTCCGTGGCTCGCCGAGCTGCGGGGCCGAGTCGACCGCGAGATCGGCGAAGTCGGTTAGTCTCCGACGGGCTCGGCCCGAGCGCCTCGGCTGCCGTTAGAGGAAGGGCAGTAGTCTAGGGTCGAGGGCGAGGAGCACGGTGAGGATTCCGATGAGCAGCAGGAGGCCCGCCAGGATGCGTTCGAGCCGCTCGGCCGGAACGCGCGTACGGAGGAACTCTCCGCTCCGCGATCCGATCGCCGCGACGCTCACCAGGGCGAGCACCGCGGCCACGAACACGAGGAGCGGATCCCCCGTGGAGGCGACGAACAGGATGGTCAGGATCTGGGTGTTGTCCCCCATCTCAAGGAACAAGATGAGCCCGAACGCGAGTGCCCTCACCTGCGAGCGCGTGAGCGGCACGTCGTGCTCCCGCTCGGTC
This sequence comes from Thermoplasmata archaeon, assembly GCA_022749995.1. Classification (GTDB taxonomy): domain Archaea; phylum Thermoplasmatota; class Thermoplasmata; order Lutacidiplasmatales; family UBA184; genus JAKIVR01. Next base: position 17,300 of record JAKIWO010000026.1, on the reverse strand, counting down.
TTTTCCTCGTCAACGCCGGAACCGTGGAGGAGTCCTCGCACCCCGAACACCCCGAGAATCAGACCTCCGGCGACCTTGACCCAGACCAAGTAGTGGGCGAGGAAGCTGATCGCCACCACGCCGATCGCCACCGAGAGGATCGTCGAGGCGACGAACGCGAGCGAAGCACCCAGCCAGACCTCGTTCGGCGGGTGGCGGGCCGAGAGGGCAATGACGCCGAAGTTGGTCCGATCGACCAGCTCGAACGCGAACAGGATCCCGAAGACGAGCGCCCCCTGCTCAAGGAGCGAGTCGATCATGCGGCTCCACGGAAGGGGGGGGTCCCCCAAACGCGTACGAGGGAGCTCGGGGGCATCGCGCGGGGCCGCCGCTCAGCGCAGCAGGCGGAGGAACTCGTCCACCAGCCGCTCGCAGTAGACGCAGCGCAACGTCACCGGCCGGCGGCGGTACACCTCGAACTCGCTCTCCACCGGCTCGCCGTGGTTGGTGATGCAGTTCGGGTTCGGACAGCGCAGGACACCGGCGATGCGGTCGGGGAGATTGACGCTGCGCTTCTCCCCCACCTTGGAGTCCCGGATGATCGAGATGGTCGCGGTCGGGGCGATGAGCGCGATGGCGTTGACCTTGCGCGGCGAGAGCTCCATGTTCTCGACCTTCACGATGTCCTTCCAGCCAAGCTTGGAGCTGCGTACATGGAGCGCCACCGAGACGGTGGAGTCCTTGTCCAGCTGGTGCACCTCCAGGATCCGCAGCACCTCGAGGGCGAGCCCGTTGCCGATGTGGTCGATGACGGTTCCGTTGCGGATCGGCGTGACCTTGAGCTCCCGCACCATAGCCGTACCTACCCGGACTTTCCGGTGAGCAGCAGCGAGAGCAGCGCCATGCGCACGGGGACGGCGAGCTCGGCCTGCCGGAAGTAGGCCGCGTGCCGGGTCCCGTCGACTTCGGGCGCGATCTCGACCGTCCGTGGGAGCGGGTGAAGCACGATCAGCCGGCTCTTGGCCGCCGCCAGCACGGCGGTGTCGACCCGGTAGGAGTCGGCGATCCGCGCGAACTCGAGGTCGTCCCCGAAGCGCTCGCGCTGGATGCGCGTGACGTAGAGTACGTCGGCGTCGCGCAGCGCGCGGTGGAGCTGCTCCTCCTCCTCCACCTTGGCTCCGGCACGGTCGAGCTGCTCGCGCACTTCCTCGGGAAGTCGTAGCGGAGGTGGGCTGACCAGGACCATCTGGCTTCCGAACAGGGCGAGCGCATGCGCGAGAGAGTGAACGGTCCGGCCGAACCGGAGGTCGCCCAGCAGGACCACCTTGAGCCCGCTCAGCGTGCCAAACGCTTCCTGCATCGTGGCCAGGTCTAGCAGGGTCTGGGTCGGGTGCTGCCCGGCCCCGTCGCCGGCGTTGACCACTGGGAGTTCCGAGACCGCCGCCGCCAGGCGCGCCGCCCCCTCGTTGGGGTGGCGCAGCACGATGGCGTCACCGTAGGCGGAGAGCATCCGGACCGTGTCGGAGAGCGACTCCCCCTTGCGGATCGAGCTGGACGCCGGATCCGCGATGGTCACGCAGCCGCCGCCGAGCCGCTGCATGGCCGTATCGAAGGAAAGCCGGGTGCGCGTCGAGGGTTCGAAGAAGGCCAACACCAGGATCCGGTTCTCCAGGATCTTGCTGTGCTTCTCCCCGCGCGCGTACGGCAGCATGCGCCGGGAGGCGGCGAGGATCTCGTCGATTTCCTCGCGGGAAAGGTCTCGGATGGAGATCAGGTCGCGGCCTTTGAGCCCCATCCGGGGCGCGACACTTGCCCGCCGTCTTAATTCCTCGCACCGGCGACCCGGCCGCCCGGGGCAAGCGATATTTCCGTCAGCCTCACCCCCCGTCCGTGACCGCGACCGCGGACCGCCGTACCGCGGCGCTGCTCTACGCCGGGATGGTGTTCGCGTGGGGGTTCAACTATCTGGCCGTGCGCTGGGGATTGGCCTACGCGTCGCCGCTGTTGCTGGCGGCCCTGCGCGCGGGAGTCGGTGCGATGGCGGTGGCCGCATACCTAGCGCTGACGCGCAGCGCCGGCCATCTCCGGGCCCGGGACCGGCGGGACGCGATCCTCATCGGGGTCCCGACGACCGCTGTCTTCTACGGACTCTGGTTCACGGCGGCGGGGACGATCCCGCCGGGCCTCGCCTCGATCCTCGTCTACACGTTCCCGCTCTGGGTATCGCTGCTCTCCACCTCGGTGCTCGGGCTGCTCCCATCAGGACCCGAGCTTGTCGCGCTCGCCGCCGGCTTCGGCGGCGTGGCACTGGCCACCGAGCCGTGGAGGTCCTCGGGTCTGGCCCTGGTTCCGTCCCTAGAACTACTGGCCGGGGCGTTTTCCTGGGCGCTGGGGACGGTGCTCTTCAAGCGGAGATTTCGTGGGCTTGAGGTCCAGGAGGCGAATCTCTTCCAGCTGCTCGGGGGGTGCGCGGGGCTCGGTTTGGCCGCCCTTGCGACCGGCTCCCTCCGAGTCTCATCCGGTCTGCCGCTCCTCGCCATCGTGCTCTGGGTGGGGATTGTGGGGACGGCCTACGGGTACGGCGTCTGGTACTTTCTGCTGGACCGATGGCGAGCGTCGACGGTCAGCACCTTCTCGTTCATGGTCCCCGTCACGGCGCTGCTCCTCTCCGCGGTGCTGCTCGACGAGCGACCGGACGCCATCCAACTCGCAGGCGTGGCCCTCGTGCTGACGGCGGTCATCATCGCGTCGACCGGCGGGATTCCTCTGCGTGGCGCAGGGCAGCGTCCGCAGCCGCCCCTCGACGCCCTCCTGGAAGCCTCAGCGGCCCCGCACGCGTCGACTCCGCCTCCGTGAGGGCGCGCCGTGGGCGAACAGGTTGAACCGCATCTCGGGCCCATCGATGAATCCTAGCGCCTCGTAGACGGGCCGGCCCATCGGGGAGGCGTGGAGGATGACCCGTCCGTAGTTTCGCCCGGCGGACCAGCGCAGCATCTCGCGAACGATCTCCGCCGCGAGGCCCTTGCCGCGATGCGCCGGGGCCGTGTACATCGAGAGGATGTAGGGCTGGAACCCCGGACCCAGGAAGGGGTGAGGTCGGCCCTCTTGCAGCCAGAGTGCGCCCGAAGCCACCAGTTCGCCGTCGGCAGCTTCCCACCCCCAGGCGCGGAAACGGCGCTCGCGTCGCATCCGCTGCGCCCAAAGAGCGTACCAACGTAGGTGGGCTCGGAGCAAGCGGTGGCTATAATTTCCGATGTCGACGAACATCTGGTACCGATGCTCGAGGAGGCTCGGTGCGTCCTTCGGCCCCAACTGCCGAAACCTGTAGCCTGGGATCGCGCGTCCACGATCCGGTACAGGCGCTCGCACCGTCGGTACGGTGCGAGAGCGGTCCCGACGGGCTACTGGCTTCTGATTGCGCACGGGCGCCATGGGCGGGCCGACCGGAGCGGTCGGAGGAATAACTGTGGCTCACCTATCCAGACCGCTGGGTCCGGGTCAAACGTCGGAGGTGCCGGCGAGGGAGTCCATGGTCCGGTGCTAGGATCCGTGCGCTCGCTGTGCTCGGACGGGGCGCAGCCGGGCTCCGAAGCGGCTCCTCAAGTCGCCAAAGTTCTAGAAAAATCTGCGCCCTCCTCCTAGGTTAAGAACCAGCTATACGTCGCCCCCGAACATGGTGCGTCTGAGCCGTCGAGCGGGTCTTTTGATCGTAGCCCTGACCGCGATTCTCGTGATTCCGACCGCGGCGGCCATTGCCACGTTGGGTCTTCCGACCGCAGTGACCCATGCAGCGCCGTCGGGTCCGCACCTCGCGGCTGCTGAACTCTCGGCCGCTCCGGGACTCCTCGCGCGCACCCTCGCCGCCGAGAAGGCCTACCACATCCCCTCGACAGCCCTCTTTCTCCCGAACCTGAATGCGCGCATCTCCAACGCCAACGGCATCGTGAGCCCCCTCTACACCGCGGCGCCGGCCCCCATGGGCCTGGGTGACTTCGGGATCACGGCGAGCGGCGGCGTGAACGTGGGCACGATCTCCTACACCCGCAGCGTCGAGGCATCGGTGACGCTCAACAGCGTCGACCCGTTCTACCTCGCCTCCTCCTCGCCGGACATCTTCACCATGCAACTCAACACGGTGCTCGTGCACGTCAACGTGCTCGGCAACCACTACGGCAGCTACTGGATCCAGAACGTACCCGTCTACTACGCGAGCTCCCAGACGCTCGCCTTCGAGGACAACATCTGGAACTTCACGGCCGCTGGCGCGGGGATGCAGACGAGCACCCTCTTCAGTGACGGCGGGACGCTCGTGCCCGGAGTCTTCTACTACGCGATTGGCCCGAGCTTCCACATGCCCACCCCGTTCACGGTGCGGCTGTACAACAACGCGACCGTGCCCTCCAACCGCCCGACGCAGTTCTTCAACTACTCGATCACGACCTCGAACGGCACGGTCATCAGCGGCTCGTACGACGAGGTGATGTTCAACGCCTCGGCCAACCCGCATCCGGGATTCCCGGGACGGCCCACCTACCAGATCAACGGGGTGCATACCAACGCCATCGGTCTGCTCAACGACGCCGAGATCATGATCGGCGGGCCGGGGGGCGGCTCCACCACGACCCTCTTCGGCATCAACGCGACCATGGGGCTCTGGACGCTCGCCAACACGAGCAACAAGTACGCGGTCGTGCCGGGAGCGTTCGATTACGGCACCGACACCGGCGAGACCTCCGAGGGAATCGCCGAGTGGGCGAGCACCGGCGGGACCCCGATGGCGGTCCTCGGCGAGGGTCCGTCCCTCCTGTACCCGCTCTGGGGCGTCGTCGGCGCGGCCACGAGCACGCTCACCACGTCGATCACGCTCTCCCCGAGCAACGCGTGGATCTTCGCCTCGATGACCTCGGGCTTCAACACGAGCAAGGCGGCGTGGGCCCCCTCCAACCCCTCGGGCGTGACCACGATCACCTTGCCGGCGGGCACCTACTCGTACGAGTTCCTGCTGAGCGACTACAAGCCGGTCTTCAAGACGGTCAGCGGCTCGGGCACGGCGAGTTGGGCCGTCCCCCTCACGGCGAACACCGCCTACGGCGTCTACACGCCGCTGTGGGCCTGGAACGATGGGCAGTTGGCGGCGATCAGCCAGCCGGGCGGCCTGGGTACGCCCGCCCACCCGTTCGTACTCGTGAACAACGCGGTCGGCCCGTTGAGCCCGCTCTTCGGCGAGTTCAACGACTTCTATTACCCGGTGTTCACCGGCGTGTTCCTCGGCAATGTGAACGTGACCACCGACATCTACCGGGCGCCGAGCTTCGACGTCAACTACGTGCTCCCGTCCGAGGCGCTGGCCAGCGCGTTCTTCGGCACGCCGTTCTCGAACAATTTGGGGATGCAGGTGTGGAACTCGAGCCACGTCTCGATCGTCTCGACCGTGCAGATCACCGGCTGGTTCTTCAACGGCAACGCGTACATGTCCAACATCCTGTTCTGGAACACGAGCGACAGCCTGATCGCCGGCAACGCCTTCCAGGTGCAGAGCGCCGGCATCATCGTCTCCGGCGGCGGCCACAACGTGATTTGGGGCAACACGTTCACTGCGGCGACCACCACGGCAGCGAACCCGGCGGAGATCCAATACGGCACGAACAACATCGCGGTGCAGAGCTTCGAGAGCTCCGACCTGATCTACAACAACGTGTTCTCGACGCCGGTCCCCGCCTACACCCCGAACTTCAACCTGTACACGGGGGCCCCGACGATTTATGCCGACCGCTGGAACGTCTCCCTCCAGCCCGCCTCGGACGTGCGGACGATCAACGGCTGGCACCTCTCGGGCAACATCTTGGGCTTGAGCTGGGAGGGCGGCAACTTCTGGTCGGGCTACGGCCAGCCCGGCAACCCGTACGGCGTGCTGCCGTTCAACGACTTCGGGCTGATCACGGTCGGGGGCGACCAGCACCCGCTGCTCACCTTCACGCTCCACCGGATCGTGTTCAAGGAAGCCGGCCTGACCGCCGGGGACAGCTGGTCGGTGACGATCAACGGTTACACGCAGACGGTCCTGGCTGGCACCGCCATCACCTTCTGGGAGCCCAGCGGACTCTACGCCTACGCGGTCGGAGTCCCCGCGACCTTTACGGCGCACCCGGCGATCGGCGCGGTCTCCCTCGGCAGCACCGTGGTGCACGTCCACATCCACATCACGTAGGACGACGGAGCCCGCCGGAGTTCGGGAGCGGCGCTCCCGACCCAACCCGTTCCGCGCCCGAACCACCGAAATGGGGACCGCCGCACCCTGCGGCCCGAGTGACCCTGTGCCCGGAGGTGCGGCGTCGGGGGGACATTACGTACCGGCGATCGCTCGCCGGTACGGCCAGGTCGCAGGAGTAAGCCACTTCCTGTTTCGGCAGCATTCGACTACGCGCCCTCCTCGACGGTCGGGGGACCGCTTCCTCCCGTCACTCAGGGCTTGCTCCCGGGGAGTCGGCCGTTTCATCATATCCTGGGAGAGCCTCCGGCGCAACGCCTTCACCGTTCTCCCGGGCTGTGTCGTTTCTGCTCCGTTGCTCGAGCTCACGCCCCACGGGCTTGCGCCCGTCCCCGTGGTCCCCGGAGAGTGGACTTTCCTCAGCCGAGGGCGGTTACCCGCCAGCTCTACCGTCAGCTGCCCTCTGCCTCCTGGCGGCAGCGCTACTCCGGACGGCGGATAATGCGTTGCCGCCGGGGGGGCAAACGGCTTGAGAGCTGGACGGTCCGGCTCCTCCGATGACGAACCTCCCCGCCAGCCCACCTGCCCCGCGGCTCATCCCCGCCCTCTGGCTCGGGTCCGGTGGCCAGGTCATGGTACCCTCCGAAGACCGACTCGTGGCCGCCGTGGACGCGCGGGGTCGACCGCTGGACTTGTTCGAGACGGCCGATCGGCTCACCCGCGAGCACGGCCGGATCTACCTGCACGACCTGGAGGGGCTGCGCCGTGGCAAGGCCCAGCTGGACTACATCCAAGAGATCGCCCGGGAAGCCGAGCTCTGGGTCGACGCGGGCATCCAGGACGCGGGGGATGCGACCGATATCATCGTCGCCGGCGCCACCCGAGCCGTCCTGAGCACCGAGCGACTGCGCGGAGCCCGGGAGCTTTCCCGGGCGTGGAAGCTCACGCCCGATGTCCTGCTCGAGATCAAGCAGGAGTCCGGAGCGCTCTCGGCTCGAGGTGACGGCTGGGCGGCTAGCCCCGCGCTCGTCGCCGCGGAAGCGCGCGAGTTGGGGGTGGGCGAGCTGCTCCTCAACTACGGCGACGGGCCCGTGGACTGGGAGGGGCTCCGCCGCCTGTCCGAGGGTGGTCCCTGCTGGGTGAGCCGCGGGTACGAGCTGTCCGCCGAGACCCAACTGCTCCGCTCGGGCGCCGCCGGCGCCGTGGTCGACTACGTCTTCAGCCCGGAAGCCTGAGGGCTCGACGCACGCGCTCCCTGGGCTGGGGAAAGCCATCCCAACGACTCGAGCCCGCGTACGATCTCGTGGGCGGCGTCGAGCGGACCCTGGTGCTCCGTATCGATCACGAGCTCTGGGCGCTCCGGCGCCTCGTAGGGGTCGTCGACCCCGGTCATCTCCTTGATCTGGCCGGCGCGAGCCTTCTTGTAGAGTCCTTTGACGTCCCGCTGCTCGCACAGGGCGAGCGGCGTGGTGATGTACACCTCAACGAACGCGCCGATCTCCGAGCGCGCCTTGGCCCGCGAGGTCCGGTACGGAGAGATGAGGGCCACGATGGGCACAATCCCGTTGCGCGCCAGCACCTTGGCGACGAACGTGACGCGGCGGGCATGCGTCTCGCGGCTGGCCCGGTCGAAGCCGAGGTCGGCGCTCAGCCCGGTGCGGACCTCGTCTCCATCGAGCAGCTCCACACGGAAGCCGCGCTGTTCCAGCAGGGGGGTGATGGCCTTGGCGATCGTGGTCTTGCCCGCCGAAGGAAGGCCGGTCAGCCAAAGGCAGAATCCCGGCGGTACCGCGGGGTGCTCCGACATCGCCCCCGCGAACAACCCTCCCCTATGAGGCTTCCGGCCCGCCGGGGCGGCACAAGGGGGATGAGGGCGGCCGACTCCCACGGAGCGGAGAGTCGTCGTGAGCAGTCGAGGGATCCACCACGTACAGCTCGCGATGCCCGAAGGCGGAGAGCCGGCGGCGCGCCGCTTCTACGGCCAGCTGCTCGCGCTCGAGGAGATCCCCAAGCCGCCCCGGTTGGCAGCCCGCGGGGGGGTCTGGTTCCGGCTCGGCCCGCAGGAGCTGCACCTCGCGGTGGAATCGAACTTTACCCCGGCGCGGCGGGCCCATCCTGCGTTCCACTGGTCGGGGTTGGCCGCGCTGCGTGAGGAGCTGCGGGAGGCGGGGGTGCTCGTCCGCGAGGAGGAGCCTCTCCCAGGATTCCGCCGATTCTACGTCGACGACCCGTTCGGGAACCGACTCGAATTCCTCGAACCGGAATCCTGAGCGCGCGCGTCGTCGGCGCCGAGCCCCGCCGGCGCGGGGTGCGCACGGAGGAGCCTAAGAACCGCCGAGCACGTGCCAGGGCGTGGGACTCTACCTGCCCGTCCTGTACGGCACGGTCCGCGAAGGACGCCGGTCGATCACGCTAGCGCGGTACGTCGAGCAGCGGCTCGCGCAGCGACCCGGCGTTCGTACCCGGTTCTTCGACGCCGCCGAGCTGCCGTTTGGCAACCTCGTCCGGCGGGAGTGGGAGATCGAGAATCCGCCCCAGGAGGTGACCGACTTCGTCCGCGAAATGGGCGAGGCCGACGGCTTCGTGATCGTCACCCCCGAGTACAACTACAGCATCCCGGGGGCGCTCAAGAACGTCATCGACCACCTGTTCGACGAGTGGCACCGCAAGCCGTTCGGCATCGTGACCGCGGGGGGGATCGGCGGCGGTCTCCGCGCCGCGGACACGCTCCGCCAGGTGATTCCGGGAGTCCGGGGGGTCACCGTGCCGTCCCACGTCCCGGTCCGGGATTACGCGAAGGCGTTCAACGCGGACGGGACACCGGTGGATGCCGTCGACCTCGACCGGCGGTTGGACATCCTGTTCGCTGATCTGGAGTGGTACGCGAAGGCGCTCCAACTCGCCCGGAAGGAGTCCGCGGACGCGAACTCCTGAGGAGGATCGGGTCGGGTCAACGACGGCGGAGTGAGCTCGCGGAGGGGCGGCGCCGGTGGCCGTCAGGGGAGCGCATCGTAGCGCCCGCCGGGACCGTGAGGGGGAGATCTGCGCGCACGGCCTCGATCACGAGATGGAGGGGGACCTCGTTGATCCACTCGCCCTGGGGAGAGTGGTTCTTCGAGAGGAGCTCCGGGAGCGGAGCCGGCTCTTCGAGGCGCCGAATCAGCAGCCCCGAGTCGCTGAGCGCTCGGGCATACCACGAAAGAGGCCGGTGGTAGTAGGGGGTGCGCGCCTCGGACCCATCGGGTAGCACCCAGGGTCCGGTGGTCGCGGCGAGGGCGCGGTAGCCGGTCACCTTTCGGTAGACGGTGCTCCTCCGCTCGATGCGCTCCAGCGACCAGGCGCAGAAGCCCGTGTCAAAGCACGGATGACAGATCGAGGCCACGAGACGGCCGCCGGATTTCAACAAACGTCCGGCCTCCCCGAGGGGAGCTGCGGCGTCGGCCATGTCCATCAACGCCATGTTGGAAACGACGAGGTCGAAGCTCGCCGTCCGTAGGAACCCCAGCTGCCCTGCGTCCGAGCACTGGTAGTCGATGCCGAGCGGGTCGACGGACTCCCGGGCTCGCGCCAACCCGATGATACGCTGACCCGAGTCGACGCCGACGACCCGGGCGCCGGCGCGAGACAGGCGCCGCGCGATGTAGCCATTGCCGCAGCCGAGGTCGAGCACTCGAGTGCCCGCCGGCAGCGTGCCGATGCACGCGAAGAGCACAGGGTCGATGAGGGCCCGATGCCAGAGGTCCCCCGTATCCCCCTGCTTCTCGTCGTAGAACTCGGCGAGAGCCTCCCACTCTGGTACGCCCACGGCCCCCTCGACCCTCGCCGGCGCACCCCCGCATGTTAGCATTGGGGTGGCTTCCGGTGGGCCGCCACGCGGTTCGGACAGCGACCTTTCATACGCCGGACCGATGAACCGGCGCCGGCGACCGAGGGATCGCTCGTGGTCCAGTACAAGTGGGTCGCGCTCTCGAACACCACGCTCGGGACGCTGATGGCCTCGCTCGACGCCAACATCGTACTGATCGCCCTACCCACCATCGGACGGGAGCTGCCTGGTACCTCGCTGCTCGGTCTGCTGTGGATCCTGATCGGCTACCAACTCGTCACCGCGACCATCCTCGTCAACTTCGGACGCCTCGCCGACATGTTCGGGCGGGTCCGGCTCTACACCCTCGGATTTGCCGTCTTCACGGCCGGTTCGGCGCTCTGTTCGCTCTCGCAGACCGGGGACCAGCTCATCGGGTTCCGGATGGTGCAGGCGATCGGCGCGGCCTTCCTCTTCTCGAACAGTGCCGCCATCCTGACCGATGCCTTCCCCGCCGGGGAGCGAGGACGCGCGCTCGGCATCAACCAGGTCTCGCTCGTGGCGGGCAGCGTGATGGGCCTCCTCGTGGGCGGCGTGCTGACCGCCGTCGCCGGCTGGCGCTCCATCTTCTGGATCAATATCCCGATCGGGATCTTTGCGACCCTCTGGGCCCACTACGAGCTCCGCGAGCAGCACGCGCTGCTGCAGCGGGAGAAGATCGACCTCATCGGCAACGCGACGTTTGCTGCCGGGCTCGCGGCCCTGCTCCTCGGCGTGACCGCGTACGCGTTGGACGTACTGCCGGTGGCCGTCACGCTCCTACTGATCGTCGGTGGAGGTGCCCTCCTGCTCCTGTTCGTGCGGATCGAACAGATCGTCCCACATCCGATGCTCGACCTGGAGCTCTTCCGCATCCGCGCCTTTGCGGCGGGGAACGCGGCCATCCTGCTCAACGCCCTGGCTCGGGGGGCGTTCACGCTCGTGCTCGTCTTCTACCTTCAGGGTCCGACGATGCATCTCTCGCCGTTCGACGCGGGCGTGTTCCTCGTTCCCAGCTCCGCCGCCCTGGCCGCGTTCGGACCCCTGAGCGGCGCTCTCTACGACCGTTACTCGGCCCGCATCCTCGCGACGCTCGGGTTGCTCGCCTCGGCGGCCGGGTTCCTCATGCTCACGACGCTCGGTGCGACGACCACGTTCGATAGTCTGCTGCTGCCGCTCACCCTGGTGGGGGCGGGCATGGGTCTGTTCGCGGCTCCCAACCGGGCGGCGATCATGAACAGCGTTCCCCGAGATCGCCGGGGGGTCGCTTCGGGAACGAGCATCACCCTGACGAATGCAGGGGCCACGGTGAGCTTGGGCCTCGCCTTTCTCATCATGACCGCGGCGACACCGCTCGGCACGCTCGAGGCGATCTTCGCGGGAGGGCACGGCGGCGCCTCGGTGCCGGTGGGGCATTTCCTCGACTCGGTCCACATCGTCTTCTTCCTGGCGGCGGGGCTGGTGCTCGCCGCGCTCGTCCCCTCGCTGCTCCGAGAGGGTGCGCCGAGGCTGGCGAGCCCGTTCGTGCACCGACCGGCGCTTCGCCGCCAGCCCACGCTCGGGGTCAGCCCATGCGACGCCGAGGAGTAGGCCGGGCTCCCCAGGTCTGAGTACTGCCTAGAGCACCACTTCGTACAAGCCGCCGGCGCCCTGGCCGGGGGAACCCTCGGCGTGTCGGTGGGCCTCGCGGAAGGCGGGGCTCTCGATCCAGTGCTGGAAGTCGGCCTGCTCCCGCCAGTGTGTGAGCACCATGACTTCCCGTCCCTTCTCCTCCTTCCAAAGCTCGAACTTGAGGAAGCCGGGCGCCCGGTCCACCTTGCCGGCCCGGTGCCGGAACGCGTTGACGATCTGCTCGGCCTCTTCCGCGGAGTCGACGGTGATACGGTTGACGCCCACCCAGACCATGCCCCCGCCATGCGCCGGAGCATATGAGCGGATGAATCGAAGGCGGCCGTCCGCTTCGCTCGGGAATCGGTTAGGACCGGGGCCCTGCCTCTGGCTGCGGCCGATCGCCGAGCCTAGTCGTGCGGAGCAGGGTCGAGGGTGAGGCCCACGAGCGTGAGGAGCGTCGCGGGGAGCAGCATCAGTTCAAGGAGCAGTACGATTCCCGAGTAGGACGGCCCGAACCCCTCGACCACCGTTTCTCCCACGAGTGAACCGCCTCCCAGAATGAGGCCTGCGACCAGGAAGTGAAGATTCACCGGCGCTCCCGCTTCCCCACCCGCCGCTCACCCGCGCGCGCCCCGACCCTCTGCCCGTGGTACCCCGCTAGGCGGCCCCCACGCAGCATGGACGCATCGTGAGCGGGGTTCCCATGCTGCGATGGCACATTGGGCGCCGCGAGTGGCACCGACGAAACCACGGCATTCTAGTACTAGTAGCCAATCGAGAAACTGGCGGTTGAGGGGACCCCGTCGACGACGTAGGTCCCGTAACTTGCGCCGCCACAGGTGAGTCCCATCGCGGCCAACGCGAACGCATCGAACCCGCCCGACACGGGCGGAACGTCGACGGCCGTCCCGCACCCGCTCCGGGCCGCCGGCTCGGGCACGCTGCGGACGCTGGTGGTCGGAGGCATACTGCTCTGTCTCCTCATGGGGGCGCTCGACAACTTCGTCGTGCTCACCGCCCTCTCGAGCATCCTCCCCGACCTCAAGGCGACCTTCGCCGAGCAGTCGTTCGTCGTCAGCGCCTATCTGATCACCTCCACCGTCGCGGTCCCGATCTTCGCGCGGCTGTCCGACATGTACGACCGGAAGACGGTCTTCCTGTCCGGGCTCTTCATCTTCATCGCCGGCTCGGTGCTCGCGGGTCTCAGCCAGACCTTCGGCGAGCTCGTCGCCTTCCGCGCCATCCAGGGTTTCGGCAGCGGCGACTTCTTCCCCGTGGGGATTGCGATCGTCGCCGTCATCTTCCCCCCCGAGACCCGGGCTCGGATCACCGGTCTTCTTTCGGGAGTGTTCGGGATCGCCACCGTGGCCGGTCCGTTCCTGGGCTCGTTCATCGTGGACCACACGACGTGGCGATGGGTGTTCTACGTGAACATCCCGGTCGGGCTCGCGGGTCTCGCGCTCCTCATGATTGCGCTCGGGCCGGTGCGTCCCGAGAGATCCGGTCGATTCGACGTCGTGGGGACGGTACTGCTCGCGGGCTGGGTGGGCGCGCTGATGTTCCCCCTCGTGGAAGTCGGACTCGGCGGATGGTCCTGGCTGGACCCCCGCGTCCTGGCGCTGCTCGCATTGACGCTCGTGTTGTTCGCCGCGTTCATCTTCTGGGAGCTACGCTCCAAGGAGCCGTTGGTGCCCGTGCGTCTGATGGGGCATCGGATCGTCGGTGCCGCTGGAGGCACGACCTTCCTGGTCGGATTCGTCCTCTTCCCGCTGGCCACGTTCCTCACCTTCTTCATTCAGGACGTCACGCTGGCCGGCCAGCAGGGCGGGGTCTCCGACACGGTCCGGGACGTACTGTACGCCTTGGTGATTCCGCTCGTCTTCGGCGCAGCGCTGGGAGGGAATCTCATGACGCGGATCGGGTACCGGCCCATCGCCGCCGGCGGGCTCGCACTCGGTTCGTTCGGAATGTTCTGGCTCACTCAGCTCACCGTCCACACCCCGGTATGGAAGTTTGCGTTCGGCTTCCTGCCCGTGGGCGGGATCGTCCTGCCCCTCATCCCACTCGGCTTCGGGATAGGGCTCACGTTCCCCGTATTCCTCCTTGCGGTCCAGAACCAGGTCCCCGAGTCCCAAGTGGGGGCCGCCACCGGTCTCGTCCAATTCTTCCAGTCGCTCGGAGGCGCGATGGGTCTCGCTCTCCTCAACTCCTTCCAACAGGCACGGTTCAACGCGATCGGCCCTGCGGTTCCGCCGGGCGGGTGCCCGTTGGGTAGTACGCAACCGAGTCCAGCGTGCCTGCAGTACTTTGGGGCCGTCCCCGGTCCGCTCGCCACCTCCTACGACCAGCTGTTCCTGCTGACCTTCGGACTGATCCTGCTCGCGTTTGCGACGTCGCTCCTCCTGAAGGGAAGACTTCCCACGGCGGCAAAGCCTCCGAGCCCACCGCCATCCTGAGGCGCTCCCGAGTCCCGCCCGGCCTGATGGGCCGCGACTGGGAGCCGCCGGACCCCCGTCTCAAGGTATTTGGCCCGGAAGTACCTGCCCTCGCGAGAATGGGTATTGGACACCGGCGCCGCGAGGGGATGCACGGGGGGGCGCCCAGCGGGCTCCGCGTGGCGCTTCTCGTTGCGGTCCTGGTGATCTTGGGGCTCTCCAGCCTGTCTCCTGCAGGCATCGGAAACGGTGCCGCCGCGTCCCGAGGCGCGCTCAGCGCCCCGGTCGGCGCTCGCCACGCCCCGTCGGTCTCCGCAGCGAGCCACGTGCGGCCCTCCATCAGCAGTCCCGGTGTTTGGACGAACCTCACCAGCATCGTCAACCAAGCCCCCGGGGCCCGGTACATCGCCGGGATGGCCTACGACTCGGTCGACGGCTACGCCCTCATGTTCGGCGGCTCGGGCGGGAGCGGCGTCGACTCCGACACCTGGTCCTACCAGGCCGGCACGTGGACCGACCTGACGGGGAGTCTCAATCTCTCCCCCCCGAAGCGATACGCGCCGGCGATGGGGTACGACCCCAAGGACAACGAGACGGTCATGTTCGGCGGGTACGACGCGGCCGGGAACTACTTCGCGGACACCTGGGTCTACGCTCACACCAACTGGACCAACCTGACCTCGAAGCTGACCACCCACCCCAGTGCACGTTGGCGGGCGAACATGGTCTACGACGCTCACGACGGCTACATGGTGCTGTTCGGGGGCACGGATTCGAGCGGGAACCCGCTCTCGGACACCTGGAAGTTCTCCGGTGGGAAATGGAGCCAGCTCACGGTGACCGGTAGTCCCCAGGGGCGCTACCGGTTCACGATGGCGGACGACGTGGCGGACAAGAAGGTCGTCGTGTTCGGAGGCTGCACTACCACGGCCACCAACTGCGCGACGGGGTCGACTTGGCTCTACGACAACGGCAGCTGGACCAACTCGAGCCCCAGCGGACCGAGTCCGCGGGTCTACCCGCAAATGGCGTACGACCCGCAGTTCTCGGGCGTCCTACTGTTCGGCGGCAGCCCCGAATCCGGGACCGGACTGGCGATGGCCGACACCTGGGTATTCTCGGGTGGCACCTGGACCAACGTCACCGGCGTGATTGGATCGGCGCCGCCTCGGCGCGGTTACCAGATGATGACCTACGACGCGGACGAGGGGTATGTGCTGATGTTCGGCGGGAGCGTCAACCCGTCCGGCTACCTCAGCGACACCTGGGCGTTCGGCCCCTCCGTTGTAGCCTGGGCTTCGGCAGCCCCCGCGGTCATCGATATCGGGCAGAGCACCTCATTGGACGTGACCGCCATCTCCTCGCATGCGACGTACACGTACACCTACACCGGTTTGCCTACCGGGTGCACCAGCTCGAACACGAGCACGCTGTCCTGCACTCCTACCGCGCTGGGACCGTTCAAGGTGCACGTCAATGTCACCGATTCTGGCGGCGGGACGGGCTTCGCGAACCTGACCGTCCAGGTCGACCCGTTGCCGCACGTGACCTCCTTCACCTCCCAATGGGCGATCGTCACCAAGGGAGTCCCGACCAACTTCTCGACGTTGGCCACCAACGGGACCGGTGCGTACTCCTTCAGCTACACCGGACTTCCCGGAGGCTGTTCGTCGGCCAACACCCCGACCTTGGAGTGTGTGCCCGCGGGGACCGGCTCCTTCACGGTACAGTCGAAGGTCACGGACTCCGTCGGCGGCTCGGGTACCGCCAGCATCGGGCTCGTCGTCAACCCCCGTACCGGGCTCGCCGGAGCATTTGCCAACCCCAATGCGATCGACCTGGGGCAATCTGCCGTGTTGACCGCGAATGCGACCGGCGGGACGGTGCCGTACTCCTACGTGTGGTCGGCGCTGCCGGGCGGCTGTTCGTCCCAGAATGTCTCCGCCCTATCCTGTCACCCGAACGGGCTCGGGAGCTTCGCCCCGGTAGCGCACGTGTCCGACGTCTTCGGAGTCGCCGTCGCCGGCGCGCTCAACCTCACCGTCAATCCGCCCCCCGGCCTCTCCTCGGCAGGGGTGGCCCCGGGCACGGTCGACGCGGGCGGGCGGATCACCGCGTACGTCAATGTGACCGGCGGGACACTTCCCTACTCCTACACCTACACGAACGTCCCGACCGGCTGCACCTTCCTGCCGGGAGCCGTCTCGACGTGCAATCCCACGAGCACGGGGCCGTACTCGATCCTGGTGACCGTCACGGATGCCGCCGGGATGGCCACGAACGCGACGCTGAACGGGACGGTCCTCGCGGACCCGAGCGTCAGCAGCTTCTTCTCGGTCCCGCGGGCGATCGACATCGGCCAGCCCATCCGGCTCGGGGTCACCGCCGCCGGCGGGACGACCCCCTACGCCTACAGCTACTCCGGATTGCCGCTCGGCTGTACGAGCGAAAACTCGCCCTCCCTGGTCTGCACCCCCGGCGCCACCGGTACCTTCCCGATCACGGCCAGCGTGACCGACGCGGAGAAGATGGTCGCGACCTCCCTGCTCCAGCTCGTCGTCAACCACACTCTGCGCATCGTCTCCATGGTTGCCAACCCCACCTCGGTCGCGCCCGGAGCGCCCTTCAGCGTGGTCGTCCAGCTGGCGGACGGCACGCCACCCTTCAGCTACATCTACTCGGGGCTCCCCTCGGGGTGCAGCAGCCCGAACTCCTCCAAGCTCAACTGCACCACCACGGCCACGGGTGTCTTCAGCATCGTCGTGACGGCCACCGATGGGACCGGGGTTTCGGCGGAGCTGAACACTTCGGTCACGGTGGCGGCCCCGTCGACCGGGTCCGGATCCTCCAACACCGTGCTGGGCCTCTCCCCGACCCTCGCCTACGGCCTGATCGGCGCGGTGGTGCTGCTCGCGGTCGTTGCGCTGGCCGTCCTGATGCTCCGCCGGCGTCGTGCCCCGCCTCCTGAAGAACCCTCGGAACCGGACGAGGCGTAGACCGAGTACCGGCGCTAGCGACCTACGCTGACCCCGTGCCGGACCAACGCGTCGTTGAACGTTCCGTGCTAGCTCCTCTGGGGTAGGCAGCCCCGAACGCTGGGGGGGGCCGAACGCGAGCGTATGTAGCTGCGCGCCATCGCCCTTCGGTGTGGCCGGCGACGGTCGCGCCGGAACAGGAGTGAACTCATGAGCAGAATGGGGTCGGAAGAACACGGGCCGAACAT
>JAKIWO010000025.1 GCA_022749995.1 Thermoplasmata archaeon | reverse complement strand
CTCGTCGTCTTCGCGAATTCGACGTTGACCACGGATGTCGGCGTCCTGAACCCCTACACTCCGCTCAATCTGCAGATCACCAACGGCGGCGCCTTCGTCGCAGCGCAGAGCAAGCTCCTCTTCCCCGGGACGGTCGACGTCGACGGCTCGCGCAGTACGCTCTTCCTGAATCAGTCGATTGTCGCCAAGAACCCGCTCATCCCGTACCTCTCCGAGTGGGTGACGCTCCGTGCCGACACCTCCTTCTCACCCACGCTACTCGTCCAGAACGGCGCCCACGCGTCGATCCTGGCGAGCCAGTGGAACGACTACTTCGGCGAGAACTTCGTCAACTCCGGCCAGCCGCTCACCAACGTGACCGACCCCCAGTCCCTGAGCCTCTCCTCGGGCCAGAACCACACCTTCACCACCTTCTCGCTGGGCAGTCCGGTCGCACCGTACCTGGCGTTGGCGCTCGGGAACCAGCACATCGCCCAGGCCTGGGCCAGCGTCCAGTTCGTCGCCCCGTCCAACGTGTCGGCCCCCGGTGGGACGACGGTCGGTTTCGACGGGATCTGGAATGTGGGGGCCGTCGCCCTCCACATGCCCGCGCCCAACACCACGACCACCGTGCAGATCCCGCTCCCCGCCTCCTTCGTGAACCAGGTGAACACGCAGGGGATCATCGCCTTCCTGCAGGCGACCGGTCAGTTCGGAACCCCCTCGGCCCTCTCCTTCCATCTCGGCAACGTGTCCGGCCCGGTCACGATCTTCTCCACGCAGCTGGTCCTCGTGCCCGACTACCCGTGGAACATGACGGTCCAGAGCGGCTCGACGATCACCGTCGCCGACTCGCTCCTGGACCTCAACTGGAACGCGACGTTCGGCACGGCGGTCTCACCGGGCGTCCTCGCCCCCACCCAATGGGGCTCCCAGAAGCTCGTCCTGACCGGCAGCTCCCTGGCCTTCCTCGCTAACGTCTCGGTCCCGACCGCGTTCACCACCACCTTCGACAACGCCTCGATGACGCTGCCGCTCGACTCCGGCAGCGCCGCCTACTTCTACCGCTGGGGCCTCGTGCAGGTCTCCTCGGCGACGTACGGGCCCATCGCCGACGCGCTGGTCTCCACCTACTCGGCCTACAACGGCTCGGAGGGCGCGAACGCGACCGTCACCTACCTCAACAACTTCGCCAGTGCCGACCCCGACCTCGCCGGCTACTTGGCCACCTGGGCGACCAACCGCGGCTTCGCCTACGGCACCAGCGACGCCACGGGCGCCGACCCGCTGCTCCTCGCGAGCACCGTCCTCACGCAGTCGAGCCTCCCGACCGGCGCGCAGGTCGGAACGTACCACATCAACGTCCGCCTCTCCCCCACGAACTCGACCTCGAGCCTCTGGCACTACAGCTCGGTCACCCCCTACCCCAACGGCCTCGCGCCCGCTAGCTGGGACACGCTCTGGAACGCCACCTACGCCGGCTACCGAGCCCAGCTCGCGGTCCTGGACTACTCGGTGCTCGTCAACGGCGGGCTGGTCACCAACTCGACCGTCGCCATCGGAGAGAACCTGAGCCTCCGGGTGAACGTGACCAACGCCGGTGCCGCGGCGCTGTTCGCCTCGAACGCTTCGCTGGCGCTCAAGGAGCCCAACGGTCTGCCCCCGCTCCCCATCGGCAAGACGCAGAACATCGGCACGCTGGCCGCCGGTGCGGTCCGCACGATCAACTTCACCTGGGTCGTCAACGAGAGCTCGGTCGGTGTGGCCGGCGCCGAGAGCCTCACCTTCCTGCTCACCACCACCTGGAACGACGGGATTGCCCCGATCGGCGGCCAGGCGGTCACCCCGATCGTCGTCGTCGTCGAGCCGGCGTTCATCACGCTCGTCTTCAATCCCCCGACCGGCACGATCGTCGTCGGCACCAACTACCAAGGCTCCGGCCAGCTCGTCTTCTCCGGTACCGGCAACGCCCGCGTGAATGTCACGCTGGTCGGTCCCGGCGGCACCTTCCTGGTCGGCACCGGCGCCTACCCGTCCGGCACCTTCCTCCAGGAGGTCACGGCGGTGCAAGGACTGCAGGGCGGCGGCACCTACTCGCTCAACATCAGCGCCTCCTACAACCACCGCACCGTCTACCACGTCTACACCAACGTCGTGACGGTGGCCTCGGCCGCTCCGCCGGCCAAGAGCTTCCTCTTCCAGACGCTGCTCGGACTGCCCATCTGGCTGTGGCTGGTCATCGCCGCCGCGATCGTCGCGGCCCTCCTCGCCTTCCTGTTCGTCGCGGCGCGCAGCGCCCGCGGCAAGCTCGTGGAGTGCGGCGAATGCGGTGAGCTGATCCCCGAGGACGCCCTCATCTGTCCGAAGTGCGGCGCCGAGTTCGAACCGGACCTGGTGCGCTGCAGCCGATGCGGCTCGACCATCCCGGCGAAGTCCGAGGTCTGCCCCGAGTGCGCGGCGACGCTGCTCGGCGCCCCGGGCTCCGAGGCGACCGACCCGGAGCGCCAGGGATACGCCGACTTCGTCGAACGGTTCCGCGCCGAGGCGAAGAAGGAGCTGCAGGACAACTACAGCGAGGGCGCGTTCTGGGACTGGTGGAAGCGCCAGCCGAGCTATGTCTCCTTCAGCCAGTGGAAGCTCCAGCAATCGGCCGGCTCCCGCGCGGGCATGGGCGCCCCCTCGGTCACCACCGAGGAGGAGCCCGCCGCTCCCGCGTCGGCCCCACCGGCCCGACGCCGCCCGCCCCCGGGCGGCACTCCGCCACTTCCCCCGCCCGCTCCCGCTCCGGCCCGCGTCGCGAGCCGCCCCGCGGCGCCCACCCGGGCGCCGCCGGCAGCCGCCCCGCCGCCTCCCGCAGCGGAGCCCGATGCGGAAGCCGCCCCGAGCGACAGCCCCCCCGGTGCGGGAATGCGCGCATGTTCCAACTGCAGCAAGGAGATCCCGTCGGACTTCCTGGTCTGTCCGTTCTGCGGCGCCGTGACCCGCTAAGCGGAGGAACGGGCCGCGCGAGAGCGGCCCGTCGCCCGACGATCCATCGGTAGCGGGCCCGCGCCGTCGCTCGCGCGGGCCTGAACAACTTTTAACCCACGACCCCTCCGAGCGCTGGGACTTCTCGTGGTGGGAGACCGGACGGCCGGCGAACGCAAGATCGCCTGGGCCCAATCCCACATGCCCGTACTCGGGTCGACCCGGGCCCGGTTCGAGCGGGAGCACCCGCTCCAGGGCCGGACCCTCTCGGCCGTCCTCCACGTGGAGGCGAAGACCGCGGTGCTCGCGCTGGCCCTGCGTGCGGCCGGTGCCGACGTGCACCTGGCCGCGGGGAATCCGCTGTCCACCGACGACGACGTGGTGGCGTCGCTCGTGGCGGAGGGGATCGACACCCGCGCGCGCAAGGGGGAGTCGACGGCGGAGTACACGGCCGCGGTCCAGGCGCTGCTCCAGTTCGACCCCGAGCTGATCATCGACGACGGCTGCGACCTGGTCGCGCTCGCGCACACCGCGCGGGCCGACCGCGGCCGGATCCTGGGCTCGACGGAGGAGACCACGACGGGGGTCCACCGGCTCCGCGCGCTGGAGGCCACCGGCAAGCTGCGATTCCCGGCGATCAATGTGAACGACGCGCAGATGAAGCACCTCTTCGACAACCGGTTCGGTGGCGGGCAATCGATCCTGGACGGGATCTTCTCCGCGACGAACCTCCTCATCGCGGGCCGGACCTGCGTGGTCGCCGGCTACGGCTGGTCCGGCCAGGGTCTGGCCTCCCGTCTCCGCGGCATCGGCGGCGAGGTGATCGTGACCGAAGTGGACCCGGTGCGGGCGCTCGAGGCGCGGCTCGAGGGGTTCCGCGTGCTTCCGATGAAGGAGGCCGCTCCGGCGGCCGACCTGATCGTCACCGTGACCGGGATGCGCGAGGTAGTGGCCGAGGAACACTTCGGACTGCTCAAGGACGGATGCCTGCTCGCCAACGCCGGCCACTTCGACGTCGAGGTCTCCCGCGAGGCGCTCCTGCGGTCCTCCGTGAGCCACCGCACGGTGCGCCCCCAGGTCGAGGAGTTCGTCCTCGCCAACGGGCGGAAGGTCTACCTGCTCTCCGAGGGCCGACTCGTCAACCTCGCCGCCGGACAGGGCCATCCGGTCGAGATCATGGACCTCTCCTTCGCACTCCAGGCACTGTCGACCGAGCACCTCGCGCTGCACGCCGCCCAGCTGCAGCCCAAGGTGTACCGGGTGCCCCCCGAGATCGACCGCCGCGTGGCGGAAGCCGCGCTGCCGGCGTTCGGGATCCGGATCGACCGCTGGACCGACCGGCAGCGGGAGTATGCCACCAGCTGGGAGATGGGGACATGATCGGAGCGTCGACGCCCGAGGACCGACGGTACCTCCGCACCCACGAATGGGCCCAAGAGAAGGAAGGCATCCTCCGCGTGGGCATCACCGACCACGCGCAGTCGGAACTGACCGACATCGTCTTCGTGGAGCTGCCGGCCGTGGGAAAGGAGGTGGTCGCGGGCGGACCGCTGCTCGTCCTCGAATCGGTCAAGACCGTCGCGGACGTGTACGCGCCGGCGACCGGCTCCGTCTCGGCGGTGAACGAGGCGCTGCGCAAGAACCCCGGCCTAGTCAACCAGGATCCGTACGGCGAGGGCTGGATCCTCGAGCTCCGGGTCGCGCCGTCGGCCGCGCGATCGGAGCTGTTGGATGCCGCCGGCTATCGCGCGTCGCTGCTCGCTCCGTAGCCGGAGCGGGGGCTAGCGCCCCTCGAACTTGGCGGGGCGGCGCTCGAGGAACGCGCGCATCCCTTCGGTCCGGTCCTCGGTGGCGAAGGTGTACCCTGCGGATTCTCCCTCGAGTCGGAGCGCGACGTCGAGCGGGCTGTCCATTCCGCGGTTGATCACGCGCTTGACCCAGGCGAGCGCGAGCGGTGCCCGCGAGGCGATCGTCCGCGCCATCGCTTCGACTTCGGCCCGACCGGTCTCGCGCGGCACCAGCAGCGTGACGACTCCGAGCCGCGCGGCCTCGGAGGCGGAGATCGGCTGGGCGGTGTAGATGAGATACTTCGCAGCGGCCCGGCCGATCGTCCGGGTGAGCCGGCTGGCGCCACCGAACCCGGGATGGATCCCGACCGTGGCCTCCGGTAGCCCCAGCTTGGCCTCGTCGCTCGCCACCACGAAATCGCAGGCCAGGGCGAGCTCGAGCCCTCCTCCCAGCGCATACCCCTCGACGAACGCGATCACCGGGGTCGGGAACTCCTCGATCCGCCGGCACAGTGCCTGGCCGACGAAGCCGAAGGCTCGCCCTTCGAGGAGGTCCTTCCGGGCCATCTCGGCGATGTCGGCTCCGGCGGCGAAGACGGGAGAGGAGCCGGCGAGGACCACCACGCGCAAGCCCTCGGCGTGCTCGAGCTCGCCGAACGCCTCCCCCAGTTGCGCGAGGACGGCGGAGTTCAACGAGTTGAGCACCTCGGGCCGATCGAGCAGCACCCACGCTACGGGGCCGTCGCGCTGGACGCGGACCCAACGGAGCGGCCAGTGCGGCTGTTTCTCGCCGGCGCGACGACGCAGTTCGGGAGCGACGGGGAATGCCCCGTTCCACCGAGCCGCGTACGCCTCGACGACGGCGAGCGCGCGCGGCAGCGTTTCCTCCCCCATCATCTCGAATGGTCCTCGCGACCACCGCAAGCCGACCACGGCCCCGCGGTCGGTGGCCTCGGGGCTGGCGACCCCTTCTTCTACCAGCTCGGCCGCGATACCAAACACCAACCCGAGGAGCCGCTCCTTCACGGCCGCCCGCCGATCCGGCTCCACGCTCGTCCCCTTCCAGTTCCACGGCTGCTTCCGCTCGAACTGCTCGCGCAGCGCCGGTGCTGCCGCGTACGGAGCGCCAAAGGCGGCCTCCAACGAACCCATCGAATGGTAGGCGATGGGGACTCCGGTGACGTTCATCAACTCGAAGGGGCCGAGGGTCGTGCCGAACAGCCCCCGCCCCACCTCCTCGATCGTCGCCAGTGAGGCGAACGACTCGCCGGCCATCCGGGCCGACTCGTTGAGGTACGGGACGAAGAACCGGTTCACGGCAAAGCCGGCCCGGTCGGAGGTGCGGATCGGGATCTTCCGCAGTCGGTACCCCAGCTGTTCCAGCGTGGCCAGCGTGCCCGGGTCCGTCGCGGTACCGCCGACCACCTCGAGCAATCGGTTGATGGCTGCCGGGTAGAAGAAGTGCAGGCCGGCGAACCGACCCGGGTGCGGGAATCCCTCGGCGAGACGGCTGACCGAGAGCGAGGAAGTGTTGGTGGCCACGATGGCGTCGGCGGGGGCGTGCACGCCGACCTCGGTGAACACGGCCCTCTTGACCGACTCTTCCTCGAAGACGGCCTCGATGACGAGCCGACACCCCTCGACCGCCGCGGGGAGGTCGGTGGTGAATCGGAGGTGTCCCAGGATCTGGTCCCGCTGCTCGGCCGTGATCTTCTTTCGGTCGATCCCGCCCTGGAGGGTCCGCTCGACCGATGCACGGCCGCGGGCGAGGATCTCCCCGTCGACGTCCCGCACTCGGACCTCGAAACCGGCCCCGGCGCAGGCCTGGGCGATGCCGCTGCCCATGTTCCCCGCGCCCAGCACCGCGATGGGGCCGGGCGGTGCTAGGGATCGAGGAGGGGGCACAATCTACTCCGGCGGCCGGCGACGGTCGCCACCGTTGGCACGAGAGCGCGGTTATACCAGTTTCCGGAACCCGCCGCGCTCGCTCACGGTTATGGGCGCGCTCGGGTCGCACGGTGGAGGTCACCGGCGATGCCCCCCACCCCCTGGAGCGAGCTCGCCCCGCTACTAGAAGAGGAGCGCGCGTTCGTCTACGGATTCGGAGGCTACGGACTCGAGTTGCGCGGTGGCACGCTCGTGACCAACGAGCGGATCGCGGTTCCTTCCTTCAACTTCGTCCAGGACCTGCGTCTCACGCCCGGTCGGCTCGCCGGATTCCTGGAGCGGGCCCTCGATCACTACTTCCAGCGGGCCATCCGACCGGAGCTTCGGGTGCGGGAGAGCACGGTCCCGCTCGTGCGCGGCGTGCTCGAGCAGCTCGGCTTCCGGGAGAGGGCCGAACCCCGCACCGTCCACCGGCGGCGCGCCGGGCACAGAGACGATCCCGCGAGCTCCCAACTGGAAGTGCGGGTCGCCCGGCCGCAGGAGTTGGCCCGCGTGGAGGAGTTCTGGACCGCCGAGGGTTCCTCGGACCGGGCCGAGTTCCACCGAGCGCTCGATGTTGCCCTCGCGCACCCGGCCGCCGAGGAGGAGTGGCTTCCCATCCTCGCGTTCGACCGATCGGGGCCGGTCAGCTCCGCGCTGGCTCACCGGCTCCACGGCACCTGGGGCATCCATGGACTGGCAACCCGCCCGGCCGCGCGGGGCCGGGGCGCCGCCTCGCTCACCTTGCTCGGCACCATCGCCCAGTGCCTTCCCGAACCACCACGGCCCGTCGCTCTCTGGGCCGACAGCGACCGGCTCCGGCCCCGGCTCGAGCGGCTCGGCTTTGAGGAGTTGGCGCGATACTGCATCTTCACCTTGCCTCCGGAGGCGGAACTCGCCGCCCCTCCCGTCGCGCCCACCCCCGGCCCCCGGTGGCGGCCACCGCGGGGCTCGGGCTAGCGGTCGGCCGGAGCGGGCTCGGGGGGCGCCGGCTCCTCGAGCGGTTCTCCCCAGTCCTCGTCCTTCGAGCGTCGCCGGCGGAGCAGCAGCAGGCTCGCGAGGGCAGCCAATACCACGACCCCCGCGACGACCCCGATCAGGAGCATCTCGGAAGCCATCGCGGGGCTGCTGTGCCGTGTAACGACGACGTAGAACGTGTGGGAAACGGTCACTCCGGCCCCGTCGCGGACCTGCCCGACCACGGTGAAGTTCCCCGTGGCGTTGGGGGTGCACATGAGCTGACTGGAGTTCGAGACGGGGCAACCGGGCGGGAGCCCCTGGTAGGTGAACGCGAACGGACCGGTGCCGCCCGAGGCTTCGAGGGTGATCCCGACGGCGCTTCCGAGGCTCACGATCGGGGCAGAGAGCCGCGCGGTCAGCGAGAGTTCGGGAGCGACGGTCAACGCGACGGGGGTCGACTGGCCCGCCACCCCCTCGGCGTCGGTGGCCCGCACGACCAGGCTGTACGCGCCGGGGGTCGTGGGGGTGCAGATGACGACCGGATGGGTCCCGGCCGAGCAGCCGGGAGGGAGGTTCTGGAAGCTGTAGTTGAAACCGCCCACGCCGCCGCTGCCGGTGGCGGTCAGCGTCAACGTCTGCCCTAGATCGAGGTTGGCGCTCGAGAGGCCCACGGTCACCGACGGCAGCGGGGCTACCACGATCTGTGCCTGCGCCTGCGCGCTGCCTCCGAGGGTGTCCGTCACGACGACGGAGAACGGGAACGTACCGGTGCCGGTGGAGGAGCAGGTGAAGGCGGAGGAGCCGGCGCCGACGCAGCCCGGGGGAAGCCCGGTCCAGTTGTAGGAGTACGCGCCGGAGCCACCGTGGGCCGTGATCGAGATGACCGCGGGGCGGCCGACGTCGACCAGCGCCGGACGGACGGTGATCGGTTGCAGAGCGAGCGGCCCGAAGACGGTGAGGGTCAAGGGCGCGGAGGAACGCATGATCCCCAGGTGGTCGACCACGCTCGACCGGATGGTGCTGTAGATCCCCGACATCGTCGGCGCGCACGTGAGGCTCGCCATCCCGAGACCGGAGCAGCCCGGCGGCAACCCCGACCAGTTGTACTGGTAGGGGGGCGCCCCGCCGGTGTCCGTCGTGGTCAACGTCACGCTCTGATTGAGGTCGATGGAGGCCGGTGCTAGGCTGGCGGTGGGAGTGCGCAGCGCCGGCAGCACCTCGTACCCCACGGGGGCGGCCGAGCGCAACAGGTCGTACCGGTTGGTGACGTTCACGGCCACGCTGTAATTGCCGGACCCGGGGATGAGGCAATTCCACGTCGGCGCGTCGACCGAGGTGCAGCCGGCGACCCCCGTCCAGTTGTAGGAAGCCCCGGGCAACGGTGCCGCGCCGGTCAGGGTGAAGTTCACCGGGCTCCCGGCCTCTCCCGTACCGCTCGGGGGATTGGCGACGATGTGACCGGGCGAGAAGTCGTCGAAGAGCCACACGTCCGGCGTGGCCGTGCTGGCCCCGGTGTTGGGCACGCCCTGCACGACGAGCAGCAGCTGCGATCCCGGGTCGTACACCAGCTGCGAGTCCGGCTGGGAGTTCGGAGCCGCGGTGCTCGCGAGCTTGGACCAGGCGCCCGCGTCGAGCTCCCAGAGATCCGTGTAGACCGATCCGAACGAACTGAAGTTGGTGCCTCCGTAGAGGATGGACGCACCGAGGGCCGGGTCGAAGGCGAACGCCGCGAAGGAGCGCGGGCCGGGGGCGGTGGAGGTCGTGAGGTTCGTCCAGGTGCCGGCGGAGTACTCCCAGGTGGTCGCCGGGCAGTCCAGTTCGTAGGCCGAGACGTCGTAGTACATACCCGAGAACGCGTAGACCTTGCCGGTCGTCGGGTCGTAGTCGGCGGCGCCCGAACTGCACCGCGGTGCCGAGCCCGAGGTCGACAGGTTGGTCCAGTTCTCCTTCGAGTTGAACGACCAGGTATCGGTGTAGTTCACGTACGGATAGGTCGGGTCGGATCCTCCGAACAGCACCAAGTACCCGTCCGCGGCGTCGTAGACGAGGGCGGCGCCCTGGCGGCCCCCG
Source organism: Thermoplasmata archaeon (assembly GCA_022749995.1). Taxonomy (GTDB): domain Archaea; phylum Thermoplasmatota; class Thermoplasmata; order Lutacidiplasmatales; family UBA184; genus JAKIVR01. The sequence continues at coordinate 11,007 of JAKIWO010000025.1, read as the reverse complement.
GGAGAGGGGTGGGGTGTGAGCTGGGTCCAGCTCCCGTTGGAAAAGCTCCAGGTCTGCCCGACCACCCCGAACTGCGTCTGGCCGCCGAAGAGGATCACCGAGCGAGTCTGCGGGTCGTAGGCCAGCGATGGATTGGAGACCGCCGGGGGGGAGGCGGACGGAAGGAGCTGGGTCCACTTCGCTTGATGGTAGATGTAGGTACCGTTGACCGGCATGAAGGTCGAGATGTTGTAGCCGCCGAACAGCACGTCGTACCCGTCGGCCGCGTCGTAGGCGACGGCGAACCCCGAGAGGTTGTTGAACGGACCGCCCGCGACGCTGAGCCGCACCCACAGCGACGGCAGGGGACCGGCCGGCACGCTCGAGCCGGAGTGGCGCTCGTCCCCGGCATGGCCCTGCGGCGCCGTCACGGCGCGGCCGGTAACATGGACGGCCGCGCCGAGGCCCATCCCGCCGAGCAGGAGGAGGGCGACGAGAGCGATGCAGCCGGCGCGAACCTGAGGGCGCGCTGCGAGCGGCATCGGCGCCTAGCTGCGCAACCCGTCGAGCTTCATACGCTGCTCGAGGGCGGCAATCGTGCGGGTGGTGGCTAGCACGGTGTCGGCGTTCAGCGAGATGGAGTCGATCCCCTTGCGGACCAGGAACTCGGCGAACTCCGGATACACGCTCGGGCCCTGGCCGCAGATCCCGACCGTCCGGCCGGCGGAGTGAGCCCCCTCGAGGAGCAACTCGATCGCGCGCAGGACCGCCGGGTCCCGCTCGTCAAAGTAGCCCATGTGGCCCAGCGTCTCGGAGTCCCGGTCGGCGCCGAGGACGAGCTGGGTGAGGTCGTTCGACCCGATGGAGAAGCCGTCGCAGTGGGCGGAGAACTCGCGGGCGAGCAGCGCGATCGACGGCACCTCCGCCATCAGGTAGAGCTTGAAGTCGCGGCCGCGGCGCAACCCCTTTTCCTTGAACATCTCGGCGATCTGCTCGAGCTCCCAGGTGTTCCGGACGAACGGGAGCATCACGTGGGCGTTCTTGAGCCCCTTCTCCGTACGCACCTTCTGGATCGCCTCCAGCTCGAGGAGGAACGCCGGGCGGTAGACGGGAGAAATGTAGCGGGAGCAGCCGCGCCAGCCGATCATCGGGTTCTCCTCCGATGGCTCGAACTCGGCACCGCCGGGCATGCCCCGATACTCGTTGGTCTTGAAATCGGAGGTCCGAATGATCACGGGCCGCGGGTGGAACGCCTGGCAGACCTGGGCGATCCCGTCGGCGAGCCGATTGACCAGCTCCGGGCCCCGTCCCTGCTTGATCAGCGCGAGCGGGTGCTCGCGGATGTGGGCGGTGAAGATGAACTCGATCCGCAGCAGCCCGACCCCGGCGACCGGGAGTTGGGCGTACTCGGCCGCCTTCTCCGGCACCCCGACGTTGACGTAGATCCGTGTCGCCGTGACGGGGGAGGAGAGGTGGTGCATCTCGGCGGAACTCATCCCGTGGCCGGCGGGCGGGCTCGCCGCGCTCGCCATCGGAGCCTTCTCCGGCAACCCGGCGGTCACGGTCCCGAGTTTGCCATCGACGGTGATCTCCATCCCTTCCTGCAGCACCTGGGTCGCCGTACGCGTGCCCACGATGCACGGTACGCCGAGCTCCCGGGAGACGATGGCCGCGTGGCAGGTCATCCCGCCCTCATCGGTCACGATCGCCGCCGCCCGGGTCATCGCCGGGACCATGTCCGGCGTGGTCATGCTCGTGACCAGGATCTCGCCGGACTTGAGCTGCTCTGTTTCGGCGGCGCGCAGTAGTCGCCGCACCTTCCCGCCCGCGATGCCCGGGCTGGCGCCGAACCCCCGCACCAGCGCCGGCCGGTCGTGGCTCGCAGTGGCGGGCGGCATGCGGGCGGAGGCCGTGGCCGCTGCAGGATCCGGTGCACTGGTGGTCATCGGCGCGCCCACCGCCGCCGCGCCCGGCGGGATGGTAGTGACGGGACGCGCCTGCACGATATACAACTGTCCATCCTCCTGGCACCACTCGATGTCCATCGGCCGCCGGTAGTGGGACTCGATCACCCGCGCCAGGGAGACGAGCCGGCCGATCCGCTCGTCGCTGAGCTTCTGCCGTTCCCGCTCGGCCGGGGGGACGTCCTCGCGCCGGTTGCCGCCGGAGGCGTCGCGGACGATCCGCCAAGCCTGGTTGGAGAGCTGCTTGTGGACGATCCGCTGGGTGACTCCGTCCACGACGTAGTGGTCGGGGGTCACCTCCCCCCCCACGATCGCCTCGCCGAGCCCCCATCCGGCCTCGACGATCATGTGGTTCTCCCCCGTGTTCGGGTCGCGCGTGAACAGAATGCCGCTGACGCTCGAGTCGACCATCTTCTGGACGAGGACGGCGAGCCTGACCGCCCGGTGGTCGAACCCCTTGCGTGCGCGGTAGACGAGCACCCGCGGGGTGAAGAGCGATCCCCAGCACTTGCGGATGGCTTGGAGGAGCGCGTCCTCCCCCGTGATGTTCAGGTAGGTCTCCTGGAGGCCAGCGAAGCTCGCGCCCTCCAGGTCCTCGGCGGTCGCCGAGGAGCGGACCGCCGAGAACTGTACGTCGTTCTCCCGACTGTACTCGCGGAACGCGCGGAGGATCTCCTCCCGCAACGCCTCGGGGAACTCGTTCGCCTCGAACGCGTCCCGGATCTTCCGGGAGACGGTGTCGACGCTCTCGGGCCGCTCCAGCTCGAGCGTCTCGAGGGCCGCCTCGAGCTCGACATGGAGCGGGGTCTCGTCCAGGAACGCCTGGTAGCTGTCGGTGGTGACCACGAATCCGGGGGGGACGGGAAGCCCCTCACGGACGAGCTCGCCGAGCTTGCTCGCCTTGCCTCCGACGAGGGCGTGATCGCTCGTCGATACCCCCTCCAGGTCGAGGATGAGCGGCATAGGGGCGCGGCTAGTCGGCTGTCCGTGATATAGTCAAGCCCACGAGGTCGGAACGGGGAGAGTACGCGTGGACTGTCCGCTCCTCTCCCGCCCGCCAGCCTTCGCCGAGCGCGGCCGCGACCCGCTCTCCGAAGCCGGGTCGATCCGCGCGCTCGACCACCTCGAAGTAGTGCACCGCGCCCCCCGGCCGGACGTGCGACCCGAGGGCGGGAAGGAACCGCGCGCCGTCCATGGGCAGATTGAGGATCGCCCGGTCAAAGACGCGCGGCTCGAGCAGGAACTCGCTCGCCTCGGCGAGGATGGGTTCGACGGCCACCGTGCTCCGGAGCCGCTCGAGATTCCGACGAAGAAGCGCGATCGCCGCGGGGTTTCCATCGACGGCGACGATGGCGTGGGCACGCCCCTGCCGTGCCGCGAGCAGCGTGAACGGGCCCACGCCGCAACACAAGTCGAGCAGGCGTTCGCCGGCCCGAACCGCTCCGGCCACGCGCGCGTGCTCCCGGGACAACCGAGGGGAGAAGTAGGCCGCCTCGAGGTCGACCTCGATGGCGAGCCCGTTCTCGCGATGGACCGTCGAGAACCCTCCGTCGCCGGCGACGCGGCGGAGCGAGCGACGACGCTCCGGTCCGTGCACCCCCAGGTCGGCCGCGACGACACGCGCCCCGGGAACGAACCGGAGCAGCGCTTGACCGATCGGCTCGGAGAGCGCCTCGAGCTCTCGCGGGATGCGGACGAGCACGATGTCCCCCACAACATCGAAGGCGCGCGGGAGCTGCTCACGGATCTCCGGGGATAGCCCGGTCATGAACTCGGTGTAGCTTCGAGGATTCCCGCGCTCGGCGGGGCCGAACTCCCGTTCCACCAGCCGGCCCACCCAGGGAGATGGCGTGGGGACGAGGCGCAGCGGCATCACCACTTCACCCCCCTCGTGCAGCCATCGAACTCCCGGGGCCAGCAGATCGCGGGCGCGCAGCTCCTGACGGACCTGCTCGGCCTGACCGACCGGAACGGCCCAGCCCGGGAGTTTCATCCGAAGGAGGTCGGGGCCAAGAGGAGCGGAAGGAGCTCGCGAGCCGAGCGGGTGCCGAGGGCGCCGCGCGCACACTCCTCCTCAGAGAAGGCCTTCCCGGCGGGCCCGGCGGGCCGAACTCCCGAATCCCAGAGGAGGACCGGTACGGGGTCGTCCGAGTGACCGTGGACGACGACCGGCGTGGCGTGGTCGGCCGTCACGGCGACGCGTACTCCGGACGCTAGCCCCTCAAGGAACGGTCCGATGAAGTCGGCGTCGATGGCCTCGATCATTTCGCGCTTGCGTGGGCCGTCCCCGTCATGACCGGGTTCGTCCGGACCCTTGAGGTGCACGTAGACGAACGCTCTATCGGAGAGCGCGCGGCGCGTCTGCTGGGCGCGCTCGCGGAGCGAGGCAGCGCGGTCGGCTCCCATCGGCCCCACGAACCGATCCTCGAGCCCGAAAAGCCGTGCGATCCCGCGCTCGACAGGCATCTCGGTGACGGCAGCGCCCTCCATCCCATAGCGCTCGGAGAAGGAGGTCGGCGGGGTCCGAGGTAGACTGCCGGCGTTGCGCAGGAGGACGGCGTTGGCGATCCGTTTCCCAGCGAGCGCACGTCGGGCGTTCACCTCCTGTCTTGCGAGGAGGGCCGGCACCCGCTCGAGGAATCGATTGAGCGCTTCTGCGGTCCGTTCGGACGCCGGGTCGGGGTCGAGGGCCAGGACCGTCCTGGGTTCCGGCCGGTCGACCGTTCGCGCCTGACCCAGCCCTCCTCGCCGGTCGTAGAAGGGGTCGGAGTTGGAGACCTGGGCGGAGAGGGAGCCCCCGTCGGTAGGATGGAGCCACAGCACTCCGCGGTGGCCCACCGTCGAGCGCAACTCGGCTTGTATGCCCTCCTCGGCCAACAGCTGCGCCGCGGTCACCGCGGCGGCGAGCCGGCTCCCCTCGCTCGTGGTGAGGTTCCGACCCACCCGCTGATCGACGACCAAACCTGAGCCGTCGACGGTGGCGAAGTTCGTGCGCAGTGCTACATCGCCGGGGGCTAGCGGAATCTCGGCGCCCAGCGCCTCGAGTACCCCGCGCCCCGGGGAATCGTCCACCGGGGAATACCCGAGCAGCGCGAGCACCCCCGCATCCGACTCTGGGGCCACCCCCGGCCCGAGGATCGACAGGAGCCCGGTCCGACCTTCCTTCGCCATCCGGTCCAAGTGGGGTGTAGCGGCCGCCGCCAGCGGGGTGGCAATTCCGGGTGCTGGACGGTCCCCCAGCCCGTCCAGCACGATGAGCGCGAACCGTTGGCCGCTCACGGTCATCCGAAAGGAGGTGCGTTTATAGGAGGCGCCCCGCTGCGCTCGCCGCCTTGGCGACTGCGAGCCCCGCCCCCCTGCGGCTCCGCAACTTTGCGACCCGACCTTGGGCCCGGGCACTGCTCATCGGCATCGCGATCCCCGTGGTCGGCGCGGCGTTCATCTACCTCGGGGAGGTCGTAGGGATCGCGGCGATCCTGCTGCTGGGACTCGTCGTTCCGATCTACCTCGGTTGGAAGCGGCCACGGCAGCTGGCCATTGCAGGTCTAGTCATCCTGCTGCTCTCCGCCCCGGTCGCCGGCGCGCTCGAGACGAACCTGATCTTCACCCCGTCCCCCTCCGCCTCCTCCGCCAACACCTTGCCGGGCGGCAACGGCGGCTCGATCCTCCAGAACGCGTCGGTGGGCCCTTTTTCGGGCGGTCCGGGCACCAATTTCAGCTTCGGCGTGGATGTCTTCCCGAAGTACGATCCGCCCAACACGACCCTGCACGATGTCGTGCTGGTCGTCAGCACGTGCCCGACGGCCACGGGGAACCAGACCTCCCCGTTCTGCTCGGCCGGCTATCCGTTCTATCTGCAGAATCACACCTTCAACGTCACGCCCAACGCGACCTTCCATCTCGTCTTCCACCAAGCGCTCCCCGGCCCGGACATCTGGTGGTGGACGATGTACGCCGAGACGCGCGCGACGAATGGCAGCTACCATTCGAGCTTGTTGTTCACGGGCCCGAACTATCCCACGGTGGAGGGGCCGGTGACCGGCAGCTGGGGCTCGATCTTCGGGATCATCGTCGGGCAGGTGTACCTGTACATGTTCCTCTACCTCGGGATCGTCTACTACCTCGCGCTGCTCGTGTACACCTGGTTCAAGACACGGGAAGCCCGTCGCAAGGCTGGGGCGACCCTGCCCACGGCTCCCCCGCCCCCGGGAGCCCCCACGTCGACCGCCCCCCCAGGGACCCCACCCCCCGCGCCGGCCGAGCGGCACTGCCCGAACTGCCAGGCGGTCGTCTACGAGAGCGAGACCCAGTGCTGGAAGTGCGGCACCTCCCTACGACCCGGGGCGGCACCCCCCACCGCCGGCGCGCCGCTGCCCAGTACTGGGCCGGGCCCCAAAGGTCCCTGAACCGGTCCATTGAACGCCGGGCGCACCCGGCGTGTCCGGCGAGGCGGACTAGGTGAACGTCGTCGGCGAATTCAGCAGCGACGCAGGTGCGCCGTTGTTGTAGCTGACCAGATCACCCGGGCCATTGACGACCACGGAGATGGTGTAGCTGCCCGCCGCGGGGGCTTGCCAGGTGAGGATGACAAAGATGGAGGCCCCGCCCCCCGTGCCGAAGCTCGTGATCACGAGGGTGGTGGTGACGGGGACGCCGTTGTAGAGCGCTGGGGCCCCGTTGACGTAGAGCTGGACGCTGACGACGGCCGCCCCGGGCCCGTTGCTGCGGATGCCGCCATAAACGAGCGTCTGGGCGGTGTGGACCGTCCCGACGACCGCGACCTCGCTTACCGAGAAGTCGGTCGCGGCGCGGCCTTCGGCGGTAGCGCTCGAGATGCCCGAGAGGTAGTCGACGACGTTGTAGACCACCTCAGCGGCTCCCGCCCCCGTTCCAGTCGTCAAGCCGCCGGCGAGGTGGACGAGCATCATCGGGTCGAAGCTGGTGATTGCGGTCCGGTGGGTCGTCGAAGTGTAGAAGAGCCCGGAGTCTGCCGCATTGACCTTGAGGAAGATGCTGGCGGTGTTTACCGTCGAGTTGAGCGCCCCGTAGGCGTTGAAGTTCGCCACTCCCGCGACGGTGGAGGAGACCTTGTAGGGAGAGCTGACGCCGTTGGCCAGCAACTTGCCAGCGGCCGTGTAGGCCGCGGTCGGTCCAGCCGGGAGCACCTTGACCGCGTTGGAGCAGGCGGCGTTCTTGAGCCCGAAGTCGGTCGCGAAGGTGGCAAAGCCGGCCTGGCCGCAGGGGTTGTCGGCCCAGAAGTCAGCGCCGACCACCCAGATCGCGGTGCCGGCTGTCCACGCGGTCGTCATCGCGCTCAGTTCCCCTCCCGGGAGCGTCGCCGCGTTGGAGGGGCAGCTGGTCATCGTCGTGTTCGTCCCGTAGTCGACGATCACGACGCCGTAGGTCGAGATCGACGCCGGGAGCACCGTCTTGCACGGTACCGTCGTCGAGGTGAAGGGGATCCCTGCCGCCTGGAGCGCGTTGCCGAGCAGCGCGCTCTCGTTGGAGTTGGAATTCGCCAGCGCGAGGGTGTTCAGGTTGTGGCTGACGAGGAGGATCTTGGGGAAGACCGTCACGTTGAGGGTCGTGAACGCCGTGCCGATGCCCGGCACCTTGGCGGTGGAGGTGAGCAGGATGGCTCCGACGTTGGCGGCCACGGGCGTCCAGGTGGCGCTGAACGCTACCGACGTACCTGCGCTCACGGGCCCCGTCGCGGTGGTGAGGGCGGTGGCGCCCGCGGTGAAGTTGACCGTGGCGGTGCCACCGGCGGTGCCGCCGTCGGTCACGGTCGCGATGAGCGCGATGGGCACGCCCACGACGGGCGCGCTCTGATTGAGCGAGAGCGCCACCGAGATCGGTCCCGAGCCGCTCGAGCTCGACGCCACGATGTCGACCGGGATGGCGATCGCGTTGGAGAGGCCGGAACTATCGCTCGCGTTGACGAAGATGTAGTACACTCCGGTCCGGTTGGACCAGGACGGATTGACCGAGCACTTGGCCGGCATGCACTGCCAGGTGCCGCTCGAGGCGACGTAGGTGAGCTGATTCACGGTCGTCGAGGAGACGCCCGGCAGCTCCGAGAAGTTCGCGTAGACGGAGTTGAGGTTCAGGTTCGTGTCGACGATGCCGACATAGACGTTGAAGGTCGACAACAGCACCGGGTTCACCGGGGTGACGCCGCTCTGCACGAACTCGGGAGGAATGTTGAGCGGGTTGCCGGGGACGGTCTGCCGGAAGAGCAGCTGGTTGGCGGAGACGATGCTGACGGTGATGTTGTCGGGGGTGGTCAGACCGAGGCCCGCGACGTTGTAGATCCACGTCTGGCCGATGACCCACGTGGTCTGCCCGCCGAGCCCGACGGCGAGCCCCACGGATCCCGAGAACGCGGCAGGGTGGTAGAGCGAGGCGAGGTAGATCGTGGTCGACCCGTCGAACAGGCTCGGTCCGGCGAGATGGAGGATCTCGATGTCCTTGACGAGCGCTCCGTTGGAGGTGTAGATCAGCGAGGCGGAGAATTGGCCGACCGGCTGAGGCGGCGGGCGCGGGAAGGTGTTGACGAAGTAGAACACCGAGCCGAACAGCGTGACGGTGAGCGCCAAGAGCAGGATCGTTCCGATGACGTCAGAAACTCCTCGGCGCGAGCGGCGGGATCGCCGCCCGTCGCCTCGAGTGCGCGCGAGAATACTCAGGCCCCCATCGCCGGCACACGCCAGCAGGGTGAAGATGGCGGGTCGCGGTATTTAGAGGTTGGTCCGCGTTCGTCCGAAGGTTCCGGCAACGATGCGCACAATCACGCACCTATGCGCACTCGATTCATGCACGTCCTGCGCCCGCGGTGCACGGGCGGATATACGGCCGGTACGGCCCAACTCGGTCCATTTTCTCGGGCGGATTTCTTGTTCGACAAGCGACCGGCTCGTCGGTGTACGAGTCCGGGCCGGTTTCTCTCGCAACGCTGAGCAGGACTTTATGTAGCTGGATTAGTCATAGCCGAAGCCGGTTGTGTTCGACAAGCCCGGACCTGCGGCATCGGAACGAGCGCGCGGCGCGCCCGCTCCGGAGCGGCCCGGACCCGAGGACGAGCGGATCGCGCTGCGGTGCAACCGGCGCGAACTGCAACTCCTCGACAGCTTCGTCGCGAGCGGAGAGTTTGCGAGCCGAAGCGAGCTCATGCGAGAGGCGCTGCGCCAGTTCCTGCGCGGTCGCGCGTTCACGGGGGCGCTGATTCCCGGAGTCGCCGACAGCCTGGACGTACCGGTGCGGCTGCGTCGCGACGAGCTCGTGGAGTTCGCTGCCTACGGTGAACAGGTGGCGAACGGCCAGCCGCTCTCGAGCGTCATCGCCGAGCTGGCTCGGCGGGGCGCGGTGGAGCTGCGCGTGTCGGACTTGGTGGAGCGGGCCCGACGATCGGTACGGCTCTCCGCCGAGGCCCGGCAGCGGCTGGAGGCGCTCGACGCGAGCGCCCGCGAGCTCGAGCGACGGGGGGTCCTCGGTCGGTAAGGTCGCGGACGGGTACGGAGCACGACTACTAGGGGTGGAAGGGATGCGCGAAAGCACGGAGCGCGGCGGACCAGAGGAGTCGATCGAAGGTTTCGAGAGCGGCCTCGGCGAGCCGATACGCCTCGGACAGGACCTCCGGTTCCTATTGGTCTGCGTCGGCGGGGGCGCCGCCCGGATCGGCCGTGAGATCCTCCGACATCCTCCCCGATACGTCGAGTCGGTCGTCGTGAACTGCGACGCCCGCGTACCCGATCTCGAAGCGTTCGACCGCCGGATCTATCTCTCCGACGGCTCGGGTTCCTCCAACGGAACCGGTGGCTCCCCCCAGGTGGGGGGACAGCTCGCGCACGCCGCGGAGCCCGCTCTCGAGCGGTTGTTCGAGGGTGCCCATTTCGTCACCATCATCGCCTCCCTGGGGGGCGGCTCGGGCACGGGCGTGCTTCCGTACCTCCTCGAGGCGGCCAGCCGTGCCAGCTCGGTGCTCTCGCTGTTCCTGGTCAAGCCGTTCGCCTGCGAGGGCGAGCGGCGCGCCGTCGCCGAGCGGGCGATGGCCCGGCTGCACTTCATCGAGCCATTCGTCGAGAAACAACAGAGCCAGAGTGCGAGCCTCGAGGTGCTTGACAACGAGTCCCTCGTGGCCGGCGCTGCGGGCATTCCGATGAGCCAGCTCAACCGACGTTGGGCGGACCGGATCATCGATCACCTGGAGGAGAGTTTCCTGCGGCCGGCGGAGCGAATGCTCGAATCGGCACGACTGGCTCAGATGGTCGAAAGCGAAGCCTCGCGGTCCCCGCCGCCCTACGGCCCCTCCGGTGGCGGACCCAGTGGGCCCGCGCCACCGCCCACCCTGCCGATGCCCCTGCTCTCGGCGGGCCTGCCCGCCGCCTCGGCCCCGGGCGATGCCGAGCTCACCTTCGAAGTGGAGCCCCCCGCCGGCTCCGGAGCGCGCCTCGGTTAGTCTCGTTCCGTCGGCTATAAGAGGGGGGTTTCCTCCCGGCGGCCGATGGACGGCCGCCTCGTGACGGTGCTCGCTACGCTGGTGCTCCCCGTGATTCTCATTGGGGTCACCTACGCTGAGTTCCACTCGAACCCGCTCGCGATACTCGGCCTGATTGTGGTCATGCTCATCGGCAGCTTCTACCTGCTGAGCTACCGCGAGGCGTTCTAGCGGAAGCCCGCCGGCCTACTGATAGATCGAGGCGTTCTCCGCCGGGTGCGGGGTCGTCCCCTTCGCTTGGTGGGCCGTCATCGCGGCGCGGAGCGCGCGCTCGATCACCTCGGCCTGGCTGCGTAACGGCCCGGTCTCGATCTTGAGGTCGGGCAGGAAACGGTCGACGGTCTCGATGAGCGCGGCCGCGGCCCGGTGGTCGGGGAAGCCCCCGCTGTCTCGCGCACTCACGAGGAGTGCACCCACGGGCAGCCTCCGGCTCTGCGCCCCCACCAACAACGCTCCGGTCATCCCTCCGAGGACCGCGTCGGTCAGCGGCCGGGCGGAGGCCTTGGCGAACATCGCGATCAGCTCGGGGTCCGGTCGGGCCGTGACCACCCAAGACTGCTCGACCGG
>JAKIWO010000024.1 GCA_022749995.1 Thermoplasmata archaeon | reverse complement strand
AGGAAGCCCCGGAGCGCCGGGGAGCGGCGGAAGGTGGCTTCGGTTCGCTGCCGGTGCAGGTACTGGCGGAGCGCATCGACGCCTTGCGATTCGATGAGCTCCACGGCGTGCGAGGCCTTGAGGGCGATCGCCTGAACGGTCCGTGCGCCCCACAATGACCCCACCTGGGTGTCGCCCCGCTGCTTGGCGGCGGCGATGGCACGGTCGAGCGGCTCTCCCAGGTCGAGCAGGTCGCGCCGGGAGAGCGATCCGGGTGGCGCGAACCCGAGCCGCTGCAGCTCCTGGCCCTGGCGGCCTACGACGGTCCGTAGCTGCACGATCAGGTGCTGGACCTCGGTCGGCAAGGGGACGGTGACCGGCTCGATCACGATGCCCGCGAAGTACGGAGCCACATCCGGGTCGGTGGGCGTGCGCAGCTCAAACCGTTCGATCCCGAGGTGACGCCACACCTCCAGGATCCGCTCTCGGCGCGAGCCGGGGGAGGCGGTGAGGGCGAGGATCCGAATCCCACGGGCCCGGAGCGCTTCGGCGATCGCCACGTACGGGTACTCCCCGACCGCCCGATGCGCTTCGTCGAACACCGCGAGCGAGAGCGTCTCGATCGGGAAGGAGCCGCCGACCAGGTCCCGGGCGATGACCTGGGGAGTCGCGACGATCACTTGCGGTGGATGGAGCAGACCCGGCCTCCGGGAGGGCGCCACCGCGCCCGTGAGCACGACCGGCGGTGGAGCGAGCAGGGTCCGGGCCACCTCCCGGCCGTGTTGCACCACCAGCGGACGGGTGGGCGCGAGGAACAGCACCGAGCGAGTGGGGTGGGCGCGGAGCGCTTCGGCGATCGCGCGCAGGGCAATCGTGGTCTTGCCGAGGCCCGTCGGCAGGACGACGAGGGTGTTCGCCTCAAGCACCCGGTCGGCGATCCGCCGTTGGTACTCCCGCTCCTCCATCGTCTCGGGGCGGATGCGGGGATGCTCGACCGTGCCCACGACGGTCGCCTTCAATCGGCGCTCTACCTTAATCTCGCCCCGCGCTCGTGCGCGTGATGCCCCTAGCGCTCGGGTGGCTCCTCCTACTGCTCGTCTACACGGGGGCCGTGCTGTTCGTCCAGGGCATTGCGCTGTACCTTGCGGCCATCATGCCCGGGCTCGAGCCGAGCTCGCCCGGCCCGAGCCGCCATCCCCGGGTCTCCGCCGTGATCGCCGCGCGTGACGAGGAGGAGGACCTAGGGCCCTGCCTCGACTCGCTGCTGGCGCAGGAGTACCCAGATCTCGAGGTGATCGTCGTGGACGGCGGCTCGAGCGACCGCTCACGGGAGGTCGCAACGGCCCGCGGCGCGCGCGTGCGGTTGCTCGAGGAACCTCCGCTGCCGGCGGGGTGGGTCGGCAAGAATTGGGCCTGCTCGATCGGGGCCGCCGCGGCGACCGGCGAATACCTGCTCTTCACCGACGCCGACATGCGCTACCATCCGCGAGCGCTCGCGGCCAGCCTGGGATGGGCCGAGCGAGAGGGGGCCGACGTCGTCACCGTCGCCCCGCGCTTGGAAACCGCTGGCTTCTGGGAACGGGTGGTGCTGCCGTTCTACACCCAGATGGTGCTGACGTACTTCCGAGCCCCCCGGATGAACCGGCCCGGTTCCCGGGCCGCGATCGTGAACGGACAGTTCTGGCTGGTGCGCCGGAACGTCTACGAGGAGGCGGGAGGCCACGCGGCGGTACGCGGGTACGTCCTCGAGGACATCCAACTCGCCCGGCGGCTCAAGCAACGAGGCGCGAAACTCCGGATCGCCTGGGCGCCGGAACTGCTCGCGACCCGGATGTACCGGAGCCGGAAGGAGATGTTCGAGGGGATCCTCAAGAACATCCACGGGACCCGCTACTCGGCGGCACACCAGCTCGGCCTACTGGCCGCCCTGCTCGCCTTCTTCCTGTTCCCACTCGCCCTCCTGCCGTGGGGACTCTTCGCGGGATCCCTGCTGCTCACAGCCGTCGGTGCGTTCCTGCTCGCCATCCTGTTCGCCAAGCACGTCGGCTTCGCCATCGGCGTTCGGGAGCGTGCGGCCTACGGCCTTCTGTTCCCGCTCGCCGCCGGCTTCTACGTGGCGGTCGTACTCACCTCGCTCGTGCGCGGATCGGCCGGAAAGTCGATCCGTTGGAAGGGCCGCGAGTATCCGCTGCACCCCTCCTGAATCCTCTTTCAGGAACGGTTAAGGTGGCCCCAAGGCTCACAACGATCGAACCAGCATGGCGGGAGCGACGACGACCCGGTACGGCCAGTTCATCAACGGCGAGGAGGCTCCTGGGGCGGACGGCACGCATCGGCCCGTGCTCGATCCGGCGAACAACCGTCCCTTCGCCGAGGTCGCGGAGGGCACCGCCGAGGATGCCCGCCGGGCCATGGAGGTCGCGGAGAAGGCGTTCCGCGAGTCGCCCTGGGCGGGCGGCGACGGATCCCAACGAGTCAAAGTGCTGCTCAAACTCGCGCAATCGCTCGAAGCAGAGCTCGACCGGTTCGCCGAGCTGGAGAGCCGCAACGTCGGCAAGACGTTGCGCGAGGCCAAGGGCGACATCCAATTCGTCGTCCGTACGCTCGAGTACATCGCCGGACTCGCGGACAAGTTGGAGGGGGAGACGATCCCCGTTCCGGGCGGTCGCCTGGACTATACGATCCGCGAGCCGGTCGGCGTCACGGTCCACATCGCCCCGTGGAACTTCCCACTGGTGCTCTCGGTCCGATCGGTCGCGCCCGCCCTCGCTGCCGGCAACGCCGTGGTGCTCAAGCCAGCGAGCCTGACGCCGCTCTCGGCGCTCGCCTTCGCCCGGCTCGCACGGACCGCCGGGGTTCCTCCCGGGATCCTGAACGTCGTCGTGGGCAGCGGACGGGCGGTCGGGGAGACGCTGGTGAGCGACCCTCGGACACGGGCGGTCTCCTTCACGGGCAGCGTGGAAGTAGGGCAGCGGATCAGCGAGCTCGCGGCGGCCCGCCACATCCCGACCACCCTCGAACTCGGGGGCAAGGGGCCGGTGATCGTCTTCGCCGACGCGGACCTCGACCGCGCCGCCAAGGGAGTCATCTGGGGGATCTTCGGCAACGCCGGTCAAATGTGCTGGGCCGGCTCCCGACTGCTGGTCCACGCGTCCATTCGCGAGCCGTTCGTAGCCAAGGTCAAGGCGCTCGCGGAGAAGCTCAAGGTGGGCCCCGGGCTCGAGGCGGGCGTCGAGATGGGTCCGCTCGTCTCGCCGGAGCAGCTCGATCGGGTCGTGGGATTCGTGGAGGAGGCCCGCCGCGACGGCGGAACCGTGGTGACGGGTGGCGCCCGCCTCACGGACGCGGCGCGGGCACCTGGGAACTTCCTCGCCCCGACGATCGTCGAGGGACTCCCTCCGGAGCACCGGATCGTGCGCGAGGAGGTCTTCGGTCCGGTGCTGTCGGTGCTTCCGTTCACCTCGAACGATGAGGCCGTCCGCCTCGCCAACGGCACCGACTTCGGCCTGCTCGCCACGATGTGGACACGCGACCTGGCCACCGCCCACTCGGTCGCCCGCTCGCTCGAGTGCGGGATGGTCGGCATCAACGACCCTCCGCTCACCTTCCCGCAGTCCCCCTTCGCCGGGGCCAAATCGAGCGGTTCAGGGTTCGAGCAGGGCTCTCGGGTGGTCGAGGCGTACACCCGCCGGAAGAATATCCTGGTGAATCTGGGTGCGCCGCGCGCGGGTTAGTCTGTAGTTCGTACGAAGCGGCCAAGAGACTACCGCCGTCGAACCGGCGGACGGCGATGGGGGAGCCGGGAGTGTGGGGCACCTGCGCCACCTGCGGCGACGCCACGCCGCCCGGCGCCGCGCAGTGTCCGACCTGCGGCAAGGCCGACCCGACCCGCTCCCTGCAAGGTCCAACTCCGAGCCCCCGACTGCGCCGACGGCTCCTGTTGCACAAGCTGCTCCGCGTCGCGATCGTTGTCGGGATCGCGGGGGGGCTCACGGTCGTGATGGTTCAGGCAGCGCTGACCGGACCGCCGCAGGTCGCCGACCCGCTCTCCGGGGATTGGAGCTACTCGGTCGCGCCCGGTCGCTACGCGGTCCTCTCGGGTCAGATCGTCGGGGAGGACTACGTGATCGGCAACTACTCGGCGGTCCAGCCACCGGGGGCGCTCACGGTCTTCTCGGTGTTCAACTCGAGTGAGTTCACGCTATTCGCGGCGCACCACAGCGCCCAGCCGGTGCAGCCGGCGATCAACTCGAGCGGTGCCCGCATCGTCTTCAACGCGCCGTACACCGACACGTTCTACTTCGTCTGGCAGAACCCCTACCCCCCGGCGACCGGGATCACCGAAGCGCTGTACGCGCACACCGAGTATCAGAGCAACGTCGCGGTGCAGTAGTCGCTAGCTGGCCGCAGGGGTCTCGGAGAGCCGGCGGAGATACTCCGCGGGGATCCGGTCGGTCAGGAAGACGGTCCGCCCGGCCTGCATGATGACGATGCCGGCCTTGCGCGCGGCCCCGGCGTCGATGGTCAGGATCACCGGGTTGGGAGTACGCACCGAGCCGGCGGCCCGGGCGTCGTCGGCGGTCCGCGAGAGGTGCACCTTGCGGCGGTCGGTGGGCTTGAGCCCTACCTCGAGCACGACGGCGGCCTCCTCCTCGGTGACGGGGAAGAACAGCTCGCCCGGCACGTTCTCGGTCGGCAGGTCGAGCTCGACCTCCACCGTGTGGCCGTACGTGGCGCGGATCCGGTCGTCCCGGACCTCGTAGCGGCCCTTCGGGTCGCTCTCGGCGATCGCGACCAGGTGGTGGACGCGCAGCCAGTGGTAGCCGCGGTGCTGGCTCGAGATAGCCTTCGCAATCGCGGGCAGGGAGATCCAGCCGTTGGTGTCCAGCGAGAGACCGTACTTCTCCGGGAAATGCCGGAGCACCCCCGTCATGACCCGACCCAGGTGGTCGAGCTCCCGGTCGTTCATCAGGAACCGACCGGGCTGGGAGCAGACTCCGCAGGTCTCGCCCCGGAAGTACCCGTGTTGGGCGCACTCCTTGAGCATCGGGAGACCTTCCGGCGGCCTAGGCCTTCGACTTCTCGACCTTCCGGTCGAACTCGGTCAGGGCGTCGCCGTAGGCATCGGCGAGATCCTTCAGCACCCGCTTGAGGACGGGCTGAGGCTTCTCGCCCTTGGTGCGCAGGAACAGGGTCGGGCGGTCGAGGAGGGCGTGTCCGAGGAAGTAGCGGGCCTCGACCACCTTCTCCTCGGCCTGCAGCCGTTCGACGAGCGGGATGAGGAGCGTTTCCTCTCCTCGGGGCAACTCGATACGGATCGAGTCGCTCTCTCGTTCTACGACTCTAAGCTCCATCAAGCACCGGGGCGGCCACCTCGGTTCGCTTTTTAAGGGTGGCGGCGAAGCGCAGCGGCGCCGGCGGCACGGATATATTCCGGCGGCCGTCCTCGGCGGCCGTCGATGCGCATCCTTCTCGTCGGCGGGGGAGCCCGCGAGCATGCGCTCGGAGAAGCGATCCACAGCGCACCCGCTGAGCTCGTGGTCGTCTCCCCCACCGAGAACCCTGGCCTCGCGGTCATCGCCGAGCATGCGTACCGTGCGCCGCTCACCGACGCGGCAGCGATACTGAAGGTCGCCCAGACCCGGGCCGTCGACCTAGCGGTGCTCGGCCCAGAGGCGCCGATCGCCGCCGGAGTCGCCGATGTCCTTCGGGGGGGCGGGATACCGGTCGTGGGACCCTCCCGGGCGGCCGCCCGGATCGAGAGCTCGAAGCGGTTCTGCCGCGAGCTGCTTGCTCGACACTCCATCGACGCTTCGCCCCGATGGCGCGGAGCGACTACTCCGGATGAGCTCGGCCGAGCCATCGCCGAGGTTGGCAGCCCCTTCGTGGTGAAACCGGTCTCCCTCACCTCCGGCAAGGGCGTGCTGGTCCAGGGCTCCGACTTTGCGACCGCCGAGGAGGGTGCACGACTGGCCCGCCGCATGCTCTCCGCTGAGGGAGGCGAGCGGGGGGGCCTGCTCGTCGAGGAGAAGCTCGAAGGGGAGGAGTTCAGTCTCATGGCGTTCGTCTCGGACGGCACCCTGTACCCGATGCCGCTCGTACAGGACTACAAGCGAGCCCTCGAGGGAGGCCAGGGTCCCAACACGGGTGGGATGGGCTCCTACTCCCAGCGGGATCACCTGCTTCCGTTCCTGTCGGAGCTGCAGTACGAGGCGGCGCTGGCAACCATGCGGGCCGTCGTGAAGGCGATGGTCGCCGACGACCTCGACTATCGAGGCGTCCTGTACGGCGGATTCATGCTCACCGCGAGCGGACCCAAGCTACTGGAGTTCAACGCCCGGTTCGGCGACCCGGAATCGCTCAACGCGCTCACCCTGCTCGAGCGCGGCAACTTCGCGACGTTGCTCTCCGACATCGCCCACGGGAGGCGACCCGGATCGCCTCCCAGCTTCCGGCTGCGGGCGAGCGTGGTGAAGTACGCCGTCCCGGTCGGATACGGCGGCTCGCCGCAGGTGGGTGCGCTCGTCGGCTACGACCCGGTAGCGATCGAGCGTGCCGGTGTCCGCCTCTACTTCGGTGCCGTCGAGGCCGCCGGTCCGGACCGGGTGCGGTTCTCCTCCTCGCGCGGGCTCGCCCTCGTCGGCGAGGCGAGCGCGATCTGGGAGGCCGGCACGCGCGTGGAGGAGGCGCTCAAGGCCCTGAACGGCCCGTTCTACGCCCGCCACGATATCGCCTCACGGGAGGACCTCACCGCCCGGGTGGAGCACATGCGCCAGCTGCTCTCCCCCGGCGCGAAGGCGTCGCCCCTGCCGCTGAGCGTCGCCGCGCCGACGGCGCCGGCCGCGAGCCATGCCAAGGTGGGGCAGCTCATTTGAGGACGGCAGTTACTCGCCCGCGAATTCTCTAATACTAGCCTCCGGATTCTTCCGCGGCCATGTTCTGCCCGAAGTGCAAGCGGCTGATGCGCCCGGATCGGGCAGCCAACGCCTGGGTCTGCCCGGGCTGCGCCACCCGCGTCAAGATGGGCGCCAGCCGGGAGGTCGGCAAGACTCCGCCGACCGGCCGCGGGATGGAGACGATCGAGGAGGGCCGGCAGCCTACGTTGCCCACGGCCGACGAGACCTGCCCCAAGTGCGGGAACGCGAAGGCGTACTGGGTGCTCCGTCAGACGCGAGGCGCCGATGAGCCGGAGACCCGGATCTTCGAGTGCACCTCCTGCGGGCACAAGTGGCGCGAGTACCAGTGAGCGTCGAGCCGGTCGCACGCTCCTTCGCGCCCGAGGCGCTCGGAACGGCCGTCCACCTCCGCGGCTGGGTGCTACGGTCCCGCTCGAGCGGGGGCATCGCCTTCCTCCTGGTGCGCGACCGGACCGGCAGCGTCCAGGTGACGGCGCGACGGGACGCGATCGGTGCGGAGGGGTTCGACAAGGTGGAACACCTGCCCGGCGAGAGCGTGGTCGAGGTCGAGGGGACGGTGCACGCCGACGCGCGCGCGCCCGGGGGCCGCGAGGTGCGGGCGAGCGCGGTGCGACTGTTGCAGGTGAGCGAGCCGTTCCCCATCTGGTCGGACCAGACCGAGGAGTTCCGGCTCGACCACCGTCACCTTACGGTCCGCACCCAGGAGATGGTCGCGATGGTGCGGCTCAAGGCCGCGATGCTGCGCGCCTTCCGGGAGTTCTTCGACCGGGAAGAGGTGCTCGAGACCACGCCGCCGATCCTCTCCGGCAACGCCGCCGAGGGCGGCTCCGAGGCGTTCACCCTGGACTACTTCGGCAAGCCCGGCTACCTGGGCCAGACGGCGCAGCTCTACCTCGAAGCGTTGATCGCCCCGCACGAGCGGGTGTACGCGCTCACGAGCTCCTTCCGCGCCGAGAAGTCCCGGACACCCCGGCACCTCACCGAATACCTGCACCTCGAGGCCGAGCTCGCCTGGTGCGACCTCGAGGAGCTGATGCAGTTCGTCGAGCGGATGCTCCGTCAGGTACTGGCCGAGCTCGCCCGCCGAGCGCCGGAGGAGTTGCGGCTCCTCGGTCGCGAGCCCTCCGAGCTCACGTCCCTGCCCGAGCCGTTCCCCCGCGTCACCTACGCCGAGGCGCTCGAGCGGCTGCGCGCCAAGAACTTCGACCTCCATTGGGGCAGCGACATCGCCACCGCCGAGGAGCGCGCGCTCTCGCTGGAGGAGCGGGCGCCGCTCTTCCTCACCCACTTCCCTCGGGAGCTCAAGGCGTTCTACATGCTGCAGTCACCCCACGACGAACGCACGGTCGAGGCGTTCGACCTGCTCGCCCCGGAGGGGTACGGCGAGCTCGTCGGTGCGAGCTGCCGTGAGACCGACAACACCCGGCTGCGTGAACGGCTGGTCGCGACGGGGGTCAACCCCGAGGAGTACGCTTGGTACCTCGACCTGCGCCGGTACGGCAGCGTTCCCCACGCTGGTTTCGGCCTCGGCATAGAGCGCGTACTGCGCTGGGTGACCCGGCGCGAGCACATCCGGGACACGACGCCCTTTCCCCGCACCCCGGCGCGGCTCACGCCGTAGAATTTCTCCGTGACGAGGGCAATGTTCAAGTTGCCTGACGCACTTGGCATGACCAACGGAGGGCGAGGCCGGACAGCCGTGGCCACCAACAGTCGAACGGAGAAGGGGGAGAAGCCCGTCGAGGCCGCCCCCATTCCCGCTCCCCGCCCCATCGTCGTCGAGCGTCTCACGCATCAGGACGTTCCCGAGATCTGCAATCTGTTCCGGCACGTCTGGGAGCCGTATCTCGCCGGACTTCCCCCCGAGGTGCAGCGCGCCTGGCAGCCCACCCCGCTCGAGTTCACCAGCGGGATGGAGGGCGTGACCTACTTCTCCGCCCGCCGGGACGGCAAGGTGATCGGCGTCGTCGGGTGCGAGCTGGCGGACGGAGCCTGCCACCTGATCAACCTCTGCGTCGAGAGCGAGCACCGCCGCCAGGGTGTGGGGACCGCACTGCTGCAAGCCAGTCTCGAGTGGGCGCGCCACTCGGGCGCCCGGTCACTCTGGGCCGATGTGCTTCCCCGATTCCCTGAGGCGAGCGCTCTGTTCTCGCAGCAGCAGTTCGTCGACGCCGGGACGTTGCATCGCCACTTCTGGGGCGAGGACGTCAGGCAGTTCGAGCGGCTCCTGTAGGCGGCCCGCCGGGGCCCGGGGCCCCCGGGCGACCCCCTCGACCGGGTGAATAGCCGGCGAGTCGCAGGTGGCGGATCGACTCCTCCAATCGGCCCCGGGAGAAATCCCGCGCCGCGCGAGCCAACTCGCCGGCCTGATTGTCCACCCGACCGCCCTCGGCGCGCTCTCGCACCAGGCGGTCCCCGTATCTCCCCACAATGACCGGCAGCTCGACGCGGAGCGTCTCGATCGCCTCGGCCCGGAGCTCCCTCAGCCGGGCCTTGAGCGGCGCGAGGCGGCCGCGCCGGAGCTCCCGTTCGAGCTCGGTGGCGAGCGGCTCGGGTTCGTCCGGCACGGCCAGCCCGAGCGTGGACATGTCCCGGAAGAGCGCGATGAGCCGTTCGAGCTCCTCCCGCGCCTGGTCCAGATGGCGTTCTTTGAGGGCCACGACGCGGTCGACCTGGGAATAGGCGGCTATCGCCCGCGGGACCTCGCCCACCCGCGCCGCGTGGAGCACGTCGTCGATCTCCTCCCGCTCGAGGCGGCCATCGACGGCGTACGCCTCCAGACGCGTCAATCGTTGCCGGGTGCGCTCGGCCCACCCCTCGAGCGCCAGCTGGATCCGTCGTTGCGCCATCCGCTCGATCCCCCGCAGCACCTCCGACCAGGCACCGGCGTCGTCACCGGTCCGGGCAAAGCCCACGGCCCAGCGGGGCAGCTCCGGTAGCGTCACGCCGAGCGGGCGGGCCGCCAGCGCCCACTCCGCGAGCCGGGCGGCGCGCCGGTCGAGCTCCGCGGCCGCTTCGTTCGCCACCGTGCTCACCGCGCGCGCGGCGTCGGCGCGACGTCGGAAGAGGGGGTCGGCACGAGCGGTATGCAGGGGGTGAGATTCGAACTCACGAACTCCTACGAGACCAGGACCTCAACCTGGCGCCTTTGACCAAGCTGGGCCACCCCTGCGTGACGGCCGTTGCCACGACGGTTTTCGCTTAAGATTTGCCCCGGGGACGCGGGCGGCCGGCGGTCCGGCATCGCCGCGCATACCCGCCCGAAGAAAAAGACATTTATGCGCTCCGTTAGGGAGCGCCATGCGGGAAGCTCCGGGCGCACCGGGGCCGCCTCGTCGGCGCGCCGAGCCGCCCGACGGGGTCGTCTTCATCGGGATCCGACCCACCATGACGTACGTCTTCCAGGTGGTGGCGCAGCTCAACGCGGCGCCGGGCACCGTCCTGGTCAAGGCGCGGGGCAACGCGATCGCCAAGGCCGTGGACGTGGTCGAGGTGGTGCGCCACAAGTTCCTCGAGGGGCAGGTGGTCATCGGCACGATCCAGATCGGGACCGAGCGGTTGCGCAACCGGGACGGCCGGGAGGCGAATGTGAGCTCGATCGCCATCCCGCTCAGCCGGACGGGACCGATACCGGCGGCGGCACCGACTCCGCCCGCGTAGCCGGCGCGCGACCCATCACCCACGTGCCCGCCCAGAGGTCGCCGATCCGCTGGCGCTCGGGAGTGGCGAGGATCGTGAGCACGCTCACGAGTCCGACCAGGAATACGCCCACGACCGTCGCCACCAGGAGCAACAGACCCGTGGCGAAGCCCAGCACAGGGCCGAGCGGTTCGAGCGGCGAAGCGCTCGGGCTCAACAGCAGCGCGAGCGCCACCGCGCCTCCTTCCCCGATCAGGGCGAGCGGCACCAGCTTCGGGGCGCTCCGGAGGAACGCGGGAATGAGGCCGGGGGCACCGAGCGCACGGTCCTTCACCCGCAGTCCGAGCAACTGCTTGCCGACCGAGCTTCCCCAGAGCGCGTCCCCGATGAGGAAGTAGAGGAACCCGAAGCCGAGGTACCCGAACACGGCGACGCCGAACGGTAGCCCGGTCAACAGGCTCACGACATCGGAGCTGTCGTGGATGAGCAGCGCCCAGACCGCGAGCGCCGGTACGGTCAGGACCGCCAGGTCGATGGAGAAGGCGAGGCACCGCCGGGGGAGCGGCGCGAAACGGCTCCGTAGGGCGGTCCCCGCGCGGTCCAGGAAGAGCCGGGCGGCGAGGATGCCGCGGGCGGAGTCCTGTGGGTCGTCCGAGCCGACCGACGCGAGGTGAGCCAGGTTCCTGCGGTCGGGCTCGAGCCACGCCGGACCGAACTCCGCCCAGGTGCCGATGGTCTCCTCGGCCGGGGCGAGGCCGAGCCGATGCAACTGCTCCCCCGCCTCGTGCGTGGCGGCGTCGGCGCTCTGGATCGCCTCCCGGTACCTTCCCTGTGCGTGCATCCGGACCGCCCGGCGCCAGAGCTCCCGGGCTCCCCGGGGTTCGGTCACGGCGGAATGCCCCCACTCCTCGGGGTGACCCCGCAGCTGAACCCAAATGACGAGGAATGCCGCGCCGACGGCCAGCAGCCCCGTCAAGTAGACGAGGTCGGCGATGCCGGCACCGCCGATGGAGAGGATGGCGGGGGCCCCGTTGTACAGCGGCGGCTCGCGAAGCACGTCGGCGCCGACCAGCACGCCTACGGTGGAGGCGGCATACGCGATCGACATCCCGGCGCCCTGGGAGAGGCCAAAGAGGGGCCACGCGAGCACTCCCGCGAGGAGCCCGACCAGGAGCGGCGCGATCAGGTACGCCGGAAAGGTGGAGATGATTCCCTCGTTCGGGACGGCCTGCGAGGTGTAGAAGGTCAGCAGGATGCCGAGGCCCGTGAGCCCCGTGAGGCCGGCGAGCTGGACCCCCTGTTGACGTTGAGCGGGGTCCGTGCTGGTCCACGTGCTGCTCGCGGCCAGCAGCGGCCAGAGGACCACCAGCGCAACGAACAACCAATTGGCCGCTCCGCCCGGAACGGCCGGGGCACCGAGAACGCTCAGCAGGGAGGAGCCCGAGCTGAAGCCGCCCAACGGAAGGAACAGGCAAAGGAACAGAGCTCCCGAGAGCGCGGCGGCCGTCAGGAAATATCCGGCCACCAAGGTCCGACCGTTGGAGGGCGCCGCGTGGTAGAGCAGCACGGCCGCCAGGATGAGCGGCAACAATGCACCTCCGGCGTTCATGGCGAGTACGCTGCCGGACCAGTCGAGCAACGGAGTGTTCGCGAGCGAGGCGAGCGCCGCCACCGGGAGTAGCAACCAGAAGGTACGGCGCCCGAAGCCCGCCCGTCGGGCGGCCTCCGGCCGCTCCCATGCCCAGAGGAACAGGAGCAGCCACAGGACCCAAGGTAGGAGTCCGGCAATCACCGTGCCGGCAATGTCAACGGTGAGCTGGCGAGGATCGATCACGGGACCTCGTGGGGGAGCGGCTCCCCCGGGCGCAGGGCGCCCTCCCGCCTAAATGGTTACCCGAACTCCCGGTCCCCGGTCCATGAGCGGCGTGCGTCGGGAGCAGGACTCGCTGGGAGAACGAGAGGTCCCGGCCGGGGCGTACTACGGGATCCAGACGCTGCGGGCGCAGGAGAACTTCCCGGTCAGCGGCCTCCGAGCGTCCCGCCACCTCGTGCGGGCGTACGGGCTGCTCAAGCTCGCGGCCGCCCGAGCCAACCGGTCGCTCGAGGTCCTCGACGCCCAGCGGGCCGCCGCGATCGAACAGGCCGCCCAGGAGCTGGCCGACGGGAAGTTCGACCGGGAAGTGCTGGTGGACGTCTTCCAGGCCGGAGCGGGCACGTCGCTGCACATGAACGTCAATGAGGTGCTCGCCAACCGTGCCCTGGAGCTCCTGGGGGAGCCGCGTGGCAAGTACGAACGGGTGTCCCCGAACGATCAGGTCAATCGGGGACAGTCCACGAACGACACGTTCCCTTCCGCGGCGCAGGTGGCGACCCTACTCGCCCTCCTCGAGCTGCGCCGAGCGGTTGCGGAGCTCTCGGCGAGCCTTCGCCGCAAGGAGGCCGAGTTCGCGAAGACTCCGAAGGCCGGCCGTACCCACCTCAAGGATGCGATGCCCGTGACGCTCGGTGAGGAGTTCGGAGCGTACGCCTCGGCGTTGGAGCGGGCGATCGAGCGGCTCGACGGCATCGAGACGGCGCTGGCGGAGCTGCCGCTGGGGGGCAGCGCGGTGGGCACGGGCATCAACTCGGCGCACGGCTTCCGTGCGCTTGCCGTCCGGGAGTACGCCGCGCTCACGGCGCTCGACCTGCACCCTGCGAGGGACCCGTTCGAGGCGATGCAGAGCCGTGCCCCACTGCTGGCTGCCTCGGCTTGGCTGAGGGGCCTCGCCGCCGAGCTACTGCGGATCTCCAACGACCTTCGGCTCTTGGCGAGCGGTCCGGCCACGGGCCTGGACGAGATCCGCCTGCCGGAGATTCAGCCGGGCTCCTCGATCATGCCGGCGAAGGTGAACCCGTCGGCGGCCGAGTGCCTAGCCATGGTCTGCTTCCATGTCATCGGTGCCGACACGGCGACGACGCACGCCGTCGCCGCTGGCCAGCTCGAGATCAACGTGATGATGCCGCTCGCCGCGTTCGAGGTGCTCTTCAGCGCGGAGATACTGACCCGGTATCTCCCTGTTTTTGCGCGTACCTGCGTCGACGGCATCGAAGCCAACCGCGAACGGGCCGAGCGGTTCCTGCTCGACTCCCACGCGCTCGCGACCGTGCTCACCCCGCGTCTCGGCTACCTCCGGGTCGCCGAGCTCGTCCACGAGAGCGAGCGGAGCGGGCGCCCGGTCAAGGAGCTCCTCCTGGAGCGGCATCTGCTGCCCCCCGAGGAGGTCGAGGCGCTGTTGGGCCAGGCCGCCCTGCTCCGGCTGACCGAGGTCGTGCCGTAGCTCCGCAGGACGGGTTGACTCAGGGTTAAGAACCGGAACCCGGTCCGGAGCCGCTCATGGTCACGCTCGAACAGGTGGCGAACTCGCTCGGCGGGGAACTGAGCAACGAGTACCGTCGTGCGGTCGAGGTGTTGGGCCGCGTAGGTCTGACCGTGTACGAAGCACGCGCCTACATCGCGCTGGTCGCTCGTGGGGTGGGGGACGCCGCCAGCCTCGCGCAGTCGGCGAGCATCCCACGCACCTCCGCGTACAAGGTCCTCGAGTCGCTGGTGCGCAAGGGCTACGCCACCTCCACCGGGGACAAGCCGATCCTCTTCCAGCCCAAGCCGCCGCTCGAGGTGGCCGAGGGCCTCAAGGGGGTCATCGGCGAGGTGTTCGAGAAGCTGCAGATGCTGCACACCGTCGTCGCCGAGCACGGCGAGCCGCAGCTCGTCTACCTGCTCAACGGCCGGGAGAAGGTGGTCGGCAAGATCGGCGAGCTGCTCGACCAGGCCAAGGAGTCGTTCATGCTCACCACCCCCCAACTCGCCGAACTGCGGGAGGAGCTCGGCAAGAAGATCGCGCACGCGGTCAAACGCAACGTCCGGGTGACGTTCGTGACGGCCCCGCTGCAGCGCATGCCCGAGGGCGTCGAGTACGTCGCGCGGGCCAACCTGATCGCCACCGAGGTGCTCGCCGACGGCCAACACGCGCTGCTCGCCGGACCGTCGTTCGAAGCGTGCGGCTTCACCGACAACCCGATCCTCGTCGCGCACCTCAAGCAGTTCATCGACGTGGTGCTCGAGAAGGGAACCCCTCCCCCGGCCGGCTGAGCCGCCGATGCGCCCGGCCCCGCCGGTCGAGCGCGTGCGTCGACGGCTGATTGCGCAGGGCCTTCCCGAAGCGGCCGCGGCCGTACCGGTGCGGTACGAGCGGCTGGGGCAGGTACTGCTGCTTCGGCTCCCCGAATGGGTTCGGCCCTGGTTCGCGGCGATCGGGCAGGTGTACCTCGAGGAGCTGGGCGTGGATGGCGTGCTCCGCCATGCCGGACCGGTCGCCGGAGAGCTACGCCAGCCACCGTTCGAGCGAATCGCGGGGGATGCGAGCGAGACCGAGCTGCGAGAACACGGGGTCATCTATCGGTTCGACGCAGCGAGGCTGCTGTTCTCCCGGGGGAACAAGACCGAGCGCGCTCGGATCGGCCGACTCGTGGGCCCGGGCGAGACCGTCGTGGACCTGTTCGCCGGGATCGGATACTTCACTCTCCCCGCGGCGCGGGCGCATCCCGAGGTCCGGGTCATCGCCGTCGAGATCAACCCGCTCGCCCACCTCTACCTGGAGGAGAATCTCCGGCTCAACCGTGTCGAAGCTCAAGTCACGGCCCATCTGGGCGACAACCGAGAAATTCCGCTCCCGCTCGGGGCGGCCGACCGGGTCCTCCTCGGCTACCTCCCGACCTCGCTACCGTGGATTCCCCGGGCGCTGGCCTTACTCCGCTCGCGGGGCGGATACCTGCACGTCCATCTCGTGGAGGAGGTCCGTGCGCCCCAGGTGCACTCGGCCTCGGTGGTGGCGGATGCGGTGAGCCGTGCCGGGGGCTCGCTCGAGCGCTCGGAGGTGCGGCGAGTGAAACCGTACGGGCCCGGGAACGAACACCGCGTGGTCGACGCATTCGTGCGGCCCGGTACGACCCGGCGCTAGGCCGCTCGGGGCGCCACCTGGACCGCGGCGAGTGCGTGCGGGAACGCCGTGAGGAAGCGGTCGATGTCGGCCTGGGAGTTGGAGAAGGAGGCGCGCACGAACTTGCCGCCGTGCGCAGGGGACAGGTACGCGCCGGAACGCACGAACACCCGGTGGTGGTAGAGTAGCTCGGTCTGCAGCGCGTCCGGAGTGACCCCGGCCCCGCTCACATCGAGCACGAACATGTTCGCCTGCGAGGGATAGACCGGCAGCTCCACGCCGGGCCAGCCGGCGGCCGCGGCGTGGATCCGCTCCTGGTTCTCCCGCGTCTGCCGTCGGACCTCGCCGATCCACTGAGGCTTGGTCCGCAGGAGCGCGACGGCCGCGCGCTGGCCGAGGACGTTGACCCCGAGGTCGTTGGTGTTGTACCTTGCCACCTGCCGTACGAGTTCCGGGGAGGCGACGAGCCCCCCCACACGGAGCCCTGCCAGCCCGCAGTTCTTCGAGACGCTCCAGACGGTGAGCGTCCCTTCCGGGTGGAAGTCGGCAGCGCGCGTGGGATGGTCGGCGAAGTCGCGGTAGGTGATGTCGTGCAGGAGCAGCAGCTTCCGGTCGTGCGCGATCTCGGCGATCGCCCGGACCTCCTCCTTCGGGTAGCCCGAGCCGAGCGGGTTCAGCGGGTCGATGAGCAGCAACATCCGGGTCTTCGGCGTCAGGTGCTGCTCGATGAGCTCCGGCGTCAGCCGGTACGGTGGCCGGTAGATGTCCGGCATCACGGTGCGGGCGCCGCTCAGTTCGATGAACCGGTGGATGATGAGATAGCTCGGGTCGGAGGCGAGCACCTCATCACCGGGCCGCACCAGCGCGCGGGTGAGCGCGTAGAGCGCCTCGGTCCCGCCGGCGGAGAGGAAGAATCCGCTCTCTTCGGGGAAGCCCAAGTCGGCGAGTAGCAGGGAGCGCAGCTCCGGGTCGCCGGGGGCGTACGGGTATTCCTGGTAGACCCGCTGGGTGAGCGCCTCGTTGACCGCCTGGACGACGATGTCGGCCGGGACGAGGTGGTTGGTGTTCTGGCTCATCCAGGTGATCTCGGAGGAGTGGGCGTGGGCGTAGCGGAAGGCGTCGGAGCTCGCGGAGGCCATCGGCGGAATCGAGCCGGGCTCGACCTATAGCGTCTCGGGCGCGCTCGCGAGGTAGGAGGTCACCGTGCCTCCGGAGAGTGGGTGCGCTTGGGCGCGATCCAGCCCGGACTCCCCGAGGAGGGCGAGCAGATGGGCGCGGGAGGGAAGGCTGCGCAGGGAATCGGGCAAGTACCGGTACGGGCCGGCGGAGCCCACCGCCGCTCCGAGCGCGGGCACGACGTGGTCAAAGTAGGCATGGAACAACGACCGGATGGCACTCCCCTCGGGCTCGGTGATCTCGAGCGCGAGCATCGTCCCTCCCGGACGTAGCACCCGGTGTATCTCGCGGAACCCCTGTCCCAGGTCGCTCAGGTTGCGGAGCAGGAACGCCGAGGTGCAGAGATCGATGCTCCGATCTGCTACCGGGAGCGAGAGCGCACTGCCGCGCACGAACTGGGGACCGCGGTTCTCGCGGCGAGGGTGTGCCGCGGCGCGCCGGAGCATCCCGTCGGTGAAGTCGAGGCCGGTCACGCGAGCGTCGCGGAAGTGACGCGCCACGAGGCGGGAGAGCTCACCGGTACCGCAGCCCACGTCCAGTACCCGGGCCACCGCGCGGCCGGCCCGGTACCGGTCGACCGCCCAGATCGCCATCGGCCGCCAGAGTAGGTC
Organism: Thermoplasmata archaeon; assembly: GCA_022749995.1. Taxonomy (GTDB): domain Archaea; phylum Thermoplasmatota; class Thermoplasmata; order Lutacidiplasmatales; family UBA184; genus JAKIVR01. The sequence continues at coordinate 3,874 of JAKIWO010000024.1, read as the reverse complement.
CTGGCCCAGCGAGGCGAGGTGGTCGAACCCCTCGTAGCCGCGGGCGATGTGGGTGAACATCGCGCGCACCTCGCGCTCGAAGTCGGGCCGGTCCCGGTCGGGGTAGGGTGAGCCGTCCGGTGCCGTGCGAGACGGTAGGGGCGCCGACATCGCCCGGGCCCACGCTTCGCCGGGATTAAGTCGGAGCGCTTGCGAGGGAGCGTTCGAGATCCTCGAACTCGCCGGTCAGCTCCGCCTTGAGGCGGAGGAAACCCGCGTCCTTGGCCAGTTGCAGACGGGACCGGGCTTCGGCGATCCGGCCGGCCTTGGAGAACAATCGCGCCAGCCGGAAAAGCACCTCGGCCGCCTCGGGCTCGAGACCGAGCTCGCGGGCCAGCCGGTGCGCCTCGGTGAATGCCTCCTCGGCCTGGGCCCACTCCCCCTCCTCCTCACGGACCATCCCCTCGATCATGACGAGCTGTTGCTGCGCAAACCGGTCCCCGAGCGGTTCGAGCTTGGTGCGGGCCAGATTGATGGAGTTGCGCGCCGCCGGGATGTCGTGGGCCTCGACGTGGAACTGCGCCTCGTTGATGCGGCAGTACCCGATCCATATCCGGGACCGGGAGCGCTCGGCGGCTTCCAGCGCCGCCCGGATCTTCTCGAAGGCGCGCTGCGTATTGCCGGTGTTGTGGTAGAGGATCGCCTGGTTCATCTGCACCCGGGCGAGCGCCGTATGCTCCTTCGTCTCGGCGAAGATCGTCTCCGCCATGCCGTACAGCTCGAGCGCCTCCGGAAGTCGGCTCCGCTCGATGGTGAGCAGGGCATTGGCCAGGTCGATGAGTGCGTGGCCCCGCTCGCGGGCGTCCCCCTCGGACTCTGCCAGCGCGACCTCCGAGCGGAGGTGCTGCTCGGCCTGGTCAACGTCGCCGACGCGCCAGCACGCAATGCCGAGCACGCGGTGGGCGACCAAGAGACCGCGCTGGTTCCCGAGCCGCTCCAGGATGCCATACGCCTCGGTCGCGAGCTCGCGGGCGCGGCCGAACTGACCCAGGTCGGAGGTGGTCCGGGCGAGCCACAGCAGCGCGAGTGCCAGCTCTCCCTCGAGTCCGGAGGCCTTGCGAGCCCTCTCGACGGCGTCGGTCAGCACGGCGAAGGAGCGCGGGGGCTCCTCGTTCTCGTCGAGCACCCGCCCGAGCTCGACGCGCAACCGCAGGTCCACCACCGGGTCAGGTCGGGGCAGCCGCGCGCTGCTCTCCAGCGCGCGCTCCAGATGGACCACCGCTGTGTCGTTCGCGAACGCACGGGAGGCGAGCTCGGCCGCCCGGCGGTTGTACTCGAGGCTCGCGGCGTCCTCGCGGGCCAGGTAGAACTGGCGGGCCAGCTCAAAGACGGTCGCCGGGTCGTTGCGGCCGCGGGTCTCGATCGCCCGCGCCACCTTCCGGTGCAGGATGCGGCGGCGCGTCTCCGTCATCTGGGCGTAGGCTTCCGCCCGGATCCGCTCGCTCACGAATTCGTAAACCTCTCCGCCCTTCTCCCGAAGCAGGCCGGCGTGGACGAGCCGGTCCACGCTCTCCGCCAGGCGTTCCTCCTCCGCGTCGCCGGCGGCGATCGCCAGCGTCGGGAAGTCGAGCTCCTTTCCGAGGATGGTCGCGTAGACGAGCACTCGGCGGTCCGGTTCGGCCAGCGTGCGCACCCGGCCACGCAGGATGTCCTCGAAGTCCCGGGATTCGGCGCCCGAGGAGGCCGGCCCGAGGCCGCTCGCTCCCCGCACCAGCGACTCGAGGAATAGCGGGTTGCCCTCCGTCTGGGAGTACCATCGCATCACCGACTCCCGCGGTGGCTCCTTTCCTCGAAGCAGGAGCCGCGCGTACTGCGCGACCTCGGGCTCGGTCATCCGACGGACCGTGAGGTGGCGGGTGCCCTCTCGGAGAAGCTCCTCTAGGAACGGTGCCACCGCCGGCGGTGCTTCGGTCGGCGGGAGGGTGGCAGCGAGGATGCCGATACGGTGCGGCCCGACCAGCCGCGCGAAGTGGCGCAGGAACTCGAAGGTCAACTCGTCGGCGAAGTGCAGGTCGTCCAGCGCGAGCAGCAGCGGGTCGTGACGCGCGAGCTCCTCGAAGTACTCCGCGATACGGTCGAACAGGGTGGTCCGGCTCTCCTCCACGCGCGCGAGCGGGCCGGCGAGGTAGCTCAGCAGCCGGTTCGCCTCGGAATCCCCGGAGCTATCGCCCCCGGTGAGCGCCCCCGGGCCGGTCGGGTCGGCCTCAAAGGGAGCCAGGAAGAGGGAGAGCACCGACGCCTCGGAGGCGGCCGGCCGCCCGACGCGGCCCTCCCCCAAGGCCCGGAGCAGGTCCTGCAATAGTCCGAACGGCTGCGGTAGGTCCGAAGGCAGTGCGCGACCGTAGAGCGTGAGGAATCCCTGGCCCTCCGCGTCCTTGATGGCCGTGCGCAGGAAGGTACTCTTGCCGACACCCCCCTCCCCGAGCAGCAGGATGAGCTGACCCGTTCCCTGGCGGACGGAGTCCAGCCCGGTCAACAGGTCGTCGTGGATCTCGCTGCGACCGACGAGCGGCGTGGAGCGCTCGAATCCATGCGCCGCGTCGACGGTCACGGAGCTTTGGTGCGGGGGGTGAGCTAATAAACCCGCCGGTACGAAATTTCCCCAAACCGCTCCGGTGCAGTTGATCGCCCGATCCGGTACGGTGGGCGTGGCAGTCTCGTCGCTACCGTGGCACGTCGCGCCAGCCCGGTGGGATGGGGATTGGGGCCACTAGAACCCTTCCGCGGGGGGCTGAGATCCCTAAGTGTGGGTAGGCGTCCGTGAAGCTCAAGGTCGGCGTGGGAGCTTCCCAGTCCACGAACCTTCCGTCGTTCCTCCCTTCCGCCTTCTGCCAGCTGGCGGCCTCACGGTGGATACCTGCGCCGAGGAAACTCATCATGCTCTTCCGATTGGACCACAACGAAAGTGTCCAGGCGTCCCTCCCAATCCAGCGTCGTTGCAGCGAGTAGGCCAATGCGCCGAGCGATACCGCTAGCTGGGCTTCGACCGCGTGCGTGAACTGGGAAAACTTTCGGGCGCGCCCCCAACCCGCGGAGCGGCGGAGATAGGTCGCGGCGTGGAGGATGGGCCCGTTCGGTGGCGCCGTAACAAGGTATCGCACGCGCCGCAGTAGTACCATGTCGCTGGGGATTCCCCGGGGCAGGAGACGTGGCCTTCCTATTTCGCCATTCTCACGAGGCCCGTTTCGCATGATCGCTGGATCGGTTGGGCCATGGCCGGGGCGCGCGCAGTGTCGCGAGAACGTGACAGTTCGTATCGAGGGATTCCCGTGCAGACGTCGGACTCGAGGGCGGGCGCTGATAACTCGGCGGATAGCCCGAAATCACTCCGGACTCATCGTGCCGGCGCGTAGAGTCGATCCCGCCGGCTCACTTGTCGGCGTTTGCCAGCACCCGGAAGGAGTTCCACTTGCCGGCTTCCTTGCTCAGGACCTAGAACGCTGGGCCACTCGTCTCAAGTCTCCGACCGCCGGCCTTCGGTCTCCACCTCATGGTGAAAGTGGCCTGGTCGAAGGCGTGGTCGCCCAGGACTTGACCTCATTGATACCAGCGTCCACCTGCGCGGCGTGGGTCGAGTGCATGGATCGCCCGTTCTGCGCCACGGATCGCTTTCCTTCGCCGTCCGGCACACCGGGCGACAGCTAAACGAGGTCGGGGCTGTAGAAGTCCATCACACCCGCGAAATCGCCGATAGCGATCGCTTGTGAAAAGTTCTTTGCGATCTGAGCGATTGCGGCGACGTGAGAATGGTATACCTCCACCTCTCCTGAAGCGATCATTTTAGGTGCTGATTTCCAGTCCTCGAGTTCTCCCCGTGCACCCAATCTTGGGCAGT
>JAKIWO010000023.1 GCA_022749995.1 Thermoplasmata archaeon | reverse complement strand
TCCCGACAGGAGATTGGCGTCCTCCCGGGCGCAGGCGCGGCAGAGCTTCCACCGGGTCGAGGCCGATGGCCAATCGACCTCGAGGAACGGGGCCGGCTCGTCCTTGGCCAGGTGCGGGCAGAGCCGATCCCCCTCGGGTCCCGGCGTGAACCGATACGGCATCAGCCTCTCGCGCGAGCTGACGTAGCCCTTGGGGGGTGCCGGGTCCTCCCCCGTCGTCACGAGCCCCTCGGACGTGGCGAAGAAGTGCAACCCCTTGCGGGCCATCGGCCGGTACCCCAGCAACAGCCGGGCCGGGTCGTCGTACCCTTGCACGGCGATCTGCAGCTCGGGGTCGGTCTTGGCGAGGGGTGCGAAGCTCAGCTCGACCCCCCCGTCGCGCACGGTCAGCAGGGCCGGCGGCGAGGGGTCGAGATAGAACCGGAGCAGCCCGGCGTAGGCGCGTGCCAACGGCTCCCCCCACCGGCTGCTCCGCTCGAGCCCGCGCACGTCGTCCTGTTGCGCCCGGACCTCCTCGAGCTTCTCGCGGAGCTTGGCGAACAGGTCGGCCGGTACGCCCGGTGCCGCTCGCGGCAGGAGCGGCTCGACCGAGCTGCGGAGCCGCTCGGCGCGAGCCAGTAGCTCGTCCTCCCGGCTGCCCGAACCGCGACGGATCCTCATGGACGGGGGCGTCGACGGAGCCCGATTACTTGACGGGAACGGCCGGGGCAGCGCACAGCGCGAGGAAGTTGGAGAAGAGCCGTCGTCCCCCCTCGGTGTGTTCCACCTCCGGATGGAACTGCACGCCGAAGAGGGGGCGGTCCGGGTGGGCCATCGCCTGCACTTCGCAGGTCACGCTCCGCGCGAGCCGACGCCAGCCGGGGGGCGGCGACCGCACCTCGTCGTTGTGGCTCTCCCAGGCGGTGAACCGCTCGGGCAGTCCGGCGAACAGCGGATGGGTCGGTGCTTCTTGTACGACCTCCACCCGTCCGAACTCGGGACTGCGCGCCTTGGCCACCTCGCCGCCGTAGTGCCGACCCAGGAACTGGTGGCCAACGCAGATCGCGAGCACGGGGAACGGCGCGCGGTCAATCCACCGACCCACCTCTCCCAACTCCGCACTGCCCTCGAGGGAGAGCGCCCCCCCCGACAGGACGATGCCGTCGACCCGTCCCAGCTCGTCGAACGGGGTCGTGTTGGCCAGGATCTCCGTTTCGACCTCGAGGTCGCGGAGGACCCGGTACTCCCGGTGGGTCCACTGCCCACCGTTGTCGATGACCGGGACCCTCACGGGCGCTCCCGCCGGAGGTCGTCGGGGAGCGGCGGCACCGGCCCCTCCGCAGCGGAGCGGACCCGCTCCCGGAGCGTGCGGAGCTCCCGGCCGAGCTCCTGGACCTCGGTGCGCATACGCAACATCTCCTGCTCAAACGGCGTGAACCCGCGGGAGGCGTAGATCCGGGAGGAGAGGTAGAACCCGACGAACACGGCCCCTACCAGCGCGAGCAGCGTGATGAGCACCAGCGCGAAGAGGATGGCGTACGGCGAGAGGTAGGCCGCGGCGAGTGGGACCGTGAACAGTCGGGTGATCTCGGCCAGCTCGCCGACGACCAGCACAATGATCACCGCCACCCAGAACAGGGTCCAACCGGCCAGCTTCACGCCACACCCCCCGCGGGAACGAGCGCGAGCGGCAGCGGCTGCGGTAGTTCGGAGAGCGGGAGGGAGGACGGTGCCTCCCCGGCCAGCGAGGAACTGAGGGTCAGGATGAGGAGGTTCGAGCCGATGATGTTGAAGGCGTAGAGCCCGTTGTAGTAGGCCTTGGCACCCGTCGGATCGGAGTAGACGGCGCTGACGTTCACCGCCACTGGTAGCTGGGCGTCCACGGCGGTGACGAACACCTCGTCGGTCGCGTTGACCCAGCGGCCGTAGGTCAGACCGCTCCGGCCGTTCGTCGGTGGCCAAGCGATGGGGTGGGAGATGGCGATGGAGAGGTTCGTGTACTGCGTCGGGGAGGCCCCCTGGAGGATCACCTGGAGTAGGTCCATGGCCCCGCTCTCGTGGTAGACCACCAGCACGGCCTGGGTCTCGGGAGAGCCGGCCACGGGGGAGCCGGGGGCGAGGAGCGAAGGGGTCAGCAGGAGGAGGAGTAGCAGGAGCGCCGTGACCCCCACGAGCGGCCACTGGAACGGCCCGACGCGGAGCTCGGGCTCGGTGCCGCGGCGGGGTCGGCCGCTCACGTCGCCCCCTGCCGCCAGCCCTGGTAGAGCGCGTGCTCCACCCCGAGCTGGTCGAGCAGGCGACCGGCCAGGAAATCGGTGACCTCCGAGACCCTCTCCGGATGCAGGTAGTACGGCACGGTGGCGGTCAGCACCGTGCAGCCGAGCTCGGAGAGCCGGCCCAGGTGGCCCAGCAATACGGTGGAGAGCGGGGTTTCCCTCACGAGCAGTACGAGCTTGCGACGCTCTTTGAGATGCACCTGGGCGGCCCGGGTGAGGAGCGTGTCCGATAGGCCCAGCGCGACCTTCGCCGCGGTGTTCCCTGAGCACGGCACAATCGCCATGCCGCGGGTGCGCCGACTGCCGCTTGCGAGAGGGCTGGCGAGGTCCCCATCCGGATAGAAGCTGTCGGCCTGGCGAGCGAGATCCTCGAGCCGGAGCCCGCACTCCTCCTTCAGCACCGCTTCGGCCCCGGCGGAGACGACCAGCGCGCTCGGCTCACCGGCGGCGCGGAGCGCAGCGAGCACCCGGACGGCCACGGGGATCCCGCTCGAGCCGCTGACGCCAATGACCCACGGACCACTCTCGGGCACTCGTCGTCTCCCCCGACGTTATAGGCTCGAGGGGCTCGGCCGATTTGAGTCATTCGGGATAGCGGATGCCCTCGGAACAGGCGGCAGTCATCGGCGCCGGCCACACCCGGTTCGGGGCCTTGGCCGAGGGGCCGAGGGCGCTCCTGCGCGAGTGCGTCGACCTCGCGGTAACCAGCGTCGACCGGGGTCTCGAGCGGACTGAGGTCGACGAGGCGTACCTGGGCACACTCGGGTTCAACGGCTGGCAGATCGGCAACGCCTCGGCCGTGCTGGCCGAAGAGGCCCGTCTCGTCGGAGCACCGGTGACGCGGGTCGAGAACGCCTGCGCCAGCGCCGGCTTTGCGCTCCGGGCCGGGATCCAGGCGATCGAGAGCGGGCAGCGCTCGATGGTGCTCGTCGTCGGGCTCGAGAAGATGACCGACGCGGCCTCCCGTCGGCGCCGCTACTGGCTCGGCGTATCCGGGGACACCGAGTGGGAGCGCCTCGCCGGGCTCACCTTCGCAGGGGTCTACGGGCTCCTCGCCTCGCGCCACATGCACGAGTACGGGACTCCGCCCGAGGCGCTCGCGGAGGTGGCGGTGAAGAACCACGCGCATGCGCTCAAGAACCCGAAGGCGCAGTTCCGCAAGGCGATCCGCCGCGAGGAGGTGCTCGCGGCCCCGCGGGTGGCCGATCCGCTCGGACTCTTGGACTGCTGCCCCGTAACGGATGGAGCGGCGGCGCTCCTACTCACCTCGGTCGCACGAGCCCGCCGGTACACGGACACCCCCGTCCGGGTGGTCGGCTCGGGGGCCGCTTCCGACCGGCTCGCGGTCCAGGAACGGGAGTCGCTCACGAGCTTGGCCGCGAGCCGTCGGGCCGCCGCCGAGGCGTTCCGGAGCAGCCCGTGGGACCGGAGCGCGCTTTCCTTCGCCGAAGTGCACGACTGTTTCACCATCGCCGAACTGATCGCTCTCGAGGACCTCGGCCTGGTACCCGCCGGGGGTGCCGCGGCCATGACGCTCGCCGGAGAGACCCGAGTCGGTGGCCGACTGCCCGTAAATCCGGACGGCGGTCTCAAGGCCAAAGGTCACCCGATCGGGGCCACGGGGGCGAGCCAGGCGTACGAGGTGTTCCTGCAGCTTCGTGGCCAGGCCGGGGAGCGTCAGATCCCCGGCGCGGCCCGAGCGCTCACCCACAACGTCGGAGGCTCCGGAGCCTCCGCCACGGTCACCCTGTTCGAGGCCGGCTAGTCGTGGCGACCGTACGCGCGGCGGCGCTAGTCCGGGGGCACGGCCGTGGTGCGTCGGGGGCGGGGGATCTCGCTCCCGATGAGGATGCCTTCACCTTGCTCGTCGAGGCCGCCGAGCGGGTACTTCGCCCCGAGGCACCCTCGGAGGTGACGGCGCCGGTTTCCGTCTCGGTGTGGGGAGCGCTTCCCCCCGGGGCGCTCGAGGAGCTTCCCCTCGCATTGGGCGTGACGTCGGTTGCCCCGCGTCTGGAGGCCGGGGGAGTCGCGACGTTTGCCGAACGACTGGCCGAACCCCAACCGGCCGCCCAGCTGCTGCTCGCAGTCGAGGCATCGGGGTCGGCGGCCGCGGTCGCGTTGCTGACGGGACCTGCCGGGGAGGAGTCCGGAGTCGAGATTTCCGGAGCCGATGGCCCGGAGGTGTTCGAGGCCCCGGGAAAGTGGGATTCTCCGGTGCGCCTAGCCTGGACTCTGCTCCAACCTCCTCCGCCCGACGGCTCGAGGGCGGTCTCCCTCCCGGGCGCTCGGCTCGTACTGAGGGCACGGAGGCTCGGCCCGTTCGCCGGCGAGGAGAGCTGGACCAACCCGAGCGCCTCCCCGGAGGGGAACGTCCCGGGAGCAGTCCCCGTGGGGGAGCCGGACCTTTCGACCGTCTCCGAAGGAGCCTATCTCCCGGCCGCAACGTACCGCGAGAATCTCCCGAGCCGCTGGCGACTCGAAGCCGCGCACTGCCGAAAGTGCGGCAAGCTCAGCTTTCCGGCCCGGTCCGCGTGCTCGAGTTGCGGCTCGATGCAGGAACTCGAACCCTTCCCCCTCCCGCTCCGAGGAGGGATCATCGAAGCGGTGACCACCGTACGACCGGGTGCGCAGCCCTCCGAGTTCGACTTTCAGGTCCAGCGCGGGGGGGCCTACGACGTGCTCCTGGTGCGATTGCACCCCGAGGTCCGGGTGACGTTGCAGCTCACCGGATCCGGCGCCGCTTCCGCCCGCATCGGAGATCGCGTGGACACGGTGCTACGCCGCCTCTACCCGATGGAGGGAGCCTGGCGGTATGGACGCAAGGCGGTCCCGAGCGGCCGCAGTCCGAGTTAGCCGGTCGGGTTCTCGGTCGCCGGTCGGGGCGGCTCCCACGGTGCCTTCATCCAGGCTTCGTAGACCTTGCGCTCGAGGGGGGTGGCCTCAGCGACCGGTTCGATCCGGTACTTCTCGGGCGGGGGCGTTCCGGCGGTGAGGGCGACGCTCTGGATCGCCCCGCGTCGAAACAGGGTGAGCTCCGTCGCGGTCCCCGGGGGAATCCGAGTCATCCGCTCGTGGAACGTCGCGGCAGTGACCCGCATCCCATCGATGGCCACGAGCTCATCACCGGGCGTGATCCCGGCGCGACGCGCCGGCGTGCCATCGAGCACCTCGCGCACCCGGACCTCCCCGCGCTCGAGCGCCACCTCGACTCCTAGGTAGCCGGGCAGCGGCTTGTCCACGGCCTCTGGCCGCGGCGCCGGCTCGCAGGTGAGCCCGGCGAGTCGTGCGAACCGCGTGAAATCCACCTCTTCGGTCCCTCGTACGAGCCGATCGAACAGCTCTCGCAGGTCGAGGCCCGTGGCCCGCTCGAATATCGCCGGCGCTGCCTCCTCGGGGATGCCCCGCCCGGTCTTGCCGTACTCGGTCCAGAGGTGGCGCATCACGCTCTGGAAGGAGCTGCGAGTCTCAGTCCGACTCAGGATCTCGAGGTCCAGGCACCAGGAGACCAGGCCGCCCTTGAGGTAGTAGGAGACCGACTGGTTGCGGCTCTCCTCGTAGGGGTGGTAGAGGTCGATCCAGCTCGTCAACGAGGCCTCCTCGAGGCTCTTGACGAGCCGGCCCGGAACTAGGTGGTACGTGCGCACCCGCGCCGCGAGCTTCTCGCGCGTTCGGGCCGGAGGCTCCAGTCCGGCGTGCCGCAGCAGCATCCACCCCACGTAGTCGGTGCTGCCCTCCATGAGCCAAAGGAGCCGCGTGTAGCATTCTCGGTCGAGCGGGGGCTTCTGGAGCACGGCGGGTTGGATGCGCTTGACGTTGTACAGGTGGAAGTACTCGTGCGCGCACAGCAAGAGGAACTCCTCGTAGGAGTCCCGAGGCTGGAACATCAGGCGGTTGACGATGAGCGAGGTGCTGGCCCGGTGCTCGAGGCCGCTCCGTCGGCCGTCGCTCAGGTGGGTGAAGAAGGTGTACGACTGGAGCGGTGACTCGCCTATGTACGCGATCGTCGCCTCCACCAGTTGGGACAGGTCCTGCTCGATCCGGTGGGCGTCGAAGTTCCCCGGACCACCGCAGAGTAGCAGGCGATGTCGGATCCCGCGCGGCCGGAACTCGATGAGGAGCGGCGAGCCGCAGTCGATAGGCGTGTCCAGCAGCTCGTCGTAATCGGTCGCACGGAACCGAACGGGGTGCTCTCCGACCTGAGGGAGTTCGGCGTACGCCCGCCAGGCAGGGGGGAGGTGGAGCACGAGCTCCACCGGCTCCTCCCGCCGACCTTCCACGCAGGGGAAGCACCGGGCCGCGTTGAGATACAGGTGCTGGGCGTCCGCCTCGAGGCCGTCGTCGAGCAGGTCGTGGCCATACACCTCATAGCCCACCTCGAGCGAGGTCCCGGCCGGGGCCGCGACGCGCCAGCGGTTCTTCGCAACGCGCTCGACGGGGAGGGACGCGCCGTGGGCGCCGGTGCGGGCGTGCAGTTCGCGGACTTCCCGGGCGCTCTCGCGGATCTCGTAGCTGCCGGGCGCCCAGGTGGGCAGGACTAGCTCGGTTACCCCCGTGTCGGAGGCGGCCAGGTCGATCCGGAACGAGACCCGATGGGTCTCGGCCTGGTGGGAGAGGACGTGGTAGACGATGCCCATCGGTGGCCGTCCGCGAGCCGCCTCGTACCGGATCCGGCCTAGGCGAATCCGGGAAGGTCGCGACGGGCGGGTTCCGAGCGCTTGCGGTAGGGCTCCGCTGCGATCCCGAGGTGCAGCGCCAACGCGCGGAAGGTCTCGTTCAGCTGGTCGACCGACTTGCCGATCGCCCGCTGCTCCTCGCGGAGCTCGGCGACCTCCCGCCGGAGTGCTTCGAGCTCTCCCATGAGATGTCCGGTATCCGACCCCTCGACCATGCGTATCCCCCCCCGTCAAGTGGCGGGATACAAAACGGACGTGGGGTTAGACACGGCGACCGGGGGCGCCCCCCGGACCGAAGGGAGTCTCGGAGCGCCCGCGCTCCTCGAACGGGTTCCACCGTCGCTCCCCCGCGGAGTAGTCGACACGGGTCAGGTCGAGGCGGAACGCCTTGAGCTGCTCGCCGGGCAGCGGCGCGACCCGGATCTCGTAGACGTAGATCCCGAATCCCATGAAGTCGGCGATCCGGCGGAGCACCTCCGCGAGCGCGTCCCGGGGCACCTCCACCTGGATGCGCGTCTCGCCGAGCTGCTGGGCGAACTCGTCCGGGTCGAACGGCTTTTCGAGGTTGAGCAGGGTGCCGCCCCCCGGTGGCGCCACCACGGGGGAGCTGAGAGCGGCTCCCGCCACAGGCGGAGCTTTCGTACCGGCGGGGGCCGGACGCGCGGGCGAGGGGATCGGAGGGGGGAGCGCCCGGAGGGTCAGGGAGGGGTCCTTGGGCGGGTACTTGTCCAGCACAGGGGAGGAATCCCGTCCCACGAATCGGGGCGGGCTCACCGATCGCGTGGGGCGAGGGGCGGAGGTCGCCGAGGCTTTGGGGGGGCGCTTGCGTGCTCGCGCTCGGGCCATGGTTGGGAGCGGGTCAGGGGGTCGACGGCAATAAAGCCGAAGGGGTATCCATGCGTGTCTACGCGTATCTGTAGCGCGCCGCACCGTGCGAATCTCCGTCATGGGACGGGCCCACATGTCGCTGCGATGACGACACATGGGTTATGTAGCCCGGCATAGGTGGGGCCGCTAACGGAGCCCCCCACGGGAGGCGCCGTTCAGGAAGAAAAAATGCCAGCAAGGGTCATGAAGGAGTTCCAGGCCCCGCGTGGACTGCCGCGAAAGACGGCCTCGGTCTGCCCGGAGTGCATCAAGGTCATCCCCGCCGTCGTCCGCGAGAAGGACGGCCGGGTCATCATGGAGAAGACCTGCCGTAACCACGGCTACTTCTGGGACATCATCTCCAACGATGTCGACTTCTACCTCCGGATGGAGGTCTACGCCCACGACGGGGTCGGCTACGAGAACCCCTACTACGAGAAGTTCCGTGGCTGCCCGACGACCTGCGGTATGTGCAGTCACCACAAGTCCCACACGGGGCTGGCGCTGATCGACCTCACCAACCGCTGCAATCTGAAGTGCCCGGTCTGCTTCGCCAATGCCAACGCCGCGGGCTACGTCTACGAGCCGACCCGCGAGCAGATCCACTTCATGCTCAAGACGCTCCGGGAGCAGAAGCCGGTGGGCGGCGTCGCGGTCCAGTTCTCCGGTGGGGAACCCACCCTCTCGCCGCTGTTCCTCGACGCCTGCTCGATGGCTCGGGAGCTTGGGTTCAAGCAGATCCAGGTCGCTACCAACGGGATCCGCATGGCCAACGAGCCCGGGTTCGCCCAGGCCTCGCGCAACTCCGGCCTGCACACGCTCTACCTGCAGTTCGACGGCCTGGACGACGAGATGTACCGGAAGGTGCGCGGCGTCCCGCTGCTTAAGGTGAAGCAGAAGGCCATCCAGGCGGCCCGGGAGACCCACTCGCCCCCCGAGGAGCTACTCGAGGGCAAGCCGGACAAGCCGCTCTCCGTCGTGCTCGTGCCGACGCTCGTCGGCGGGTTCAACGAGAAGGAGATCTGGCCGACGGTCCGGTTCGCGATCGACAACATCGACGTCGTGCGCGGGGTCAACTTCCAGCCCGTGGCCCTCACCGCCCGTATCCCCGACCGGGACCGGTTCCAGATGCGGTTCACCCAGTCCGACCTGGTGCGCATCCTGTGCACGGACGGGCCCTTTGAGAAGTCCGACTTCTTCCCCGTGCCGTCGGTCGCCCCGATCTCCGAGCTCGTCTCGATCCTGAAGGGCCAAGAGAAGATGACCCTCACGACCCACCCCGGCTGCGGCTGCGCGACCTTCGCCTTCGTCTCCAAGGACGGGCAGAAGATCACGCCTCTCCCGCGGTTCATGGACGTCGACGGGTTCTTCGAGAACGTCGAGGAGCTCATCGAGAAGTACCGTGACGCTCGGTTCGCGCGGGTCCGCGCGGCCGTCGCCGGTGCCGGGCTCATGCGCGACGTGGCGAAGTACTTCGACTTCTCCAAGGCGCCGGAAGGGATCAACGAGCGGAACGCGGTACGCGTGATTGCCGGGATCTTCACCGAGGGGAACAAGGAGGCGCTCGCCAAGTTCACCTGGCGGACGCTGTACATCGGGAACATGCACTTCCAGGACGCGTACGACTACGACATCCAGCGCCTGATGCGCTGCGATATCCACTACGCGGTCCCGGACGGGCGGATCATCCCGTTCTGCTCGTACAACTCGGGCCCGATCTACCGGACGGAAGTCGAGAAGAAGTTCTCGATCCCGATCCCCGATTGGCAGGCGGCCAAGGCGTCGAGCGGCATCCAGCTGAGGTCCATCGAGACGATGGGCATCAACGGCGAGGTCGTCGTCGACCCCGAGTACTACAAAATCAAGGCGCTCAAGGGCGCGCCCGGGATGAGCACCTAGGTACCGCGGCTCCCCTCCCCAACCCCTTCCTTTCCGAGACCGCAGGATAGCGCGAGCGCCGGCTCCCGTGTGCCCGCGCCCTATCTCTCGGTCTTGAGGAGTTCTGGTTCGGCCCAGCGCAGGGCGCGCGCGGAGATCCTCGGCGCGCTGGAGCGCCGTTCGAACCGTCGGTCGAGTTCGGTCCAGTCAGGCGGAGGAGCCGGGTCCACCCCCGACGTTGCGATCTCGGAGGGGTGCTCGCCCGCCCACAGCCGCGCCGCCTCGATGTGCTTGCACGTCCCAAGCCCCCGGTGAGCGTAATCCGCGCAATCGCAGCTCATAGCCTCCGGTGAGGGGTGGGCGGGCCAGAGGACCAGATATCGGGTCGCCCTCGTCGGGTTGGAGACGCGGAGGGCGATGAAGGGCAGGGATCGGTCGCGCGTCACGTCGAATAGCTCCTCGCGGCCCCGGCTCTGGCGGGCGGCCCTTTCCTTGGCTACGTCCTGATCGCGAGGGGGGGGCCTGTGCCGGTCCCCGGGCATCGCTCGTCCGCGGGGGCCGCCCATGCACGGGCAAGGCGTCCGGATATATGGCGGCCGTACGGGCGGACGCGTAGGTTAATGGGGCGGGAACGCACCCAAACGACCAGCCCGTGCGCGAGCACGGGAGTCGAAGTCGATGGTCTCCACGACCCAGTTCATCATCGACCTCTCCCTGCTGCTCGCGAGCTCGGTCGTCGCCGGGGAGATCGCAAACCGCCTGGGCCAAGCCGCGCTGGTCGGGCAGCTGCTGGTGGGGGTGCTGCTCGGCCCGACCCTGATCGGGCCGTACATCGGCCTATCCTCGTTGAGCCCCGAGCTCGGTGCGATCCAGACGCTCGCCACGGTGTTCATCCTGTTCCTGGCCGGGCTCGACATCGTCCCCGAGCAGATCTACCGCATGGGGGCGCCCAACGCCCTCATGGGCGTCGCCGTGTTCACCGTCCCTTTCGCCGCCCTGACCGTCGCCGTCCACGTGATCTATCCCGGGACCTCGCTGCTGACCTCGCTGTTCCTGTCGCTCACCCTCTCGATCACCGCGCTCCCGGTGATGGGGATCATGCTCATCGAGTTCGGGCTGACCAAGTCCGCGCTCGGCCGGCTCGTGATGAACACCGCGCTCATCAACGAACTCGTCGCGGTGAGCGTCTTCGCGGTCCTGCTCCAGCTGCGGAACGGGGCCAGCTCCGGACTCACCGACATCGCGATCGCCTCGGTCTCCGTGGCGCTGTTCATCTCGGTCATGCTGACGATCCACATGATCCTCCGCACGCTGCGCGCCGCGCGGTGGTGGGAGGGACTACGGATCAAGTTCCAGCAGAGCTGGAGGACCCGGGAGGGCGGCTTCGCCCTGCTCATGGTCCTCGTGCTCGGCGCCTCGCTCTTTAGCCAGTTCCTCGGCCTCACGTTCGTCGTCGGAGCGTTCTATGCCGGGCTCCTCGTGACCCGCGAGAGCGCCGGGGCGGCGGTCCACCAGTCGATCAGCAAGGTGTTCGACGCGGTGAGCTGGGGATTCTTCATTCCACTCTTCTTTGCGTTCGTCGGTATCGAGATGAACCTGCGGCTCGTGGGCAGCTCGTTCAACATCCTGCTGCTGGTCGTTCTGCTCGCCGTGGCCTTGCTCACCAAGGTCATGACCGGCTACGGAGTGGCCCGCATCCTCAAGTGGTCGGAGCCGAACGCGCTGGCGGTCGGGTACCTGGTCAGCAGCCGGGGCGCCGTCGAGCTCGCGATGGCGGTGACCCTGCTCGGCCTGCACGTGTTCACCACCACCCAGTTCACGATCGTCGCGGCGGTGGGGCTCGTCACTACCATCGTGGCCCCGATCGGCGCGCTCCGTTCCTGGGAGAGCGACAGCGCGACGCGCGAGGAGCTCTACCAGCGGGTCCCCCGCCTGCGCCCGGGTCAGGAGCGCAACCGGTCGTTCACCCCCTCGTTCAACTACGCGTCGGGGACCGAGGAATTCGATTTCAGCGGGTTCCGGGCGGATCCGCAGACGCCCCGGCCCGAAGAGCCCCCATCGGAAGCGCCTCCGCGCGCACCCAGCAAGCCGCCCCCCTTACCCAAGGGCAGCCGCGAACCTCCGCCGTAGGGCCAGCGCCCTTTGCCGGGGCCGCTAACGGGCGGCGAGAGTACGGCCCGTGATCACGACGGCGAGGCTCACCAGCACCGCGCAGATGACGAACAGGAATCCGAGGTAGACGAGCGGCGGGTACGGGTAGTACGCCGAGGAGGCGAACAGGTTCTCCCGGATGACGTCCACGGCGAGGGAGACCGGGTTCCAGTTCGAGATTACCTGCAGCCAGGGGGGGTACAGGTACCGGGGGAAGAGCGCGTTGGAGGTGAACAGCAGCGGAAGGTTGAGTAGGTTCATCACGGCGAAGTAGGAATCGACCTTCTCGATCACGAACCCGAGCGCGAGGAAGATCGAGGTGAAGGCGGCGGCCAGGAACATCATCGCGAGGAGGATCTCGGCTACCCCCAGAACACCGGGGGAACCCGATACCGTGAGGCCCGCGAGGCCGGGGAGGTGGGCGAACCCGATGGCGATGGCGAAGACGGCGACGCCGAGGAGGATGCCCCGGATCATCCCGCCAGCGAGACGCGACCCCAGGATGATGCTCCGGTCCACGGGGGACGCGGCGACCCGCTTGACGAATCCCAACCGCTTGTCGAAGATCAGGTTCGCACCGGCGAACAGGCTCGTGAACAACAGGACGAACCCGACCATGCCGGCCGAGAAGTAGGAGTAGAAGTTGGGGGCGCCTTGGTACACCAGGGCCGCCTGAGCGTACGACAGGTGCTCGGCGGAGACCAGCTTGCCGATATTGAGCGCCTGGCCGAACAGCAGCAGGTAAAAGAACGGCATGAGCAGCGAACTCACGATCGCCGCGGGAGTCCGGAACCAGCGCAGCAGCTCCCGACGCGTGAGCGCGGTGAAGGCGCGGATCGTCACGGGCGACGCCCCCGCCACTGGTTCATCCGCATCGCCACGTCGGCCGCCGAGGGCCCTTCCTCCTCCCGATACTCCCTGCCGGTGAATTCGAGGAATACCTCATCCAGCGAGGGCCGTTTCACGGCGACCGTGGCCAGCGGTGCGCCGGCGTCGAGGCAGCACTTGACGGCATCCGCCACGATCGCCTCGCCCCGGGCCGTCTTGAGCCGATACCGGCCGTCCTGCCGCTGCACGTCCAGCACGCCGGGCACCGCTCGGAACGCGGAGGTGAGGTCGGCCCCTTCCTCGCGGAGCGTGAGAGTGACCACGTCGCCCCCGAGCCGCTCCTTGAGCTCGGATGGGGTGCCGATGGCGCGGATCTCGCCGTGGTCGATGATCGCGATCCGGTCGCAGAGCTGGTCGGCTTCCTCCAGGTAATGTGTGGTCACGAAGACGGTGACCCCGAACTTGTCCCGGAGCTCCCGAATGTACGTGCCGATGCCGGCCCGTCCCTGCGGGTCGAGCCCGATCGTCGGCTCGTCGAGGAAGAGCACGTGCGGCGTGTGCAGGATACCCGCGGCGATCTCCAGTCGGCGCCGCATCCCGCCGGAGTAGGTCTTGACCAGCCGACCTGCGGAATCCTCGAGCTTGAGGCTCGAGAGCAACCGGTCGATCCGGCCCTGGGTCTCCCCGCGCGGAACGGCATACAAGGCGGCGGACAGCTCGAGATTCTCCCGACCGGTCAATTCGTCATCGGCGGTCGACTCCTGGAAGACCAGCCCGATCCGCTGGCGGATTTCTCGGGGGTGCTCGAGCACGTCCAGCCCCTCGATCGTGGCGCGGCCGCCGGTGGGGCGCAGCTGCGTCGTGAGCATCCCGAGCGTCGTGCTCTTGCCGGCGCCGTTCGGTCCAAGGAAGCCGAAGATCTCCTTGGGGGCGACGTCGAAGCTCACTCCCCGTACGGCCTTGATCCCTCCCGGGAACTCCTTGGCGAGCCGGTCCACAACGATGATCGGATCGACCATGGCCTACCGCAGCTCGGGAGGCCGCCGTCGCGTGCGGAAGGAGCGGGCGACGCGGTAGGCTCGGCGCATGGCCGAAGGTACCGTTACGCCTTCTTGAGGAGCGTGTCCAGACGGCGCGAAAGCTCCTCGAGCGAGGTGCGCGACGGTCCGAGCAGCTCCGGAGAGGTCGAGAGCGCGTCCTCGAGAAACGAAAGCTGGGCACCGATCTCGCGCAGCGCTCCCTCGGCCGTGGTTCCACCACCGGGCCCCCCCCAAGGGACGCCCATCCAGCCGAGCTCCTCCTCCGCCTTGGCGGTGAGTGCGTACCGACCGTCCGGTCGACGCTCGATCGTGCCCTCCTTGGCGAGCTCCTCCAAGAGGGGGTACACCGAGCCGGGAGAAGGACGCCACCAGCCTTGGCTTAGGCTCTCCATCTCGTCCATCAGCTCCGCTCCATTCTTCGGCTTGCGCTTGAGCATCATCAGCACCCAAACCCGCAAACCGCGCCGCTTGCCGCCGTGCATACCGAAGTGCCACATGATATCGTTTTTCCGATATCAGTGACACATCTGTGTATATCAGCGCTTCGCAGGAGCTGTGCCCTCAACGCGCCCAGACTCCTCAGGTCCACGCTCGCCCCCCGGTAGAACCGGCGGAACTTATGCGTCAGTTCCAGTCACCGTGCAGATGGACTCACCGGACGCTGCGGCTGCGGAGAAAAGCAGCCGTGCGCGGCAGCGTCGGGTGATGCTCGGGCTCCTCCTGACGTTCATCGGCGCCCTCGCATTCTGGTTGATCTTGCCGGTGCCGGCTGCAGCGCTTCTTCGGGCTACCCCGCTGGCCGCCGTCGCAGTACTCGGGCTGTGGGTGGGCGGGATTCTCCTGGGCTCGGCGCGGAGCGGAGCGAAGAGCCGTCGCCGAAGTCGATCATGAGCTTCCACGGCTGGGGTCTGGTCACTCTCGACCTCGACGGAACGCTGACCACGGTCCACGGCTGGCGGTTCATCGCCGCGGCGCTCGATCGGATGCCGGAGTACGAAGCGACCTACGTGAAGTTCCGGACCGGTGCGATCGGTGAGGACGAACATCTCGCCAACATGCTCCGAATCGCCAGCGGGCAAAGAGTCGAACGGATCCAGGAGCTGTTGGCCGAGACACCCAAGCTCCTCGACATCGAGCCGGCGATCCGGCGGCTCCGTGCCTCCGGGTGCCGCGTCGCACTGCTGACGCACAACCCCCCGTACGTGTGCGAGTGGTACGTCCGTGAGTTCGGGCTCGACGGCTACGGCGGAACGTCGATGGCCCCACCGGTCGGCGGCGTGATTCCGGACCCGGGAGTCGTGAGCGCGGACAAGCCCAAGGCGCTCCAAGGCCTCCTGCGGGAGCTGTGGATTCCTGCGAGCGAAGTGGTGCACGTGGGAGACAGTTCGGCGGACGCCCGGGTGTTTCCGCTCGTCGGTGGAGGGGTGGCGTTCAATCCCGACCGTGACGCTGTGGCCGCGGCCGCCGATGTCGTGGTCCGCTCACGCAGCTTGCTCGACCTGCTCCCGGTCCTGCAGACGCTCTCCCCCCGGGCGCTGGGTGCGCCACCTTTCGAGCGGTTGTAAGATTCCTTATAGGCTCGGCAGCCCTCTAGGGGTCGGGGAGGAGCCCCGGTGGAGTACATCGTCCTCCGCGCGGCGCATCCGACCTATCTCAATCTGCAGTTGCCCACCGAGGTGGCGGAGCTCATCGAGGTCGACACGGGCGAGGGTCGCCGGCAGCGACCGAACTCCCGCACGATCGCGTTCCTCGCCCGCGGAGCGGGTGTGACCCGCGTGGTCGCGGCGAGTCGCGCCGAGGAGTTCCTGCCGGTGGAGACGATCCGGCGGCGGGTCCTAGCCACGGCTCGCCTCTCGGAGAAGCTGGTCTTCTCCCTCCCAGCGGCGGTCTGTCGCCACCTGGGATTGCACATCCAGTCGCAGACCGCCGGCGAGCCTCGGTTCACCGACGACTCGATCCTTTGGTTCTTGCCGGCGCCGGAGTACTACGAGTATCGTGCTCGCGAACGTTCCCATCGCCCGTGGACCGGGCCGTCGGGAGGCGGGCTCGCCAAGCTCTACCTGGCGCGGTCGGATCTGTCGGGGCATGAGGAGCTCGAAGAGCTCGACAATCGCATCGCCCGAGAAGAGTGGCCGGCCCGGGTCGAGCTGATTTCTCGGGGCCCGCGGGCTCGGGGCGTGTGATGGGTTCACACGGGGGACGGTCCGGGGAGCGCGCACCGCCTACTCCCATCGGGCCCCTATCCCGTGCCGTTCTGGTGGAGCCGCCGCAGGACCCGGCCCGGATACGGCAAACGGTGCGCCGTCAGGCGGTTTAGCGAAGATTCTTATAGCGTGTCTAAGCATGAATTCAGTCATGGAGCGGGGCCGGGGGACCTCGGGAGCGACCGGTGGGCGGAGCGGCTACACGCTGCGCAATCCGGTACCGTTGCGCACCGAGGCGGATCTCCAGCGGACCCGCGCCGGGATTCCTCAGGACGAGGTGCTGGCGCTGGCCGGCCCGGTCGACCACGATTCGCTGGCCAAGGCCATCCGGCGCAGCGTCGGGCACGACGGGATGCGGCCGGAGGACGCCCGAACCATCGCGGCGCACGTCCTCAACTTCTTCGGCTTCAACCAGCGGATCATCGACAACGTCCTCGAGCCGGACGACCGCGACACGTTCTACATGCTCGAGGACACGGGCATCCTCGAGACCGAGCGGGACGAGACCACCCTCTACGACGGCCGGGAGTGGCGGATCCACTACTGGATGTTCCGCAAGGACCGCATCTACGAGCTCGCCCGACAGGAGTCGGAGGCGATGCGCGAGGCCGGCGAGCCGGACGTGGTCTACTCCTCGGGCGCGGCGCGCTCCGGGGCCTTCCGAGTGCGCTCCGGCGAGCTGCTCCCGGGTGGGGAGCCGCCCGCCGTCTACCACGAGCTCGGGGACGAGATCTGGCTCGAGCGGCGCAAGCCCTCGGGCCCCGTCGTCCCGCCCGGTACCTCCTCCAAGGCGAGGGTCCGGCCGAGCCGCTCGAGCGACCCGTAGGTCGGACGCCCCCTGTTAAGGGGCCGGGACACTCCGGGCCCTGTGGTCCGGGAACTGCTCCTCCTGGTGCATGCCGTCCCCACGGACGGCGGCTTCACGCTCAACGACCTCGCCGGCGGCGGGGGGCGGATGGACGAGGTCGCCCGGGTCGTTTCGAACGCGCTGACCATCTCCAACGGGCTTCGGCGCGACGTCCGGGTCCGCCTGCTCTTCCACGGAGCGACTCCGGCGGAGGACCGTCAGATCCAGGTCGACGGCTCGAGGGTGCGCTACCTGAATCCCGACGAACGATCGACGGCCGCTCTCCTCAAGAACGCTCTAGTTCGGTCCGTGGCCGCCTCGGCAGCGGTCGAATCCTCACCAGGACTCACCGTCGAGCGGCGTCCCGTGCTCGAGGAACTCCGGTCGTTCCTCCAGCGACCGGGGGTGCTCTGGCTCACCGAGGGCGGTTCGCCCCTACGGAGCTGGGCGGGGAACGGTGACGTGGCCGCCGTCCTCTCCGACCCGAACGACCCCACTCCGGAAGAAAGGCTGTTGCTCGAATCGAACCCGGCCACGCGATGCTCGGTCGGGCCCCACTCGCTGCGCAGCTCCCAGGTGGTGGACCTCTTGTGGAACGAGCTGGACCTCCGGGAGGCCACGGGCACGAACCCGACCTCGGGTTCCGTCTAGTCGGCCGGAGGCTCCGGCGTTTCACCGGCGGGGAGTGCGGGTAGCTCTCGCGCCCGAATCGCGGAGTGGGAGGGCGACTCCGCTGCCTCGGGCGGACCGGCTCTGCGGCGGCGCTGCCACAGCACCGCACCTAGCAGCACGAGCGCCGCAGCGCCGAGGGCGATCTCCTCCCAGTACTGGGCGAGGAAGGAGGGGTTGTTCCCTGCTCCGCTGACGTTGGTCTGGGTTCCCTGGTGTTGAAGAACGCTCACGTTGATGTCGCGGGTCACATTCGCCCCGGTCGCGTCCCGGACCTCGACGGCCAATCGGACGGTCGTCGGTGAGCCTTCCGTGCAGTTCACCACCGTCGTGTTGATCTGTCGGCAGCCGGACGGCAGGGCGCTCCAGGCGACCTCGTCGGGAGGGCTACCGCCCTGGGCCCGGGCCGATAGGGCGAACGGTGTGTCGATGTAGGTGGGGGTGGGGTTGACGAGGACCGCGAGGACGAGCGCCGGGTTCACGAGTACCGGAGGCAGCGTGCCGTTGCCGGTCGCTCCGTTGGAGTCCCGGACTTCGAGATGGGGAGTGAAGCTACCGCTGGCCGTCGGGATGCACGAGAGGACCAAGTCGTTGACCGAGTTGCACCCGGGCGGCAGGGCGCTCCAGGTGTAGCTGTAGCTTCCGGTTCCCCCCGCGGCCGAGGCGCTGAAGGTGACGTTCTGGCCGACGTCCACGAGCGGAGGCAGGGTGGAGAAGGTGCCCACGCCCGGAGCCGGAAGCACCTGGTACAGCAGCGGAACGCTTTCGCCGGAGGTGCCGTTCGGAGCACTGACGTTGAGCTGGACGTCGAACGTGCCGTACGCCGCCGTGCGGCAGTGCAGCACCGCTAGGTCGAGCGCGGCGCAGTCCGGAAGGTGCGTCCACAGGTAGCTCGCGTTGGGTTGGATGGCGGAGGCCGGAGCGGTGAAGGTGACCACCTGCCCCAGGTCCACCCCGCCGGGCCCAGGGCTCGCGCTCACCGAGGGGAACACCGCCAGACGGTAGACCCAGGTGTCCCCGAAGTCGGCGATGGTGCCGTTCTCGCCGCCAAAGAGCACGAGCTCGCTGTCGGCGGCGTCGTACGTCATCGAGGCCAGCTCCCGGGCCGCAGGGGAGACGGAGGGGGAGACGTTCGCCCAGAGGTCGCGGGAGAACGACCAGGTGGAGCCGTCGCTGCGGAACGCCGGTCCGTGGCCTTCTCCTCCGAACTCGATCACGCTCTGGGTGGCGTTGTCCCAGCTCGCCGAGGCCGCGCAGCACGACGGCGGCGCGGCCGTCGAGGAGTGGTTGGTCCAGACGCCGCCGGAGTACGTCCAGCTGTCCGACCAGTACTCGGGTTGGGCGATGGAGACGTTGAACGCCTGCCCGGCCCCTGCGAAGATCCCTCCGTCGGCGGGGTCGGTCGCAGCGATCTCCTGCTCGCGCGGTGGGGGCACTGCGGAGCCGTTGGTGAGCGGCACCGGATTCCAGCGGAAGGTGGCGTTCAGCGCCCACAGGCTGTGGTCGGCACACCGGTAGCCGGGCGGCCCATTGGTGTTCACGCATCCGCCGAACAGAAGCAGCTGGGAGGAGTTGGCGTCGTAGGCTAGCGAGCCGTCCGACCGCCCCGGGGGAGCACCCGGGTGGGTAACGTTCGTCCAGCTCCCGGCCTCAAAGGTCCAGGTGTCGTTCAGCTGGCAGCTCGTGTTCGAGCACCCCCCGAACAGCACCACGGCGCCCGCCGATGGGTCGAAGGCCATCATCGACTTCCAGCGCGCAGGCGGGGAGTGTCCAGGGCTGACGTTCGACCAGGTACTCCCGGCGAACGCCCAGGTATCGTTCGTCGGGCAGGCCGTGGCCGAACACCCGCCAAAGAGGATCACTCGGCCGGCGGCCGGGTCGTACGCTTCCGCCGCGCCGATCCTCGCCGTGGGAGAGAGCGTCGGCGTGACGTTCACCCATTCTCCGTTAGGGAGGGCTCCCTGGGGAACCGGCAGTGCACCCCCGACGTGAGGTCCCGGCACAGGTTCCATCGCGGCCCTCACGGGGGCGGTCGCAGAACTTCTCAGGAGTCCATGAGAGGTCGCGCTGGGCAACAGTAGGATCGCTACAGCCAACGCGGCGACGAAGCCCAGGAGGTGGAGTGAGCCCCGGTGCGGGTCCGTGACCGAGCGGAAGGGGCGGCTACCCGTCACGGGAACGGAGACGCGGGGCTCACACCTTAACCTCTGTGGAGCGGAGGTCCGCAGCGGCGTGAGGAACGGGGCCAGAGGGAGGCCCACCTACCCTGGAGCGATCAGTGGGGGGGTCATCGCATCCCGAACCGACCGCGCTCGGAGCCCACCGACCACCGCCGTGAGCCGCACCACCTGTCGAGGCTCCGGATGCGTGCGGGTACCGATGAGCATGCGGCGGGGCTCCCCCAGCCTTCGGCGCATCGTGCGCCAGACCCGGTCGAGCGCGCCGAGGGTGAGGTTGGAGCCGCCTTCCACGTGGACGAGGGCGGAGGGGCTCTCGGTCAGCTCGAAGTCGAGCAGGGTGTCGGTGAGCGCGCTGTGGACGAGCCGTTCCGGCTCGGAGACGTGTTCCTCGCTGAGCAACAGGGTGGAGACCCCCGACTGGGCGAGGTGGCTCTTGAGGCTGGCCAGGTCGACGTTGAGCTGGCTCGGGTGCTCGACCATGTCGACGAGGCTCGCCACGAGACCGTGGAGGTAGGCGTTGCGGGCCTGCAGCACCCGCGGCATGGGCAGCGACTCGAAGCGCCGTAGCTTCTCGTTGGAGAGGGCCAAGAGGAGCCCGCCCATCGACTCGAGCTCGGCGAGCGCTCCCAGGGCGTTGGCCCGCCGCTCTGGGTTGCTCTCGAGCTCGATGTGGAACGGCAGGAACGCCACCGGTACCGCCAACGTATCCTGCTCGCGCAACCCCCGGGTGAGGAGCGGCAGGAGCGCGCTGCCGGTGCCGCCGCCGAGACCCGCGAGGAGGAAGACGATCTCGCTCCGCCGCAGTCGGCGGAGGATCTCCTCCCGTGCCTCCTCTCCGCTCGCGCGCACCTGCTCGCGGTCGCCGCCACTGCCCCGGCCCTTGAGTGTGCGCTGGCCGAGGAGGATCCGCTCTTCCACCTCGATGCGGGCGAGGTGGGTGGCGTCGGTGTTGATCGCCACGCCTCGGACGCCGGGCAGTTCGAGGCGCAGCAGGTCCCGGACCGCCTCACAGCCCGCGCCGCCGAGCCCCACAATGGTGACCGCCTCCCGGTCGGAGGGCGACCGGAAGCCGCTCAGCTCGGGTGGGTCGTTACTGCTCAGCGCCGTCGCCTCCCTGGGTTAGGGGGGCGCGGAGCCCTCCGCGGGAACCGAGTCCGATTCCCGCCGAATCCGGACCGCGCTCGAGGGGTCGATGCGGGTGCGGATGTACTCGCGCACGGCAGCGCGGACCGCGTCATCGATGGAGACGGAGCCGCCTTCGCGGACGAACTCCTCGAGCTGCCGATTGTCCTGGCGGGAGAGGTCCACGACCACCTTGCGGATGTTCGGCGGAGGGAGATTCATCTCGATGTACCGCTCGAGCCCCTCGCGGATGGTGTCGGAGATGGTCGGGGTGCCCTTCGACTCCTGGATCGACTTGAGTTTCTCTAGCAGCTCTTGGGGTATCCGGACCGTCACCCGCTCGGAAGTCTCGGCCATCGTTCGTCAGACAGAAACTGGTGTGTTGTCAGACGATTCCCCATGGCTCGTCGGACGCTTAAACCTATCGACGTCAGCGCGCGGCCTGAATGCGCGGCGGCCTAGAACGAGCGGGGTGGTTCTTCCCCAAGGTTGATCCCCGGGCTCGCCGGGAGCTGTTCGGGCAGGCCGGCCAACACCCCGACGGCTGGGGGAACTACCGGCTCGGCGGAGAATCGGAAACGGGCCACCGCCGGCACGAGCATCAGCGCGACGCCGATCGCGACGGTTCCCACCCCAGCGAGGAGGAAGGCGCTGCGCAGCCCGAACGCGATCGTGACCGAGCCGCCGACGAGCTGTCCGGCCGGCACGAGGCCGAAGGACCCGACTTCGTCCGCGGCGAACACTCGCCCCAGCAACCGGTTGGGAACGGTTCCCTGCACTCCCGCCAAGAACATCGTCTGCACCATCCCCGGGAACAATCCGAACAGGAACATGTCGCCCAGCGCGAGCGGGCTCGAGCGGAGCAACGGCAGCACCGCGACCGTGACCCCCATGGGCACGATCATGAGGGCGATCAACCGTCCCGCGTTCCGCTCAAAGTGGGTCCGCCCGATCAGCAGCGAACCGACGCCTCCTCCGAGGCTGCCTACCGCGTAGAACGCCCCCAGGAGCGCGGCATTTCCCGAGAGGTAGTCGAGCGCGTAGAGCGGCAGCTCAACGAACGCGACGGCGTTCAGAAAGTTGATCCCCAGGCTGCCGACGGTGATGGCGAGCAGCTCCCGCCGTTGGACCAGGAACCGGTACCCCTCCGAGGCGTCGGACAGGAACGACCGACGCGAGCCCGTGGGGCGGTCCTCGAGATCGGCGGTGAGACGAGAGAGGCAGGCCAGGCTCCCGGCGAAGAGCACGATGGGAACGAGCAGGGCGACGACCGGTCCGACCGTGTCCGTGATCGGACCGACGGCGACCCAACTGACGACACCGACCGCAACGGTCAGCGCGAAGATGAGCCCGTTCGCTCGCCCGAGGGAGGCCTTCGGGACCAGCTTTGGGACGGAAGCGTTGAACGCGGGGCGGAAGATCGTGGCCGCCGCCGTCATCGCGGCCCAGAGCGGGAACAATAGGAGGAGCCAGACCGGCAGCGCGAACCCCTCTTTCCCGGGGGCCGCGACCAGGCTCGAGGAGCGAAGATAGAGCACGACGGCGGCCGCACCGAGGGCCGCGAGGCAGACCGCCGTGACCAGCCGCATCAGTCGGAGCCGGTTCATCCGGTCCGCGAGCGTGCCCGAGAAGACGGCCGCCCCCAGGGTCGGGATGGTGGCGGACAGGCCGAGGAAGGCGAGGGCTAGCGCCGCGAAGTCGGCACCCGGGCCGCTCGAGGCGTAGCTCCGGACGATCTCGTTCGAAAGGATGACGAGCGCGGCCGTGGGGGCCGCAAAGGAGAAGGTACCGGCCAGGAGGAAGAAACGGAACCGCGGGTGGGCGCGCAGCTCCTCCAAGAAACGCACGTCGGCGCCGCCGGCTCCCGAGCCGACGGCTGAGGTTTAAACATTCCTGTTTTCGCCGGCGATGGTACCGCCGGCGGCCCGCCGGATTCCTGGGGCGGGAGCTCGTGCGGGCCTTCTGGCCCGCGGAGGCCCGTCCCGCTCGAGCGTGGAGTCTATGTAGCGAGGGACCCGTGCCCGGGCCGAGGCCTCGTGCGTCTGCTCCACCAGGATCCCGCGACCGGGCTCCTGCGCCTGCGTATCGAGACCCCCAGCGACCTCTGGCGCGTGGCGCGGCTGATCCGGCCCGGTGACCGGGTCGGAGCCTCCACGACCCGTCG
>JAKIWO010000022.1 GCA_022749995.1 Thermoplasmata archaeon | reverse complement strand
GTCGGTGGCGTCGCGACCGACAGGTGAACGCTGGACTGAACATCTGCCGAACCGTCCTCTCCGAGCTCCCGGAAGGAGCGATGAAGGGAGGACTTGGAGGTCTTCGGCTTGACCTCGACGCCCTGGCCCATGAGGCGATGATTCTCCGCTAGGACCCGGGTAGCGCCGGGCCGCACGAGAGGAGCGGACGGTCAGGGAGGGTCAGCCCGTCAGCAGCCCGTCGACCGGTTCTGATTCAAAGCCCCGTCGAGTGGAGAGCTTCGACAACGCGACTCGGGCGGCGCGCTGGGGGGGCGAGCCGTTTTACGGCTGCCAATGTCCCCCGACTCCATGGCGAATCCCATCGTGCATCTGAAGACGAACCACGGCAGCGTCCGCATCGAGGTCTTCGAGCAGCAGGCGCCGGTCACCGCCGGCAACTTCCTGACCCTCGTGCGCAAAGGGTTCTACAACGGCGTACAGTTCCATCGGGTCATCCCCGGATTCATGATCCAGGGCGGGGACCCCGAGGGTACGGGGCGCGGCGGCCCGGGCTACATGATCAAGGACGAGTTCGCGCCGGGCCTCAAGCACTCCACCCCCGGCACGCTGTCGATGGCCAACGCCGGTCCGAACACGGGGGGCAGCCAGTTCTTCATCACGGTCGCCCCGACACCCTGGCTCGACGGCAAGCATGCCATCTTCGGCCGCGTGATCGAGGGACAGTCGGTCGTCGAGAGCATCTCCAAACTCCCGAGGGACCGCGAGGATCGTCCGCGGGAGCCGGTCCGGATCGAGACCGCGACCGTCGGCTGATCTTCGCCGTCGCGCCCCGCGCCCCCGCTGGGTCGCTCCGCCGTCCCCGCGAGCACTGATGGGGGGGCCGTCTGCCCGCGCCCGCCTAGCGTCGTGCCGGAAAGTCCGCGCGGAGCCGCTCGGTGAGGTTGCTGCTGTCCTGGGCCGTCACCAGCCCCGCGGTGATCACCATCAGCACCGGCACCACGAGCAGCGCCTCGAGCGCGCTGCCGTAGTGGAGCAGCAGCGAGGTGTGCATTCCGGCGGCTACCAGGATCGAGGCGTTCGGAACGAGCAGCCAAAGGTAGGCGAATGCGGCCCCTCCCCGGGCCATCCCAATCGGACCGAACGCGCGGGTGGGGCGGAGGATGAACCGCGCAGTCGAGAAGGCCGTGAAGAGGAGGCCGCCGATGGTGACGGTGAACAGACTGACGCCGGAGTGGACGCCGGCGGCGGCGAGGTAGCCGAGCACCGCGCTGGGAATGCCGACGAGCAGCACGAACACCGGCACCATCCGAAGGAGGCCGAGAGCCACCCGACCCGGGAGGGAAGGCAGCGCGACACCGGGAGGGCTGGGCCCGAAGCTCACGGGATCGGCTCCGAGGGGAGCGGCACCACGAATCCGGGACTGATGAACGTCGGCTCGAAGGTGCCGCCGGCGACCGAGCAGCCGCTCGGGAGGTAGAAGGTCTGCGTGAGCTGGGCGCCCGCATGGGGCGCAGCGTAGAGCGGAAGGTTCCCTTGCGCGCAACTCGCCCCGCCGGCGCTGAGCAGCACGGCCTGAAGCACGCCGTCCACGGCGAACGGGGCGTCGTTGGTGAAGGAGATCTTGACCTGTACTCCCACCGTCCCGTTCGATTCGGGGACCGGTCCGCCCACGCTACCGCTGAGCCCGTCGAACGGCGCTCCCCAGGCTAGGCTCTCGTTCGCGACGACGTTGAACCCGACGAAGTTCGCGTACGTGCCGTTGAGGTAGTCCGTCTCGTTCAGGCTCGTGTCGTGCACCAGCAGCCCGGATTCCGCCCCGAGATGGCTGATGTCGAGCGAGAACCGGAGCGTGGGGTGAGCCACCCCACCGGCGGGCAGGTTGACCTCGGCGGAACTCGAGTGGAGCCACGGCACCGAACTGTTCGGCTGGGCGATCGTGGAGGCGATCGAGAGGCCGGTGAACGCGAAGAACCCCGGATTGGACAGGTTCACCGTGGTCACGATGGTGATCGTCCCGTCGGGTAGGAGGGCGAACTGACCCGAGCCCGTGCCCGACGGTGCCAGGGTCACGGCCGAGTATCCCGCGAGGCCGAGGTAGAGTCCAAAGGCGATCAGAACGACCCAGGTTGTGACACGCAGGGCCCGGATCGTGGGCAGCAAGGACCCCGTGGACCGGCGATTGCGCATCGAGGATCCTCGTTCCACCGGCATCGATCCCCCAGGGGGCCCGTGCTCCCCGAGTCGCGCCGGTGGACCGAAGATGGTGGGGTGGCCTACATTATCCCGCCCATGGAGCGGTCCGGTGACAGGCCCGCGGACGAGCCGCTCGGGCGCCTCGGAGCCATCCGGCGGGACGAGGTCGATTTTCTTCGTCGGAGTGTGTAGTATACATTATATAGAAGTGTTAGATTACTGTTATTGTTCCACAGGGAATTCCATGACCGAGCTAGCAAAGACCGCAGACCCCGCGCCCAGCACCCGACCGACCACACCCGACCCGCTCTGGGCCGATGTGGACCGGACCTTCCGTCGATTCTACGGCGGTCTGTTCGGCGCTGCCCCCACCGAGGCGGGGGAAGCTCAGCCCTGGCTCGCCCCAGCACCCACCGACGTGGCCGACCGGGGGGAGAGCTACGAACTCCGGTTCGACCTGCCCGGCCTGACCAAGGAAGAGGTGGACATCCGAGTCACGGGCGACCTCGTCCAGGTGCGCGCCCAGCACAAGGGCGAGGAGAGCCGGTCGACCGACGGCTACCTCCGGGTCGAACGATCCTGGTCCGGCTTCGAACGGGCGGTAGAGCTCCCGGAGACCGTGCGCTCCGACGCGGTGGTCGCCAAGCTCGAGAACGGAGTGCTCACAGTCACCGTACCGAAAGAACACCCCGTCGTCGAGCGGAAAATCTCGGTCCAGTAGACCCCGCGCAGTCGCCCGGCCCGAGGGCCGGGCGCCAACCCCTTCCGCTCGCCCGACGCAGGACTACCGCAGCGCTGGCTGCAGGAACGCCCGGTCCTGCTGGTCTATGTCGCCAAACACGGTGCGCAGGACTCTCTTCGTCAGGAATCCGGGCACGCTCCGGACGCGAACCTCTCCCCGGGAGACGATCCTCGTGCCCCCGGGATCGTCGCTGTAGTGGTTCTCCAAGTGGCTCCCGGGGAGTAGCGGACCCTCGCCGTCCAGGATCTCCCAGCGATAGCGGTCGGGTGGGAGGGCGATCAGCTTCCACTTCGAATGGAGCACTTTCTTACGGAAGCGGATGCCGCGGTCGACCACGACTTCGCGGTCGGACCGGCTGAGTACGGACTGGCTCACGATGTCCGGGTGGATCCGGACGACGATCGCCGGGTCGGTGTGCTGTTCGATGAACTGCCAGAGCTGAGCGCGAGGCAAGGGGAAGACGGACTCGTCAGCGTACTCGGCCATCGATTACCCTCCCGCCGACGAGGCAGACCGGCGGATATGGCCCTTCCTCCGGCACGCGCCGAGCCGACTCGGCGCCATGTCCGGAGCCCGGCGGCCACCCAGTCGCCGCCCCACCGCCAGAGCTCTGGCTCCGGCAGCGGGGCGCTGTCGATTCGCTCGCCTTGACTAGTTCTGGTCCTTGAACGAGGCCGTTCCGTTGCCGCCGCTCGCGGCGAGGGTCCCGGCCGTGCCGACCACGCCGGCAGCCCCTGCCGTGCCCGCCGTGCCGTTGGCCGCTCGGCTCACCCCGGCGCCGTTGAAGCCACCGTACCCGATCGAACCGGCCGTGCCGCCAGTACCCGCGGCACCGCCGTTCCCAGGACAGGAGGTTCCGGATCCGCTGACGCAGGTGTTGAGCCCGCCCTTCCCGCCCACGACCTTGTTGGTCAGGAAGGAGTCGCCGAGTTCGCGCGTCACGGGGGTCGTGTTGTAGAGCGCGCCGCCCGTGGCGTCGCCGCCACGGCCGCCCACGCCGTCGTTTCCACCATTGCCACCGTTGCCGGCCGCCCCGCCGTTACCGGCATTGCCGCCTTTGCCTCCGGCTCCGACCGTCCCGCCGGTGCCTCCGGTCCCGCCGGTACCGCCGCTGCCCCCGCCGCCGCCGGGGCCGCCTCCTCCGCCATTGCCCCCCGTGCCGCCGACGGCGCCCGCGCCCCCGGTGGCCGTGTCCATGGAGAAGGCATTGTTGACGATCGACAGACTGCCGGAGCTGTAGATGCCGCCGCCCTGGGCCGCACCGCCCGCTCCGCCGTGGCCACCGGTCGCACCATTGCTCCCGATATGGCCGCCGGCGGCGTTCGCACCCGCGCCTCCCGCCGTGCCTGCGGCGCCGGTACCCATGGTGTTCCCTGCGCCTCCGGTGGCCCCGGACCCGCCGATGCCGCCGTACCCGCCAGTGCCCCCGGTGCTGCCGGTACCGCCGGTTCCGCCCACGCCGCCGACCCCGCCGGTGGCGCTGTCATGCTGGACGTAGTTCGAATTCAAGCTCGCCGATCCCGCGGAGAAGAGCGAGCCGCCTTGGGCCATGCCCCCGACTCCGCCGGTCCCCCCGGCGCCCGGAGTGCCTGCCGAGCCTGCTGCTCCACCGGTGGTCCCGTCCTTGCCGGCGGTCGAAGTGCCGCCGTTCTCACCGATGCTGGCGCTGTTGCTGTTGCCGGAGCCGCCGTATCCGCCGTTGCCGCCAGCGCCTCCCGCGCCCCCGTTGTCGCCGCTCTGGGCCGATCCGCCGCCCCCACCGGACGCGCCGGAACCCCCGGTCACGACGTCGGTAGAGAGCGATCCGTTGCCAAAGATGAGGGAGCCCGTGGTCAGATTGACGTAAATGCCTCCGCCAGCCCCCTCGCCACCCGTACCGCCCGTGCCACCGGCGCCGGACAGACCCGAGCTGCCCGTCGTCCCTGCGGCTGCGCCGGTCACGGGCGCACCCGCCGTACCTCCGGAGCCGCCGTTCGCCCCGGTTCCGTAGAACCCGGTCCCGCCGGCCCCGCCGTAGCCACCCCGGTCACCCGTACCACCGGCTCCGCCGTAGCCACCGTAGCCACCGCTGCTGGCGTAGCCACCCGTGCCCCCGGTGGCCGAGTCCGAGGTGATCGTCGTCTGGTTCGCATCGAGCGTATCGAGATTGAAGATGGCACCGCCTTCTCCGGCACCGCCGGTACCGCCGCTGCCGCCCTTGCCGCCGTTCGCGCCCGTGGCTCCGTTCGATCCGACCACGGCCGCGCCGCCGAGTCCGCCGGTCGCGCCGTTCCCACCGACCGTCGGGGTCCCGGCACTCCCACCAGTACCACCGTAGTAGGCTCCGCCGCCGCTCCCGCCGTAACCGCCCGCACCGCCACTGGAGGCCCCTCCCCCACTCCCGCCCGAGGCGCGGTCCGAAGTGAACGTGGAGCTTCGGATAGTCAGCGTGCCGGCGTTGTAGATCCCGCCGCCAAGACCGGCCCCGCCGGTCCCTCCGTTCCCACCATTGCCGCCGGTTCCTCCCCCGGCGCCCGCACCGCTGGACGCCGACGCGCCGCCGACGCCGCCGGCCCCGGTAGAGCCGGTGCCGCCAGAGCCGCCGTAGCCGCCCGTACCACCAGCGCCGCCCGCGCCTCCGCCGCCGCCGTACGAACCATACCCAGCGCTACCGCCGGTGGCGGAGTTGGAGGTAAAGGTGCTCTTGATGATCGTCAGCGTCCCGCCGTTGTAGATCGCGCCGCCCTGGCCGGCTCCTCCGGTCCCTCCGGATCCGCCGTTTCCACCGGCGCCTCCCACGGCCCCCGCGCCGCCGGTCCCGCCCGCACCGCCGGTGCCGCCCGTGGCACCCGAGGTCCCGCTGCCGCCGCCGCCGCCGTAACCTCCGCCCCCGCCTGTGCCGCCGGCTCCGCCGCCCGCGCCGTTGCCGCCGGTGCCGCCCGTCACGACGTTCGCGTAGAAGGTATCCGACATGAACACGGAGACCCCGCTCTCAATCCACACGGCGCCCCCCTGGGCTGCTCCACCGACCTTGCCGCTCGTGCCGGCGGTTCCTGGGGAACCGACCGTGCCGGAGGATCCGGCGCCGCCCGCCCCGCCAGTACCCCCGGTGCCGGCCCCGCCCGACCCGCCGGTGATTCCGGCCGTGCCGGCCGTGCCGAGAACTCCGTTCGCACCCGTCGTCCCGGTGACTGCACC
Organism: Thermoplasmata archaeon; assembly: GCA_022749995.1. Taxonomy (GTDB): domain Archaea; phylum Thermoplasmatota; class Thermoplasmata; order Lutacidiplasmatales; family UBA184; genus JAKIVR01. Next base: position 16,918 of record JAKIWO010000022.1, on the reverse strand, counting down.
ACTTTCTAGGGTGAGGCCGGTCAGATTGAGGTGCCCGCCCGTAACAATGAACATGCGCGAAGTTCCCGAGCCACTGAATACGACGCTGAACCCGCCGGAAGTGATGTTGACGATGAGGCCAGATGGAATTGTGATTGGGGAGCTGAACGCGAGGCCGGCACAGGCCGTTCCGAACTGGACGGTACCGCCGGCGGCCACGTCCGACGCTAGGGAGCTTTCACTGCACGTCGACAGGATGACCGTTCCGTGCGAATGGCCGGGCAACCGCTGACTCGGAGGAGCATGGAACGGAATCGCGGTGGCGACAGCCGGAAGTAACGCCAGCACCATCACCGACACCATCAGTTCGACCGCTCCCTTGCGCGACAACCAGCCCTTCATTCCGTGCACTATAGACACCCCGGCGAGGCGCGCCACCGAGTCCAGCTATATGAGCCTCCACGCAGCGCAGTTTTGGCGGTGGGCGATAGGCACACCACCGCAGAATGCGCACACGCGGGAAGTTCACCTCGGGACACGACCAAGTAGGCGCACGACTTTTCGGCTCGATCCGACGGTCGGCATTCTTCAGGGGAGCGCAGCGTGGCAAGTGCCAGCCACCGGAGTGATTCGAGGGCCCCGTTCCTGGCCAGCACGGCCTAGTTGACGCAACTCCGCCGCGGGCGCTTGTGGCCCGCCTACCTCGACGGGCTCGCAGGACGGCGGGGAACGATGGGATGCGCCGAGGGCGAGGGAAGCACGTTCGATGCTCCGATCGATAACGTCTGGAAGTACCTCCTCGGCAGCTTGGACCACGATGGGGCGCATGCCACGACGCGAAATCCCAGGTTCGAAGAGGTCTCCGAGATCTCAATGATCTACGCCGCGCAGAGGAAATTCCACGGCACGTGGGCGCCGGGGCGTATGCGGATCTCCCTGGTAGCGCCGGCCTCAATTGTGACGGAGTGGCTGGCTGGCCCACTCGCCGGTTCGAAGCTCCTCGACCTCTACTCACCCCGAGGCAGCAAGACGCAGACCGACGTCCACGAGGAGCTCACCTCCAAGCCGCTCCCTCTCGAGGAGGTGGAGGCCGCGGCCCGCGAGTGGCTCGAGAGCGCGTTCAACGATGATGCGCCCGCGGTGCGGGCGCTCGCGCAGCAGAAGTAGGCTACTCGGTCCGGATTCAATCCGTGGCTCTGTGGGGCTCGGAGCGCGCCTCCTGAGCCGCGACAGCATTCGCGGGGCGACCGGGCGCACGCCGAGGCGGTGGTCTACTGCCGGGCCAGGAGGCTCAGGTCAGGGAGAATGCGTACAGCTCGCTTCCGCCGGCCACGTAGAGGCTGCCCGGAGCGGCCGCGGGACTGATGAAGTGATCCGCCGAACCCAACGCGGAGGAGTGGACCTGTTGCCCCGTGGACAGGTTGAACCCCAGCAGGTGCGCGTTGGAGATGTCCACGACCCAGACGATATCGCCGGTAACGATCGGAGAGCCAGCGTCGAAGCTGGAGGTGTGCCAGGTCAGCGAAAAGTTCGACGCCGTGGCGGCCAAGTCGTACAACCCGTCGGTGCAAGGAACGAGAATCGAGAACGCAACGTGCGCGGTCGCGCCGTACGCACCTCCTCCGCAAACGCTGGCACTGTAGATTCCCGGGCCGATTCCGCCGAGGTCGGACCCGGACAGTAGGTAGCCGACCCCGGCCTTGCCGATTTGGAAGATCTCCCCGTTGGGAAGCAGCGTTGGCGCAACGGAGCCGAGGTCTGTGTCGTCGGCGTTGAGCTGCGCCCAGTTCGTCGGAGCGAAGTAGCTCACCTCGGAGAGGTTGGGGGAGAGCTCGATGACACTGTCACCGTAGTCGAAGGTCGTCCGGGACGCTCCGTTGCCGGTGGCCACATACAGGGTCCCATTCGTGGCCACGGCCATGCCCGCCGTCCCCCAGATGGCCCCCTCGCGCTGCGTGGGCACCTGATAGGAAATCAGCGCCCCGGTACCGTCGAGCGGCGCGCCCACGATCCAGCCGTGGTACTGACCGCAGTCACCGTACAAGCCGCCGTACGGAATGTAGAGGTGACCGTTGGCCAGGGCGAGCGCACCGCGTTGCTGCTGGGCCGTAGGAATCGACCCGGCGGGATCGACTACGAGCTGGGACTCGACCGAGCCCGACGCCACGTTGAGGCCGAAGAGCACGTGCTGGGGGTGAGCCGAGTCCAGGAAGGCCACCGCGTAGAGGGTCCCCGCGGCGACATCGATCACCGGAGTTCCGGTGATGCCGGTCGGATCAATGTCTCCGCACGGTAGAGCGGAAGCGGGCACCGGGGTACCCAGGCTCGTGTGCCAGAGCACCGTGCCAGAGGTCGCGTTGATGGCATAGACGGAATCGTTCTCCGTGGCGACGTAGACCGAGTTCCCGCAGACAAGCGGCTCGGCGTACACCTGCCCATCCAGAGCGGTCGGCACTGACCATCGCGGCTGAGCCCCCACGTTGCTGTTCGCGGCCTCCACGCCGGCGCGGGAGTTGTCCTGGTGGTACGTCGTCCAGTTACCGGAAGTCTGATTCGTGGGGGACGCAGGGCAGACCGCCATGCCGGAGGAGACCGGGCCCGGCCCATTCGATCGCGACGAGATGTAGACCAGATAGGACGCCGCACCGGCGACGACTACCAGTAACGCAGTAACGACGACGATGGGCAGCGCCCTTCGCCCGTTCACTGGCCGGCGCGTCCACTCGCCTCGCCGACCGAGTTCGGGGGGGACCGGCTGTCTTCGCTGGCTTGAGATTCGTGCCGGGGCGACCATCCTCTGGGGGACACCGGAGGGTCCCTGGGGTGCGGTGGCGGGCCGAGAATCTCGATTCGACGCATCCAGATCTGACCCGCCCAGAGCCACGGGAAGGGAAGGAACTTTGTCTCACCTCCTTCCCTCATTCTCTAACTCGGCCATCCGGCACCGCCTTCGGAGCTCGTCAAGAACTTTCACGAGGTTTCAGCTTGCGGAATCTGAATCCAAGAGTCTCCGGCCCAGGCGGGCCGCTGGGTCACCGGCCCCCGACGGGCTGCTAGAGCCCCGCCGCCATGAGCGCATTCATCGCTTGCTCGAGGGTGTGATCGCTGCTGCGCGAGGCGTCGAGCCGGACCCACTTCGGGGCTTGGAACATCTGCTCGAATTTCCATTTCACCTTGTTGATGTACGGCTCGTCCTCGAACGCATCCCGCGCGCCCTGTCCCTCGATCCGTTTGAGTGCGACATCGACCGGCGCATCGAGGTACAGGATCAAGTCCGGCTCGACTGCCAACGAACGCTCGATCCGTTCGAGCTCTCGCCAGGCATCGTTGGCGAGACCCGGGTACTGGTAGGCGAGGGAGGAGTAGTACGATCGATCCTGCAGGACCACGTCCCCCTGATCGAGGGCGGCCGAGACCTGCGGCCGGAGCATCGCCCGGTCGACGGTAAAGCAGAGCGCCGCGGCAAGGGCGTCCGACTTTACCAGACGAGCAAACTGGTCCCTCAGGAACTTGTCCGTGGGCTCGCGGAAGCTCGACAGCGAGTGGCCGCGGCCGAGGAGGGGTGGCACCAAGCGGGTCGCGAGTTGAGTCTTACCGGTCCCGTCGATTCCCTCGATCACGACGTAGGTCCCCCGTTCGCTCATCCCGTCTCCCCAGTCCTTTCTTGGCACTCCGGGCGTCGACTCACTCTGTCGACCCTCGCGGCGCTCCCGTGATTCCGAGCGAGGAAATAACCCCCCCCGTAAGCACCCAGAGGTTCGGATTTCGCCGGCCTCGAGCTGGATGCCTCCACCACCCGGGGCACTCCGACCTCGGAACCGTTCTAAGCCCCGCCACGTTGCCGGACTCGAATGACTGACCCCCCCGAGCTTCTTGCGGCCCGCATCGCCAAGCTCGAACAGGACCTGCAATCTCTCGGCGACCGAGTCCGGGCCCTCGAGCAGGAGGGCCGAAGGCGCGCAGAGCGCCGGGTCGATCAGAGCGCGGTACGGGGCAAGGTCACGTACGACTGGCAAAGCTGAGACGGTTCGGCTCCCCTCCCCCGCCTCCACTTCCAGGGAAACTTCCGCTCGGGAACTCTCTTCAGTGGCCGGCCCGCCCTGAGCTCGCGGTCATCGACGGAGGCGGGCATCGGCTACTGCCTCGGCGGGCCATGGACCTCATGGGAGAGCCCCTGGAGGGGCCCGTGGCTCGTTTCGCTACTTTTCGAGTCCTGTCGGAGTGAACTTAGCAGGTGTGAATTTCCGCAAACTGGACCGGATCGTTCGGGATCGAATCGTTCGGAAGCTCGAAAGGGCCGCGGAAGACCCGGCACGATTCCTCGAACGGTTGGTGGCCGTCGAATCTTACAGGCTTCGGGTCGGAGACTTCCGCGTCGTGATCGATGTCGATTGGAAGACCGAGACACTCTACGTTCTCACGCTCGGGCACCGCAGCGTGGTTTACGACTAACCGCTGCTCGTGGTGTTTGGCAGCCACTGGAGGGACTTGAACCCTCGACCTGCTGATTACGAATCAGCTGCTCTGCCAACTGAGCTACAGTGGCGTCCTCCGCCGAGGACCGAGGCCGTTCGATAAACGTTGCGGCGGCGACCCACGCTAGCCGCTACCGATCGCCTGTCGCAGGTCCGAGAGCAGCACTTCGGGCTCCTCAAGTCCCACCGATAGGCGTAGCATGCCCGACGGCATGCCGCATTCACGCCGTTCCGCCTCGGAGAGGCCCACGTGGGAGGTCTCCTCGGGGAGGCTCACGAGCGACTCCACCCCACCGAAACTCGAAGCGACGTGCACGCACTCCAGTCGTGCGAGCGTTCGGCGGGCCGCCGCAAGACCGCCGCGGAGAACGAACGCGAGCACGCCGCTCCGGCCGCCCATCTGCCGGGCGGCCAGCGCTTCCTCCTCCGGGCTGGCGCGCCCAGGGTACCACACCCGCTCTACCTCTGGGATCGCGACCAGTTGTTCGACAAGCCACGCGGCGGAGCGATTCTGGCGCTCGACCCGCAGCGGGAGCGTCTTCATCCCGCGGGCCAGCAGGAAGGCTGCGAACGGGTCAAGGACCGAGCCAAGCCCGATGTCAGTGGCATGGATCCGGTCCATGATCGAGCGGGGCGCGACCAGCGCCCCGGCCATCAGGTCGCTGTGCCCTCCCAAGTACTTCGTCCCGCTGTGGACCACGACATCGGCTCCCAACTCGATCGGGTGCTGGTTCACCGGCGTCGCCAGCGTATTGTCGACGATGGTCAGCGCGCCGCGCGCATCGGCGGCCGCGGCCCACTGCGCAATGTCGTGGACCTGGAGCAGCGGGTTGGAGGGAGACTCGAGGAACACCACCCGAGTCCGGTCGCTGAGTACCAGCTCTGGCTCGGCCTCCTCGTGCGGGGAGACCCATCGGACCGCGATCCCCAGCCGCCGGAGGAGTCCCGAGCAGAGCCCTACCGTACCGCCATAGAGGTTCTCCATCGCGACCAACTCCTCTCCGGGCGAGAGCAGCCCGAGCAGAGCCGCCGAGATCGCGCCCATACCGCTTCCGTAGACTCGGGCCGATTCGCCCCCCTCCAGCAGGCGCACCGTTTCGGCGGCGACCTCCTGGGTCGGATTGTCGTGCCGTGTGTAGAGATACGGCGGACCCTCGATACCGAGCTCGGAGTACGGTCCCGGAAACCGGAAGGTACTGGTCTGGTAGATTGGGGGGACGACCGCTCCCGCGTTCCGCTCGGGCCGCTGCGCCCCGTGCAAGGCGATGGTGGCCGGCCCCTGAGCCCACGGTGGGAGCGGACGAAAGTGCCGCGGTGAAGGCACGGCCTCCGACCGGTCCATCCTCAGCTCCGAGCGGAGGATGCGCCGCCGCGGGCCGCCGAGTCGCCCGCGAGCAGCCGCAGCCGGTTCTCCGCCCCGATCTCCTCGAGGTACTCCACCACCGCGGGCGGGAGCTTTGGGCGCCAGCCTTCGCCGGCGGCCATCTCCTGACGGATCCGCTGACCCTCGTTCTCCGCACGCTGCACCCAGGGCAGCTCCTCGACGGCGTACCCGCCGGCCTCGAACAGGAGCCGGGTGAGCGGATTGTTCGTGTACACACGTCCGAACGGCGGCAACAGCGATTCGACGTGGGCGACCCACTCGGCGTGGCGGTCGATGTCGATGAGCGGGATCGGGCGGACCCCGGTGAGCTCCGCCTCCGCCAGGGCACGGAGGATCATCTCCATCCGCTCACCAGCGGTGAACGGATTCTCCAAGGTGTAGGAATGCTGGGCGCTGCCGATCCCCAGCAGGAGCTCCCCCTCGGGAAGGGCCGCGCGGAGGCGGGCGATCGCCGCGAGGTGGCCGCGGTGCAGCGGCTGGAACCGACCGACGAGGAGGCCGCGCTCCGCCCGTTTCACCGCCGCTACTCCGGCGCCATGTCCTCGACGTCGTCCAGGAACTCGTCGATGTGCGGACAGCGACTGGTCAGGTAGTGGCGGCAGTGGCTGCAGTGCGCGTCGTTGGAGGTCGTCGGGAACGCGGGGTTGAAGACGTAGCAGGGCCGGTGGAAGAACCGGCGCGGGTCGTCCTCGCCTTCACTGGCCGCTCCCGGGCTCCCCACCTCGGAGCGCACGAGGGCGCTGCGCCGGGAGGAGGCGTGGCTTAGGTTGGGCCTCACGAGCCGGCCGGACGCACCGGCGCCTGGGCGGGGCCGGCCGGCAACTCCGTCCGGCTGGTGGCGTAGACCATGGCGGCGAGCCGGTTGAGCAGCGTCTCCTTCTGCAGCTCCTGGCCGACCAGCGCATACTTGAGCACGTCGCGCAGCGTGCGGACCGGCATGATCTCGATCGCCCCCACGTACCGGGACTCGAGGACGAGGTCGGAGAGGTTGTCCTCGGGGATCAGCACGCGCTTGATGCCGGAATCGGCCGCGGCCTCGACCTTGGCGGTGACGCCTCCGACCGGCAGCACCTGGCCCCGGACGGAGAGCGAACCCGTCATGGCGAGCGACTGGTCGACCGGTACCCCCTCGAGGGCACTGATCACGGCCGTGGCGATGGAGACGGAGGCCGAATCCCCTTCGACACCGTCGGAGGTGCCAACGAACTGGATGTGGATGTCGTAGCGGGAGATGTCCTCTCCCGTGTACTTCTTGATGAGCGCGCTCACGTTCTGGACCGCCTCCCGAGCGATCTCGCCGAGCTTGCCCGTCGCCACGACAACGCCGCCGTTACGGGTCTGCGCGGGCGTGACCTCGGCCACGATCGGGAGCACCACGCCCGAAAACTCGGACATGCCGCTTTGGGCGTTGATGGCGGCGAGGCCGTTGACCATCCCGACGGCCGCGCCGTCGACGGAGAACATGCGGTATTCCTTGCGGCGCTCGATGTACCGGTCCGCGATCTGCTGCTCGAGCGAGCGACTGGTGCGCTTGGCCCGGACCACGTGCTCGGCCGTGACGAGCGGGGCTTTGTCGGCGTTGGCGATGTCCCCGGCGACCCGGACAAGCCCGCCCAACTCCCGCAGCCGCAGCGTGAGCTGACCCGAACGACCCGCGCGGCGCTGGGCCTCGCGGATGATCTCGACGACCGCCTTCATGTCGAAGTGGGGGATCTTCTTGTCCTTCCCCACCTCCTGCGCAACGAACCGTACGATCTTCTGGCGGTTCTCCGCCGTGTCGACCATGGTGGTCTTGACGTACAGCTCGTAGCCGTAGCCGCGGATCCTCGAACGGAGCGCCGGGTGCATCGCCTGCACCGAGTCGATGTTACCGGCCGCGACGAGGATGAAGTCGCACGGGACCGCCTCGGTCTTGACCATCGCGCCCGCGGAGCGTTCCGACTGGCCGACGATGGAGAACCGGCGCTCCTGCAGCGCCGTGAGCAGCGAGTGCTGGCTCTCGATCTTGAGGAGGTTGATCTCGTCGACGAACAGCACCCCGCCGTGGGCCTTGTGGATCGCGCCGACCTCTACCCGCTCGTGGGGCGGGGTTTCGAGGCCCCCGGACTGGAACGGGTCGTGCTTCACGTCACCGAGCAGCGCCCCGGCGTGGGCGCCGGTGGCGTCGATGAACGGAGGCCGGTCATCGGGAGTGTGGGTGACGAGCAGCTTGGCGACCCCGTTGCCGTTCTCCGAGCGTCCGGAGCCTAGGCGGTAGATGGCGAGGACGAGGACGAACGCGATGATGGCGAGCAGGAGGGCGGTGAAGTCCCCCGTCTTGAAGATCATGTAGAAGGCGAGACCGAAGATGGCGAACGCGAACAGCACGATGAAGATCGTCCGATGCTCCTTCTTCTGGGCGGCCTCCAGCTTCTGGGCCGCGACGATCTCCTTGCCCTTGCCCGCGGGGACGACCCGGATCTTCGGCTCGTTCGGGTCCTCCACGGTGGGGTAGGCGAGGATGTCCTGCAGCTGTTCCTTGGGAAGGAAATCGACCATCGCCCGGGCGAGCATGCTCTTGCCCGTGCCGGGCTCGCCGATCAGGATCATGTGCCGCTTCTGGGTCGCGGCCTTCTTGGCGACCTCGACGGCGTCGTCCTGACCGATCACCTGGTCGAGCAGCCGCGGGGGGACCTCCACGTCCTGCGTGGAGTGGTAGGGCAGCTCACGGCCCCACGTCTCCACGTCGGCGGTCAGGGGCGGATCTGCAGCCCCGGGGGGGCTTTCAGCCATGGTTCCTTCCCTGGGAGACTCGCCGGTAGGGCCCGGACTCGCTCCCGTAACCTTACCGAGGGGCCCTCGGGTTAAATCCTTTTGGTGAACGCCAGTAGAGCAAGTCCCTCGACGGAGACGGGAATCCGGCCACCGTTATCCGTACGGATGGCTCCGACCCCCGGGTCCGGTCGCTGACGCTGCGTCTTGAGGGTTCCACGGCCGCCGAGAGGCTGCTGGCCCAGCTACGAACGGAGCTGGAGCGCCGCACGGCCCAAGGAGCGCCCCCGTTGCAGCTCTCCAGTGTGCACACCGGCGGGAAATCACCGTTCCAGTTCTACCTGAAGCAGCAGCACAAGGCCGCCGAACGAGCCGGGATCCGGCACGAGGCGGTGGAAGTGGCCAGTCCCGAGCAACTGCTCGAGCGGGTGGGCGAGCTCGATGCCGACCCTTCCGTCACCGGCGTACTGATCCAGCACCCACTGCCCGCCGGCTACTCCTTCGCCGAGGCGATCGACCGGCTGCGGCCGGAGAAAGACATCGACGGAGCGGGAGCGGTCTGCCTCGGACGTCTCGCCGGCGGCCGTCCGCTCCACACCCCGGCCGTGGCGTTGGCGGTCCAGGAGCTGCTGCGCCACTTCGAGATCCCAGTCTCTGGCCGGCGAGTGCTCGTACTGGGTCGTTCCCCCACGGTGGGGCTTCCCATCGCGCTGCTGCTGCTGCTGCGCGGGTCTCCGGGCGACGCGACGGTGCAGGTGGCGCACACTCAGAGCCGGGAACTTCCCGCGCTCCTCCAAACCGCTGACGTGGTCGTGAGCTGCGCGGGCGTGCCCGGTCTCCTCACCCGAGCGAACGTGCCGCCGGGCGCGGTCGTGGTGGATGTGGGGCTCAGCTCGGTACCGGATGATTCCCGGCCCGGCGGACACCGTCCGGCGGGGGACGCGGCGCCTGAACTCGACGGCTGGGTCCGGGCGCTGGCTCCGGTGCCCGGCGGAATCGGTCCGCTCACGGTGGCCGAGCTCATGCAGAACCTGCTGCGGGCCCAGCGGGCCCATGAGGAGGGCATGCGATGAGCCCACCGCCGGGGAGCGCGAGGCCGGCAGGCAACGCTTCCTCCAGCTTGCACTGCCGGGATTGCCCGATGTGGTACGGCGCCGAGGACGAAGGCTGGGGCCCGTGCTCCATCAAGCACCAGCGGGGGGATCGACGATTCCTGACCTTCGGGGCGCACGAATGCGACGAGGGCTACGTGCCGCCGAGCCGGACCGGCCCGTCCATGGCCGCCGAGTTGAGGGGCTCGCGCTCCACCTCGAGGGCGTCCGCCGTTGGATACTCCTCGACCACGAACGCCGGCGCAGCGAGCCGGGCCGCCAGCGGACGCAGGCGTCCCGGCGCCAGTTCGACGCGGCGACGGACCCGGTCGACTCGGAACTCTTCCGGCCGCAGGCGTCCTCCGCGCGCGAGCTGACGGCTCAACCGATCCAGCGAGGCCCGGCCCCGGGCCTCCACGATACCCAGCCGGACGGTCCCGTCACCCGTGTGCTCGGCGAACGCAGGCGCCACACGGGCCGCGCGACGCAGTAGCCGCTGACGCAGCTGGATGCCGTCCTTGAAGCGCGAGGAGCAGAAGTGGAGTGGCGTGCGGAGGCGCAACGTGCGAACCAGCTCCGCGGCCCCCGCTCGGCTGCCCTTGACTCCCCATCCCGAACGTGGGTCGACGTGGTAGCCGCGGTCGTGGAGGTTGCGCTCGTTCGTCTCGGAGAATTCGAGCTCGTTCAGGTTGATGAAATCGAGTCCGATCTCATCGAGGCCCCGCAGGAGCGAACGGAGTTCCCCCAAATGGTCGGGCAACACCGGGATCTCGACACCGCGGCGCATCCCCCACGTGCCCGAGTCCACCAACAGTTCGCGGTAGGCGGTGCCGGCGCTCCGCAGGGGCCCCCACAGGTACCATGGGATGTGGAGCCGGAACTCGTCGAGTCCGGCCGCGTGCAGGCGGCGGAGCTTCTCGGGGTTTGGTTCGTGGGTGTAGAGGTGAATGTCGTGCTCCGGCCCGAACTCCGTCTTGAGCAGTCGGATGTAATGCTCGACCCGGTCGGTGAATCCCAGCGGGTCCCCGCCCGTGATCCCCGTACCGTGCGCGCCGATCGCGTGCGCCTCCTCCAAGACATCGGCATCGCAGGTCACCCGTCGCTCGTTGGCGTAGGTCACATCCTTCTGATTCCGGGTTTCGCCGACCGGGCAGTAGAAGCACCGGAACCGGCAGACGCCCGAGACGAACAGGACCATCTTCTGACCCTGGCTGCACTGGGTGCACGCGACGGAGAGCGGTCCCCGCCGGGAGGAGGCGAGGGGCAGTGGCACGAGCCCCCCCGGAAGCGCGCCGGTCATGCGCGGCCGAGCCAGTAGGTCCGCCAAGAGGCTTTCGGCGCGTTCCGGACGCGGGCCGTGCGTCGCGTACACTAACCCCGGGTTCACCGCGGGCGCAGGCTCAAATCCCCCCGCGTCTCCCGTCGGCCGTCCGAGGTGTCTTCGTGGAGATGCAACCCGGCCAGATGGCGTACGACCGCGCGAGCACGGTCTTCTCGCCCGACGGCCGACTGTTCCAGGTCGAGTACGCGCTGCAAGCGATCCAGATGGGTGGGACGGCGGTCGCCGTCTCGTACGAGGGCGGAATCGTCTTCGTCGCGTACCGGAATCTTCCGGTCAGTTCGCTCGCCGAGGCCGGCTCCATCGAGAAGAGCTTCGCCATCGACACGGGGCTCGGTTGCGTCACCGCGGGCCTCATCGCGGACTCGCGGGTGCTGGTCGAGTTCCTCCGGATGGAAGCCCAGCGGTACCGGTTGAGCTTTGGCGAGTCAATCCCGATCTCCCTGCTCGCCGGTGCGCTCGGCACTCATCTTCAGCAGTTCACCCAGTTCGGAGGGACGCGACCGTTCGCGGTCTCCATTCTGCTCGGCGGCTTCTCGGGCAACAGTCCTGAGCTCGTGGAGCTCGACCCGAGCGGTGCCACCATTGGCTGGAAGGCCTACGCCATCGGGCGCAACCGACGGCAGGTGGCCGATTTCCTCGAGGAGAAGCTGCCCGCCCAGCGGGCCGAGGAGAGCGCCTTCAAGTTCGCGCTGCAAGCCGTCGCCGAGGGCTCACCCACGCCGTTCCCAGCCGAGGCGCTCGACGTGGCGTTCCTCGAGCCGGAAAAGGACCTCCGACGCCTTCCGACCGCGGAAGTGAGCCGCCGGGCGAGCGGGCTCCCGTTCATCGGTACGCCCGAGCGCGGCGGCGCGAAGAAGGCCTGAGCTCGCGTCCAAGCGGCGGACCCCCACACGGGTCCCTCTGGGCTCCGTCCTTCTCCTTCGGGGGGGTTCAAGTAGGGGTCCGACGGAGTTTCGTCCGTGAGCGAAGCGCCGGTGCCCCGATGGAAGCCGTTGCTGGCGCTCGTCGTTCTGTCCCCGTTCTTCGCGGAGTACATGACCGGCTCTACGCCGGTCACGCTCCTGCTGAATCCGCTCTCCTTCGTCATCTCCGCGGCCTTTCTTGCCGGACTCTACGGTGCCGGCGTGCTGCTCGTCCGTGAGCTGGCCGTTCGTTGGAACAAGGGCTGGGCGGCGATCTTGCTGCTCGGTACCGCCTACGGGATCCTGGAGGAGGGGGTCGCCGTCCACACCTTCTTCGCCACCGGCGGGACCACGGTCGGGGTCTTCACGACCTACGGTCACTTCCTCGGGACGAACTGGGTCTGGGCGGTCGGGCTCGCGGGCTTCCACGGCGCGGTCAGCATCGCGCTGCCGATCCTCCTCGTCGGCCTCTGGTGGCCCGAGTGGCGTCAGCTCCGGCTGCTGGAGGGACGTCGGCTGCCGCTGACGGCAGCCATCTACGCGGGCACCGTGGCGCTCTTCGCGCTCATCACCCCGTACGCTCCGAGCGCAGCCGGGTACGCGGCCTCTCTGCTCGTCGTCGCCGCCCTGATCGGCCTTTCGCGAGTGCTTCCCCGCGACCTGATGCTCACCGCACCGGGGACTGCTCCCCCGGGTCCATGGGTCCTATTCGGGCTCGGTGCCGCCTTCCTGCCGGCGTGGCTCGTGTTGGGGGGGATCGGCGCCAACGGGCATTGGCCGGCGGCGGTCACGGTCCTCTGCGTTCTCCTGTTCGCCGAGCTCCCGGTCCTGCTCGGGTACCGGTACGTGGGCCGGTGGGAGCATCCCGCAGCGATGCTGGCGTTCGCCGCGGGTTCGGTCGGGTTCCTGATGGTCTGGGCCGTGCTGCGCGACCTCGTTGCGCCGATTCCCGGCATCGCAGTGTTGGCGCTGCTGGCGTACCTCCTCCTGCGGCACGTGCGAGCGAGCGTGCGGCTCCACGTCGCCACCGCGGAGGCCGAGCGGTTCGGTTCGCTCGCACCGCACGGGGTAGTGGCCTAGCCCACCCACCATCCCTCGGTCCGAGAGGCTCCGGACAGCCTCTACGGGGCGGCGACGCCCCGGACCCGCTCCACTTCGGTTCGCAACCGGATTGCCCGGCGCTTGCGGTGGTAGCCGATGGCGAACCGGTGCGCCTCGTCGCGGACGGCGCGCAACAGGAGCATCGGCGGGGAATCGGGGTTGGCCCGCAGCGGCTCCCGCACCTCGGGACGGAACACCTCCTCCTCGCGCTTGGCGAGCCCGATCGCGGGGATCCGGTCCTCGAGATGCAATCCGACGAGCTCCTGCTCGGCCGCGGCGAGCTGACCGGCACCCCCGTCGATGAGCAACAGGTCGGGCAGGATCTCCTCCTCGGCCAGTCGCCGCGTGTACCGGCGTCGGACCACCTCGGCGACCATGGCGAAGTCGTTGGTCCCCTCTACGGTCCGGATGCGGTAGCGGCGGTACTCGTCCTTGAGGGGCAGGCCGTTGGAGAACACCACCAGCGAGCCGACCGCGTCCGTCCCCTGGATGAGCGAGATGTCGATCCCCTCGATTCGGCGCGGCAGCGTCGGCAGCCGGAGCAACGTCGCGAGCGCCTCGAGCACCGCCTTGGGCGGCGCGGTCGGACCCCGGGCATCGAGGTGCGAGCGGGCCAGCCTCTCGGCGAGCCGTCCGAGCGAGGCCCAGCGGCCGGTCGGTCGGAAGCGCACGCGCACGCCCCGCTCCTTCTCGAGCCAGGCGACCGCTTCGTCCACCCCCGCAGGACGGGGGCCGGCGATGTAGAGGCGGGCCGGCATCTCCACCCGGGCGCTGTACCATTGCACCAGGAATTGGCGCAGCAGCTCACCGGCGTCCGGAAGATCGTCGGCGGGGGTGGCGAGCAGATGCGGCTCCGTATGGCGCACCTCCCCGTCCTGGACCGTAAGGAGCCCCACGGCGACCCGAAGGACCGCGGGGTCGCGAGGGAACGCCAGTGCGATCACATCGGCACGTCCGGGGCCCGGGCCCACCACGTGCTGGCGCTCGCCGAGCGCCGAGAGCCCCCGAAGAGCATCGCGCAACTGGGCCGCCCGCTCGAACTCCTGCGCCTCGGCCGCCCGCTGCATCGCCCGTTCGACCCCGGGCCGAACGCCCGCCGCGTCGCCCCGCAGCACGCGCATCGCCTCCCGTACCGACCGGTCGTACTCTTCCCGGCCGACGGCGCCGATGCAGGGGGCGCTGCAGGTCTTGATGTGGTAGTACAGGCAGGCCCGCTGCGGCAGCCGGACGCACTGGCGGATCTGGAAGGTCTCGGAGAGCAGCTTCTGGGCCTCGCGCGCCTCGTGCGCGCTCGTGTACGGGCCGAACAGCACCGTACCGCCGCCCCGCTTGGGGCGGCGCAGGAGCCGGATGCGCGGCCACTCCTCCCCGAGCGTGACCCCAAGGTACGGGAAGCTGCGGTCGTCCTTGAGCAGCGTGTTGAGCGGCGGCTGATACTGCTTGACGAGGTTCGCCTCGAGCAGGAGCGCCTCCCGCTCGGAGACGGTGGGCACGAACTCGACCGACCGGCTCTGGGCCATGATCGCCCCGTCCTTCTCGACCCGGACGTGCAGGTGGTCGAGGACCCGCCGGCGCAGGCTGCGTGCCTTCCCTACGTACATCACGTCCCCGCGGGCGTTGCGGAACAGGTACACGCCCGGACCGGTGGGTCCCGACCGGAACGGTGCCGACTCGAGCGCGGCGAGCTGGCTCGCCGGGAGGAACCCCGGCAGCCGCTCGGGATCGGTCATCGGCGGCGGGGCCGCGGCACCGGCGGTGCGAGGGCGATACCGAGCGCCGGCGCGAGGAACCGTCCCGTGTAGGAGGCCGACACCCGGGCGACCTCTTCCGGGGGGCCGCTCGCGACCACGTGACCGCCGGCGTCGCCGCCTTCGGGACCGAGGTCGATCAACCAGTCCGCGCTCTTCAGCACGTCGAGATGGTGTTCGATGACGAGCACGGTGTTGCCGCCTTCGCGGAGCCGGAACAGGACGGTGAGCAGCCGCTCCACGTCCTGGAAGTGAAGGCCCGTGGTCGGCTCATCGAGGAGGTAGAGGGTGCGGCCGGTCGGCGTCTTGCCGAGCTCGAAGGCGATCTTGATCCGCTGCGCCTCGCCCCCGGAGAGCGTCGTGGCGCTCTGGCCGAGCTGGACGTAGCCCAGGCCCACATCGGAGAGCAGCTGCAGCCGACCCGCGATCCTCCGATGGTTGGCGAAGAAGGCGAGCGCCTCCTCCACCGTCATGGCGAGCACGTCGGCGATGTGCTTGCCCTTGAAGGTCACCTCGAGCGTTTCTTTGTTGTAGCGCCGGCCGTGGCATTCCTCGCAGAGCACGTGGACGTCGGGCAGGAAGTGCATCTCGTAGGAGATCACCCCGTCTCCCTCGCAGTGCTCGCACCGGCCGCCGGCGACATTGAAGCTGAAACGGCCCGGTCCGAACCCGCGGGCCTGCGCCTCGGGCAGCGAGCTGAACAGCTCCCGGATCGGCGTCATCAGTCCCGTGTACGTCGCCGGATTGCTCCGGGGGGTACGCCCGATCGGCGCCTGGTCGATCAGCAACACCCGGTCGACCTGCTGGATCCCGTCGATGTACTCGTGCCGGCCGGGCGTCTCCCGGCCCAGCCCGAGGTGGCGACGGAGCGCCTTGTAGAGCGTCTCCTCGAGCAAGGTCGACTTGCCGCTGCCCGAGACACCGCTCAGGGCGGTGAGCGTGCCCAACGGTATCCGCACCTCCTCCCCCTTGAGATTGTTCTCGCGCGCTCCGCGCACCGTGAGCCACCGGTCGGTGGGCGCTCTTCGGTGCTCCGGCACAGGGATCGACCGGCGCCCCGAGAGGTATTGTCCGGTGAGCGATCGGGGAGCGCCGGAGATCTCGCCCGCGGGCCCGGCGAAAAGCACCTCACCGCCGTGGACACCGGCGGCCGGCCCCAGGTCGACGATCCAGTCGGCCGCCCGCATGGTGGCCTCGTCGTGCTCCACAACGACCAACGTGTTGCCGAGGTCGCGCAGGTGGGCGAGGGTCTCGAGCAGCCGGGCGTGGTCGCGCGGGTGCAGACCGATCGACGGCTCGTCGAGAATGTAGAGGACTCCGACGAGCCCGCTGCCGATCTGTGTGGCGAGGGCGATCCGTTCGGCCTCCCCTCCGCTCAGGGAGGCCGAGCCCCGGTCGAGCGTCAGGTAGGTGAGGCCGACGTTCTCGAGGAAGCTCAGGCGGGCGCGGATCTCCTTGATCACGGCTCCCACGATGCTCTCCTCGACGGACACCAGGCGCAACGACCGGAAGAACGCCGCGGCCGAGGCGACGCTCATCGACGAGAGGGCCGCGATCGACTGGTCGCGGACGGTCACCGCCAGGCTCTCCGGCTTGAGCCGGCGGCCCTCGCAGGAACGGCACGGGGTGAACGCCATGAAGCCGAGGTAGTACTCCTTCGCGCTCTCGCTCTTGGTCTCCTTCCAACGACGCTCGACCGCGCGCAGCAGCCCTTCGCGCAGCCAGCCGCCGCCCCACCAGTGTCGCTGCCAGTGGGGGCTGCCGGGGAGCGCACGATCGCTCCCCTGGAACAGTGCGTTCCACCCCTCGACGGAGAGTCGCCGGACCGGTTCGTCCGGGTGGTACTGGTACTGCGCGCCGAACCGCTCGAGCGCTTCCCGCTCGGGGGTCAGCCCCCAGACGGCGATCGCCTTGGCGAGCGGCTTCTCCTTGTCGGGGATGATCAGCGCGGGATCCCCGTGCAACGTCGCCCCGATGCCGGAGCACTCGGTGCAGGCACCGAACGGGGAGTTGAAGCTGAACATGCGCGGCTCGAGCTCCGCGAGGGAGTAACCGCAGACCGGGCAGGCGCGCGCGCTCGAGAACAGCTGCCGCTCTCCACCGGAGCGCCGCACGACCACGAGCCCCTCGGCGAGCCCTCGGGCC
>JAKIWO010000021.1 GCA_022749995.1 Thermoplasmata archaeon | reverse complement strand
CGACTCCCCGAGTCTCCCCGCGGCACTCGGCGGCGATGTGGAGCTTGCGGAACTGGCGGACCGAGAACGTTCTCATGTGGCGGAACGATCGCCACTCCCCCCGACGGTGCTCGTTGAGCCCCGTCGAGTCCGCGCCGATAGTTCTTGGGCGATCGGGACAGCCTTTTTTTTGAAGGCGGCCACGACCATCTCGTTGAGTTCGCGGAGCCACTCCTCGGAGAACCGTCGTTCGGCGCGCCAGAGGGTCATGCGGGAGGGAGCCTCCTCGAGGCCCATCTGGCGACGGAGGTCGAAGGCGACCCAGAGGGTCCGTTCGGCCTGGCGGTAGTCCCATCCCATCGCGTGCATCAGGCCGAGGGCCTTGGCCATCGGTTCCCAGGAGAACCGCTCGGGTCGCCCGCGTCGGTGAGGTCCAGGGCGACCGACGTGAGGTTGGTGGCTCCACCCCCGAGGTTTGGGCATCTCGGGGAGGATCTCCTCAAGGAGCCGAACGACGATCTCGAGCTCGTGGCGGCGGACCATGTCATACGCGCGATAGTCGGTGCGACGGTCGGCGGGCATCTCGAGGAGAGAATCCGGTCATTTAGACCCGACCCCGCTCCAGTGGAAGCGGTCCGGCCCACGTCGAGAACGAGCTCAGGGTCCGGATTTATGGGACACAGCCCTAGCGGGTGGCTTCGGGAATTTATCGCGTGCAGGGCGGTGGTTGGGAATAAAGCCCCCCTTCTGGGAATCTACTGACTACTGAATAAATGGTTTAATAGCCGGCCTCTGCTCTCCTATCGAGCATGCCGGGGTGGACTCAGCAGCACCGAGACACAGCCTCCCTTGAAGAACGACGGCTCAAAGGACTCGATCTTCTCTCCGAGGGTCGATCTCAGGCTGAAGTTGCTAGGCTTCTCGGGGTCACCCCAGCCGCCGTCTGTTACTGGAAGCGTTGGATCGAGGAAGGAGGACAAGCAGCCCTCCGAGCGGTCCCTCGATCCGGTCGTCCCACCTTGGTCCCTCGAGAGACGCTGGCGACCCTGCCAGATCTCCTCGCCAAAGGGGCTCTCGCCTACGGGTTCTCCACCGACCTCTGGACGATCCCTCGCATCCTCCAAGTCACCGAGGCACAGTGGGGGGTTCGATACACGGAGACCGCGATGTGGCGCTTGCTCAAGCGCCACGGCCTGTCGTGGCAGCGGCCTCGCCGACAGGCGAGAGAGAAGAACCTCACCCAAGTGAGGAACTGGCGTCGTCGCTCCTGGCCGCGTTATGAAAAAAAGCCCGCCGGCGAAGGACCGTAGTCGTCTTTGTCGACGAGAGTGGGTTCTCGCTCATCCCCTACGCCGCGAAGACGTGGGCGCCAATCGGGCAGACCCCTGTTCTCTTCCACCAGGGTCGGTGGCCGAAGTTCTCGGCGATCAGCGGGGTGACTCCGAGGGGTCGCCTCTACTTCCGCGTCCGCGAGGGATCGATTCGCGGACCCCAAGTGGTTGCGTTCCTCCGCCACCTCCTCAGGCACATTCGCCGACGGCCGATCATGGTGTTCTGGGACAGTGGACCTCACCACCGATCGAAGTTGGTGCAAGCGTTCCTGGCAACCCAGCCACGGCTCGAGGTCCACCGCTTTCCGGGATACTCGCCCGAACTCAACCCGGACGAGTGGGTGTGGAGCCACCTGAAGAAGCACGAGCTCGCAAGCTATGCACCGCACGACGTTCGAGAGCTTCGTCGCGGGGTTCGGCTCGGGGTGATGCGAATGAGGGATCGACCGGCGCTGATCCGCTCCTTCGTCGCGGCCAGCCACCTCTACGAGGGCCCGACTGAAGGGTCGAAGCGAGCCCGCTCAGTCGAGATTCTCGTCGGAGGGCATTAAACCATTTTGTCCGGGGTCAGTAATCTACTTCAACTCCGCAGGGCGGCCCGTTGCGCTAGCTTCCGGGCCACGACGGGATGCCAGCGGCTTTGCACGGAAGGTAGTTCTTGTGCACGATCTGATTCAGTCGAGTCGCGGCGCCTCACCCCGTGCCGAACTCCAGGTCAACCAATCGGCTCGGCGGACTGGACTCAACGACGGGTGGCCATCGAGCCTGCTGTACCAATCAGGCCTCCAACTCCATTGCGAAAGACGAGTGACCCGCCGCAGAAGTCCCTACAGCCCAGCTAAAGAAGAAGGTCGCAGCGGGACCCTGCCAGTGGATGGCCAACTGAACTAAGTCGCTGCCCGCCCAGATAGTCCCATAACCCGATGTCCAACCACCATCGGAGGGGATCGATGCATTCCAGGTAATCCCATCCCACCGTGACAATGAAGAATTGAACACAGCCAAACTAGCTCCCGATCCGCTTCGCACTTCTACGGAGAAGATGGGGTAGCCAGCTACTCTGGCGTTGATTCCGGCAACCGAGAGGTTGAACTGGGTCCAAGCGGTTGAGAGATTTTGGGTGGGCACTGGGTTCACTGAAAAGTTGAACGAGTAAGTGGACGCAGTAGGATGGGACGAATTCTGGAGTTCGAGATCCAGGTCGTACGTCGCTACGCCGCTCGGGATCGGGGTCGACGGAAACACAACGGCGGCCATGGTGAGCCCTAGCGCCACGAGTACCCCCGCCGCGACTGAAACGGCAGGCAGCAACAAGCGCTTGTGAGGAGAAAACATGATCAAACTCACGTCACGTAGATGACCAGCTCGATCCGTTACCCTCGGGCGCGGAAGACCTATTCGAAGCAGCGGCTCGATCGTCGGTGGGACCAGCTACGACTGGCGGCCGCCACCATTGAACGGGGGATCCCCCCCCGTCGGCGACTACTTCTCGCTCCTTGGGAACTAATCGGAGGAGTTGGGAAGAAAATCGCCGACGGCCGCTCTCCTGTTGCAGTAAATTCCCGAAGCCTGAGGCTGAGTGCCGTGCTGGAGTCCAAGAATCGGCTCCCCCCTGCAGCGGCTGATCCAACCGCTGGGGGGGGTCGGGATGGGGATTCCCTCCACGACTCCGGGCGGAGATCAGCGGCTTCGGCTCAGGACCACGGCTCGCTTATCAGAGGTCGGCGCCGTGGCCCGCCCATGGCGCTCGGTCGATGGATTGCCGTTCTCGCGGTAGCGTGCTTCGTGTTGGGGGCCCTGCCCGCCGCTTCCGCCAACACACCGTCCAGGGTCAACGGCAAGGCCACCTCCTGCTCCGGGCTCGGCGCGTGCGTCTACAATGTGAGCAATGCCGGTGGGTATGGTTGGGTCCGCACCACGACCGCCTTCGGGAGTTACGCCTCCTTCCGACTTCCGAGCGAGACGAATGCGACGACCGGGGCGCCGTACATCGCGACCGTCGTCAACGTGTCCGGGACCACGAACCACGTGCTCGGCAGCTTCCTCGGCATCGACGTCAATTCGGGGAAGATCGTCTCCGGTACGACCGATGCCAATGTCACCAAGACGACCCATTGCTACCGCAACGGGTGCAGCAACACCTACAGCCTGATCAACGGGAGCGTGGTCGTTCGCATTTCGAAGCTCGACGGGACCCGGATGGTCTTCGGCTGCAGCCCCTCCAGCATCTTGGCAGCCCAATCCACCACCTGCACGGTCACCGTCACCGACGCCGCCAACGCGTCGTTCCACCCGACCGGCAACGTCTCCATGAAGGTCCTCGGCGTGGGCGTGGGTCAGTTCGCCAACAAGGGAGTGTGCAAGCTCACGAACGGAGCGTGTTCGCTAAAGTTCACGGGGAGCGACGAGTTCGTGGGCACCGCGACATTCAGCGCGTCCTACTCCGGGAATTCGGTCGATTACAAGAGCTCCGCGCTGACTCGGATCTCCGTGAGTGGTAGCTGACGGCGCCGAGGGCCCACTGAGCCGCCTCGCGGCCGACGACTGACGTCGTCGGGCAAGCCGAGAACGGACGGAGCGGTCCGCAGCGCACGTGCGGGCTACCCGTCGGGCTTGCCCACGACGCAGAACGGATTCCCATCCGGGTCCTCCAGCACGGTGAAGTCCCTACTTTCTTGGGCCGGAGTGCGGAGCTTCGCGCCCAGCCCTAGCAGCCGCACGACTTCCGCCTCGGGAGTTGCCGTATACAGGTCGAGGTGCAGCCGATACTCCGCCAGGTGCCCTTCGGAGCTTCGATTCAGGGAGACGTTGGGGCCGTGGCCGTTCGGGTCCCGAAGGACTACCCACCCCTCTTCCGGCGGCTCGCGCGGCTCGTAGGCCAGCGCCTCCCGCCAGAAAGCCAACATCCGCTCAAAATCGTCGCAGTCCAGCACGATCGAGCCGATCCGAACCCCACCCGCCCGTCGCACGGTCATCGCCGCGGCAAGCGCCCGGTCGATATGCGGCTGCCCATCTCGCCCGCAGGGCGGCGGGAACCGCGCGTCGCAGTGCGGGCCGGCGGTTCTACTGGTTCGAGCCCGAGATGGAGTAGATCTGGATGTCGGCGAGGAGCTGCCCCGAGCCGACGGTGGAGAGGATCTTGATCTCGCAGGCGCCCGGCGTGGTGAAGCACCACGGCGGCGCGCCGTGGTAGTCGTCGCAGTCTTGGAAGCCGGTGGCGTGGCAGGCCGGGTCGTAGATCGAGTCCGGCGTGTGCACGTACAGGATGAAGGTGTCCCCGGGCTCGAGCACGCTCACGCCCTGCTGGATCGGCACGAACAGGCCGAGCCGATTGTACAGCGTACCGAAGGCGCCGCCCCCGAAGCCGTTGGCGTTGAAGGAGGCGCACCAGCCGAGGTGCGGGGCGTTCGGAGCCGGGCTCGTCGTGGAACCGGGGAACCAGGTCATCGCCGCGAGCGAGCCGGAGACCAGCGCCGAGGTGTTGGTCGCGTTGTGGCACAGGAACAGGAACTGGATCGCCGAGAGGTCCAGGTTGGAGGGGGTCACCGACGTGAACGTGATCTCGGTCGCATTCATCGGGGAGAAATTGCCGATCGGGGGAGCGCTGCTGCAATCATCGCTCGCGGCTTCGATCTCGGTGGCGTTCCACGTCGACTTAGGCGTGGGCGGGTAGCCGACCGGTACGCAGTCGGTCGGGTCCCCCCAGGCCGGTACCTTGAGCCCGGCGTGGGCGACGTAGGTGACGAGCGTGGTCGTCGCGGGATACTTGAGTGTCAGGGCCCAGAGCGTGGACCCCGCCACGATGGTGATGGCGACCAGGAAGATCGCGGCGATGACGTTGGAGACGCCGCGGCGGCCGGCGCGAGATTGCAGGCGACGACGGGCCATCCGGCTACACACCCACACGTACAAGGCGAACTCGTAGGATATGTAACTACGCCCGCGGGGGCCGATCCGGTTTCGGGGCCCGCTGGCTAGCCGTTCCGGCCCGCCGATCGTGCGGCCGGTTCATCGGCGGCCACCGCCCGTTCGAGTGCGAAGTACGCCTCCGGGGGGAGCTCCTCGGGCCGTTGATGCTCCCAACCGGCCTCCCAGCCGGCGGCGCTCGCGAGCCGAGCGGCCCGTGCGGCGCCCCCGAGTTGGTTCGCCAGGGTCCGGCCGAGCTGCTTGCGCCGCCAGGCGAAGATGTGACGCACCAGCTCCTCCAAGCGGGCCGGAGAGTCCACGGGCAGCGTCCCGGCTCGAGGCGTGAACCGGATCGTCACCGCGTCCACCGCCGGCACGGGGTAGAAGGAGTGGGCCGGGACGGTCGCGAACTGCTCGACGGAACCGTACAACTGCGCTTGGATCGTCGGTCGACCGAACGCGGAGCCGCCGGGGGAGGCCGCGAGTCGCTCCCCCACCTCCTGCTGCACGAGCGCGACCACTCGGGGGGGACGCCGCGGGAACAGCCGCTGGAGGATCACGCTCGCGCTCGAGAACGGGAGGTTCCCGATCACCCCCTCGCCCGGAGGGAAGTCGTACTCCCGCGCGTCGACCTCCTCCACACGCACCCGGTCCCCGAAGAGGCCGCGCAAGTGCCGGGCCAGACGACGGTCCCGCTCCAGGACCCGGAGCGGGGAGATCCCTCGGCGAAGGAGCGCCTCGGTGAGCAGGCCCAGCCCTCCCCCGATCTCGGTGACGCCGGTGCCCGCGGGGAGCTCTAGGAGCGCGACCTCGATATCGGCGGCGAACGGGTCGCACAGGAACGATTGGCCGGAACTCCGGGAGGGGCGGACCCCGAGCCGCTCGAGCCGGTCCGCGATCTCGCTCGGACGGGCCGGCGCTCGCGGCGGAGCGCCGCCGGCGGGTTCACGGGGGGACGAAGAGCCGGTACTTGTCGGGGGCACCTTCCATCTCCTGGGCGATCCGCGCGGCCACCCAGCGGTCGGGGCGGCTGAGCCGCAGGCGCGATTCGAGTTCCGCGAAGCTCTGGAACGGGCCGCGCCGGCGCTCCTCGACGATCGCGAGCATCGTCCGTTTGCCCACGCCCGGCAGCAGCTCGAGCAGGTTGAACCGGCGCGAAACGGCCGGCGCTTCGTTGAACAGTCGGAGGTAGCGGGCCGGGTCGGCCGCCACGACCCGCTCGAGCGCCTCCGGCAACTGGGCGCGGGCCGAGGTCGTGAGTTCCCCGTAGGCGAGGCGTCGACGCACATGGTCGATCGGTGGGGCGACCCCGTCCATCGGAAGGAGCGGTATCCGGCTGCCCACGGAGAGCACCTGGCCCGGGCGGGCCACCAGCTCTAGGAGCTTGAGCTCGTTCTCGCCCACGGCGAGTCCGACCGGTTCGCGGCGGAAACCGTGCTCGCTCGCACGGCCGGTCGGCAGGTAGTCCAAGATGTGAGCGTAGCTCTCCACGGCTTCTCCTGCGGACTCATCGATACTGAGCGAGGATCTCCAGCAGCTTGGCGAGCTGCGCTTCATCGAGCAGGAGCCGTTCCTTCGAGTACAGCAGGCGGAGCTCTTCCGTGAACTGCGGCATCAGGTCGGCGAGCTTGACCGCCATGCCCGCGTCGACGTACGGCAGCTCCCGGAGGGCGCCGAGCAGTTTGGTGGTCTCCTCCGGAGGGAGCCGGGCGAACCCCTCAGAGTGGCCCTGGGCGAGCATCGCCTCGCGCGGCAGGGTGCGGCGCGAAGCCTCCTCGGTCAGGCGGCGCTTGACTTCCGCCAGCGGAACGGGGTCGGGCACGGTCCCTACTCCCCCTTCGGCGGGGTCAATCCGGCACGGGCGAGGTGGACCGGGAGCGCGATCAGCTGCTTGCGCTTGCCCCCGTCCAGGAATTCGAGCAGGTAGGCGCGACCCACGCGGCGCACGACGCTGGCGGTCCGACCCTGGTAGCGGGGGTGCGGCTGGCCGCGGGGCTCGGAGGCCTCGAGCCGGACGGTGACGAGCGATCCGACCTCGAAGTTCTGCAGGTAGCGGGTGACCGGTGGCATGCCCCGCTCGCGGGCCTCCTTGGTGAGGACACCGCGGGTGCGCGAGCGGGAGCCTTTGGAACTCTTGACCATCTACTCCTCCGTCGAGTCGTGGATCTCTAGGACGTCGAGCGCCTCGACGCTGAGCCGGACGCCGAGCAACTGTGCCAAGCTCGGCTCGGTGCGCCCCGCATCCCCTTCCACCCACTCCTTGATGTACGTGCCGGCCTCGGCCCGCAGGTCGAGCGTGAACCGCCCCGGTTCGGCCGCCACGACCGCCACTTCCGCGATCTTCCGGGTACGTACCCGGTCGGCGCGTCGGTGAGCGACCCGCGTCGGCGTGCGCTGGGCGATGGCTCGGAGCGGAACGAGCCGCAGCGCTTCCTTAACCTTTTCCACATCCGCCTCCCCCGTGAAGGTGACGCGGTAGCTCTTCCACGGGGAGGCTTCCTTCACCTGCAGTACGCGGTGGGCGTCGGAGGGCGCTAGCCCGTCGACCTCCACCCGCCCGGCCGCCGTCCGCGCGAGCTCCGCCGCCAGGGCGGGAAGGTCGAGGGTGCGGCGCCGGGGCGCCCGGAGTTCGAGCACGAACGGCCGACCCCGACCGAGCATCCGGGCATCGATGTCCTCGCGCCCCATCCCGTGAAAGCGCGTGCCCTCGGCACCCGTGGCGGCGAGGAACGGCTCGGCGATCAGCTCCTCCACGCTCGTCGGGTACATTTTGCCCGAGCCGGAGCAGCTTGCGCAGCCCCGCCCCCGGCAACGGCGGCAGGGCCAGCGGGTCTGCGGCAGCGTGCGGTCCAGCTTGCGGTACCGTCCCTCGACGTAGAGCGGGGCGATCGTGAGCTCGACCCGTCCGACCGGCAGGTCCGCGACGAACAGCAGGTCGGCGTCGGTGGTGGTGCCTTCCGTCCCCGTGGCCTCGGAGAGCCGCTTGCCCCACTCGCGATTGAAGGCCGCCCGGGCGCTCTCCCCCCAAGCGCTCGCGGCGATCCCCCAGAGCGCCTCCTCCCGCGCCAAGAGCTCCGGGTCCCAGCGCGAGCCGCAGGTGAATCGCCGCCACTCGTAGAGCGAGCTCGCCTCCTGCGCGCGGCGGATCCAAGTGGGCCAGCGGTCGAAGGCGCCGGCGCACAGGAAACAATCGGTAGGAGCGGCGCGCGTCAGGCCCTCGACGTGGGCCTGCAGCCGCTCGGCCCGGTCGGGATTGGTCAGCCCGTGTCCCCAGCGGCCGTACACGCGTCCCAAGCACTCCGGGCACAACGGCGTGCCGCGGAGCCGGCCGACGCTCGCCAGTAGCTCCGGAGATAGTTCGAACGGCGCCGGCTCGGGCGACCCGACCTCCATGGGGCGGGCCGCAGGTCGGCCTCCGACTTGAGGGTGCTGGGCCGAGTTCGACCGAAACCTCTTACCCGTCGGAGGTGTAGCGCCCGAGGGGGACCGGGACGCCCGTCACCGAGGCGGAATTGACACGCGCGATCGAGCGCACGCTCGTCGCGCACGGCAAGATCCCACCGGAGGAGGCCGCGACGGTGGCCCGCACCGTACTCAACTACTTCGGGCCGAGCGACGCCGTGCTGGACAACAAGGTGGCGAGCGAGGACCGAGACCACTTCTACCGGCTCGAGGAGGAGGGACTGCTCTCGAGCGAGGAGGAGGACGCTACCGTCTCCCGCGGGAAGACCTGGCGGATCCATTACTGGTTCCTGAAGAAGTCCCGCATCCGGGCCGCGAGCGAGGGCGGCGAGGCCGCCACCACCGAGGGCGAGGATGCGGTCTACCGGAAGATGTCCGACGACAGCTGGAACCGCTCCGGCGGGGCGGCCGGCGTCAAGCCTCCGGCGCGCTAGCGCCGCGAGACGATCCGCGGCTTCCCCGCAGCTGGGGGCCGGTACCGCGCGTTGATCGGTCCGGCACCCGCGTAGCTCTCCCGCAGTACCAGGCTGCGCACGTACTCGATCGCGCTGAACGCGAGCAGGATGGCGAGACCCAGTCCGAGCAGCGCGAAGGCGTCGGCGTACTGGTTGCCGAGGCCGAGCAGGAGCACGAGCACGGGCAGGGAGGCGAGCGCGTTGAAGGTCGCGTGCAACCCCACGGCCGCGCCGTACCCCAGCGCCTCGGGGGACCCCGAGGCGCCGAACCGCTTCTTCGCGTAGCCGTACCCGAAGACCGCGGTGGAGCTGCCGTGCAAGAGCACGCTCGAGAGGCTGCGCACCACGATCAGGGCGAGGCCGGCGACAATCCCGCCGGTCAGGTAGGCGCCCAGGCCGTAGAGGAACGTCTCGAAGAAGCCGAAGCCGAGCCCGACTCCTGCGCCAAAGACCGGGCCGTCCGCGAGCCGGCGGAACTTGGGGCCGTAACTGGTGGTGCCCCAGGCCTTGAGCCCCTCCTCGACAACGGGGGCGATGACGAGGACCAGGAACAGTACGCCGACCGTGGAGTTGCCGTTCAGGAACACGAACTCGGGCTTGGGGTACGCCTGGGAGAACGCGGTCCCGCCCGCGAGCAGCGCTCCCTCGATGAGCGCGGCCGCGAACGTCGCCCCGAGCGCGCCGGTCAGGAACGCTCCGAGCAGCGGCGACCACGGTTCGGGGTAACCGCTCTCGCCCGAGCGGACCCAGGCCAGATAGATCAGCGCCGGCAGGAGCGCGGCGACGACGAGCAGAACGATGTCGATCAGCGGGCCGAAGTCGGTCATGTCGGTCCCGACGCCGCGGGTGGGGCCTCGTACTTGTAGAACCCCTCCCCGCTCTTGCGGCCCAGCTTGCCGGCCTCCACCAGCGTCCGCAGCAGCGGGCAGGCCCGGTACTTCGGGTCGTGGAACCCGTCCCACAAGATGTCGAGGATGGCGAGCGCCGTGTCGAGCCCCACCAGGTCGGCCAACTCGAGCGGTCCCATCGGGTGTCCGAACCCGAGCTTGTACGCCTGGTCGATCTCGTCCCGGGTCGAGACCCCCTCGTAGAGCATCCAGACCGCCTCATTGAGCCCGACGGCGACCGCGCGGCTCGTCAGGAATCCCGGGCTGTCCCGGCTCCGTACGACCGTCTTACCGAGCGAGCGGGCGAACGCGACGGCCGCATCGGCGACCTCGGGTCGGGTGGAATGTCCGGGGATCACCTCGACGAGCGCCATCGAGAGCACCGGGTTGAAGAAGTGCAACCCCACGACCCGTCCCGGGTCCTCCACGACCCGCGCGATGGACGTGACGGGAAGGGAGGAAGTGTTGGTCGCGAGCATCGCCGTCGGAGCGCTCGCCGCATCCAGCTCGCGGAAGACCTGCTGTTTGAGCTCGAGCCGCTCCGGGACCGCCTCGATCACGATCGGTGCCGAGTCGGCGCGGCGCAGGCCGATCGCCGTCTCGATCCGAGCGGCGGCCTCGCTCCGCTCCGACTCGCGTACCCGCCCCTTGCGTACGGCCGAGTCGAGTCCGCGTAACGCATTGGCCAGGCCGCGCTGGACGAGTTCCTCGGTCACGTCGGCGAGCGTCACCGCGTAGCCCTTGAGAGCGCACTGCGCAGCGATCCCGCTGCCCATGATCCCGGCGCCGAGGACGAACACCCGGGTCCGGCTCAGCCGCCGCGGGTCGCCCTCCTCCGCTCCGGTCTCCGGCATCCGCTCGGCGTTCGGACGATGCCCCGCCGTAAGACGGTTCTCGTTCCCGGCTCGGCCGGGGGGCGACCGTTACGAGGGAGGGGCCGGGGGAGCCGGCCCGGCCGGCGGGCCGGAGGCGGGGGCGGGAGGATACGCCGCGGGGCCTGGGTAGTACTGCGGCGGGGGCGCCGAGGTGGGTGGGCGTCGACGCCGCCGCAGGAGCGCCCAGGCCGCGAGCGCGGCCACCACGACGATCACTGCGCCGATGATCCCGTACAACAACCAGGTCGAGGAGGAGATGGAGCTGCCGTTCGAATTGCCCCCGCCCGAGCCGCCGGGGGAGGAGGAGGTCACGTTGACGTTGGCCGAGGCGTTCGCCGTCGCCCCCGTCGCGTCGGTCAGTCGCAGTTTCACGGTGAACGTTCCCGCAGTACCGAACGCGTGGATGGTGCTGTTCCCTGCGCCGGTCGTGCCGTCGCCGTAGTTCCAGGCAAAGGTGTACGGTGGGCTGCCGCCTTGCCCGGTCCCCGTGAATGTCTCGTTGTGGTGGGTCAGGTAGCCGCTCGAGCCGTGGGCGATGCTGAGGCCGATGGCCACCGACGGGTCGACGTGCACGACCACGAGGAGCGGGACGGTGGCGACCTCTCCCACGGCGT
Organism: Thermoplasmata archaeon; assembly: GCA_022749995.1. GTDB lineage: Archaea > Thermoplasmatota > Thermoplasmata > Lutacidiplasmatales > UBA184 > JAKIVR01. The sequence goes on along the minus strand of JAKIWO010000021.1, from coordinate 11,509 downwards.
CCGTCACATTGAGGAACGCGGTGTAGTTTCCCGCGTGGGCGTAGAGGTGGGTGGCCGAGCTCGTCGTCGTGTGGCCGCCGTCGCCGAACGCCCACCCGAGGCTGAACGGACCGACTCCACCGGTCACGGTGGAGGTGAGGTGCACCGTCTGGCCCAGGTCCACGGTCGCGGGCATCGACTTCGCGCTCGCATTGAGCAGGGGGGCGTACGCCCAGGTATCGGAGGGCGTGCTCTCGGTCAGGATGTTTCCACCGGCCTCGAAGAGCCCACTGTACAGCATCAGATAGCCAGCGTTGGGCTGCCAGACGAACACGCTCCCGAACCGCGCGCCCGCCGGGGTGCTGGCGCTCAGCTCGGTCCAGACTCCCGCGTGGAATTGCCAGAAGCCGGAGATCGGGGCGTTGGTGACGTTGCCGCCTCCGAGTTCCAGCACCGTGCCGGTGGACCCGTCGTAGGTCAGCATCTCGGCGATGGCGGCGGGGGGGAGGATGCCCGGGGTCAGCTGGGTCCAGACCCCTCCCGAAAAGCGCCAGCACTGATTGGTCTCGCCGTAGTTCGAGTCGTTGACCGAGCCGCCGAACATCAGGACGTACCCGTCCGCCGCATCGTACGTCATGGCCCCTAGCACCAGAGGACCGGGATGGACCGTGGGGGCGAGTTGTGTCCAGGTCCCGTGGGTGAAGACCCAGGTGTCGGAGAGCACGACGTTCGTGTAGTTGAGCCCGCCGAACATGAGGATCTCCGAGTCTGCGGCATCGTAGGTCATGGAGGCGCCCCAACGGGCGGGCGGGGACGCCAGCGGGGTGACGTTGGTCCACTGGCCATGCACGAACGTCCACGTGTCCCCCAGGGCGTTCCCGAGGCCGTTGTTTCCGCCGAACAACACCGCGTACCCATCCGCCGCGTCCCACGCCAGGGCGGGACCGGCCCTCGGGCTCGGCGCCATCGTCGGCGAGAGCTGAGTCCAACTCCCGTTGGAGAACGCCCAGCTGTCGCCGAACCGTCCGCCCACCGAGGGCACGCCCCCGAAGGCGACCGTGTACTGGTCCAACGGGTCCCAGACACCGTTGCCAATGTAGCGACCCGCCGGGAAGCCGGTCGAAAGGGAGGTGATGTTCCACCAATTCTCGGCTGCGTGGGTCCGGGGAGGTTGCGCGGGAGCGATGGCGCCGACCGCACGGACGCCCAGATGACCCGCCGCCGCGGGGTGCACAGCAACTCCGCGGGCCGAGCTCCCGGCGTGGGAGGAGAAGAGGCCCACGGGGAGCAGCAACAGCGCGATCAGGATCACGATGAACAGGACCTGGACGGGGCGTGAGGCCATTCGCTCGAGGTGTTGCGGGCTCCGAGACATACGGAGGAATCGTCGAGCCGGAGTACTTCAATGCTCCGGGCGGCACGCGGGCACCCTCCGGGGCGGCGTGTAGCGCACTCAGCGGCTGGGACGGGGTGGGTAGGGCATTTCTCGTCGAGAGTCTGTCCCGGACCTGTCGTCCCATGAGCGACGACCAGTTCAAGTAGGGGATTTTTCCGAGCACCTTCAAGTATCATCCAGGCACTAGGAATACAGTCCGCCCGCGCTCGCGCAGAGCGAGTGGTGACGCCGCTGGCGCGGAGCTACGTACCGGGAGGTGAAATCAAGAGATATGGTGCATCTATCGGAAACAAGACTGGGCTACGGATTCGGGCTGCTCGGCGGGAGTCTGCTCCTGCTGGGTGGGCTCGTGAGCCTGGTCGTCGGCTTCGTCGACCTCGTGGTCGGCCATCCGTTCGGGGCGATCAGCTCCGCCGGTCTGGCGGTCGTGCTGTTCGTGGTGGGGGCCCTTGCGATCTTCTTCGCATGGCTGGCTCATCACGACTGGAGCGACCGTCCGACCGCCGGAGGGGTCCTGCTCGTGGTCCTCGCCGTCATTGGCTGGGCGTTCCTCGGGCTGGGTGCGAACGTCGTCGCCCTGATCGGCGCGTTGTTCGTGTTCCTCGGCGGGGTCCTCTTCCTGGTCGAACCGGCGAAGAGGGTCGCGCTCGCGGCCGCCACCGCGTAGGGAACCCCGCACGCGAGGGGCGCGTCGTGGGGACCAACCCTTTCCAGCCTCCCTTTTTCGGGCTCTCGAATCCTACAGTTCCCTCGGTCGAACCGGCGGGATCGCCCGGGGACTACGGTGCGCTCGCTCGCTCCGCGGGCCGGCGGTCGGCCGGCGCGTGCAGCGCCCCGAGGTACGCGCAGGCACGACAGCGCGGACCGGTGCTCGGCTCCCCGCACTCCTCGCAGGTCCCGGGGCGGCCCTCCCCTGCGGCGCCGAGCAAGAGTGGCAACAGCTGTTCGCGCGTGCGCAGCAGCGACTGGCGGGTTCCCGGAAGGGCCTCCTCGAGCTGCCAGAGCACTTCCCGGAACACATTGCGCACGGCCGCACCGGCGTGGGGGCACTCGTGATGGTCAAACCGCAGGCCGCTGAGGGTGGCGAACAGGAACACCTCTCGCTCCGGAATCCGGGCGAGCGGCGCAATCCGTGGAATGAGCCCCGGCTGGGGGTTCCGGTGGGGCGCCATGCGGAGCAGTCGGGGCAGCTCCGCCCGGGCCAGGTTCATCAGCACCGTCTGAGCGAGGTCGTCGAGATTGAAACCGAGCAGGAGCACCGCGGCACCGGCGTCGCGGGCCGCCCGGTTCAGCAGCTGCCGGCGCCAGACACCGCAGAAGGAGCACGGCGCGAGCCCGGGGAATCGGGCCGCCGCCGCATCGGTGGTCGTACCGAGCCGGTCGCGGGCGCTGATGATCTGGTGCTCGACGCCGAGCCGCTCGCACGCCGCGGCCGCCGCGGTCACCGAGCTGGTTCGATAGCCCGCGATCCCTTCGTCCACGGTGATCGCCACGAGCTGAACGCCGGTCCGGCGGGCGAAGTAGGTCGACGTGAGCTCCAACGCCACGACCGAATCCTTCCCTCCGGAGAGGGCCACCGCGACGGTGCCCCCGGCGAACCTCGGCAATTGTCGGTGCAGCTCGCGGCGCGTCCGATCCCGGACCGATCCGAGGAAGTGGCTCCGGCAGAGGTGCGCCTGCCGGTACGGTTGATCGACGACGGCGTCCTGCTCGCACGCGTCGCAGCGCATCGTTGGAGGCATCGACCGGGGGCTAGAAATCGGCTCCGTCCCCGACGGTGGAGCGCCGGCGTTCCTGTGCGCGCGAGCCTTAATGAACCCCTCGCCCGCCAAGCGCGCCCCAATGAGTGTCGGCGGCTCGCCGCGGTCCCGTGCGGCGGTCGGCCGCGCGGCGGCGCTCCCCGCACCGGTTCCGGAGTTCTCCGTTCCGGAAGTCGTGGACCGGTTCCAGCGGACGCTGCAGGGTCAGGAGCGGAGCCCGTGCACGGTCAAGCAGTACGGGCACATCGCGCGTACGTTCCTCGGCTACGTCGGCAAGCCGCTCGAGGAGGTGAGCTCGCGCGACGTCGAGGGGTTCCGCGAGTACTTGGTGCTCCAGCGCCATTACAGCAAGAACTCGCTCTACACCACCGTCCGGGGATTGACCTGCCTGTTCCGGACGTTCGGGATCCCGATGGAGCGGGGGCTCGAGGCACCCCGTCGCCCCGAGCGGCTGCCCCGGTACCTCTCGGAGGAGGAGACGCGGCGGCTGTTCCAGGCGGTCCACTCCGCGCCCCGGGACTACGCCATCCTCCACGTGCTCGGTTACGGCGGCCTGCGCGTGGGCGAGCTCTGCCGCCTCGCGCTGGAGGACATTGAGTTCGAACGCGGCATCTTACATGTCCGCAGCGGCAAGGGCGACAAGGACCGCGAGGTGGTGCTCGAGGAGAAGACCCGCGATGCGATCGAGCGGTACCTCGCCGACCGGAAGCTCGCCGGGATCGAAAGCTCTCGGCTGTTCCCCGTGAGCCCCGTGACGGTCGAGCGGATGGTCCGCAGGGCCGCCCAGCGGGCCGGGCTCGTCCAGCACGTCACCCCGCACACCCTCCGCCACACTCTGGCCACCGCGCTCCTGCGCCGGGGTTGCGACATCCGGTACATCCAGAAGCTGCTCGGTCACGCCTCGGTGGCGACCACCCAGATCTACACCCACGTGGACACGCAAGCGTTGCAGGACGCGTACCACAAGGCCCAACCCGAATTCTGACGATCGTTTCCGGCCGGCCCACCGAGACTCGGAAGTAATCGCGACGGTTGCTCCGCGCGTGCCTACCGAAGCCTACGAGACGCTGATCCTCGGCGCAGGACTCGCCGGCTGCGCCCTGGCGGTGCACCTGGCCCGTCGCTCGGCCGGTCCCACGCTGCTCCTCGACCCGCGAACGCTCGCCGGAGGGGCCACGGGTCGGGCCGCGGGCATCGTGACCGACCAGATGTGGGACCGTTGGGATGTGGCGGTCACCCAAGAGACCGACCGCGAGTACGAACGGCGGGGTTCCCGGCTGGGGCCGGGCGCGTACCGGCGGACCGGCTTTCTTCGGTGGACCCATCGCGCGGAGTTCGTCCCCCTCATCGAACAAGCAGCGAAGCGGTTCAGCGACTGGGGTGTGGCGGCACGGCTGCTCGACGCCTCGGAGCTTCGAAGTCGGTTCCCATGGGGAAAGTTTGAGGAGGGCGTTCGCGGGCTCTACTCGCCCGACGCGGCATGCGTGAATCCGACGGAGCTGGCCACGGACTACCTGGAGGAGGCGCGACGGGAGGGCGCCCGGGTCGAGCTCAGTCGAGCCGTCCCGCCACCCCACCGGGAATCGGGGGCATGGCAGCTCGCCTTCCACGGCGAGGAGCTGCGTGCCCGTCGACTCGTGATCGCCGCGGGCGCGTGGTCGAAGCGGGTCGCCGCGGAGGTCGGATTTCCGCTCGCGCTGGCGCCGTACCGGACCCAGGCTGCCCTGCTGCGTCCGCCCCAGGCACCCCCCGCATCGTTCCCGGCGGCCCACGACGTCGACCTCGACGTCTACCTGCGCCCGGAAGAGGCCGGACGCATCCTCGTCGGCGACGGCACGGAACTCAAGGAGGTCGACCCCGATCGAGTCGAAGGCGGCGGGACACCCGAGTTCCTGGCGCACATCGGCTCGGCGCTCGCGGAGCGATGGCCGGGTTGGGCCGACTCGGAACTCAACTCCGCCTGGTCGGGCGTCTGCGACGCCACCCCCGACCGACGCCCGCTCATCGGGCCGCTCGACGAGGAAGGGTCGCTCTTCGTCCTTGCCGGCTTCAACGGGTTCGGGGTGATGCGCGCCGACGGCGCCGCGCGGCGGCTCGCCGACCTACTGGTCGACGGCCCGGGGGAGCGTGCGAGCGAGGCGCTGCGGACCGTCCGCCCCGATCGGTTCGGTCCGGCGCCGCCAGCGTTCGAACCGCGGCCGGGATTCACGCTCGAGGACGGACCGTCCCCCCGCTGCTAGCCCCGAAGTCGGGTGAGCTTCTCCAGAAACTCGACCCCCTCGCCGGTCCGCATCGGGGTCCCGTCCTCCTTGTTGAGCGGGAGTTCGGCGAGCGCGCAGGCGTCGGTCACCGACGCTCCTCCGAGGAGCGCGCGGACCGCGGTCTGCTCCCGCTGGCTGAGGAGGAGGCCGGACAGCGTGTACTCCTCGAACGCCTCGAAGGCGACCGGGACCACCAGTTTGGCGAGGGCCGCCAGCTCGGCGGCGTAGAGCCGGATCTCCTCCTGGGCGTGCGGGTCGAGCCGGAGCGACAGGAAGTGGAACAGGTTCCACAAGTCGATCTTCCAGTACCACTGCGTGTAGGTGGAGAGGGGCAGCACCAGGCGCGCGGTCTCGCGTGCCACGCCGGCCGTCAGGGCGTCCTGGTAGGCGGCGTACGACTCCTTCTGCAGGCGCTCGAGTTCCGAGCGGAACTGCGCCACCGCCGGACCCGGCAGCGGCTCCCCGCGCCCCTGGCGGTTGCGGGTGGACTGCGCGCGGATCCGCTCGGCTTCCGGCAGGTCGAACTCGTCGGGGACCACGGAGTACCGGGCCGAGTACTCGTTCACCGACGCGCTGCGGTGCCGGATCCACTGGCGAGCGATGTAGATCGGCATCCGAGCGAGAAACTTGAACTCGACCATCTCGAACGGGGTCGTGTGGCGATGTCGGAGCAGGTACCGGATGAGACCCCGGTCGTCCCGCACGGACTTGGTGCCCTTCCCGTACGATACCCGGGCGGCCTGCACGATGGCGCTGTCGTCGCCCATGTAGTCCACGAGCGCGACGAAGCCGTGCTCGAGGACGGGTCGGTGCACTCCGATGAGCCGCTCTGCCGCGGGGACGGAGGGCCGGCCCATCGGCGTCTCCTTCGGCGACCCCGGCATCGGCGCGCCCAAGGGGCACCGGGATTTAATTCCGGGGCCGAGCGCGCTCCGGCGCCGCCGGAAACCGTATAGGCTTCGCGCCGCTCGAAAAGGGGGGGAGTCTCCGATGGCGCGGATCTTCATCGGGGTGGCCTGGCCGTACGCGAACGGCCCGTACCACCTGGGGCAGCTCGCCGGCGCCCTGCTACCGGCCGACGAGTTCGCCCGGTTCCACCGGCTTCGGGGCGACGAGGTGCTCATGGTCTCGGGCTCCGACATGCACGGCACCCCGGTCAGCCTGCGTGCCGAGAGGGAAGGGGTGAGCCCCGCCGCCATCGCGGAGCGATTCGACGCCATCAACCGGGAGTCCAACCGCCGGCTCGGGCTCTCTTTCGACTGCTACACCTCCACGCACACGCCGCGGCACTTCCGCGAGGCGCAGGAGTTCTTCCTGGTCCTGCTCCGCGCCGGCTTCGTCGACCGGCGGACCGCCGACCTACCGTACTGCCCGAAGGAGGAGCGGTTCCGCGCGGACCGGTACCTTCGCGGCACCTGCCCCCACTGTGGGTTCGAGCGGGCGCGGGGGGACGAATGCGAGAATTGCGGTCGGGCGCTCGAGGCTCGGGACTTGGGTGCGCTCCGCTGTTCGGTCTGTGACACGCTCGTCGTACTCCGTCCCTCCGAACAGTTCTACCTCCGACTCGACCGGCTCACGGCGGAGCTCGACCGGTTCCTGCAGCACAAGACGTACTGGCGGGACAATGTGCTCCGGTTCACCGAGAACTTCCGGAAGGCCGGGCTTCGCCCAACACCGATCACCCGAGACTTGGACTGGGGGATCCCGATCCCGCTGGACGGGTACGACGGGAAGGTATTCTACGTCTGGTTCGAGGCGGTGATCGGCTACCTCTCGGCGTCCAAGGAGTGGGCCGAGACCCGTGGCGAGCCGGCGAGCTGGCACCGGTTCTGGGACCCGACGGAGCCGGTGCGCCCGTACTACTTCATCGGCAAGGACAACATCTTCCACCACACGCTGTTCTGGCCGGCGATGCTCCTCGGCCGGGGCACGCTGGCGCTCCCGTACGACGTTCCGGCCAACGAGTGGCTGCAGATCGGCGGGGGGAAGGCCTCCAAGTCCTCCCCCGCCGGGGCCGGTGGGGGGGAACCGCCGTCGGTGGAGATCCCGGCGCTGCTCGAGCGTTGGTCTCCCGATGTGATACGGTTCTACGCCGCGCTCCGCGCGCCGCAGCACCACGACAGCGAGTACGACTCGAAGGAGGTCGAGTCGCTCGCGAACGAGGTGCTCGCCAACCAGTGGGGGAACCTGGTGCAGCGGCTGCTGGTCTTTGCCCGGGAGCGATACCGCGGCAAGGTGCCGAGCCCGCCACCGTCCTGGCGGCCGGAGAATTCGCACGTGGGGGCGCGGATCCGAGCGGCGCACGAGCGGATCGGAGCCGAGTACGCGGCGGTGCACCTCAAGGAGGCGCTCGAGCTGGCGCTCGCGGAAGTACGAGAGACGAACCGATGGGTGCAGGAGTCGCAGCCCTGGAGCGCCGCGCCCGAGGTGCGGGATGCGACCGTGTACGAGGGGCTCTGGTTCCTCCGGGCCGCCTCGGTATGGCTCGCGCCGGTGATCCCCCACAGCGCCGAGCGGGTCCAGCGAATGCTCGGGATCGCCGAGCCGCTCGGCAGCGGCAGTTGGGACACGGCGCTCGTGCCGCCCGGGCCCGGCACGGGACTGGGGGAGATCACTCCGTTGTTCCCACGACCGGAGGTGGGCTACTCCTCACCCGATCCGGGTCGCGAAAGTCTCGGGGGGGCGGCCCCCCCCGCCCCCCCGGTCGCCCTCGAGCTCCGGGCGGCCCAGATCCGATCGGTAGCGGAGGTCCCCGGGGCCGACAAGCTCTACCGGCTCGAGGTGGACCTCGGTCCGGGAGGGCTCCGCACCGTCGTCGCCGGTCTCAAGCCGTTCCTGCGGCCCGAGCAGCTCGCCGACCGGAGGGTCGTGCTGCTCGCCAATCTCGAGCCGCGGCGGATACGGTCCATCGAGTCGAACGGGATGCTGCTCGCCGCGGAGGCACAGGGGCAGGTCCACCCGATCCGGCCGCCGTCCGCCGCGCCGCTCGGCGCAGGGCTCGCGGGCGCTGGGCCCGCGGTCTCGCGCATCAGCTATGCGCAGTTCGAGTCGGCTCCGCTACTGGTGGGGGAGGTGCTCGAGGAGGGAACCGAGAGTTCCCGTATTTCCCTCGGTGACCGGGAGATTGGCGTTTCCGGCCGCTGGCCACTGCGGGCTCGCGTGGTCGTCTGTCTGGACGCGGCCGGCGTGGGCTCCGTCGTGGCCCTCGACCCGGGCGGCCCGGTCGAAGTGGACGACGCGGTGCCGGCGGGAACCCGGGTGCGATGAGCGCCGGGCTTCGGCTGGACCTGCATGTGCACTCCGAGTTCTCGCCGGACTCCCACCTCCCGGTCTCGGAGATCGCGAACGCGGTCGGAGAGTCGGGACTGGATGGGTTTGCGCTGACCGACCACATGTCGGTCGCCGGACACGCCGAGTTCGTCCGAGTGCACAACGTCCACTCCCGCCTGCTGCTCCTCCGCGGTGTGGAGGTCTCGGCGCGCGAGGGTCACGTCCTGATCTTTGGGGTCTCGGAGGTGCCACCGCGGGACCTCCGCGTGGAGGAGGTGATCCGGTGGGCCGAGCCGCGCCGTGGGGTGGTGGTGTTGGCACATCCGTTCCGATGGGTGCATGGAGTAGGGGGCGCGGTGGCCCGCCGGGCCCGCGTCCACGGCATCGAGGGACGGAACGGAGGCACGCTCCGGCGAGACAACGCCCGCGCCGACCGGATCGCAGGAGAGCGGCGGGTGGCTTCCACCGGGGGGAGCGATGCCCACCGGAGGGAGGAGGTCGGCCGCGCCTACACCGAGTTCCCCCCTGGGCTGCGGAGCGAGGCGGAGCTGCTGGACTGTCTGCGCCAAGGCTCGACCCGGGGCGGCGGTGCCTCGCTGAGCTGGTCGGCGAAGCTCGCTCTGACGGCGGGCAACGGGTTCAAACGGCTCGGCCGAGGATTCCGGCCGGTGTGATCCGCCGGAGCTTCCTTCGCCCCGACTGTTTTAATCGGGACGGATTCTCCGGCGGCAGGTACGCCAAGGTGGCAGAATGGTTAATGCGACGGACTGCAGATCCGTTTCCTGGGGGTTCGATTCCCTCCCTTGGCTCTCCCCCTCACCTTCCCGGCGGCCGTTCGAGGGGGAGCACCGTCCCGTGGGCGCCCCCCTGCGGCGCATCGTGGGGGTAGCCGCGCGGGTCGACGGCGAGCTCGCTTCTAGCAGCCGTACCAGCGGTTGTGGAGCTTTGGGAATCCCCTGGAGCGGAGCCAGAGTACGCCTCCGGCGAACTGAAGGATGAGCAGCCGTAAGGCCCATCCCCCGCTCGTTGGGACCCCCACGACGATGGCCAGCACGAACGCGACCACGGACCTGCCGGCGAACCACCTCGGCACCTCGTCCATGGCCCGACCTGTTTCGGCGGGAGTCAACTCACTCCCCGCGTCGCCGGCGTAGCGCGCGGACGCTACGGTCCGCCGGTGCGAGACCTCCCTCCGCTGGGGCGCGGGTCGTCCCATGGGAGGGCGGAGCAGTGGAGGAGAACGGCGGTCGATTTGGTGCCGCGGTGGGCCCGCTATGCCTCCTACAAGCCGGTCCAGCGAGCCGAGCACGGTCACCCGACGGAAGCCCTATCGGCCGCGGGGGTTCCAATCTACGGGCGCGCGGGCAGGAGCGCCGTCGGTCCGGGACCGATCACGGGTCGAGGGGCCGTTGGCCCGTCGGACCGCTCATTGACCCTGGGGGAAGAATGCGCTCACACCGGTGGGTGTCGGCTCCTCCCCGCCTCCGGATCCCATGGGGCGGGAGCGGAGATGGTGAGAGGCCGCTTCGAAGTATCGACGTTCGTGGTCGGCCCGGATGCAACCGGCCTCTCGGAGTTCCTGGAGACCGAGCGCCATGCGCTGGAGGAACTCGGGACCCGAGGTGAGGTCCGCCGCCCGGACGATCTGCCGTGTGACACCGAAGAGCCAGGGGTCGCTCGCGATGGCGGCCTCCAGCGTCATCCGGAGTCCCCGTCCGAATTCGGCGGTGCGCGGTTCCAGGGGGAGGACCACCCCGCCGAAGAGGTTCCGGATGGCGTCGCCCACGCCCACCCCACTTCGCACCCGCGTGGGAGGGAAGACCACGCACCGGGCGTGGCGCGAATCCACCAGCGTGGCGATCCAGAAGGGTAGCCAGAGCGTTCGGACCCCCTCCAGGGCGGGCACGGCCAGGAGGTGACTCCCGAGTGTCTCCCGGTCGGCCCGCTGGCGCTGGAGGTGGGCATCCAGGGCCGCGAGAAGATCCGAGCCCGCGCTTTGCGCCTCGTCCCGAAGCAGCTCGTGCGCCGCGAGGTCGGCGGCGATCCGGCGCTCGACCACCGCCACCCGGTCCGTCAGCACCTCGAAGGCGCTGCGCTCCCGTTCGTGCAGCGCCGCGATGCGGAGGCGGGCCTTGCGTATTTCCTGCCTCGCGTGCCGTTCGCTCTCGGCCGCAGCGCGAGATCGGTTCCTCATCGGGAGCACATCCCGACCTCGCGCCGAACCCCGGGCACTCAGTTCCGTCGCGACGTGCGCGGAGGCCTGGGCCTCGGCGATCGCGATATCGGCGATCCGGATCCGATCGAGCTCCGCTTGGATCTGCTCGCGCAGCGAGCGGGAGACACTGTGGGCCTCCTGGTCCATCTCGGCCCGGGCGGGGAACCGCGAGCGATGCGAGGCGTCGAACTGCAGCTGGCGCCGCTCGTTGTCCAGACGACCGTAGATGGTGCGACAGAACCCTTCCACGGCGGATCGGACCCTCGTCACCTCGGCGAGCTCGTTGTCGATGCGCTGGAGTGACGCGGCGATCTGGGCCGCGGCGGATTCATACCATCCGATCGGCCGGCGCGCTGGAAGGAAGCCGGCGTGCGGGTAGATGGGTTCGGTCCGGAAGCTCGCCTGCGTAAGGATGTCCGACAGGAGCGGGAAGCCGACGGGCATGAGCCCCTCGATCGTCATCACGTCGGAGGGAGGTTCGCGGGCGAGTGGAGCCCGGAGGTTCCGAAGCCACGGGGCGACTTCGGCGGACGGGGGAGCCCGAGACAGCAGGTCGGGGAGTCCGTCCAACGAGGGCACCCTGGAGTGCCGGAAGGATTGCTTCCACACCCCGGTACCGTCGAAGATG
>JAKIWO010000020.1 GCA_022749995.1 Thermoplasmata archaeon | reverse complement strand
GGTGGAGTCCTTGGGCAGGCGTGAGCCCCTCGATCGTCGTGACCTCGCGACCGGCCGCGGACCGGGCCAGGGTGAGGCAGCTCAGCGTCGGGCGCCCGTCGATGAGCACGGTGCAACACCCGCAAGTGCCGAGGTCGCAGCCTCGCTTGGTCCCGGTAAGTCGTAGGTCCTCCCGGAGCAGGTCCAGCAGGATACGCTCGTCCGGAACGGTCCGTTCTACGGGGACACCGTTGATTCGCGTGCTAAGGGGTCTCGATGCCACGGGCCCCCTCCACGAGCGGCTCGTCGACGTTGGCCCGGCGGGCTCCTTCGGCGTGAGCATCCCGGATCACTTCCGCGAGCACGCTCACCGCGATCTCCGCCGGCGTCTCCGCTCCGACCGGCACTCCGATGGGGGACCGGATGCGCGCGCAGTGGAGTTCGTCGACGCCCCGGCGGCGCAACTCGGCGAAGATGTGGGCACGCTTGGCTGAGCTCGCAATGAGCCCGATCACTCCGGGGAACTGCTCCAGCGCGCGGTAGAGCACCTCCGTGTCCTTCTTCGCGTCGTACCCGAGAACGTACAGGTGGCTGAAGGCGCTCGGACTGACCCGCTCCCACAGGTACTCCGCCGAGACTACCTCGCGCCGCTCGGCGTCCGGGAATCGGTCCACGGTCACCCACTCGGGCCGGTCGTCCGCCACCGTGTGGTCGTACTCTAGCCCCGGGAGTAGTCGGGCGATCGCCTGCGCCACGTGGCCACCGCCCCACAACAGGAGGCTCGGTCGGGCCGCCACGTACTCGAGGGCGATATCCACCGAGCCACCGCAGAGGCTCGGTAGTCCGCCCTCCTTCCAGGCCTGTAGGTCGAAGTGCAACAGCTCTCCCCGATGGGTCTCGAGCGCCCGGGCGGACGCTTCCTTGACCCGCTCCTCGAGCGCGGCCCCTCCGACGGTCCCGAAGCAGTCTCCGGTCGGAGTGCGCAACATCGTCGCGCCCTCCTTGGCCGGCACGGAGCCGACCGTTCGCACCACGGTGGCGCGGACGAAAGGGAGCCGCTGCTCCATGAACCGGAGCGATAGCCGTGTCAGCGCTCGGTCCACGACAGCTCCCGCCTCTCGAACGCGGCCACTGCTGCGTAGTACTCTTCCGGCGTATTCAGGTTCGCGGTGACCCCGGCATCGTCCACCGCAACCCGTGCCACCTGAGCCCCCAGCCGCGGCAGCAGGTTCCGCAGCGGCTGGTCCGGTCGCAACCGGAGGACCTGCGAGGTCACCTCGGCCTTCCACAGGACGGGGTGCCCACCCCGGCCTTCGAAGGTGGGAAGGAACCACAGGCCGAGCGAGTCCGAGCCGGCGCGCTCGGCGAGCTTCCGGACCGTAGAGCGTCGGGCCAGCGGGGCATCTACCGGCCATAGGAGTACCGTCCGGTCGGGGGGAAGCTCGGAGAGGCCCCGCTGGATCGACCCCGTCCGGCCCTCCGGCCAGCGAGGATGTCGCACGATCTGGTCCGGGGCATTCGGCGCGCCGGTCACTGCCCGCTCGATCTCCTCGGCGTGGCGACCGACCACCGCAATCACCGGTGCGAACCCCTCCTCGCGGGCGATGCGGGCCGTCCGAGTGAGCGCGACCTCTCCGGCCACGGGAAGGAGCGCCTTGGGTCGGCCGCCGAAGCGGCGCGACGCTCCGGCGGCGAGCAGGAGCGCCGCCCCGGGCGGCTGCGAAGCTCCGTTCATAGCTCGAGACTCCCAACCGTCGACCGGCGGGAAACAAATTCGGGCAGGTTTAAATACCGTCGCTGGGTCGGCCCGCCCGCTCATGAGCCACGTCGTAGACATTCCGCCTTCGCTGCTCATCCCCAAGCTGGCGGAGGAGCTGCGCGGACGCCCCAACTGTACGCCGCCGGCCTGGGCTATGTTTGCCAAGACGGGCGTCCACAAACAGCGGGCCCCGATCCCCAACGACTGGTGGTACACGCGGAGCGCCTCGGTGCTGCGCAAGGTCGCCCTCACGGGTCCGGTCGGCTCGAGCCGGCTGGCGACGGCGTACGGTGGACGTAAGGACCGCGGCAGTGCTCCGTACCATCACCGCCCGGGCTCCCGCTCGATCGCCCGCGAGATCCTCCAGCAGCTCGAAGGGGCCGGGCTCGTGCGCGCCGACAAGAAGCGCGGACGGCGGGTCACGGCCGACGGTCAGAAGCTGCTCGACCGGCTCTCGCGTGAGCTGCTCAAGGGGCTCGCGGAGAAGCGCCCCGAGCTCGCGAAGTACCTGTAGCGACCGGGTCCGGAGCCATGGCGAGCCAGGAGGATGTGGAACTCGCGGAGCTGCGCCGCCGCCGGGTGGAGCAGATCCAGCAGCTGCAGACGGGCGCCATGCCCAATCCGTATGCCGCCGCCCAGCAGGCGGAGATGGACCGTCGGGAGCAGGAGCGGGCCGAGATGCTGCGCCGGGTGCTCACCCCGGAGGCCCGCGAGCGGCTCGGCCGGATTCGCCTGGCCAAGCCGGACATCGCCCAAGCGGTGGAGCAGCAGGTGCTCGGGCTCGCGGCGAGCGGCCGGCTGCGCGGACCGATCGACGATGCGACGCTGCGCGCGCTGCTGGAGCGGATCATGCCCGAGCGACGCGACATCAAGATTACCCGGCGGTAGGAAGGAGGAATCAGCAGATGGCGAATCGTCGCAAGAGTCTCGCCCGCAAGACCCGGCTGAACCGAGCCACCAAGAGCAACCGGCGCGTTCCCTCCTGGGTCATGCAACGCACCAGCCGCCGGGTCACGCGCCACCCCAAGCGGCGCAGCTGGCACCGGGGCCACCTTCACCTGTAACGGAATAGTACGATGGCGAAGAAAGGGGGGGCCAAGCACGTCGAGGAGCTGGAGCGAGAGTTCGTCGTGCCGTTGCGGGCCAGCATGCACCAACCCTCTCGGAGACGGCGCGCCGGCCACGCGCTGACGACCGTGCGCCGATTCGTCTCCCGGCACATGAAGGGTCCCGAAGAACAGGTGTGGATCGACCCGCGGCTGAACGAATTCATCTGGGAGCGCGGGATCCAGCACGTGCCCCGCCAAGTTCGTATCAAGGCGATTCGGTTCGAGGACGGCCTCATCGAGGTCGACCTGCTCGAATCGACCTAGCGCGACCGAACGGGGGTCGGTGCCGGTCGCTCGGGCGCTCTATTCGGGCAGCCCGTACCTCGGCGTCTACCTGCGCGCTGGCGAGACGCACGCCCTCCTGCCCGTCGGCGCCCCCACGTCGCTCCAGCGCGACCTCGAGCGCGCACTGGGGGTTCAGGTGGTGCGCTCCCGACTGCTCGAGAGCGACCTACTCGGATCCTTGTGCGTCTTCAACCGGCGGGGATTGATCGTGGGGGACCAGCTCGAGGAGGAGGAGCGTGCGTCCCTCTCACGCGTGGCGCCGGTGACGGAGCTTGAGATCCGGCAGAACGCCATCGGCAATGTGGTGCTCGCCAACGACCGCGGTGCCCTCGTCCACCCGGAGGTCTCGGACGTTGGGCTGGCCCGGATCTCCGCAGCGCTGGGAGTGCCGGCGGAGCGAGGAACCATTGCCGGGCTCGGTACGGTGGGGATGGCTGCCGTGGCCACCGAGAAGGGAGTCGTCGTCCACCCTCGCACCACGGAGAGCGAGGCGGCCGTGGTGGAGCGCTTGTTTGGTGTGCCGGTGCATCGCTCCACCGCCAACTTCGGCGTTCCCGTCGTCGGCGCCTGCCTGGTAGCCAACTCCCGCGGTCTGCTCTTCGGGATCCCGACGACCCCCGTGGAGATCGTCCACCTGCAGGAGGGCTTCTCGGTCTACGACTAGGCCCGCGGCCTGGTGGTCGCGCTAGACGCCGCGCTTGCGCTTCATGTAGCGCGTGGCGTAGCCGGCGATGCGGTTGGTGAGCTTCTTCTGCGTGGGCCGAAGCTCTCCGTCGATCATCACCCCGAGGTCCGTGTACTCCAAGACCTTCCGTCGGTTGCTGGCGTACTCCCCCCCGAACTGCTCGGGGTAGCGCCGGATGAGCTCGATGGCGACCCGTTTGATGTACGTCTGGCGGATGTTGCCCATCTGGCGGCGCCGACCGACCGGCCCATATAGCGCTGACTTGCGCGGAGAATTTTCGACGGTGGTCGAGATCGAGCGTGCTCGACCCCACCTGCGACCGCACCGTTGCGCACTCGGCTGTTCGCGACCGTTGCCCGGTGCACGTAGTGCTCACGAGGTATTTCTGCAGCAGCTTACTGGCACTGGACATGCCGTGGTTTCGGAAATCGGAGGAGAACGTAGCCCGCTCGAGCCCGCCGCCTCCACCCCCCCCGCCCGCCGACCCGAACCCCCAGGGTGCTGCCTTGCCCTCTTCGGACGGAGAGAGCTCCGTTCCCGGGAATCGCTTCCGGATCAAGGCGGTACTCGGAACCCCGGCGCTAGGGACCATCTTCGGAGGGGAGGTGACCTCGGGCTCGATCCGGCGCGGCATGGTAGTGAGGCTGCAGTCCACCCAGGATGGGACCATTCGGCCCGGGCCGATCGAAGTCGTGGCCATCAACCAGCACCAGAAAATGAAGGTGATCTTGTACAAGGGCCAGAATGTCGAGGCGTTGGAGGAGGTGACCCCGGCCTCGGGACAGGTTGGGATCAAGGTGAAGGGTGTGCTCTGGACGGAGGCCCGACCGGGGGACGTGCTCCTCGGCTGAGCCGTCGGAGCGGACCCTCGAGCGCGCCGATAGTTCGCATTCGGTCGACGATGCCAAGACCCCCCACGTGGAGCGCTCTCGCCCCTCGGGAACTTTACCGTACGTCCCGACGGGGCGCTGCGCCGGGTCGTCAAACGGCTGGCCGCCTAGGCCCCGAAGCTCGCCGAAGTGGGGTAGGTACTCGGCGGTTTCTGCGCCGAGCGCGGGGGAAGGCACAAATAGCCCACCCCGTCTAATTCTACTGCGTGGGGCCGTACTCGCTATCCTCGGAAGCCGGGAGCGTTCGCGCTTCCCCGGGGTCGGCGGCGACCGCCTCCTGAGGATTCCCCGTGTCCACGGATAGCGAGAGCATCTCTTCGCCGCCGGTCCCCGCTCCCCGGGAGCGGCACATCCTCATCCTGGACCTGTCCAAGAGCATGCTCGCTCCGCTCCCGGACACCACCAATCCGGAGCAGGAGCAGCAAAAGATCGAGGTCGCCCGCACGGCGGTCTACCGCATCCTCGAGAACGCCGCCTCGAGCGGTGCCGCGTTCGGTCTCGTCACCTTCACGGAAGTGCCTCGCGTGGCCGTCCCGCTCACGGAGATGGGGCGGGAGATCCTTCCTTCGGTCGAGGGGCTCATCTCCATGTTGCAGCCGAGCGGCCGCTCGGCGATCTGGGACGCGCTGGCCCTCGGCGCCGACCTGCTCCGTTCGATGAACGGCGGGGTGCGCGGCACGCTCGTCCTCGTCACCGACGGCTGGGACAACGCCTCGACCCGGTTCACGGTCTACCACCCGGAGATCCCGTCCCCGACTCCCGGACCGAAGCTCAACATCGTCGAGTACCTCCTGCCGCACAACTCCGAACTCACCCTGCGGGTGATCGGCATCGGCAGCGGGGCCGAACGGGACAAGGGGGTCGACGCCGGCCGGATGAACATCTTCTTGGGCGAGCTGGACCGGCGCAGCCGCGACCTGCTCCTGCCCTGCAGCTTCTCCTTCCAGGAAGTGGTGACTGGCTCCCAACTGTTCAACCAGATGGTCCACGCTTTCCTCGACGTCGGGTTCGAGGAGTCCCGCCCGATGCACGAGCTCCACCCCGAGGAGCTCGCACGCCACGCGGCGAGCGCCGCGCGGGCGCTCAAGGACCCCGAGCAGCACGCGACCGTTGGCCGGCTCTCCGGGGCACGCGGCCCGGAAGTGGCGCCCCAGTCGGCCGCGCTCGATGACGCGGCACCGCTCGAGATCGATGTCGTCGAGACTCCCGGAGGACTCGCCCCTGCGTACCTGAGAGACCGGTACGGTCCGCTCGGTGTCGTGATCGAGTCGTTCCTCGGCGGGGAGTACGACAAGGCGTACGACCGGCTCCAGCGCGCCCGCTCGATCCTCCCCCCCGTCACGCTGCTCTACTGGGAGGCCCGCATACGGTTCGCCCAGGGTCAGATCGTGGAAGCGGCCCGCTCGCTGCTCGAGGCGTGGTCGGCGGCGGAGCAACTCCCCGCCGATGCCCGGCCTCGCATTGCGCGGCGGCTGGCGCTGCTGCAGGCCCGGATGCAGAGCGACCGGGAGACCGAGACGCTGGTACGGTTCATGGACGAGACCGAGAGTCGGTTGGCCCGCGGCGACCCGCGGGTGCGCAATCGGATCGTCGCCCTCTTCGGCCGGCTGATGGACCTGCGCGCCACCTACCAGCTCACGCGGATCGAGGGGACGGAATCCACGGCCGAGGCCGCGCGTCGCCACGAGGAGGCGGTCGAACAGACCTTTGGCGCGTTGCAGGACGCCCGACTCGAGCACACGGGCGGCGACCCGGCGATCGACGGCGCCCTGGATTTCATCGAGATCTGCCTCGCGGAGATGCGCTAGGAAGCCGCCATGCCGGTCACCAAGAGCGCCAAGACCCGGACCCGGGGCCCGCCCAAGAAGTCCGAGGCGAAGGGACAGGAGGCCGATGCGGCCCGCATCGCCGTCGTGGGGATCCCGGCCTCAGGCAAGACCACCTACTTCCGGTTCCTCTCGGGCCATTTCGGGCTCAACCTGCCGATCGTCTACGTGCCGACCCGCAACGACGGCTTTTCGCTACCGCTGTACGGCGACCTCGACGCGGAGGTGGTGCTCGAGGAGACGACGTACGAGACGACCGACCCGACCGACCCCGAGGGGGGGATGGAGACCACCACCCGGCTGTACGTGAACCGGGCGATGGATGACAAGAAGAAGCTCTGGGTCGAGCTCGCCGCCGGCCGCGAGGAGCAGGGCATCCTCACGAAGTACCCGCTCCCGACCAAGTTCAACCAGTTCGTGGAGATGAAGCTCCACTTCCGGTATGGGCAGCCCGCGCTCGGCACCGCGGCGAGCCGGCCCATGATCCTGCATACGATCGACGAGGCGGGCGGCATCATTTCCGACTACTTCACCTACGACCGGCTCTGGCTCGACTCCATCGAGAAGGAGGTCGACGAGAAGAGTTGCCGCGTGATCCCGCACTTCGAGAGCTGGCGTCCGGACCGGCGCGACCTGTGGCGGCGGGGTCTCACGCTCCTGGGCCACTTCGTGGCCGAGGCCGACGCGGTCATCCTGCTCCTTTCCCCCGCGCTCCCGTCGTTGCGCGACCAGGCCCAACAGGTGAACTTGGCGCGCGGAGTGTTCCGCTATTGCCGCAGCCGCAACCTGCCGCTCGTCGTCGCCGTCTCCAAGGCGGACAAGCTGCGCGAGTTCTACAGCGAGATCGAGCACGCCGTCAAGGAACGGGGCTACCGCAGCCAGTTCGACACCAACGACTTCTTGGTGCACCGCGACGGCGCCGGGCTCGGCACGATCCTCGTGGCGAACGAGGGACGCGGCATCTCCACCAAGGAGGACGTCTTCCTGGTCTCCTCGGCGGTCTCTAGCGGCGAGGGAGTACCGATGCTCCTGCGCGACTTCGGCCTCTTCCCCGAGTCGGAGGCCGGCGAGATCCCCGGCATCCCGGTGATGGTCAACACCACCCTGCCGCTCGCCCGGGCCTGCGAACGGGTGCTGGAACGCCGGAGTACCAAGGGCGGGTGATGCCGGCGTCGGCCGAGGCTGCACCGGCGGGCGCCCCCGAGCTCTCGCCCGAGAAGCGCGAGAGCGCGCCAGCGAGCGGACCCGGCGCGTCCGGCCCGGTCGCGGTCGTCTGGTGCCGGCAGGTCGACAACGAGGCCGAGAGCCCCGGGTACACGACCGTGCCCGACGACTTCCCGGGACGGCGGGAAACCCTCGAGGCGATCCGGCTCGTCGGGAACCTCACGATCAACGTCGCCGATACGCAGGACTATTGGACCCCCGGTCCGCCGGCGCCGCTCTCGTACTACCCGAACCTGTTCCTGTATCCGGCCTACGGCGGCCGGTACACGTGCGTCGGCCGGATGTTCCTGTCCACCGAGGACCGTCCCCGGCTCGGGATGAAGACGCTGGTCCTCGACACCTCCCAGCTGCTCGCCACCGGCGAGTTCGGGCCCGCGCTCCTGCGCTGGCACGCCACGATGGCCGGCGCGCGCAAGGAGGGCTCGCGGCCGCCCCCGGTGCCGGACCCGGGCCTTTTCCCGCTCGTGGGCGAGGGGCTGCTGTTCCACCGCGGCTCGACCGACCCGGTCCTGCTCGTGGCCTCGGGCGAGTGGGACGCCGTGATGGAGTCGATTTTCGAACTCGTTCGCGCCATGCCGGCCTCGCTCCTCACGCTCGGAGCCATCCTCGCGTTCCCCTACTTCCTGCCGCAGGCCAAGGTCAACCTCCACGAATTCACCGAGCAGCTGCCGCTGGCGCTCGCCCTGATGCGGATCCCTCCGCTCGAAGCGACCGGCGACCGGCTGAAGAAGCGGATGCAGAGCTGGGAGGCAGCGCCGATTACCGTACGCGACCTCCTCAACGGGATCCCCGAGCCGAGCGGCAAGGGCAAGGAGAAGGACGCGGTCCCGCTCGTCCTGCAATACGTTCGCGACCAGAACCTCTCCCGGCTCGGGCCGATCGCCCAGCGGGTCGACCTGGTCGAGCTCCCCCGGCTCCGCGCGATGCTCGCCGACCCCGAACGTCAGGGCGGCAAGGAGCGACGCAAGGAGATGTGGCGGATCGGTACCGCCATGGAGAACGCGGCGCTGCTGCTCCAGCGCGCCCGTGGCCGCCACGTGCCAGTGAGCGTCGAGACGGCCAAGCGCGCCCAGTCGTACCTCCAGGCCAAGGTCCCTGCGCGGAGCGCCGAGACCGCCGCCGGCGTCGAAGCCGCGGCACCCGCCGCTCCGGCGGCCACGACCTCTTCGATGGGACCGGCCCCTTCGCTCGCCCACCCGCCGTGGCTGGTGAAGACCGCCCCGCTCCCCCAGAGTCGCGCCGTCACCGAGGTCGTCCCGGTCTCCCGCAGCGACGATCCCTCCTCCTTGCCCTCCGAGCGAGCGAACCGTGCCGCTGCGAATGGAGCGGTGCTTCCCTCGGGCGTCTCCAGTCCGGCCGTCGCCCCCCAGCTCCCGCCAGCCGAGCTGCGCCGCGAGATCGAGGCCACCGTGGCCCGGCTCCTCGACGCGCGGGAAGCCGAAGCCGTGACGCGCCTCCTACCGAAGCTCGCCCCCGAGCTGCTCGCCCGGCTGCGTACCGAGTCGAGCGCCCAGGCGGAGAATCAACTCAAGCCGTTGCTCGCGGCCAGTGAGCAGCGACTCGCGCAGGCGCTCACCGATCTCGAGACCCGGTGGCGCTCCCAGCAGCTTCCTCCCGGCACCGTCGCCCCGGAGCTAGAAAAAGCGTTGCTTGCGCTGATCGAGGCGCGGCTCACAGCGCAGGCGGCGGAGCTGGCTGGCAGGTTTCAGCAAAAGCTCGGGGACACCGAAGGGCGGCTCACGCAGCAGTCGACCGCCCTCCTCGCCTCCACCGAATCCCGGCTCCGCGAAGCGCTCATCGTCGCCCTCGGCTCCGAAGTCGACCGGCGCGCCAAGGCGCTCCTCGACCGGGAGTTCGCCACGGGCCCGAAGGGGGAACCCGTCGGCCGTATCGGCGAAGCGGCGCGCGCGGCGATAGCTGCCCAGCTCTCCGTCGCCCTTGCCCCCACGCTCGCCGAGCTCGAGAAGCGCTGGGGGGAGAAGCTCCAGGCCAGTTCCGGTACGGCACCGCTCTCCGGCAAGGCGCTGAACGAGCTCCACGCCGTCGTCGACCGGAAGATCGCCGACCACCTCACCAACGAGCAGCGGGCCCGCGAGGAGCTCCGCGCGAGCCTTCTCTCCCAGGTGGAATCGCAGCGTTCCGTGACCGCCACCCAGCTGGAGGAGGACCTCCTGCAGGCGATGGCCAAGGAGATGGACGTGCGCAGCGAAGAAGTGAGCCGACTGCGCGACACCGTGCTGCAGCGGTTCCAGGAGGCCGACGCGCGCCGGTTGCAGGAGGCGCAGGCGGCGGAGGACAAGATCCAGGCCCAGTTCGACACGCGGGTGCGCGAGCTCACCATCCGCTCGGGGACCGGGGTCAAGGATTCGGAGTCCCGTCTCCGGACGCTGCTCGAGGAGAAGACCGTCGCCCAGGAGGCCCGGCTCAAATCCGAGCTGGACGCGAAGGTGCAGAGCCTCCGCGAACTCCAAGGCCACGCCGACGCCGACGTCCAGGTCCGCCTGCAATCGTACATCGACCAGAAGCTCCGCGAGTCCGGCGAGGAGCAGCGCGAGACGGTGGTCTCGCTCCTGGCGCGGATGCGCAGCGAGGTCGAGACGCTGCGCGAGAAGGGGCTCGACCCGGCGCGGCTGGACGCGCTACTGCGCGAGCGGGTGCAGCGCGCCTCCGACACGCTCCGCTCCGACCTCCTGCTCACGATGGATCGGAAGATGGGGGAGGCCGAGGACCGCCTGCTCCACGCTGGAGGTGAGCGCGTCGAGCGGTTCGCGACGCTCGAGCGCAATCTGCAGGATCACTCCAAGGAACTGCTGCGCACCGAGGAAGGGCTACGGACCGAGCTCTCCGACCTCGAGCGCCGGCTCGCCGTGCTCTCCGACCGGCTCGTGCCGGTGGTACGCAAGAGCTGGATGAGGATCGCCGAGCTCGAGAAGGGCGGCGGCTCGCCGGTCGACATCGACCTGCGGCTCTCCCAGGTGCGGCGGGAGCTCAAAGAGGAGCTCCGACGCCACGACGCCGAGGTGGCCGACCGGGTGCGGGAGATCCGCGACCGGATGGAGACGACCATCGCCCACCAGGGCAAGGTCTGGCTCACGCTGATCCACCAGCTCTCCCAGCTCACCGAGGACCGGAGGAACGCGGCCCCGGGAGTCCCGCTCGCCGCGGCCGCGCTTGCCCAGGAGGCGTCGGGGCTCGGTGAGGGGGCGGGGGAGGACGACTCCGAGGCCGAGGAGCGACCGTATCGGCGGCGGGTCCGCCGTACCGGTCGAGGTGGGTAGCGCCCGAGCGCTCCGTTCGCGGGCCGTCACCACGGCCCGTCACCCCTAAGCCCCGCCGGGGTCTCCGCGGCGACGTCGATGGAAGCGGAGCACCGCCACTGCAAGGTCTGCGGGAAGGTCTGCGGACTGGACGAGGAGACCTGCAGCGATCGGTGCAAGACCAAGCGGGAAACGATGATCAAGTCCCGGAAGAACCTGACGAACCTGCTGATGGTGATGATGGCCGTCCTCGTCGTGATTTTCGCAGCCAGCTTTGTCCGCTAGCGCCCGGCGCGGACTCCATCGCACCGTCGCCCTCGGCGGAACGTTCGACCGGCTTCACGCCGGTCACCGGGCGCTCTTCCGCGCGGCGTTCCGACTCGGTGACACGATCCTGATCGGAGTGACCACCGACGCCTACCTCGCGACCCACCGGAAGCCCGGCCGGCGGCGGATCGCCTCGTACGCCCGGCGTCGGCACCAACTGGCGGACTGGCTGCGACAGGAGTACCCGGGTCGACGCTGGGCCATCACGGCCCTGTCCGACAGCGTGGGGAAGGCTGCGGAGGCGGGCGTGGACGTCCTCGTCGCTTCGGCGGAGACCGCTTCGGGCGCCGCCGAAGTGAACCGATTGCGGCGCGAACGCGGACTCCCTCCGTTGGACCTCCGCCTCGTGCCGTTGGTGCTCGGGGATGACGGGCTGCCCCTGAGCTCCCGAAGAATCCGCGCGGGGGAGATCGACCCCGACGGACACCGTCTGACTCCGATCCGGCTCCGCCTCGACGGGCCGGACGCACGCGCGGCGTTGGTGAAAGGGGCCTTTGCCCAGCGACGCCCGGACCTGCAGTTCACGTTGCCCCGCCGGTCCACACATCCCGACTTTCTCCTCACGCTGCGACGAGCCTCGGGAAACGGCGGAACGGCGGCCAACGGCGCGCTCCTAGAGCTTTCGTCGAGCGACGGGCGCCGTTGGAGTACCCGCGCGGGGGCCATCCGGCTGCACGACGCCTCGGACGCACAGTTCACGAGAGTCCTGGGCATCCTGGCTCGGCGGGCACTGCCCAACCGTCCGGGCCGATAGGTCACGGCGGTGGCCCTCCCTCGTCCGGGAAAGCTCTATGCGGGGCCCGGCCGTGCGGCCCGCGATGGAGTCGTACCTCCGCGTGACCTTCCACAGCGAGGGGGCCAAACCGTCGGAGGTGGCCGACCGGCTCGTGGGTTTTGGATTCCAACCCACCCACGGAAACTACGACTTTGTCTACGACTGGAAGTCACCGGCCGGCACCGAGCAGATTCTCGATTTGGCCAACGAGATAACGCGCCTACTGCGGGGCTATCGGGTCCTGCTCGAGATCGAGACGGTATAGTCGAGGTTGGGACCGTCCGACCCCCTGCCCTAGCGTCCACCCGCTGCAACGATTCGCTAAGGTTAATATCGCCCTGCCCGGTGGAATCGACGTGCAGCGCTACCCGGTCCGCCCCTCGCACCGGGCCCGACTGCGCGACGGATCGCTCTCGACGCTGGCCACGGAACAGTTCGGCTCGGCCCGGGCCGAGGGCCCGAAGGTCGTGAGCTCGTACGGCGCCATCGCCGAGCTCAAGGTCTGGCCGGAGGGGTCGGCGCTTGCGGTGGACCTGCGGATGGACCCGAAGGTGGAGGAAGCGGTGGCGCGGGAGACCATTCGGCGCTACAATCTGTTCCTGCTCGGCGCGACGGGGTACTCGGCCAAGGAACGCGCGAAGCGGCTGCGCAAGGCCGCCGTGGCTGATTCCCCCGGGAGCTAGTCGTTGGCGGCGGGTGCTCCCCTCCCCGGGACCCCCACCGAACAGGATCGGCTTCGGGCGAGCGTCAACCGCTACTTTCCGGTCTACGAGACCCGGATCACTCCGTACTCCCTCGTCCTACTGGTCCACGTTGACCCCGCGACGCTCGAGGAGCGTTTCGACAAGCTCCGTCAGGAGCTCTGGACGCAGTTCTTCATCCCGCAGCTCCGGCGCGAACTCGGCGAATACCTGGTCGAGGTGGTCCGCCGACCGAAGCGCAGCCCGTGGGGGAGCTACGTCAATCTCGCGCTGCTCGCCATCACGATCGCCTCCACGGTCTCCGCCGGAGCGTTCCTATGGCTGTCCTACCGCGGGGGATTCACGCTCACGTCCAGCGATTTCCTCTACGGAGGGATCTATTTCGCGCTCCCCCTGCTGACCATCCTCGGGCTGCACGAGCTGGCCCATTACGTCATGGCCCGACGCCACCACGTCGAGGCGTCGCTGCCGTACTTCATCCCGGTGCCGCCCCCGTTCCTCCTGTTCGGAACCTTCGGGGCGTTCATCTCGCTTCGGGAGCCGATCCCGGACAAGAAGGCCCTTCTCGACATCGGCGCGTCCGGGCCGATCGCAGGATTCATCGCGGCGATTCCGGTCACCCTCGCCGGTCTCTACCTGTCGGCGCACGCCCCCGTGCTCTCCCCCGCGAACTGCGGCCCGACGATCCTCGGCGTGAACTACGGGAACATGCTCATCGGCCTGCCGACGATCTGGTCGGCGTTCCAGTATCTCGTGGGGGTGAACCCTTCCTCGCTCCACCCGCTCGCCATCGCCGGCTGGGTCGGGATCCTGGTCACCGCGATCAACCTATTGCCGGCCGGCCAGCTCGATGGGGGCCACGTCGCCCGGGCGCTCCTGGGCGCGCGGTCGGTCTATGCGGGCTGGGCGGCGTTCGCCGCGCTGCTGCTCCTCGGGGTCCTCTATCCGGGCTGGTTCTTCTTTGCGATCCTGGTGTTCTTCCTCGGGATGCGGCACCCGCCGCCGCTCAACGACATCACCCCCCTCGACCGGAAACGGGTGGGTGTGGGGGTGCTCGCCGTCGCCCTGCTGTTGACCGGCTTCGTGATCATCCCCATCGGGACGCCCTCCGGTCAGTTCGCGCTCCAGAACGAAGTGTCCTCCTCGGCCGGCCACCCCGCGGGGTTCGCCATGGCCGACAATATCACGCTCACGATCGTCAACCAGGATGTCATCCCTCGGGCGTTCCTCTTCTCGGGAACCGTCACCGAGGTGGGTCCGACGAGCAACAATTCTTCGAGTCCCCTCACCGGCCGGGCGCTCGCCGATTTCCTGGCCAACTCCACGTGGCTCATCCATCTGCCGAACGGGAACAGTACCATCGTGAACGGAACCGGTAACTGGACGATACCTCGCGGCGAGTACTCCGTGGCCGGCGCGAACGGTGGGACCGCGCTCCTTGTGGTCACCTACGAGAATCGCCAAGCCGCCGCCGTGACGGTCCGGGTCTCGGCTGACCTGCTCTGCTCCCCCGGCTTGGTCTCCTCGTCGGAATCGTTCACGACCGAGCTGTTCCCCTCCGCGGCCCTGCCGTAGACCCGGAACTCCCGCACCAAGCTCCGGTGCACCCGGTCGGCCACGGCCACCGTGCACCGCCACGGCGGGGCGACCGGCGAGGGGGTTCCTTGAGGCACCGCGAGCGCGATCCGTCCACCCGGAGCGAGGCGGCTGGTCCATCCGGACAGGGCCCGCTCGAGCAAAGCCACCGGTTCCTCTCCTCCCGTGGTCGAGGCCCGTCCGTACGGCGGGTCGGTGAGGAGGAGGTCGAAGGAGCCGGTTTCGAATCGGTCGACGGCACGGCCCGCGTCCTCGACCATCCAGGCCTCGGCCGAGGCACCGAAGTGCCCGAAATTCTGCGCCGCCCCGCGCACCATCCGGTCGGATTGGTCAATGCCGGTGCACCGAGCCCCGAGCAGCGCGGCCTCGAGCAGGAGCGCTCCGGTTCCGACGAACGGATCCACCACGCGAGTCCCGGGCCCGGCACGACCCAGGTTGGCCAGCGCCCGCGCGCGCTTCGGGGGAAGGCTCACGGGGCGCTGATACGGCAGTCGTGGCATCCGGCGGGAGGCCAGCCCCGCGCGGTCCGGCTCGGCGACCCGCTCGGCGAGCCGGAGCTCGCCATGGTCGATCCATATCCGGAACTCTCGGTCCGGTTGCGCGAGCTGCGCGCGCCCGCCCTCGGCCCGGAACGCTTCCATCAGCTCGGCGAGTCGACGGGGGCCGTCCGCCGGGGGTGGACCGAGCCACCGGAAGGCGGTGCTCCCCGTCGGGCGCGCGCCATCTGAGGCCGCCTTCCCGACAGGAGGGAGCCGCTCGGGCCGCACCACCAGCAGCTGTCGCATGAGCCCCATCCGACGCCCCAGCTCGTGCGCTCGCTCCTCGTCGGCCAGCTCGATGGCACGGAGTCGGGGAAGCGGGAGGGGCGAGCTGTCGGCGCTCCGGGTCCCACGACCGACGAGCAGCGCGTCGAGTTCTGCCTCCGCTAGCGCGAGATTCTCCCCCGAGAGTTCCACGAGGGCCCGCATCAACTCAGCTCGGCGGCCCATCGCGCGAGATCCGACTCGAGACGGGCGGTGTGCGTCCCCCTCCAATACTCCTGCCCGCACTGCATGCAGCGGAACTTGTCCTGGGCCGGAATCGGCGGGGCAGCGGGCTCCGCGGAGTTCCGGGTGGAGAGCATGCCGTTACAGAGGGTACAGCGGTCGAAACTGGGTCGGCGGGCCAGTTCCGGATACGCTGCCCAAAGCTCTCGAAGTTGCTCCGAGACCTCCACGGAACGAATCAGGGTGCTTCGCGCTGCGCGCCGGAACAGGTCTCGGTCTCTCGTGAGTAGGATACGGGAGGAGCCCTTGAGCTGCTCCAGGATCTGCCCGTCGGTGCTGCCGCGGACGTACTCCGTGTCGCAGCCCAGGATTCGAAGATAGCGAGCCAGCCGGCCCAACATTTCGTCGGCGAGCCAGCTCGGAGGCATGCCGAGGGGAGCCGGCGGCCCGCCATAACTGCCCTCGAATGCGGCCAAGGTTATCTCCCGGGGCATCAGTCGCCGGACGTGAGATTGTTCGGGACGAACGGGATCCGCGAGGTGGTCGGAGACCGTTTGACCCCGGCGTTCGCCGTCGACCTCGCCGGCGCGATCGCACGCACACTGCCGGTGGGTCCCCCGGTCGCCGTCGGCTGGGACGGCCGTACCTCGAGTCCAGGGCTCGCCCGGATCGTCTCCGGAACCCTGGCTCTGAACGGCCACGATGTGGTCGAACTGGGGCTACTCCCCACGCCGGCATTCCAGTACAGCGTGGCGGCGGTCGGGGCGCAGCTCGGCATCATTGTCACCGCCTCCCACAACCCCCCCGAGTTCAACGGCTTCAAGCTGATCGCCGCCGACGGATTGGAGGTTTTGCGCACCGTCGAGGAGGGGATTGAGGCCAACGTCGAGAAGGGACTCAGCTCCCCCGTACCGTTCGACCGCGTGGCCCCGATCCGCCAGGACCCGGCCGGCGCCAACCGCTACCTGCGGGCGATCTGTTCGGCCGTCGATGTCGAACGGATCCGCAGCCGCAAGTTCTTCGTCGTCCTGGATTGCGGCAACGGGGCCTCCGTCGTCACGAGCCCCGAGCTACTGCGGCGTTTGGGATGCCGGGTCGTGAGCCTGAACGGGCAGGTGGACGGCACCTTCCCGGGCCACCCGTCGGAGCCAACGGAGGAGAACCTCTCCGGCTTGCGCGCCGCCGTGCCGGCGATGGGCGCGGACCTCGGTATCGCCCACGACGGGGACGCCGACCGGGCGGTCTTCGTGGATGCGACCGGCGCCTTCCTTCCCGGGGAGCGGGTCCTGACGCTCTTCGCCCGCCAGCGGGTTCGTTTGAACCGCGGGGGCGTCGTGGTCACACCGGTGTCGAGTTCGCAGAGCGTGGAGGACGTTGTCAAGCCCTTGGGTGGGGAGGTCGTCTACACTCGGATTGGTTCGCCCTCCGTCACGCGCGAGATGCAGCGCCGCAAGGCGATCTTCGGCGGAGAGGAGAACGGGGGACTGATCTTCCCGGAGCTCCAGCTCGCCCGCGACGGCGCGATGTCGGCCGCCGCGATGCTGGACCTCCTCGCCCGAGAGGAACTCCCGCTCGCCGGTGCCGTCCGAGACCTGCCCTCCTACGTCCTGCGCAAGGAGAAGATTACCTGCCCGGCGGACGCGCTCGAGTCGGTGATCTCCGAGGTGGGCAAGGAGCTTGTGGCCTCCTCCGAACGCGTCGTCACTCTCGACGGGGTCAAGGCCTACCGTAACGGCGGGTGGGTCCTCGTCCGGCGCTCCGGCACCGAGCCGATCATTCGGGTGTTCGCCGAAGCCAAACAGCCCGACGTGGCCGACCGACTAGTGAAGGAGACACTGCAGATGCTCACGACCGCCCGCGATCGCTTCGCCAAGTCCCCGGCCTAGTCGCGCCGCTCGCCGTGCGCCGTCCCCGCTTCACCGGGAAACAAGCGCCGGAGCACGGCTTCGCCAGCCGAGATTAATAGCCCCGATCCCTCGACGGTGCGATGAGCGGCGGCCGACGGACCGCCGCGGTGCTCGGGTGCGCGGTTTCGCTGCTCGTGCTGGCCTCCGCTTGGGCGCCGTCAGCGGGGAGCCATGGGGGGCTGGTCGCGCGTACTCCGTTCGCCGTCTCGGGGGAGGCTCGCATCGTCGGATATCCGAAGGCTCCGGCCCAACCTCAGGGAACCTTTGCGCCGGTAGCTGGGCAAGTGTACTCTCCGTTCAACACGACCTTCGCAGGTGTCTCGCAGCAATCGTCGTTCGCGGTCGACCCGAGCCGTGACGTGCTGTATGCGATCTCACGCGTGGGGGGATTCCTCACCGTCTCGAACCTCTCCAGCGGCGCTCTTCTACAGAGTTCCATCCTCGACGCCAACCCTGTTCCGGGGCTGGCCGCGTGGGTGGCGCTCTGTTTCGATCCGAAGCAGGGCGTCCTCTTCGCGTCCTTCGAGAGTTCGCCCAACGGCTCCGTGTGGGTAGTGAACGCCTCCACGCTTCAGGTGCAGGACATGGTGTACTACTTCGGAGGCACGCCGCAGTTCGAGCCGGGCGCGCTCGCCTTCGACTCACCGACGGGGCAGCTATTGGTCCAGGATGCCAACGAGCCGGGGAAGGTGGCGCTTGTCAATACTTCCACCGACGTCGTGCGCACGGTTCTCCAGCCGTGCAACACTTCCATGGGACCGTGCGTGAACCACGGGATACTGGACGTCCCGACGTACGGATACGCGCTGTCGCTCGACGGGGCGCCTTCCGAGCCGGCAATCTTGCTTCAAGCCGGGGTATTGGGACCCGTGCTTCAGGGTTCCGGGGCTCAGTTCAGACTGGGACCCGGCCTGCTCGACAGCTCCGATAACGCACTCTGGATTCAGAACGGATCGACAGGGGCTCGAGATGTCGAGCTGTTCGACGCGCCGAGTCGTGCGTATCTCTCGGATCTAGCCGAGCCGCATCCTATCCCGTCGATGGTCTTCGACGCGGCGGAGTCCGCGGTGGTGCTCGCCCAAACCGCGAGCGCGCCCGGCGACAGCCTGGTGTGGCTGAACGCGACCACGGGCAGCTTCGTGCAGAACAACAGCGGCGCATCGCCTCCCGTAGCTTCCTCAAGTGTCATCGACGGACTCACCAGTGCGGACACCTCGCGCGGCGTCTACCTCCTCGGCGGGGACTCGCAGTCGACTTGGAGGTACCAACTCGCACCCCTGGGCCTGCCGTCGTTCCTGCTGCTCGGCCGACTCTCGGAGGTCCCATTCCAGTACGGCCTGGCCGCTGGGAACGGTCGCGTCTACTCGCTCAGCGATGGCGGCGATCCTCCGTTCGGCCCCGGACTGCTCTCGGCCGTGAACGGCACGGATGGATCGCTGGCCTGGAGTGTCCCGACACCGAAGGCGGACGGCTTCGCGGGCCAGCTGGGAGTTGACCCGAACCTGGGCGAGCTGTTCGTCGCGAGCGGAGGGAACTCGATTGCGGTCTACTCCGCAGGGAGCGGTTCCTCGCTCCCAGGGATCGCGACACCGAACGGTACCGTCGGGGTCGCGGTCGATCCGTCGGGGAGCGAGCTGTTCACGGTCTCCCGTGCAGGTGGGTCGAACACGACGGTATCCGCGTTCACGATCTCCGCCAATCATAGTGCGCCGCTCTGGCAGGAAGGGATCGCTCCCCTGCCGGCGTGCGCTTGGACCGTCGACACGGCCGCGGGCCTCCTCGCCATCGCCGGCTGTGGGGGCGGTCCCGGCTCGGACTCGGTCCGCTTGGTCCCACTCGCTGGGACAGGGACGGTGCGAGCCTGGAGCACCGGATCGTACCCAGTAGCCATCGCGTCCTCTCCCAGCGGAGACCTGTTTGTGGCGAACTTCGAGGGTCTCAATCTGAGCAAACTCGACCCGTTCTCTGGGCTGGCGACCTCCCTTCCCGCACCGGAGCTCGGTCAAATGGCACTGGCGGTCGACCCATCGGGTCGACTGTTACTGGCCGCGTCCACGTTCTCCCAGGATCTCTCCGTCCTCAATGCATCCGACGGCACACCGCTGGGCTTCGTGCCGGCCACCAGCGCCCTGTCGGTGGTAGCCGTCGACGCCGGCACCGGCGAACTCGCCGCCGGGACGCTGGCGACCGACCAGCTGCTGCTAGCTCCGCAGCTCCCGCCACCTCCCGCCGTAGCTGGGGTGCAGGTGGTGGCCGGGAACCACACCCTGGGAGTGTCCTGGGCACCGAGCACTGGCAGCTCGGGATTCCCAGTCCTTCAGTACTCCGTCTTCGACTCCTTATCGAACGGCTCGGCGGCCCCGTGGATGCTGCAGAACCGGACGTCGACCACTGGGGCGAACCTGACCGGGCTCGTCAATGGCCAGCGGTACTACCTGCAGGTGCGGGCCACCGCCGCGACTGGCACCGGCCTTGGCTCGAGCCCGGTTGCCGGGACGCCGGTGGGGCTGCCTTACCCTCCCACCGGGGTCGCGGTGACGGCACTCTCCGACACGGCACTTAATGTGAGCTGGGTCGCACCGTCGGACAATGGAGGTTCGTCGTTCATCGGCTTTGAGGTCGGCTGGGCGCTCGATAGCTTTGGACCGTGGGTCGAGCAGCTCATGCCGGCATCCCCTTCCTACGTTGCGCTCTCCTATCTCACACCGGGAACTCACTACTTCGTGGAAGTCTCGGCAGCGACGGCGGTAGGCGTGGGCAATCCGAGCCCCGTAGTGTCGGCCATGACGCCCGCCCCATCGGTCCCAATGCACGGCCCGCCTCCGGCCGAGTGGCTGACCGCGCTACTCCTCGGGGCCGGGGCGCTCGCCCTCGGACTGGCCGTCGTGGTGATCCATCGCAGGGTCCGTGTCACGCCCCCCCGTCGGTAGCTCCCGTTCGCTGGAGGCCGTCCCATGGCCCGCGTCGGTGCGGCGACGCCGCCTCCACCAGGACCCACTCGCGATCGCTACGACTATCGCAAGGACCGCCAGCCCAGCGAGGGCCGCCATCGTCAGGACCGCCCCGGACGCTCCGTGGGAACCGTTTGAGTTGCTGACTGGTGGAGCCGGCTCGACGACAATGGTCCGGTTCGCAGTTCCGACTTCCCCCGCCCCATCCGTCACGTTCAGGCGGACCGCGTAGGTCCCGGCGGTCGAGAACGTCGTGGAGGCGGTCGGCGACTGGCTTGACCCCGCGTCGCCGAACGACCACGTGTACTGGTACGGCAGCAATCCTCCAGTAGGGAGAGCCGTGAATTCGACCGAGAGGGGAGCCGTCCCCCGCACGGTGGAGCTCGCGATCGCAACGGCGAGCGGCGCGAACACTACGACGGTCTGGTTCGCTCGGGTCGCGTTCCCGGTCGCGTCCTTGACCACTAGCTGCACATCGAATGTGCCGGGGGCGGAGTAGGCGTGGACCGGTGACAATCCTGTGGCGGGGGGGGAGCCGTCCCCAAAGTTCCAGGTAGAGCCGTACGGCGGGAAGCCGCCCGTGAGCAGTGCGCCGCAGTGCACCTCGAGTGGGGAGGCGCCCAGCACGGGGGAGACGGTGAGACGGGCGGAGAGGGGAAGGACCAGCGTGACGAGCACCGAGGCGGTGGCCTGGCTTCCTTGTCCATCGGTAACTGTCAGATTGACCGTCAAGCGGCCCGGCAGGACATAGGTGTGCGAAGGGGAGGAGGCGTTCGAGCTCGTCCCATCGCCAAAGCTCCACGCATACCGGTACGGCAGATCGCCCGAGGTCGCCCCTGCGACGAAGTCGATGGTCGCCGGGACCACGGCGGCGGAGGGGGTGGCGGTGGGCGCGAGCATCGGAAGGCCAAACACCTCTATGGAGAGGTTCGAGCGATTGGAAACCCCCAGTGCATCGACCACTCCCAGAGTGGCGTTGTAGGTGCCGGGCGCGGCATACTGGTGCGAGGGGTGGAGCGCGCTCGAATGGGCCCCATCGCCGAAGCTCCAGACGAGCTGGTACGGCGGCAGACCCCCACCGATCGTGGCCGAGAAGCTTACCGTCAAGGGCGCGACCCCTATGGCCGGGATCGCCGACGCGTTGACCCGGGGCAGCCCCGTGAACTCCAGCGCCCAAACGGCCCCCTGGCCGAGACCGTTCAGGCCGTCCCCGAGCATCACGGAGTACGCGTCACGGTCGTCGAACGTCATGGCGACTCCGCTGGCGGCGATGGGTGAGGCGGGGGGAGAGAGTTCCCTCCAGACACCCGCGTGGTACTCCCAGGTTTCGCCCGAGACTCCGCCGGTCTGGAGCACTCCGCCCCACAAGAGTACCAGTTGCTGGCTCGAGTCGTAGCTCATGGCGAAGCTGTACCGGGTCGAGGGGGACACCACGGGAAGTTCCTCCGTCCAGTTTCCCGCGTCGAAGCTCCAGGTATCGTTGAGGGCGATGTACGACCCGCCCGAATGGCCGATTCCGCCGAACAGGAGGACGCCTCGGTCACCGCGGTCGTCCACCATGCCGGCCGACGCGCGCCCGACCGGCGAGAGGGTGGGAGCGGGGTGCGACCAGTGACCGGCGGAAAACTCCCAGGTGTCGGAGAGCACCGTGCTCGCCGCCGCGTACCCTCCGAACAGAAGCACGACGCTGTCCTCCGAGTCGTAGGTCATCGCCGGTTCCAGCCGCGGCGACGGCGAAGGACTCGTGACGATCCGGGTCCAGTTCGTGCCGGAGAAGCTCCACGTGTCATTCAGGACGGCTCCCGTGGACGTGTTCCCACCCCCAAAGAGCAGCACGTACGCGTCCGTCGCGTCGAACGCCATCCCCGCTCCGTTCCGCACCGGGGGCGCCGTCGCCGGCCGGAGTTGGGTCCACGCTCCCCCCGAGTACTCCCACGTTTCGTTGAGGGTCCCGAACACACAGAGGCCCACGCCCGGACAGCCTAGGCCGCCGAACAGGACCACGGCCTTGAGCAGCGGGTCGTACACCAACGTGGCCCGGGCGAGACGGCTGGGCGTGGGATCGATCGGAGTCCAATTTCCGGAACTGAACCCCCACGCGTCCCGTTTGAGGTAGTCTCCGGAGACGTTCTCGCCGGAGTACATGAACACGTAGCCGTCGGCCGGATCGTACGTGGCCGGCGCCAGCGCGCGCGGCTGGGGGGAATGGGCAGGGCTCACCTCGGACCAGCCGGTAGCATCGAACGCCCAGGTGTCGTTGATCTCGGGCGGATGGTTGGATCCCAGCCCTCCAAAGAGGAGGGCCCCCCCGATCGACGGGTCGTCCGTGAAGGTGGCCGCATAGCGGGGTGGAGGCGCGTGGGCGGTGGTGATGTTCGCCCAAGCGCCGCCGGAGTAGGACCAAGTCGAATTCAGCCGGGTTTGGCTGATCACCGCCTCGCCTCCAAAGAGCAGGACCTCGCCGGCGGTCGAGTCGTACGTGAAACCGGCGTAGTTGACGTACGGCGGAGCGAGGGTGGGACTGAGGAGGTGCCAGGTCCCGGCGGAGAAGCTCCAGGTCTCCGACTGATTGGTGAAGGCCGAGGCGTTGGCGGGACCCCACATCAGGACGTATCCATCGCCTGGGTCGTCGGCCAGATAGCCCGCCTGGGTGCTCGCCGGCCCGAACGCCGGGGTGAGCTTCGACCAGTTGTTCGAGCTGAACGCCCAGGTCTCGGCCTCCGGCGCGTTGGTCTGACTGTTGGAACTCACGAACATGACGACGTATCCATCGGAGGAGTCGTAGGTCGCGTAGCCGATCCCGTCGGGGGACGCGGAGGGTGCAAGATCCCGGAATGAACCGTTGGCGTAGCTCCAGGTCTCGACGGCCCCGCCCGGCGCCGTGAAGAGGTACACCACTTCGGCTTCGGCCCCGTCATACAGGAGGAGGCCCCCGCCGGGGGGAGATGCGGACGGGACCTGGCGCCACGTCGCTGCGCTCCGGGGGCCAGAGAGAGCGGTACGGGCGTTCTGCGTGCAGTCGCTGGTCGATGCACTCACCGCGGTGCAGGTCGTCGGCAGTCCTCGTGCGGGGCCGGCGCCACGCTCCAGGGCGGACGCCGCGTCGGCCAACGGGCCGCTCGGAGAGCCCAACGCGCTCGCACGAGCCAGACCCGCTGGCCCGGCCCTACCGTTCAAAGGTGGAGCGACGAGGAGCGGACCAAGACCGAGCGAGACCGCCAAGAGACCGACCAGCACGACCGTACCTGTCCAGCTCCGACCCTCGATCCGGCGAGTACGGGGGGCCGGGTGCGCGCTGGCAGACTCGAATCTGATGGCCCTCTGGCGCCTAAGCGGTCCGCTCGCCCTCGAGGCGCGCCCATCGGAATCC
>JAKIWO010000002.1 GCA_022749995.1 Thermoplasmata archaeon | reverse complement strand
GTTCTGCCTATCCTGGTGGTGCAGCAGCTACCAAGGGTGGGGTTGTTCGCCCATTAAAAGGGATCGTGAGCTGGGTTTACACCGTCGCGAGACAGGTGTGTTGCTTTTTGGCGGAAGTGCAAGGGTCTCTGACGAGAAGGTTCCCACAGTACGAGAGGAACGGGGAATCGGCGCCTCTAGTCCATCAGTTGTCCGGCAGGGCATCGCTGAGCAGCCACGCGCTACGGGATAAGGGCTGAAAGCATCTAAGCCCGAAACCCCCTCGAAAACGAGAGACCTACAAGGGCATTCGTAAAAGACGAGTTCGATAGAGCCGGGGTGTACCGGGAAAGCCTTCGGGCGATCCCCTCAGCCCGCGGCCACTAACGCCCGCAGCTACGTTACCTGCTGGCGTTTGACAGTTTCACAGAACGCGTGTGAGCTATTTTTCCCCGGAAGAATGGCGGCCGGGCGGGAGCGCTCGGCACCGAGGATCCGATCCATGGCAAGCAACGAGCACCGACCCTGGCCGGTCCGGGCCTGGATCCGGATCGCACTGCCGCCGTCCGACGCGCTCCCCGTGCTGATGGGTCCGCCGCCTCCGCCCGAGCCGCCGGGCGGCGATCTGCTCGAGCGATTGCCGGCCGGCCCCGACCCGCGCAAGCGGCTCTACGCCTTCGAGGAGCCGGACGGGGAGGGGATCCTGCGGGTCCTCTGGGACTCGGACGAACCGGAGCGGCTCCAGGTGGAGCTGCGACTGCCGGAGTACGGGACCCGCATCGGGCCCGAGCGGCTGCGGGCGTTTTGGTCGCACGTGCGGGAACGGCTCGCCCCGATGGGTCCGCTGCGCGTGGAGTCCGCGGACCCTCGCCCGTAGCCCCAAGGGTTAGTACCGCTGCGCCTGCTCTGCACTCGTGCTACGATCCACCTTCCAGCACCTGCACGGCGTCGGGCCGTGGACCGAGGCGGAGTTCTGGCGGGCCGGCCTCTCCAGCTGGGAGGAGTTCGAGCGACGCCGCACGATTGACGGGGTCTCGGCCGAGCGGAAGTCCCGCTGGGACCGGGAGCTCGCGCTCGGGGCGGAGGCGCTGGCCCGCCGCTCGGCCGGCTTCTTCGCCGAGCGGCTACCCCCGGCCGAGCACTGGCGGCTCTACCCGGAGTTCCGGAGGGAGACCGCATTCCTCGATATCGAGACCACGTCGCTCTCGCCCTACGAGGGGATCGTCACGGTGGTGGCCGTCCACGGGGGCGGAGCGACGCGCAGCTTCATCGCCGGCGACACGCTCGAAGAGCTGCCGGCGTACCTGCGCCGGTTCCCGGTGCTAGCGACGTTCAACGGGATCTTCTTCGACGTACCGTTCCTGCGGGTCGCCTTTCCGCATTGGGTGCCCCCGCCCGCGCACATCGACCTGCGGTTCGTGCTGCGACGCTTGGGATACACCGGGGGACTCAAGCGGATCGAACAGCAGCTCCAGATCGGCGACCGGGTCGGCGTGGAGGGGATCCACGGCCTCGATGCGGTCCGGCTCTGGCAGGAGTTCCGGCGAGGAAAGAGCGCGTCGCTCGAGCTGCTCGTCGATTACAATCGGGCCGATACGGTGAACCTCGAGCCGTTGCTCGAATTCGCCGTCACCGAGCTCACCCGACGGCTGCAGCCGCTCGTGCGGCGGGAGCCGCTCGAGACGTTCGCGGCACCATCGCTGTCGGCCTCACCCGAACGCTAGCCTTCGATTCCTACCGGTCGGGGAGCCGCTCTAGCGGGTGGCGACAGGTCCGAGTCGTACGGCTTGCGGGGCCGGGATCGGCGCGTTCACTGGCGGTTGGACCTTCTGAATCCGGGCGAGTGCCTGCTCGCAGTACTCGGCCGACCGGTCGATGTACACGAAATGGCGACCCTCCCGTCGGGCCACGGCCGCCACGGTCCCGGTCCCTCCGAACATGTCGAGCACCACGTTGCCGCGGTAGCTGTAGAATTTCACGAGCCGACGGATCAGTTCTTCCGGGAAGGGGGCGGGATGACCGCGGCGCCGGGTTTCCGGCGGGATCTCCCAGAAACCGTCCGAGAATTGCTGGAACTCTTGCGCGGTGATGTCGATCTTCTCCCGGCTGCCCTCGAGGCGCGGGAGCAGCTTGGAGAACACGAGCACGTACTCCCAGGAAGGGACGATGTGCGGGTTCGCCGGGCTCTTCCAGGAGCCCCAGGCGGTGCGCCGGCCCATCGTCTGCTTGTACCACAGGATCTCGGTGCGGAGCGTGAAGCCGACCTGCTGGAGGTCGGCAGTGAGGTCGTGGTGGATCGGCCGGAACTCCTTGATCGAGGTGGGGGCGACGTTGAGCGCGAACCGGCCTCCCGGAACGAGGACGCGGAGGAGCTCCCGCCAGACGGTCCCGAGCCACTGCCGGTAGGACGCGTACGGCAGCTGGTCGTCGTATCCCTCGTACTCGAGCCCCAGGTTGTACGGTGGTGAGGTGATGGCGAGATGGACTGACTCTCCGGCCATCGTCGCGAGGGTCGCCCGGGCGTCGCCGAGCACGACCTCGTCGCGGAGGTCGCCGACGGTACGCACCTCGACCTGTCGCTCCGTCCGCGCCCGTCGAACCACTGGGCAGTCGAACGGGACCCGGAGATGAAGGTTCCCGGTCGGCGTCTTGAATCGGAGCTTCCCACTCCCTGTGGCCCGGTCCCGGCGGCTCGAACGCTCGAACCTTGGGGAACGATTCCGCCCCGGTGGACAACGTCGGAAACCACGGTATGCGACGGTGTGACAATATTGATATGCTAGACGTCGGTGGGCCGATGGGGGAAACCCCTAGGGATACCATGGGAAGTCGGAAAGGGATGCTCGGTGGGCTGCTGCTGATCATCGGTGCGATTCTGCTCGTGGTGGCTCTACTGACGAGTTGGTACAGCTTCACGATCACTGAAAGCGCTACGGTGGAGGGGCAATCGCTGAGTGGTTCTGTCCAGACGAGCCTCTACCCGGGCTCAGATTACAAGACGACGACGAGCGGCTACTTTGGCGGTAACACTACGACCTGCCCCTACGCGGGAACTACTTCCACATCCGGCTGTTCACCCTACGCAAGAAACCAGACCGGAGCACTCTACTCTGTTGCGGAATTCTTGACGATCGGCGGATTGGTTCTAGGCCTCCTAGCCGGTATCCTCGCGCTGATGACCACCGGTCGCCCCGGCATGCGTAAGGGAGCGATGGCTCTCGGCATACTCGCTCTCCTTCTCGCGCTCGTCACCCCCATGGTGCTACTTGCCGGTCAACCCGCGGCCATCAAGAACGATGAGGCGCAATATGGTGGGCACGCTCCCACGAACGGCTCGGGTCCGGACACCTCCTTCTTCGGATCCTGCTCCGGGAGTTCCTGCGAGGGCGGTTCTCCCGCACCGGGCGTAAGCATATCTGGAACGTGGGGCCCCTCTACGGGGTGGTACCTTTCCATAGGAGCATTCGTGGTGTTCCTTCTCGGGATACTGATCGTCCGCGGGGCCAAGGGGCAGGACGCAATGCCGGCCCCCGCCCCGGCGGCCCCCGCCGACAGCTCGATGCCCTCCAATCCCCCGGCGAATCCGCCGATGGGATCGTCCTGAGTCGGCCCCCCGCGCTCCGGGCCAACCTCTTCCCCCTTCTGGCGGGCCGCCCGGCCGCCGGAGGTGAGGGTTAAGACTGCCGCCCCGTACTTCGCCGACGGCGTGCCCTTGCAGCGTGTAACCACCCGTCCGGCGAGATCCCCGGTAGGGCCTTCGGGCGCTCTGCTCGCCGTGTTCCTGCTCCTGGCAGGAGTGCCCGGGGGATTCCTCGCGCACGAGGGGGTCGCCGCGGCTGCCCCCACCGGAAGCCGGGTCGGATTGGCGACCCCGCTCCCATTCTCTCCGCAGGGGTCCCTTGCGCCTTCCGGTGCCGGAGTGCGCCCCCAGGCGGTCGTGGTGGATCCGCTGGAACGAAGGTCCGGCGAGCCGTCGCCGATGGGGATCGCCGACTACGGGGTGACCGCGGCGGGGGTGCCGTACAACTACACCACCCCTATCCTCCTGGGCACCGCGAACGTGAGCTCGCTGCTCACCAACTCCGGCGGGCCCGTGCCCGGAGCCGGATACATGACATTCCAGCTCAACTGCGAGCTCGTCCTGGAGAGCCCGAGCGGGAACTGGTCGTACTGGGTCCAGAACGTGGTCAGCATCGAGACCCAGGCGCACTACATCGGTTTCGAGAACAACATCTGGAATTTCTCCGACAGCGTCGCGAGCGGCACCGGGCTGCTCACCTCCGGAATGCTGAGCGGACGGGGCACCGTCAACCAGTTCCCCGGCATCGGCGACTGGTACGCCTACGGGGACTCGGGCGATCCCGGCAACGGCATCATTTGGTATGCGGGAGTGTTCTCGGTCGAGGTGGTCTCGGTCGTGGTCGCCGGAGTGCCCCACGTGGTGTTCGAGTACAACGACGGGTTCGGCTGGGTCGCCTACGACAACGTGACTTTCCTCGACGGAGCAAACACTCGCGACCTCGGCTTTGTCGTCTCGGGCTCCCACTACGCGCCCATCTGCTTCAGCGGCACGCCGACGGTGTGCGAGGTGTATGATGCCGAGTTCGACTTCACCGGGGCCGGTGGCTCCGACACCGACGTGAGCTCGAACCTCACGCTGGGCCTCCAGTACTGGAACGGCCACAACCTGGAGGCCACACCGAGCGCCTGGAACTTCGGCTACAACACGGGCGAGCAGATCTCCAACGTCGTCTCCACCCTCGCGACGAACCCGGTGGACGGCTCGCTCTTCGCCCGAGAGACGAACGGTTCCGCCGGCACCTTCGGCGAGCTCTACGACGCGTCCACCTCCTCCCAGCTCCACGTCCTCCTCCCGAGCGCTCCGGCGGGCACGGTCCGGGTGGGTACGCAGAGCATTCAGTACGTGGGAGGGGAAGCGAACCTTACGCTCGCTCCGGGCACCTACTCGGTGGCCGCGTTCTACCCGAACTCCACCACGGTAGGGGTCGCCACGGTGCAACTCTCGAGGGGGAGCGCCGTGTCGCTCACGCTTCCGATCCCGACTTTCGACGTGAAGGTCGACTACGCTGGCCTGCCTGCGGGCACGGCCGTGAACATCTCGCTCGTCGGTACTGGCGGGACCCAGGTTCCGTCCATGCTGTGGACGAACCTCAGCTGGACCACCTCGGTACCCAACACCGCCGTCGGCCTGCTCGTGGTCAACGGCAGCTACCGCTTCGTGGTCGGCCCCGTCCCAGGCTACGTTCCGAGCGCCTATCGGGGGAGCTTCCAAGTCAACGGCGCGGGGGCCGAGATCACGATCGATTGGCGGCCGTTCACGTACGATGTCGTCGTCAGCGCCTCGGGGTTGCCGCCGGGAGTACCCTGGGGCGTGCTCCTAGGATCGCTCTACATCAACGGCACCGGCTCGCCGCTCGCCGTACCCTCCCCCAATGGAACCTACGCGTACTGGGTGTACGCCGAAGGACCGTACACCCCGAACCCGCAGACGGGCGAGCTCTCCGTGTCGGCGGGCGCCGCGCCGCTCTCCGTGACGTTCACCGCCCAGCCGAGCCACTTGCGGGGCGCGATCTCGCCGGTCGGCGCCGTCCTCGAGCTGAACGGGTTCGCCCAACTGAGCTCCGGGGGTACCTACGACCTCCTCGTGATCGCGGGCGCGTACAATCTGAGCGTCTCCTCGAGCGGGTACGCGAGCCAGAGCCGTACGGTGAGCGTGACGGCAGGTAACAGCAGCTTCTCGAACTTCACGCTAGCCGCGATGCCCGTCGGCTCCTCCCCAGCGGGTGGGAGCGGGTCGTTCGGACTCAGCCCGATCGCCCTCACGCTGCTCGTCGTCGGCGCCGTCGCCGCGCTGAGCGTGCTCGCGCTCGTGTTGCGCCGGCGCACGTAGCCGCCGGCGGTCTCGCGCCGCCCGTCCCGGCCATACCGTTTTCCGACGGGAGCCACTGCCGCGGCATCGATGTTCCTTGAGCTGGTGCTGCTGCTGGCGGCCATCGCCGTCGCCGCCGGGCTCGTAGGCTCGCTCGCGGGCATCGGAGGAGGGCTCGTGCTGGTCCCCGTCCTGGTGGTGTTCCTCCAGGTGCCGTTCCCCGAGGCCGTCGGGGCGAGCGCGCTCACGATCATCGCGACCTCCACCACCGCCGGCGCCACCTACGTCGAGGACCGACTCACCAACGTCAGGGTCGGGATGCTCCTCGAGGTCGCTACGGTCCCCGGAGCGTTCGTGGGCGCGGCGCTCACGATCGTCGCGACCCGGTCCGGGCTCACGGCCGTCCTCCTCGTCGCGCTCGGTGTGCTCCTGCTCGCCACCCTGCCCGGAGCTCTCAGCCGGCTGCGCGCCGAGCCACCCGCCCCCCCGACACCCGACGATCTCTCGCGGCGGTGGCGACTCGGGGGCAGTTACTTCGACCGTCAGCTCCACCGGTCGGTGGAGTACCACGGCGGGCGGACCCGGCCGGCGTTCGGGATCATGTTCGGGGCGGGGATCATCGCCGGGCTATTCGGCATCGGCGGCGGAGTGCTCAAGGTGCTCGCGCTGGACCGTGCGCTCGGACTGCCGGTGAAGGTGGCGACGGCCACCAGCAACTTCATGATCGGCGTCACCGCGGCGGCCGGGGTCGCGCTGCTGGTGGGAGCAGGGTATGTCGATCCGGTCCTCGCGGCGCCGCTCGTCGTCGGCTCGGTGGTCGGCTCCTACGCCGGAACGCGGATCCTCCCCGGACTCAGCAACCGCTCGGTGCGTCTCGTCTTCGTGCCCATCCTCGTTGCCTTCGCCTTCGGCCTCATCTTTCGGGGGGTGCTGGGATGGGCCTGAGCGACGCCACCCCCTCCGTAGCGAGCAGTGGCTCCCTCTCGCCGTCGGCGACTCACCGTATGGCGCTCGTGCTGCGAACGGGTCTGGCGGCCGCTGCCGCTAGCCTGCTGATCGGCCTGGGGCTCCTCGTCTCCGCCGGAGGGTCGCTCGACCTGGGGAGCCTCGCTCCGCTCGCCAACCGTGCGGCGTTCGACCCCCGGACCGTAGGTAGCGAGCTCTGGGCAGGCCACGGCGGCGGCTGGCTCACGCTGGGCTTGCTGCTGCTCGTGGCGACTCCCGTGGCGCGCGTGAGCTTCGGCTTGTACAGCTTCCATGCCGAACGGGACCCGCTGCTCACACGAGCGGCGCTGGTGGTCCTGCTGCTTCTCCTGGTCGGGCTCTTCGCACTCGGACCGCTCCTCCGCTGAGCTCTTCGTCGGAAACATGCGCATCCGTGCGCATGTCTGCCACGCCGTTCGCCTGCGACCCATAGGATTAATCCCCCCGCCATCGAGACATGGGCAGTGCCGGGTCGCCTCAACGAGGCGCATCCTTCGGATCCTCCACAGAGCCGGGGGAACGAAGATGTGCCTACAGCATCGGCGGATGAGCCCTACCGCTCAGCGCCTTCACCCAGAGCGGAGGCGCGCACGAACTTTCCCGAGCCCGCGTCGGCTCGGGACTCGGCTCGCCAGTTAACGCTCCCTCCGGGCTCATTCGAGCCATCGGACCCGTTCTCCCGCGAAGAGACGCTCGCCGTGCTCCGGGAACTCGACCGTCTGAGCGTGGAGGTCCAGCGCCGCCTTCCCCCGAGGGTCGGCGTCTCGGCGCCCCCCGCTCCGCCGCCTCCGCCCGTTCCGCCCCCACCCGATCGAGCCCCCGCTCGTCGGCAGCCCCCGCGTTCTCCCGCGCCTTTGCCGATGGGGGCGCCCAGTCCCTACCTCGATGAACGGCTCAGCTCCGCACGGCTCGTCGCGTCGGCGTTGGGACGGGAACTGCATCGGATGGAGCAACGCTCTCGCGGCCTTCGACAGGCGATCGATACGATCGAGCAGGAGCTCTCGCGCGCCGACCGGGAGCTCTCCCACCTCCGGACTACCGAGTGGCAGGCCGAGGGCGAGCCTACGAGTCCCAGTCGGTCCTCGGTCTCCGGCCCCCGCTCGCCGTCCCCCCCCGCGCGACCTCCGGCACCGGAACCCCGCGAAGTCCTCGCTGCGCCACCCGAGACGGAGCGTCGCGTTGGTGGCGGTCCCTTCCGGTCGTTCACCGTCTCGCGGTACAACGATACCGTCGGGGGATTCCAGCGCCGCTGGCGCCAGGTGGCGCGCCGGGTGCTCCTCACCGCCGCGGTGATCAGCATCGGACTTGAGGCACTGCTGCTGATCGCACGGCAGCCGTTCCCCGCCTGGTGGATCGCCGTGCTGCCGGTGGTCTGGATGATCCCCGTGCCGTTCTTCCTCGCCTCCTTCCGCGGGACCCAGCG
Organism: Thermoplasmata archaeon; assembly: GCA_022749995.1. GTDB lineage: Archaea > Thermoplasmatota > Thermoplasmata > Lutacidiplasmatales > UBA184 > JAKIVR01. Next base: position 118,529 of record JAKIWO010000002.1, on the reverse strand, counting down.
GGTGCTCCGGCAGGTGCCGTTCGTCCTGCCGGCCGCCCCGTGAAGCTGCCCACGGTGATCTTCCAGGTCACCGCGATCGGCAAGAACGTGCGCGCCCTCGAGGAGAGTGCGCGCTCGGTGCTCTACTGGATCCGGAACAGCCCCGCGCTCTCGTACCGATACGCCCTCTGGCTCGTCGTCGAACCTGAGGGGTACGCGACCGACCCTCGCCTGTACGAGCGGCTGGTCGCGGATGGCGCACGGCTGTTCGTCGTTCCGAAGAACTACTCCACGCCCCTCGGCACTCGAGGCAAGGCGCGGGCGCTCCAGTACGCCTGCGAGCGTCGCACCGAGGTAGGCCTGTCGAACGCCGAGGTCTGGGTCTACCACCAGGACGAGGAGACCTGCGTTGGTCAGGACACGCTCGAGGGGATCTCCGAATTCGTTCGGGACGGGGGGGCGGCTGTGGGCACGGGCATCATCATCTACCCGCTGGATTGGGGCGGCGGACCCAGCCAGATCCAGGAGGTTTCCCGCTCCTACGACGACTTCCGGGTGCTGGACTCGATGACGATGCCCGGCAACCCGACGGCCGGGTTCCACGGGTCCCACTTCCTCGTCCGCGCCGACGTCGAGGACACGGTCGGCTGGGACTCGCAAGGATACGCGCCGGCGGAGGATCTGCTCTTCGAGATCCGGGTCCGTGCGCGCTACGGCCCGATCTTCGGCGTGCTCAAGGGGTTCGCCTACGAGAAGGGCGCGTTCTCCCTCCGGGACCAGCTGCGGCAACGCCGGCGCTGGATGCACGGCGTCTTGCACGCGCTCTGGCGGACACCCGAGCTGCCTGTACGACGGCGCCTCACGGTGGCCTATTCGGCGCTCTCCTGGTTCTCCGCCCTCCCATCGATCGCCATCCTCGTGGCGAGCGTGCTGTGGCACTACGGCCCGTTGCTGCTCTTCACCGGCATCTTCACGGGATTCGTCTGGGTGTCGATGGTGCTCGCGTACATCGAGGGCTACCGCCTGCACCAGGAGTACATCGACCGCTCCACGACGCTTCCGCGGCTCATCGCCGGCGGTCTGGTCGGCGCCCTGGTCGACGTCCTCGCACCGTGGAGCGCCCTCTTCGCCCGGCCGTCGACGCAGGACTTCATCCCGAAGGACCGCCCGCTCGATGCCCCCGCCGCCCGTATGCCCGGCGCGCGTAGATCCTCGGGCTGGTCCGCGCCGGTCGTCGGAGCCCTCGGGCGGTCAGACCCCGTCGCTCGACCAGCTCTCTCGAGCAGCGGCACTGCGCTCCGAGTCGGCGGCGAGCGGCCGGTGGTCGCTCCGCGCCATCCCCGGCCGGCGGCGTAAGGCGCCGGTGCGATCGAGCACGCGCTCCGGTGTCGCCGGAGCGATGCTCTTCGCCGTCCGCCGCTGGCGCGGACCCCCATCGATCCCAAGCAGGGGTATCCCGCCCTCAACCGTTTAGCCGCGGGAGACGCTCTCGCGCCAATGCGCGCCTCCGTCCAGAAATGGTTGCTGGACCCGGGCCAGCCTTCGATGCGGTATCGGACGCTCACAGAGCTGCTGGGGCGTCCGGAGAGCGATCCGCAAGTCCGGAAGGCACGTCGGCAGATCCCGCTCGTCGGGTGGGTTCCGAAAATCCTGGCCGCGAGGGACCCCGCCGGCTGGTGGGTGCACTCGGAGAGCCTGTACGTTCCGAAGTATCTCTCCACCAACTGGCGCATGATCATGCTCTCCGACCTCGGCATGACCCGGGATCACCCACAGGTCCGGGCCTCCGCTGAGCTCTGGATGGCCCGGTTCCCGCTCACGGGGGGAGGCGTGGGGGGCAACTCCAAGGGCACGGGACACCACTGCCTCGTCGGGAACATGGCACGGTCCCTGATCCGGCTAGGGTACGGCGAGGACCGCCGGGTCATTCGCAGCCTCGAGTGGCTCGTGGAAACGGCCGACCCGAAGGGAGGCTGGTCCTGCTACGGCCGCGGCAGGAACCTGGACTCGTGGGAGGGGCTGAGCGCCTTCGCCGCGTACCCGCGGAGCCGATGGAGCTCGGAGATGGAAGCGGCGGTCGGGCGCGCCGCCGAGTTCTACCTATCCCGCGGGCTGCACCGGCAGGGTGGCCGGTACGCCCCCTGGTACCGGTTTCACTATCCGGTCCACTACTACTACGACGTACTGGTGGGGCTCGACCTGCTGACCTCCCTCGGCTACGGGCAGGATCGGCGGCTTCGATTCGCTCTCTCTCTCCTTCGCAAGAAGCGGCGAAGCGACGGCCTGTGGAATCTCGACGCGGTCCACCCCGACGTGACCGGTCCGACCGCGCGCTGGTTCCGAGCCCACCCGAGTCAACAGCCCGTGCCGGTGGCGCTTGAGGCGGTGGGAGCGCCTAGCCGCATGATCACCCTGAGCGCCCTCAACGTGCTCTCCCGGGTGGAGAACTAGAGCGGCCATTGCCCCGTGCATTCGTTGTCCTCGCGCGCTGGGACCTGGTCGCACCCTCGCATTCTGGCGCGCAGGGCGCTCTGTCCAGCCCGGGGGGAAACCAGAAGGCCACGCCACGAAGGCTCCCCGGGCTGTGCCCGGCGATTCTCCCGGTGCGGTGACCTTCGACCTGTGGCACACGCTCGTGTACCTCGACCCCGAGGAGGAGGAGCGGTACATCGCCGAGCAGGCTCGCCTTGCCGAGTCGATCATCGCGTCCTCCGACCCTCTCTCCCCGTCGGCGGGGCAGGGGGCGCTCTCTCCGCAGGAGGCTTTCTCCCGCACCCGAACGGAGGCGATCGCAGCCGCGGCGGAGGGTCGGTCGATCCCGCTGGCGGCCCAGTTCGAGGCGGCCTCGCATCGTGCCGGACGCCACCCGCGCGCGATCGCCTACGCGGAGGCGATCCGTCGGTTGGTGGCCCGGACCCCCTTTCGGCGAGCGCCGCAGGTGCTCCCGACGCTCCAGGAACTGCGGCGCCGGGGGTACCGCGTCGGGGTCATTTCGAACACGATCGGAGAGCCGGGCTGGACGCTGCGGCCCGTTCTCCGGCAACTCGGCTTCGACCCGCTCGTGGAGGCGTGGGCGTTCAGCGACGAGCACGCCTGGACGAAACCCTCTCCCGCGCTGTTCCGCTGGGCACTGGAAGCGCTCCGAACATCGCCCGAACGCGCCGTACATGTGGGGGACGGCTGGGTCGACATCGAAGGTGCCCGCCGCGCTGGAATGCGGGCGGGGATCCTGTTCACCGGATTGCAGGCGTACGGGGAGAGCTATCGACAGTATCTCCGGGCGCCCGGGCATCGAACTCCCGCCGGCGGGATTCGACTCTCCCGCCTAGAGGAGCTTCCCTCCCGCGTGGCGACGTTCCTCCCCTTGCGGCCGCCGCGTACGTCGGGGGGGGCGCCCCTGGGGCCGGGGGCTCGCGGGTGTGCCCGTCGGACCCTTGGGCGGGTCCGAGGCAACATTATTTCCCCCGTCGCGTCGTCCTCGAACGAGGAACTGAGGGCATGACAGGAAAGCTACGATGGAACCGGTGGGCGCTCGCGGTCGGTGTGGCCCTCGTGCTGGGATTGTCATTCGCCTCCGCCGTCGCCCTTCCGGGCTCGCACGTACGGTCGGCTCCGACGAATAGCCGAGCGGCCATTGCCGGTGGGTCCAGCAACCAATGGGCCTTCGGCGGGAACGACTCGACCAGCTACAGTTGCACCAGCACGAGCTGCTTCGGGGGCAACGGCTCCGGCAACTTGAGCTTCACCCTCAGCCTCTCCTACTACATCGCTTGGGTCGTCATCTACACCGAGACCAACGTTTCCGCGAGCCAGACGATGGTCGAGGGCCAGGCCGCGCTCAACGCATCGGTCAACCTGCACCTCAGCGAGTGCGTCCCGACGGGTTCCGGCTCGGGCTGCTCGACGGAGACCCTCTCGCTCACCCTATCGGGCTTGGAGAAGGCGCTCGGGTTCACCAACGTGACCACCGGCACGGTCCTGCTCACCCCATCGGGCGGAGGGAATGCGAGCAGCGTCGCCGCGCAGGCGATCATGAACTCGGCCTCCACCGAGTCCTTCAATTTCAGCGGAAGCTTCTCGGAGTCGGGGATTCCCACGGGCCCGGGAACCACCACCAGCGGGAGCGCGAACTTCGACATCGGGGCTTCGGAGACCTCCTCGGCGAGCTTCTCGCCCGCCCTCGGCATCGTCCCGCTCCACCCTGTCCCGGGTGACTCGTGGACCTCGAGCGCGCCGTACACTGCCAGCGGTTCCTACTCCGACGGCTACAGTTTCTCCGCCACCATCGCGGGTCACTCGAACTCCTCCTCCAACTGGACGCACGGCACCGTGGCGCCCTCGGGGACGCTCGACGTGAACGGCAGTGACCTCGGCTCCTTCACCCTCTACGACAACTACACGAACCCCGCCACCACCGTCACGGCGCAGGAGATCGCACTCGACTTCGGTTCCGGTGCCTTCGCCGCCGGCGATGGCTGGGTCTTGGTCCCGACCGGCATGTTCGGGTTCTTGGGCGGAAGCCTGGGCGTCCTGGGCCACACGACCGTGCCCGCCGTGGGCGCGCACCCGGCGGCGGGGGCCTACAGCTCCCTGACCAACGGGGAGACCGCCTACTACCAGTCGGGGACCGGGTTCATCGGCGCCAGCGCTACGGGCAATGCGTCGCTCGCCGCCGCGGCCCCCGGCGCGCCCCCGCAGTCCATCCATCTCAGGGCCGGGCCAGAGCCGGTGAGCGTCGCGGAGCACCAGTACCAGTCCATCATCTCCTCGGCCGGAGGCAGCAGCAGTGCCAGCAGTTTCCCCTTCGGCTGGCTCGTGGTCGGCGTGGTCATCGCCGCGCTGCTGGTCGGGATCTGTCTGATCGCCCTACGGCGTTCCTCTCGTCGACGCCAACCTCCGGCGATGGCCCCTCCGGGCGTGGCCCCGGGCTGGAGCGGTCCTCCGGGCTACCCCTATCCGACGCAGCCGACTCCCGGTGCACCCCCGACGTCACCCCCGATGCCGGGTCCGGGCGGGCCGCCCCAGTAGGACGGCAGTTCGGGCTCGACCCGAGCGTACGGAGGCCTAGGCTCCCCCGCCCGGGGGAGCTGTCGGACTCGCCGCAGACGGGTGGCCGTGCCCACCGCTACCGAACCCTCGTATGGCCGACCACCGGGCCCAGGCCGGCCACCGGCGTTCGATGAGAGCGTCCAGGGTCCATCGGTCGGTGCCGTACGTCGCATCCAGCACCAGCAGGAAGAGGAACCCGATCGCGTACACGGCCCCCGTCCCGATGTCGGTCGACGCCGGACCGTACGGACCCCCGAACCGCTCCGGAACGGCCCAGATGAACAGGCTCAGCAGGAACCCTCCCGTGTAGGCGATCTTCCGTAGGAAGCCGAAGAGTAGCGCGAGTCCGAGCAGGATTTCCAGCGTCCCCACGAGGTAGACCCACGGGGCGGGATTCGGGTTGACCGTATTCCCCCAGTAGGAGTACCAGCCCTGGAGCCAGCCCGGCGCGCCGTCACCGCTCACGGAGAACTGCTGGACGAACCCCGGCTGGAACTTGAACGCCCCATCGATGAGCCAAATGACGCCAAAGAGCATGCGCAACGCGTTCTTCATCGGGGAGGCGTTCCGCACGAACCATCCGTCGACCCGCTCCTGGGCTGCCCCTACCGCTCCTGCCATCGTGGTGACCTCCGAAGGGACCGACGGGACGGCTGGGTCATGACGTTTGTTGAGTTTCTCACCGCCGATTCCCAGGATTGGGAATTGAGTCTCCAGACCGGCACCTAACGCACGGGGTTGACGGAGAGCGTACGGCCCACAGGCTTTTCCTGACGAGGCCGTGCTCCCGTCTCGGGGCCCAGCGTGGAGGAGCCGGTTGAGCCGACCGACGTCAGCGCCCCGGCGCGCTGGCCAGTACCCGCGGCCACGGCGGCCCGAGACCGGGAGCTTCTCCGAGCGTTCGGCGACCCGATCGCCCTCGGGGTGCTCGCCGCACTGAGCCGGGGGGAGCTCGACGCCCACGCTGTCGTACTCGAGACCGGGCTTCCGCAGAGCTCGGTGTACCGAAAGCTTCGGGAATTGGCCAGCCAAGGACTCGTGGGCGTGAGCCGCTTCGCGTTTACACCCGAGGGGCGGAAGGTCGAGCTGTTCGTGCTCCAGGTTCGGGGGATGTATGTATGGCTCGAGGGCGGTGCCGCCCAAGTCCACCCGGTGTTCCGGCGCGACAGCTCGCACAACCTCGATGCGATGTGGACCGAGGTTCGGAGGTTCGGGCGCTGACCGAGTGGATATGGCTCCTCCGCTCCCTGGAGGGCGTCGTCCTCGTCGTGGGCGGTCTCATCGCCTTTGCCAGCCTGCGCGCCTACCGGCGCACCCACCAGCCGTCGCTCGGCTACCTCGGCCTCGGTTTTGTGCTCGTGACCGTCGCCGCAGCCGCCGCGGGCGCGATCTACGAGCTGCTCACCCACGACCTCCTGAGTGCCTGGATCGTCAGCACCCTACTGGATGCGGCCGGCTTCCTGCTGATCCTCTACTCCATCGCCGCCCCCACCGCTCCCGGCCCGCTCCTACGGAGCTCGGGCTCACCCCCCGTGTACCGGCCGACGAGCGATGATGGTCCGGAGTACCACGGAAGTCCCCCTCCTCCCTCCCCGTAGGCACTCCCTCCGCGGGACTCGTGATCCCGTCGGCCATCGGAGCACCTGGCGGCCGTCCTTGGCATCCGGTGGCGATCGACCCCGAGGCGAGGATTCCTATAGCGGCGCGCCGTGAGGGGACCGGAGCCCGGGCGCACTATGCGTTCTGCCCTACCGACTTTGGTGGGCCTGATGGTGCTCGCCTCGGTGTACGCGGCCGTAGCTACGGCCGGTTCTCACACCTCCGCTCCAACGCCCGTCGCCGCTTCGGGTCACGCCGCGCGGGCCGCGTCGCACCCCGTCGCCTTCCTGCCGCGGCAAGTGCGGCACGCACCGCCGCTGACCGCCGCCCACGCGGTGAACACCTCGTCGGCCTACCGCACCGAACCGGCGCCCATGGGAGTCGCCGACTACGGAATCGACGACTTCGGCTTCCCGTACCAGTACCAGACCCAGGACTTCGCCGGCTCGGTCACCGTGAACAGTCTGCAGGCGTTCGATGCCTCGACCGGCGACCCCACCGTGAGCTTCCAGCTGAACGCCAACTTCGCCCTGTGCCAAACCTTCTGCTTCGAGGGATCGCAGTACGATTTCTGGCTGCAGTCGATCGCGGTCTACAATACCAGCGCGAACACGATCGACATGGTCGACAACATCTGGAACCTGAGCTCGACGACGGCGAGCATCTTCGGTTCGACGCTGTCCGGCTTCGGCATCATCGCGCCGTTCATGAACACCTCCTTCTACGGCTTCGACTCCTGCGCGGACGGCGCCCCGTACGGCGAGGACGGCTCGCTCGGAGGGTTCTGCGAGTCGCTCGCCCCGCCCATGTCCTTCAACATGTATCTGAGCGTCTTCGACTTCCAGGGCGTGCCCACGGTCTGGTTCGGGTTCGACGACGGCCAGGGCTTCCACCACTTCGACATCGTCTCGTTCCCGTGGGCCAGTGGTTTCGAGGAAGCGACGATGCTGGTGGACGGGTTCAACTACAATCCGGCCAACCTGTTCTACGACACCGAGTTCATCGTGGGTGGGGACAACACCGGTGCCAGCACCACGGCCTCGGCCGCCGACATGCTCTTCTTCCTCACCTGCACCAACGGCAACAACTGGCAGGCGACGCCGGACACCTACAACTTCGGGAGCGACACCGCCGAGACGATCAACAACATCGTCGCGACCCACGAGAATGGGGGGTTCCTTTACGGGTGGTACCTCACCGCCGGTCGGGGCCTGCTCGCCAAGCCGATCAGTCGTACCCTCTGGGGCCAACTGATCGTCGAGGCCAACCTCACCTACGGCAGCATGTTCGCCTACTACGTGGGGCCCGTGGCCGACCCGCGCCGGGGCTCTGTGGTCTCGGGTCGATCGAGCGTTGGCCAGGACACAGGATTCCGCGGCGGACGCGTAGTGCTCGACCTGCCGATCGGGAACTATACGTTCCAGGTCACCCAAGGCTCGCTCGTCTACGGCAGTTTCTCCGCTACCATCACCGGGAACCACACGACGTTGGTGGTCCCGGGGTATCGCGAGCTCTACCGACTGAACTTCTCTGCCGAAGGATTGCCGAGCGGCACCCCGTGGTCCGCCTCCGGCGCCGGCTTCACCAACGCTTCGACGAACACGACGATGGGGTACTGGCTGCCCGCGGGCAGCTACACGTTCCAGCTCGGGTTCGTGGGCGGCTACATGACCACCAGTCGAACGGTGCTCGTCCACGTAACCGACGCGAACCTGACCGTCCTGGTCCCATGGTCTCCGACCCTATGGCCGGTCACCGTCATCGAATTCGGGCTGCCGAGCGGCACCTCCTGGACGGTGACCGCCGGCGGGATCGGATCGGGTTCGAGCGCCACGCAGCTCAACCTCTCCCTACCGAACGGCAGCTACTCGCTCGCGGTCTCCACTCTGGCGCCCTACTCCGCCTCGCCCTCGGCGGTCCCGCTGACGGTGGCCAATCACAGCGCGTTGCGGAGCGTGGTGTTCGTCGTCGAAAACGGCACCCTCGCCGGATCCGTCACGCCAGTGGGAGCCGAGGTGGTCGTCGACGGAGTCCACGTCTTGACGAGCGGCGCGGGCCAGTTCACTGTCGGGCTTTCGCCGGGGACGCACGAGCTGGTCGTCAGCGACACCGGTTACCGGACAGTCAACGAAACGGTCACCATCTCCCCGGGAGCCCAGAGTACCACCGAGGTAGCGCTCTCGGCCGTACCGACCTCGACCGGGGGGTCCGCCACGAGCTCCGCCCCGTGGACAGAGTTCCTGGGGATTGCCGCGCTGGGAGTGGTCGTGGGTGCTGCGCTGGCGACCCTGCTTCTGAGACGCCGCCGCGAAATCCCACGTGGCGGTGAGAAGAGGTAGTCCGCCGGAGGTGGGTCGCCTTTCGGCGGCACCCGAGACGGCCCGAGGAGAACCCGGCGAACCTACATCATCGAAGAGTCGCTCTGCCAGACCATCAGCAGGTTCCCCTCCGAATCATTGAAGAAGGCCGAGGCGCCGACGCGGTCGAAGGCGATGGGTCCCTCCACCTTCGTGTTCTTGTCCATGCGCTCGGCCCTCCCGAACCTGACTCCCTTACCCTGGAGATTGCGAACAAACTTTCGAATGTCCTTCACCATGAACGTGTGGTAGGCCAGGCTGCGCTTCTCGCGCTTCATCGGGGCGATGAACCAGACCTGGACTCCGCCGACCTGAAGGGACGCCCAGAAGTTCTTCATCGCGCCGGGCGCTCGCATTTGGAGCTTGGCCCCGAGCATGCCCTTGTAGAACTTGATCGCTCGGTTCATGTTTCGGATCGGGATGAGGCTCACCAGTTCGGTCTTCGATGCCATGTTTGCTTCCTCGGAGTGGGGCCCGTAGTTCCGGACCCAGAGCACGCGCAGACCGCGTGGGGATATCTAGCTTCGGGAGTGCCCCCTAGGTCAACGACGCGTGGCCCGGGCAAACCGTGGCTACCTCGCAAAATCCTTGGCCATCACGATGTTGGTGGCCCGGTATCCGCGCCTACTGTAGAAGGCTTGGGCCGCGGTGTTGTCGCCGAACACGTGCAGGGCCACTCGATGGGCTCCAGCCTCCCGTGCCACTGCTTCGAGGCGCTCGAACACGTCCGTAGCGAACCCCCGCCGACGATGCTTCTCGTCGATCCCAATCCAGTAGACGAACAGTTGGGGCCGTGCCTGGGCGCGTTGGAAGCAGTACCACAGTTCACCAACCCGTTCGTCGCCGCTGGCGTCCCAAACAGAACGGAGAAAGTGGTCCGGCGTGTCCAGCCCCTGCGGTAGGAGCTCACCCAGTTCAGCGTGGGCACGACGCAGAGCGTCGCCCGCCTCCCACGTTCCGGCTCGCACGTGTTCCGCGGCGTAGTCCTTCGCACTCCGGGCAACGAACAACTGGTACTCGGGAAGCGACATCGGGACGAGCCGAATCATCCTGGGGCGCACGCACGCCGGCGGGCTAAACTATTCCGCGACCCTGCGAAGGGGGAGCGATCCACCCACCAGTTCCCGATGCCGAAGAGTGTTGCTTGATTCGGGTGGAGGTCCGGTCTATCGATTGAGAGCCGACGAAAGACCGGGCGCGATCGGAGATGGCAGTTCGAAGCGGAGTGACGGTCCCCGCGGTGCTGCTGGAGAAGGAGGCGGTGGCGGTCTCTCGCCCGAAGGTCTCCTCGGCGGAGCAGGAGTTGAGCGTCCTTCGGTGGGGAGGCCTGTCCGGCGTGATGGCGGGGATCATCTTCGTGGTCCGCATCGTCTACCAGGTGGCCTTCACCGGGACCGCCACCACTGCTTCCGGCGCAGGGCCCGTCATTCGTTTCCCCGGCGTCCATAGGGCCATCATCCTCGGCCAGACTCTCTTCCTGGTGGGGACGGTGTTGTCGATGCCCCTCTTCCTGGCGCTGTATCGCACGTTCCGCAACCCGAGCCTCGCTCCGGCTATCTTCGGGACGGGCCCGAGCTTCCTCGGACTCGCGGTGCTGGCGGTGGAGAGCGAGCCCAACGTGGCGATGGCTCCGATCTCCGCCGCGTACCATGCTCCGGGGGCCACTGCCGCTCAGCAGGCGACCGCTGTGCAGCTGTGGCAGGCGACCCAGGGCATGTTCAATCAATTCGACACCTGCGCCTACATCTTCTTGTCGATCGGGATCGCCATCTTGGGACTAGCCATGTAACGGACCCCAGCCGTAGACAGAGCCTTCGGCGGAATGAGCGCGGCGTTCGGCGTGGTTGGGCTCATCGGGATAGCTCTGTTCGCGGTCGACTCGGCGATGTACTCCGTATTCGCCCTGCTGACGTTCGTGACCTTCGCGCTGCTCATTGGCTGGAAGGTCTTCCGCCTCGCCAAGATCGACGAGACCTCAGCCATTCCGTCGCCGGCCTAGCCGCCCGGTGACGACGAGTTCGGACGATCTGAAGGCTACACCCCCTTGCCCATCGCCGGTTCAACCTCGGACCGCGCCATAAGCCGGCTACTCTGAATCCTAGCTCGACGTCGGGCTTTCCCGGGCGAAGTCGTTGAGGGCGGTCGTCTGGACGAGGTACGGGCCACCGGAGGGGCTCGAGATCCAGGAAGTACCCACGCCCTCTCCGCGGGACAACGAGGTGCTCATCAAGATCCGCGCGACGACTGCGGCGGCGGGGGACTGTGAACTCCGGAGTCTCAACTTCTCCTTCGGCCTTCGGGTCCTCGTTCGGCTGCTGATGGGCCTCTCCCGGCCCAGACGAAAGATCTTGGGGCAGGAGCTGGCGGGAGAGGTAGAAGCGGTCGGCCGAGCGGTGACCCTCTTCGGCAAGGGCGACCGGGTCTTCGGGACGACCGGAATCGGATTCGGAGCCTACGCCGAGTACATTTGCTTGCCCGAGCGCTCGAGAGGACGGGCGCTGGCCCGTATGGCGGATGACATGACTTTCGTGGAGGCTGCGACGGTTCCAACCGGGGGGCTAGAGGCGCTGCACTTTCTGAGCCGGGCCGGGAACCTGGCCGGCACGAAGGTACTCATCATCGGCGCGGGCGGGGGGATCGGCACGTTTGCCGTGCAGATCGCCAAGCACTTTGGGGCCGAGGTGACCGGCGTGGACACGCCCGCGAAGCTGAACCCTCTTCTCTCGATCGGAGCCGATCACGTGATCGACTGCACACGCGAAGACCGCACCGGATCGGAGGAGAGGTACGATGTCATCTTCGACGTCGTCGGCCAGAGCCCATTCTCCGCGAGTCTTGCCACCCTATCCCGTGAAGGACGCTATCTCCTAGGCAATCCCCGGCTGTCAGCTCGCCTCCGAGGCACACTTACCTCACCGACGAGTCGCAAGAAGGTCATCGCCGGCGCATCGACGCAGAGGACAGAAGACTTGGTCATCCTTAGGGGGCTCATTGAGTCGGGGAAGATTCGAGCTGTCGTCGACTCGCAGTTCCCTCTGGAACGGATCCGAGAGGCGCATCGGCGCGTCGAAGCTGGCCTTGCGTTTGGGAAAGTAGCCATCACGCTGTAGGATCCGCTCTCGTCGGGAGCGCTCCTCGACTTGGCCCGACGGCGCGAGTTGGGTTTCCCCGGACAAAAGTGGGGTTGAAGCCACAGCAGTAGGCGATCAGGCGCGGCAGGGGGAGGGAGGGCGGTGCGGATCGTCGACGCGGGACTCGTTCGAAGATACGATCACCCGCGGGCCGTGGCCATGACGGCAGCGTGTTGGTGACGAAGCTGTCATTCGAGGCGCCTTGCCTTCTGACTCCGGTGCCGGGGAAGGTTGCCCTGCAGGACCTCTGCGAGGTTGCTTGAAGTTAAGGTCGCGCTCTTGGCCGACCTCACGCCGATACTCGAGTGCCGAGGCCGGGGACCCGTCGATGGAGGACATGAGGAGGGGCTTGTCCACGCTGTGGATCGTCTACGTGCTCAACAGTGCCTACGGCGATATCACCACATTGTACAACCATGTCTACATCGACCACGTGTCGCCGATTCATTACACCCCAGCGTTCGTCCTGTTCGGGGCCCTGCTAGTGGAACCCGCGATCATCATGGTACTTCTTGCTCGGATTCTGAACCCTTCAGCGAATCGTCGGGCAAACATGCTCGTGGGGGGGATTTTGACTGCGATCAACGTCGGAACGCTTTTTGTTGGGACGCCAACATTGGCCTACGCATTCCTCACGTCGGCGATGATCGCCATCGGCGTGGCCATTGTGTGGTGTGCGTGGAAGTGGGTGGAACCAGCCACCCCCCAGACCGATCCAGCTTCAGGGCGTGGAGTCCCAGCCTCTGGCGCCCCTACCCGCGCGCCCGCCTAGCGGACGACGCGGACCGCAGCTCCACTCCTGGTGGAGTGGGGCCGTCGAGGTCTAGGGCGGCGTGAGTGGGGGGCGAGAGGTCCCTTGCGAGTTGGACCTAGATCCCCTTCGTGCTTCGCGGCGCGCCAGGATGACCCCGACGACGGCTACCACGACCATTCCGACGGCTCCTATCCCCAACCCGATCCAGAAGTTGTGCGTGGCGTAGAACGGGCTATCGGTCGCGTTCGAGTTGCCGACTCCCGGTGGCGTGCGGTGAGGGGTGAGTCCGATCTGGCCGTTCACGAGGTGGTAGGTGGAGGTGGCGCCCCCGTGGGCGGAGGTTACCGTCACCGTCACCGAGGAGGTTGTGGTGGAGGAAAGGCCGCTCCAGTCGAGCACGGTGAAGTTCGCGACCGACCCGCTCGAGAAGTCGAGCAGGGACGCGTTGAGCTCGGCGTGCTGGTTGTGGGCGAGGTGGTAAAAGGTCAGGTTCGCCCAGGCGGTGTCGTTCGAAACGTTGCCGATATCGAGGCCGAATCCCGAAGGGTTGGGTCGAAGAGTGAAGGAGTGCGGACCCACGGAGTCGACGGCCACGCTGAACCCGGTCAGTACGAGGCTCCCGGTGCTGTTGTTCGCCCTCAGGACCTGGAACACCGAGCTTCCGACGCTCGGGTCCTTGAGAATGAGCCCGGGTCCCACCGACGCATCGGGGATCGCGTACACCTGGACCGTGTCTTCCTCGATGCCGGAGCTTCCCGGAATGTGGTTCACAAAGGTCTGCGAGTTCCCCGAGGCGCCAAAGGAGTCGGTTCCGGTCCCGGCGGTCACCGTGATCGGCTCGATCGCCGCGATGAAGGTGAAGCCGCCGCTGCCGCTGGTGAAGTACGAGTCGTTCCAGATGTTCCAGGGGTCTCCGAACGGATAGTACCACGACGGCTGAAGGCTCCTTGGGACCCCCGTACTGAGCACGTCGAACCCGTGCCAATGCCACCCCGCGGCCCCGTACGTGAACTGGTTGGCGTTCGGGTCGTAGAACCCGTGGGTGGTCTGCCGCGGCTCGTTGGGGTCGGAGATGTCGAGGAGAAAGGTCCCGTTCGCGAGCTGCTGCTCGCCGAACGCGACGACCGCGTGCAGGTCGTTGAAGCCGAGTCCCATCGTGATGGGGAAGCCGCTCTTCAGGTACCCGAGCAGCTCGTTCCAATTGGGGTGGAGATTCACGGACCAGAAGAACCAGGGCAGCTGGCCGATGTTCGGGTCCTCCGTCTGGTGCTGCATGATCGCCAGGGAGGTGGCGTTGAGTGCCTTCGGATCGCTGGTATTGGTCAGGAGGGAGCTCGTCGCGGGGTCGGCGGTCGGTAGGTAGGGGGCGCTCCCCGAGCCCCGGATGTCGTGCTCCCAGTAGAGGATCTCGGAGCTCGAGATCCCGTAGCAGTTCCCGCCCCCGGACCAGTAGTCGCCGAAGTTGTAGAATTGGTAGGTGTCCCGTGGGGGGTACCAATCCCCTACCATCACCGAGCCGACGCTCACCGTCGTCGAGACGCTCACCGCGTGCAGCGCGGCGTCGGTGACGGTGACGTGGGGCATGAAGTTCTGGCTCTGGGTGTAGGTGTCGTTCGCGCTCGCGACCCCCACGGTCGTCGTGACAACGTCCGGTGTACCGTCGTCGAACGTGAAGTCGACAGTGTACGGTTGGATCCCGCCGGTCACCTTCGCGGTCAATTCCGTGGCGAGCGGAGCCGGTCCGGAGGAGGGTGCCGCGACGAGGGTCGCGGAGAGCAGCGCCGGAGGCGGCTGGGTCCAGGGGCCGAACACCCAGGTGTCGTTGACGTACTGGTTGGGAGAGCAGGTGCCTTCCTCGCCTCCGAACAGGACGGCGAAATTGATGTTGGAATCGAACGCGAGGGCCGCCCCGTCGCGGGGGAGGGGCCCGTAGCTCCCGGTCTCTGTGTTGTACTGCTCCCGCCACAGGGAGCTCGTGTAGCTCCACGTGTCGCCGAGCGCCGAGCAGCCCTCCGGATTGAACCCTCCGAAGAGGAGCACTTGGCCGAGCCCAAAGTCGAAGTCGGCGCCGGCGAGCTCTCGGTCGAGGGGCGGGGTAAGCGCGTTCACGCTCGTCCAGCTCCCTCCGGCGTAGGTCCACGTGTCGGCGAATCCCTGTCCCGGCATGCGCGTGCCGCCGAACAATAGGACGTCGTGGCTATTCTCGTCCCAGCTCTCCGAACTAAAGTAGCGTGCCGGCGGGGAATGTGCGGGGTGGACCTGGGTCCACTGCCCCCCCGAGACGGTCCACGTATCGTTGAAGTTGTAGGAGCCGTTCGTGCCTCCGAACAACACGCCGTACGTATCCTTGTAGTCGTAGGCGAACGACGCGCCCGCTCTCGGCGCGGGGGTGGGAAGCCCTCCGGCGGCGATCTCGCTCCAGGCGGAGCCGTTCCAGAACCAGGAGTCTCCCAGGAAGTCGGTTCCGCTCGCCTCTCCGCCGAACAGGACGATTCCGCTCGGGTAGAGGTTGTACGACATCGAGGCGTGGTACCGCGCCGGTGGAGAGACGGAGAGCGTGGGGGTCAGATTCGTCCAGGTGAAGTGCTTGAACTCCCAGGTGTAGTTGGTCGCACCGGTCGAAGAGAGACCGCCGAACAGAATGATGCTCTGGTGGCCCAGGTCGTAGGACATCGTTGAGTAGGTGAGCGGCGGAGGGGAGACCGGATTGAGGACCGAGACGTCGGTCCAGACGTCGAAGGAATCCGAAGGGTGCGCCGCGACGCCCGCGCACGCAGGATCGGGGACGCAGGCCGAGCGAGCCGGGGTCGCCTGGGACGTATTGGGGGGGTTCGAGAAGTGCGCGGCGGAAATCGATAGGGGAGCTCCTGGTCCAGCCATGAGACTGGGTGGGGAGGTCGACCGCGGATGAAGCGGCGTCCTCGCTAGCCCCGAGGCGACGAACAGGACTACGAGGCCCAACGCAAAGGCTGCCCGGCCGATTCGTCTGCGCTGCTTTCGAGCACTCTCGGAACGCATCAGCGTCGGAAGTTCCTCCTACTATACAGAGTCGTTAGGGTCCCGTACCACGTTCGAGCTCCCCGCGGCCCTGGCTTACCAGGAGCGCCCGGAGGCGTCGCTCCTGGGCGTTCAGCCGGTCTAGTCTCGCTGGACGGCGACGGCCTGGGCGGGCGACCACCAGATGCGATGCAGTTTCAATCGAGCTCGCACACCTCCGACGGGACGCGGGGGGTAGCACCACTACGCGTTTTCTGTAACTTGAAGCCGGCCCGGTCGACCCCAACGGCGGACGTCGTTGGAGAAGAGCAGGGGCAGGCCGAGGAAGATTGCCCCCACGCCAGCAAAGACAAAGCTCCAGGAGATCCCTATCAGGACGACGAGCACCCCACCAACGACCACGCCGAGCGGGATCATCGCGAAGCTACCCGCTTCATCGGTTGCGAAATATCGACCCAGAAACTCGTCCGGGACGGATCGCTGGACGCCCGAGAGCCAGGTCGTGTTCCCGAGGGAAAGCAGGGCTCCCGCCACGAGCGTCAGCACCACCGCCACAGCGAGCGAGCGGGTGAAGGCGAGTCCCACAATCAAGAAGCCGACGAGACTCCAGGCCACAGAGAGCCAGATGCCCGGAGCCCGCTCGGCGTGGAGGCGGGCGGGCAGCATCGCTCCGATCGCGAATCCGGCCGTGTTCGCGGCCACGACGATCCCGAATCCAGCGGCCCCCTGGTGGAGTTGAAAAGCGACGTAGATCACGGTGAACCCGCCCCAAATCGAAAGGAAGAAGTTGGCCCCCATCGCCGAAAGCGTGATGATGAGGAGGGCCGGCTGAGACCGAAGGTAACGAAATCCTTCCCCTACCTCCGTCAGGAGCGACCGCCGCGCCGGCTCGGGTGTTGGGGAGTCCCGGTGGGCCGCAGGAATCGCCATCAGGAAGATCATCGCCCCCGAGATCGCAAAGGTGAGGGCGTTGAGGGCGAGCCCGACCACGGCGCCCAGGGTCACGACGAGTAGGCCTCCGATCGGACTGCCGAGGAAGGACGCGATCGTGCTACCTCCTTGGAGGAGACCATTCCCCTCCGTGACCTCGGAGCTGGGCAGGAGCCGCGGAATCGTTGCGTTCGTCGCGGGTCGGAAGGCAGTGCTGAAGGCAGCGACGACGAAGACCACCCCGATCAGGACGATGGTGTTCGCGCCGTAGAACCAGACGAAGAGCGCCAGCGCACCGAAGCCGATGGCCCGGGCCAGATCGCAGGCCAGCATGAGGCGACGCCGGTCCCATCGGTCGATGAGGGCCCCGGCGAGGAGACCAAACACCAAGGTCGGGAGGAACTGGGCGACGCCGAGGAGTGAGATCGCGATGGGGGAGTGGGTGGCGTTGTAGACCAGCCAAATGATCACGATGGAACCGATGGACGCGCCGGCGGAGGACGCTACCGAGCCAATCCACAGGAGTCGGAAGTTGGCATGTCGCAGGACACGAGTGGGTGACCCGGTCGCGCTTCGCTCTGCTCTGGGGCTCGACGTGGCCACGGAATCGGAGTTAGGCGGCCAGCCTACAAGAGCACGGAGACGCTAGCATGGCCCCCATCTCCGTCGCTCAGAAGAGGGGAACTTGGCCGGCTCTGTTGAGGGCGTACTCTGCCCCGGGAGGGCCGCGGACCGAACTAGATTCAACCTGTGCAACGGACGTCGAATGGGTACTAGCCCGTGCGGACCGTGGGCGCGGCCAGATTTGAACTGGCGACCTTCACCGTGTCAGGGTGACGTCATAACCGCTAGACTACGCGCCCGACGGGCGGCCGAGCGAAGTCGGCCCTTTATTTCTATCGCACGAGGAGGGCCGGCTAGCCGTACCCGCCGGGGAACTCCGACGGGTCCTTGTGCTCGTTCCAAGAATAGTAGCCCATCTGCTGACGTTGTGACTCGGTGACGTCCCGCTGCAGGCCGGTCTGCAGGGAACCGTAGGCCGCCCGGATCTGCTCTTCGATCGAGCGGGCCCGGTCGCGAGCCTCCCGCACGTGCGAGCCCTCGAGCAGCGGGCTCCCGGTCGTCGTCGCGATGTCGCCCGCCGTGCGCAGCAGTCCGCCCATCTCGCGCAGGCGGAGCGTGAGCGAGTTGCGCCGCCCATCGATGCGATCGGCCCGGCGGCGGGACTCGCCGAGGAGCTCCTCGATCGCCTCCCGCGTCGCCGGACGGATCCGACCGTCCGAGGCGATCTCCTGAGCGACGAATTGGGCGAAGCGGAGTTGGTTTCGCTCGGTGTCGGGCATGGCGGTTTCGAGCAGGACCTCGTACCCTCCTCCTTCGATCCGGGAGCGGAGCGGGGCGAGGATCTGGTGGATGTCCTGGATGTTGCAGGCCGCGACGAGGATGAAGTCACAGGGCACGCTGTCGAGTCGTACGGAGGCCCCGCCCGATTGCGGATTCCGTCCGGAGATCGGGAACCGCCGCTCCTGCATCGCGGTCAGGATGAACCGTTGTAGATGGCCGAGGTGCGGGAGCTCGTCGATGAAGAGCACCCCCTCGTGGGCTTCGTGGATGGCTCCCGGGATGACCCGCTCGAACGGCTGGGTTCCCAGCTGGGGATGTCCCCCGTACGGGTCGTGCCGCACGTCGCCGAGCAGTTCGGTCTCGCTCGCGCCGGTGGCGAGGACGAAGCTGTTGCGGTCGAGCTTGACGAGCACCTTGCGTGGGCTTTCGCGCTGCTTGAGGCGGCGGCGCTCCAGCGCGTGCTGGTCCAGCACCCGGATCCGGTCGCCCGCCCGCTCGTAGGCCACGACCTCCTCGACGCCGTTCTTGAGTCGGGTCGTTCGCACCGACTCCTGCGGATTGCCTCCGGGACTCACGGTGAGCTCGAGGATCCCGCCGACCAGGTCGCGGAACGGGTTCCCGGAACCGCTGCCGGCGGGAAGCACCTGCTTGGAGTTCCCGCAGCTGGGGCAGTAGCGATCGACGGGAAGGGAGTAGAAGGAGCACCGCGGGCAACGGTAGCCGAGCCGTTCGGTCACCGAGGCAGGGGCCTCCGTGGGGGCGATCAGCTCGCCCTCGGTGGTCCGTGCCGCCTCCCGCTCGACGAGCACCTCCTCGCGGCGGACCAGCTCGACGCTGGGCCGTTCGGGGTTCTCCGGGTTGTGGACGACGCGCACCTCGGTCGTCGGTCGCTCGAGGTGCAGGGCGAGCGCCTGGGCCGTCATCGACTTCCCGATTCCCGGCGGGCCCACCAACAGCAAGTGCCGGTGCTGGTAGGCGGCGATGCGGGCGATCTCCACCGCCTTCTCCTGACCGATCACCCGCTCGAGGGGGTCGGAGGGGATCGGGATCTGCTCGGTGGTCTCGATCTCCGCGACGGAGGCGGGCGGGCGCGGTTTCTCCGCCGCCTCCTCGCTCATCGTCCGAGACCCCGAACGCCGCGCTCCGGAGCCGCTAGTGCACCGGGCCCAGGTCGAGGCGCGTGAGCACCTTTACCTCGTCGGGGATCTTCCCCACGGCACCCATCCGGTTCGCGATCACCGTCTCGATCCCCTTCTCGTGGGCGACATCCAGGAGCCGCTGGCTCACCACGCCATCAAAGATGACGGTCTTGGCCGCCGGCTCCAGGGTCAGCAGCCGTTCGATCATCTCCTTGACGGGGGCTTCCGCCACGACCGCGTCGTCCGGGCCGAGGAAGAGCGACTTCGACGTGTTCTCGATCCCTCCGAGCAGCTCGAAGAACGAGGCCAGCCGCGGGGGCAGCTGGGCCGCGCTCACCGGGGCCGGGGGAGCCGGTGCCGGGGCGCGAGGAGGAGGCGGCGGCGGGGGAGGCCGGTTGTCGTTCTCGCGTCGCGGTGGCCGGTTGTCGTTGCGGTTGTCGCGCCGGTCCGGTCCGGGGCCTTCGCGCCGGTCCGGTCCGGGGCCTTCGCGCCGGTCCGGTCCGGGACCCTCGCCCCGGTCGTCCTGGGGGGCCCGAGTGGAGCCCGTGGACTCGAACCCGCTCATCTCCAGGTACTGATTGATCGGGATCTTGTTCCGCAGGCACTTGACGAGCTGCTTCTGGGTGAGCTCCTCGACCTCCGAGCCGCGCGGGGCGCGGGCCACGAAGTCGATGTCCATCGTCTGGAGCATCTCACGCAGGATGAGCTCGCCCGCCCGGTCGCCGTCGGTGAAGACGGTGACGGTCTTGCCGCGGGAGAGGTCCTTCACGGTCTGGGGCACGCTCGTGCCTTCCACCGCGATGACGTTCTTGATCCCGCAGCGCAGCAGGTTGAGCACATCGCTGCGGCCCTCGACGACGATCAGCGCGTCGGCCTGGTCGATGTTGGGGCCGGCGGGCAGGTGCTCCGCCCCGTAGGTCGTGATCTCGTCCACCTGGACCGCCTTGCGGACGCTCTCGGTGAGGTCGATCCCGACGCCTTTGGACTCCTCTTGGATCTTGGTGAGGATCTCCTTGGCGCGCTCGACGATCTTTTGGCGCTTGGAGATGCGGATGTCTTCGACCGAGATCACTTCGATGCGGGCCCGGCAAGGCCCGATGCGGTCGACGGTCTCTAGGCCGGAGGCGAGGATGGCGGTCTCGACCTGGTCGAGGGAGGAGGGGATCAGGATCTCCCCCTCGCTCTTGCCCTTGCGGGAGTCGATGTCCACCTCGATGCGCCCGACGCGGCCGGACTTCTGCAGGTCGCGGAGGTCGAGTTCGTCTCCGAGGAGCCCCTCGGTCTGCCCGAAGACGGCGCCGACGACGTCGGGTTTGTCGATGACGCCTTCGGCGGCGATGCGGGCGCGGATCTGGTACTTTGCGGCGGTTGGGTCGTTGCTCATGGTCGTTGGTTTCTCCTTGTGGTTGGGGTTGTGAGCCAGTGCCCCTGGCTCAGCGGGAACCGTCGACCGGAAAGAAGTCAGACCCTCGGCACGCGGCAGAGCACGGGGACGGCGGCTCGGGGCGGGTCGCTAGGGACGAGCATGAGTCGGAAGTCCGTGATGATCGTGCGCGCAGTCGGGTCCGTCTTCCCTCGCGGGAGACAGTCAACGCTGCGAGGGGCGGACGGCTATTTAACGGGCGCGTCGGGGACGGTGGCGGCCCGGGGGGGGGCCGCAGGATCACGGCAGGTACATCGAGAGGTCGCCGGTCTCGGGCGCGTTGGCGACGAACACCAGCGCGGCGGTATCTAGCGGTGCCGGACTCTCGAAGGCGAGCGAATCCCCTGCGGTGAGCACGGTCGTGCCGCCCGCCGTCCAGCTCCCCAGCGCGAAGCTGTACACGGCGATGGCGTGGCCGGGGCCGTCGAGGAGGTCGAGCACCGCCACCGCCGGAATGCTTCGGTTGGTGATGGCGACGAGCGCCGGATGGAACGAGCCCACCACGAGGGTGCCGTTCACGCCGTCGATCGGCACCGTGTAGTTCAGCGAGCCATTGAAGTTGTTCGTCGACCGGGGGTAGCCCAGAGCGAGCGCCTGGTTGAGCGTCCCGTTGCTCTCGCAGGTGCCTATTCCGGGGATCACCCAATTGTCCAAGACCTGGGGCGTGGTGGCATTCAGCGCTGCCAGGAGGTGCGGGTCGCCCGGCAATATCCCCAGCGTCCCGACCGAGGCGAGCGGGCACGGAGATGCCAGCACCTCCCAGTAGGCCGTGCCCGTCTGGGTACCGACCCCGCCCCCTTCGTCGGAGAGCAGGAAGGCCGCGAAGGAGGTGGTGGCGCTCCCGAGCGTGGCGCTCCAGGAGGACCCCATCAGTGCCGCGGCGGTGGAACTGTCCATCAGCCGGTCGGGGTTCGGGAGTCGCGCGGGCGGGGTCGGCCCATTGCAATGGGAGCTGGCGGCGGACTCCCCCAGCACCTGCGCCGTACCGTTCACCACGAGGACGCCCAAGCTGTCGCCGGCCGCATCCCCGAACCCGAAGGCCCAGAACGCAGTCTCCCCGGTGCTGAGTTGGTTAAGGGAGACCGCCGGAACGGGCGGGGGCGCCATCGAGGAGCAGGGTCCTGCAGCGGAATGTCCCGGAAAGGCAGCGTTCACTTCGGTCGCGAGGCCCTCAGCGTCTACAAGACCCCAAGAGCCGCCCACCGTCGCTTGGGCCGAGCCATTGGCCGCAGCGTAGGCCTGCGTGTAGGACTGTGCGAACGAGGGCGAAGGCGGAGACTGGGACGAAGAGTGCGGAGCGAGCGGGTGGAACGACGGGATCAGCAGCCCGAGAAGGAGTAGCGGAAGCAGCAGGAGCACCAACACGAGCGCGATCACGGCGATGAGCGGGATTCGACGGCGGCGCGGTCCTGCTTCAGGGGTCAGCCCGGTATCCGGCGGGTCGAGGGGCGCGCCGGTCCCGTCGATGGCCGATCTGGGTTCGGCGATCGGCAGATCGGGGTCGAGTGGGGCGCTCCCGTGGGCCGCTGGGGAGTCCTCCGACGATTCCATCTCGCCGCGAAGCTGCCGCACCCATAAATCTCACCGGATTGCGGCTCCTAGCCGCTCCGGATCGTCCACCGGGCGCAGAGCCGGCTCCGAACGACCCGCCGCCCGCGCAACTCTTTATAGCGGACCTTCATCGACGACCCGGAGCCGTTCTCGCATGCCCAAGCGCACTCCCGCACCAGCGCCGCCTACGCCGCCGAGCGAAGAGGTCGCCCCACTCCCGGAGGATGATTTCGTCGCCTCGCTCAAGAACGAGCTCGCGAAAACGCAGCGCGCTTCGACCAAGGAAACCGGCGAGGACCTGACCCACCGGGGCCAGCTCAACCGGCGGTTCCTCCAAGACCTGTGGGAGGTGCACAATCAATTCGAGAACGCCTCGGTCCACCTGACGGTGGAGCCGTCGCAGACCCTGTTCGCGACGTTCGTCGAGTACCCCGAGCAATGGATGTTCAAGGAGTCGTTCGACTTCGGTGCCGTCAAGACGATCGAGCTGCGGGACCGGACCCAGGGCTGGGTCGGCTTCACCCTGCGGTTCTGGTACTACGCCAACCCGGAGGGCAAGACCCACCTGCGCGGCGTCTTCGAGTGGTGCGAGGGCGAGTCGTACCACCGCTACACGGGCTGGATGCGGATGATGAGCCAGGCGGTGCTCTTCGACCACCCCGAGGAGAAAGCGGACCTTCGCGAGATCCACCGCGTGCTCCGCGACGTGGTCGTCGCTTGGTACACGGCGCACCTCGAGCACGCGCCGGAGAAGCTCACGGGTCACCTCAAGGAAAAGTACCCGAAGGGCGCTTCCTACGCCCGCGAGTCCTACCGCGCGTGAGCCCCGTCGCCCATTCTGCGACCGCTGCCTGAAATAGCGTAGCTCCTCTCCCCCACCGGTCCCGGGTGCCGCAGCTCCGGCGTTTCTCGCCGGCGGGCGGACCTGACCGGTTCGACCATGCGCGAGGCCCTGGTACGCTACTTCGAGGAGCACCAGCGCCTGATCGAGGCGGAAGCGCTCTCCCTCCTGCTCACCCAGCCGGAGCCGCTGCGACTCTCGCGCCAACTGATCGAAACGGCGGACGCGCTGGGACCGTTCGTCACGCGCTCGATGGTCGAGCGGATGCTCCGCGTCGACCCTCCCTCGGGCGGCCTTCCGGTCGCGGGCGGCGTCGCGACCTCCACGGCGGTGGCCGCGATGGCCGAACCGTTCCGGTTGCTTAACCCCGGCTTCATCGCGGGAGTACCCGGCCGCACGCCGCTCGAGGCCTACGAGAGCCTGTTCCACCACCGGTACCGCTCGGTCCACCGGTGGCTCAAGGGCCGTCCGGACCTGCCCAACCTCCAGCCGATCGCCGCGTTGCGGGGGAAGGAGGGGACGGCCTCCATCATCGGGTTGGTCCGCGACGTGCGCACGACCAGTGAGAAGAAGCACGTGCTGGTCGAACTGGACGATGAATCCGGCTCGGTCGCAGTGCTCCTCCTGCGCGACAGCCCGGCGGCGATGGCGCACCTCCTATCGGACGAGGTGGTAGGGCTCACGCTCGGGCTGCCCAAGGAGTCCGGCCGGTTGCCGGTCGTGCGTGCGCTGCACCGACCCGACGTTCCCGCGGGGCGGCTCCCCCGTGCCGAGGGCACGAGCTCTCGCGCGATGTTCCTCTCCGACCTGCACGTCGGTAGCCGCTCCTTCCTCGGCGAGAGCTGGAGCGCCCTCGCGGCATTTCTGCGGGGGGAGGGACCCTCGCCCGAGCTCGCGCAGGAGATCGAGCACGTCGTCATCGCGGGCGACCTGGTCGATGGGATCGGGATCTACCCGCATCAGGAGAGGGACCTGGCGATCCACGACATCGTCGAGCAGTACGCCGAGCTCGGGCGTCGTCTCGCAGAGCTGCCGTCCCGGCTGCACATCGTGGTGATTCCGGGCAACCACGACGCGGTGTGCCCGGCCGAGCCGCAGCCGGCACTCCCGGAGGAGCTCGGACGGCTGCTCCCGGCCAACGTCCGTCGGCTGGGGAATCCGTCCACCTTCTCCCTGGACGGGACCGTGGTGGCCGCCTACCACGGCCGGAGCTTTGACGACCTCATCCCGGCGCTGCCGGGCGCCGACTACGGCCATCCGACCGAGGTGATGAAGCGGATGTTGGCGATGCGCCACCTCGCCCCGATCTACGGTGGTCGCACCCCGATCGCCCCGCTTCCCCACGATGGACTGCTGATCGATCCTGTGCCGGAGATCCTGGTCACCGGGCACGCGCACACCTTCGGCGCCGACCGGTACCGCGGCGTGCTGCTGCTCAATGCCTCCACCTGGCAGGCTGAGACCGAGTACCAGCGCATGCGGAACATCACGCCCATCCCTGCGCGGGCCGCCGTCGTGCGGCTCTCCGACCTATCGATGTCCGTCTTTGACTTCACCGTCCCCGAGCGGGCGCTGGTCGCCGCGTGAGCGGCCCTCCGCTCGACTCGAGCGCCGAAGAGCGGCGACTGCGTCTCGTCTACGTGGCGGCCGCGAACCGGCAGGAGGCCCGGCGTTTGGGGGAGGGCGCCGTGGAACGGCGCCTCGCGGCGTGCGCCAGCTACTGGCCGATCCGTTCCGTCTACTGGTGGAAGGGAGCGATGGAGCGCTCGCCGGAGCAGGCGGTCCTCCTCAAGACCTCGGGCAAGAAGCTCGGAGCGCTGTTCCGCTTCCTGGTCCGAGAGCACTCCTACGAAGTACCCGATATTCTGGAGCTCAAGGTCCCCCGAGCCCACGAGCCGTATATCCGGTGGCTGCTCGAGAGCATCGACCCTGAGACGGCCCTGGTGGCAGCCCCGGCGCGGGCTAGGCGTCCGGCAGGGCCTCGAGCCCGGGCAGGTCAAGGCCTGCGACGAACTCGAGCGCCGCGCCCCCGCCCGTACTGACGTACTGGAAGGCCGCCTCCACTCCGAGGTCCCGTGCGATGCGGGCGCTATCGCCGCCGGCGCAGACGTGGTAGCCTGCCAGCGTCGCGAGGCCGGCGAGCACTTCGCGGGTCCCGGGCGTGAACCGAAAGTCCTCGGCCTTGCCCATCGGCCCGTTGAAGAAGACGCTGGCCGATCCGTCGAGCCGTGCGTAGAATCGGTCGCGGGTCCGGGGGCCGATGTCGCGCAGGAGCACGTCCGAAGGCACGTCATCGGCGGAGCACGCGACCACCTCCTTCTGTCCGGGCCGCTCCCCGAGCCAGTCAACAGGCAACTCGAGCACGGTGCCGTTCTGGCCCGCCCGCGCCATGAGCGCCTGCACCTCCGACTCCAGGCCGGACTCGGTAGGGCTCGCGCCCAGCGGTTTGCCCTGAGCCGCCAGGAACGGGAAGGCGAGGGCGCCCCCGAGCAGCAGTGCGTCAGCGCGGCCCACCAGGCCGTTGAGGATCGGGAGCTTGTCGGCGACCTTGGCCCCACCGAGGAGCGCCACGTACGGGTGCTCGGGCTCCTCCCGGAGGTGGGAGAGTTCCCGGACCTCCTTTTCGACCAGCAGTCCACAGAACGACGGCATCCGTTGGGGCAGGCCGACGGTGGAGGCGTGAGCCCGGTGGACCGCCCCGAACGCCTCCTCCACGAACAGCTCGCCCAGCTGGGCCAGCTCTTGGACGAACGCCGGGTCGTTTCCCTCCTCGCCGGCGTGGAAGCGCAGGTTCTCGAGCATCAGGATCCCCCCGTTCTGGAGGCGCGCGGTGGCTTGCAACGCGTTCATGCCGACGCAGTCCTCCGCGAGCGGCACCGGTTGACCGAGCAGGGCGGAGAGCTTCCGGGCGACCGGTCGGAGGCTGTAGCGCGGGTCCCGCCGGCCCCCGGGTCGGCCCAAGTGGCTCAGGAGGATCGTTCGGGCGCCCGCGGTCTGGAGGTGATGGATCGTCGGGAGCGCCTCCACGATGCGGCGGTCGTCGGCGACCTCGCCGGAGTCGGTGAGGGGGACGTTGAAGTCGACGCGGACCAACGCGCGGCGACCCCGCGCCGTCGCCTGCCGAACGCTCTTTTTCTCCACCCGGACCGCCGGACCGGAGCGGGGGTAAGACCCTTGCGACGAGGGCACC
Source organism: Thermoplasmata archaeon (assembly GCA_022749995.1). Lineage (GTDB taxonomy): Archaea > Thermoplasmatota > Thermoplasmata > Lutacidiplasmatales > UBA184 > JAKIVR01. The sequence goes on along the minus strand of JAKIWO010000002.1, from coordinate 92,245 downwards.
GCTGGAGCGGACGCTGCCTAGGTACCCGGCCCCGCGCGCTCGCGGACTCGGCGCCGGATCCGCTCGAGCGCGCGCTCGGTGGCCGGGAGCTTGAGCCCGTGGACGCCGCCCCGACGCAGCAGCTCACCGGAGATCGCCTCGATCTCGGTGGGTCGCCCGCGTCGGAGGTCCTGCAGCATGCTGGAGCGGTTCGCGGCCGTGGCGCGGACGACCCGCCACAGCTCGGCCGGCGCTTCCTCGTCGGAGAAGTCGAACCCCTCGGCCCGGCTCACCTGGAGCGCCTCGGCCAGGAGCTCCTCCGCCTGCCCTCTCCACGGCTCGTTCGCGAGCTGGCCGTTGGGGATGCCGTGGTCGGCGGTGACCGGATTGATGGCCGCATTCACCAGCAGCTTGCGCCAGACCTCCCGCTCGATGTCCGACACTCGGCGCACCGTAAAGCCGGCCGAGTCGAACAGCTCGGCGAACCGGTCGGCCGCGGCGGCCTCGGTCTCCGGGGCCGGTCGGCCGAGCACCAGCTCGCCCACACCGGCCTGGCGGATCGAGCCCGGCCCGAGCCGGGTGACAGGGATAGTGTGGACCGCGCGGACCACGACCGGCACCGGAGATCCCGCCCGACCTCGTTCGAGTCCCCGACGGAGCGTGCTCTCGATGCCGAGTCCGTTCTGCGTAGCGAGGACGGGGGGGACCGGCCGCAGCCGGCGGCCAAGCTCCACCCCGGCACTCTCCACGTCGAAGCTCTTGACGGTCAGGAGCACCACGTCCGGAGTGATCCCGTCGATGAGGGCGTCGACGGCGGGCACGGGGAAGACGCCCTCGGTCTCCCCTTCGACGCGCAACCCGTGACCCCGGATGGCCACGACCTCCTCGGTGCGGGCGACGAGCAGGATCTCGTGCTGGGCGCGCAGCAGCCGGGCCCCGAAGAGCTGGCCGACAGCGCCGGCGCCGAAGACGACGACGCGCACGGCCCGAGCGCTAGTCCATCCGACGGGCGTACTCGTCGAGCGGGGTCCGTCGTCCCCAGGCGGTCTTGAGCTCGGCCAGGTGCTGCTCGTAGTATCGGATCTGCTCCCGCGCGCGGGCCACCTGCCGGGCGATGTACGCCTCCTCCCGCAGGAGCTCGAGGAGCTCCTTCTCGAGCTCGGCGCGCGTGCGGGCGAGCGCCCGACGCTTATCGCCGAGGGATGGACGACGCGTGCGCGGCATGGAGCAGGAGAAGGGGCATGCGGCGGGCGGGATCGAGCATGCCTTCGGTCAGGTCAGCCACGTGCGAGAGCTGCCGCCGCACCGTGCGGAGCTTCCGCTCGAGCCGGCGGCGGCGCAGCCGGACCTCCGAGAGCGAAGCTTCGAGCCGCTCGAGCCGGCGGTTCCACTTCTCTCGTTCCTCCACGCTGGCGAGGACGGTCCGGACATCCACGGCCGCCGCATCGAGGGGTCCTTGAATGAAGCTTTCGCCTGACGGGAGACACTCGCCCGACGAGTCGCGGCAGCGTTAAGGCCGGGGGGCCCTGCCACGGGAGGGATTCATGACCGGCTTGGGCAAGATCGCGGTGCTGGGGGCGGGGAACATCGGCGGCACCCTCGCTCAGCGGCTGGCCGAGGCCGACTTCGCCGAAGAACTCGTGCTCATCGACATCGTCGACGGGCTCCCCCAGGGCAAGGGGCTCGACATCGCCGAGTCCGCCCCGATCCTCGGATTCTCCACCCGGGTCAGTGGCTCGGTCCAATTGGACGCCCTGGAGGGCGCCGACCTCGTGGTCGAGACCGCGGGACTCGCGCGCAAGCCGGGGATGAGCCGGTCGGACCTGCTCAGCAAGAACGCCGAGATCCTCCGGGGACACGCCGAGGCCGTGGCGCGTCGAGCGCCCCAGGCCGTCTGCCTCGTCGTCACCAACCCGGTCGATGTGATGACCTACTGGTTCCGCCACGTGAGCGGGCTGCCTTCCGCGCGCGTTTTTGGGGAGTCCGGCTCGCTCGATACGGCTCGGTTCCGCACCTTCGTGGCCCAGGCGCTGGGCGTCGCACCCCGGGATGTGGTGGGGTTCGTTCTCGGGACGCACGGGGACACCATGGTTCCGATCCCGTCCTTGACGAGCGTGAACGGAGTGCCGCTCACCGGGCTCCTGCCCGAGCCCGAACTCCAGGCGATCACCGAACGGACCCGCCATGGGGGCGCGGAGATCGTGAACCTGCTCAAGGCCGGCAGCGCCTACTATGCGCCGACGGCCTCCCAGGCCGAGCTCGTCCGGGCGGTGGCGCGGAACGAACACCGTCTGTTGCCGGTCACCGCCGCGTTGGACGGCCCGTACGGACTGCACGACCTCTACCTGGGGGTGCCCGCCCAGATCGGCGCCGGGGGGGTCGAACGGATCTTCGAGGTGACGCTGCGGCCGGAGGAACGTCGGGCGTTCGATGCGAGTGCTGCGGCGGTCCGCGCGGACCTGGATATCCTGAAGGCGCTGCCGGCCGCGGCCGGGTAGGCCGGCGCGAGGGCCACTCCGATGGCAACGCCCGAGGAGATCGAAGTACTCGGCGGGGGCCCGGTCGCCGCGCTGGCGACGTCCCGGCTGGCGCGCGCCCGGTTGGCCGTCCGCTGGCTGGCCGACCCGGCGGACACGACGGACGGAGGAGAGGGGGACGTGCTGCCCGCGGAGCTGTACGCACGGCTTCCCGCCGCGGACGATGCGGGAGCTGACCGCCGCATCGTCCTGCATCGCTGGATGCTCCTTGACGGGTCCCGATGGACCGGCACGGAGTTCCGTGAGTCCGGCCCGGAGGGGCTCCCGGTGGCGGTCCTCCGGAGCGAGCTCACCGAACGGTGCGCACGGGAAGCCCGGGAACTCGGGGTGTCGCCGCGAAAGCCGGAGGCCGCTCCGCCTTCGCCCGACCCGCCCGGAGCGCCACCGACGCCCGCTCCTGCGGCGAGAGTAGGGAGGTCGCTGGGCCGGCTGCTGACGGAACCCTCCTTCGGCGAGCCTTCCCGCCGTCGCCCGACGACCCGCACGGAATGGCACGGGTGTCTTCGATTCAACCTGGAGCCGGCGCGGATCGAGGCCAGGTTCGGCCTGCGCCCCGGTGAGGGTGCCACCGTCGACTGGCTGGCGGCCCCCGACGGTGGGATCGTCGCCGGGGGCTCGCTTCGCACGTACCGCGATTGCCTAGGGCTCACCCTCCAGGTGTGGGGGGTCGTTCGTCCGCCGACCGCTGCCGACCTGGACCAGCAGCGTCGAAGGTTCCTCGCCCACCCCGCCCTTGCCCCGCTGCTCGCGGGCTCACAGCTATCCTCCGAGGTCCGGCGCGAGCTCCGACCGCCTCCCGCGGATCGTTGGGGCGGCAGCGGCTACCTTCGACTTGGGCGCGGGGCGGGGCTGGAAGCCTCCAACGGGATGGAGCTGCGCGGCCTGCCGGCCGAACTCGCCAGCGCCGAGATCGCGGCCGAGGTGACGGCGACGGCGCTGCGATCCGGGCCGCGTCTGGGCGACCGGAGCGGTGAGTACGCCCGCCGTCTGCGGGCCGACCCGAGTTACGTGGGACTCGCCGATTGGGCGGCGCGGGGCCGACGGCTCCGCCGGACGGCCGGGGCCTCGGCGGAGTGGCCGAGATTCCAGGCGGAGCTGTTCCACCGACTGATGACCGAGGAGGGTGGTCCGAAGCGCTCGGTCCGCTCCACCGTGATGTCGACCCGCCGCGACGCGCATCTGTCCCCCGCGCGACTCTTCCGCTCCGCCTGGAACTGGTGGGAGGCCTGGTGAGCGAGCCCGAATCCCCCGCCGAGGAGCCGGGCGCACGGTATGTCGAGATCAAGCGCCGCCTGGGCACTCTGCGGTTTGCCACCGACGGCCCCGAGCACGCGCACATCACCGTCCAGCCCGAGATCTGTGCGCGCTGCCCGCACTCCTTCTGTACCTTCGTCTGCCCGGCCCAGTGCTACACCCGGCTCGACGGCCGGCTGGTGTTCCGCTACGAGGACTGTGTGGAGTGTGGCGCCTGCTCCGTGGCCTGCGATCAGGGCTCCGTCCGTTGGAGCTACCCGCGGGGTCCGTACGGGGTTCGGTACCGCTTCGGCTAGCCGGACACCCTCCGCTGGAGGCGCAGCTTCAAACGGGGTCCCGAGCCTCAATCGCTCGGAGTCTCCATACGGCGCCCACAGCCTCTCTACCCGGCGCTGCGGCGCTGTTTCCGTACCGGGTGCGGACGGGCCAGGAGCGGATCCTCTCCGAGATCGCCGCGCTCGGACGATCCGGCGGTCCCCTGCTCGTGGAATCCCCTACGGGAACCGGAAAGACCGTGGCAACGCTCGCCCCGCTGCTCGAGCACGCCGAGCTGGCGGGACACCGCGTGCTCTACCTGGTCCGAACCCACGCCCAGGAGCAGCAGGTGCTCCGGGAGTGCCGCGCCATCTCCCACCGGAGCGCGCGGCCGTTCCTCGCCTTGGGTCTCGCCGGCCGTCAGAGCCGATGCTTCCTGCTGGAAGGACTCGAGGGGATCGGCTCGGCGACGGCCGAGGAACACGGCAAGCTCTGCGGGGATCGGAAGCGCGCGACCGAGCGCGGCCTGAGCGGCGAAGCGATGCTGCTGCCGCCCACCGACCTGCCGGCGAGTTCCGCCGTCGACCTGACCGACCTGGATGGGTGCCCGTACTACGCCCGCGTGCTGCAGACCGAGCTCGAGCCGTTGACCGAACGGCTCTCGCAGAAGCTCCCCACCAATCCGGAGCTCGAGTCGTACTGCCGTGAGGAGAATCTCTGTCCCTACGAATTGACGAAGCTGCTCGCCCGGCGCAGCCGTCTCCTCACCGCCCCGTACGCCTTCTTCTTCCACCCTCACGTCCGCACCGCGCTCCTGAGCTGGCTCGGGGTCGGGCTCGACCGGCTCGACCTGGTGGTGGATGAGGCGCACAACCTCCCCGAATACCTGCGGGAGCTCGCGAGCGTCACCCTGCCGCGGGACGCGATCCGCCGGGCACGGGAGGAGCTGCGGGGCCGGGGCGACATCCCGTTCCCGGATCAGGGATCGGCCTCGGAACTGCTGCGGACCGTCGAAGACGTCGTCGATGGCCTGCTCGCCGAGTTCGCCCCCGAGGAGGACGGCGTACTCCCGCCGCGGGTGCTCGAGGACCGGCTGCTGGCCGAGCTCGGGGGCACGTCGCTGCGGCTGGAATCCCAGCTCGGCGCGCTCCTCCAGTGGGGCGAAGTGCTCCGCCAGGAGCGACGGCAGGCCCGCCAGCTTCCTCGCTCGGCGGTGCATTCCGTCGCGCTCTCGCTGCTCGCCTGGCCCCAAATGGAACCGCCGGAGTTCGTGAAGGTGATCACGCGCGAGCCCCGCCCGGCGCTCGAGGCATATGCGGTCGACGCCACGCGCATGGCGGCGCCGGTCGCCCAATGCCACCTGTCCGTCCATCTCTCGGGCACCCTCCGGCCGCTCGAGGAGTACCGGGATGCGCTCGGGCTCCCGGAGGAGGTGCGCTCGCTGGTCCTTCCCAGTCCGTTCCCGCCGGAGAACCGGCGGCTCTACTACGCGACCGACGTGACGAGCCGCTACGAGGAGCTCTCGACCGACCCCGAGGCCATCCCGCGACTCGCCCGCCGACTCGCCGACATCCTGGCCAAACTGCCGGTACGCACCGCGGCGTTCTTCCCCAGTTTCGCGCTGCTCGAGGCGGTCCTGGGAGGAGGACTCGCCCGCGCGCTCCCGGCCGGCGCGGTCATCGAATCCCGGAGCGCGCGCTTCGAGGAGCTCTGGCGCGCCGTCGAGGGGTTCAAGCAGGGTCCCTCGGGGGGCGTCCTGCTCGGCGTCGCCGGCGGCCGGATCGCCGAGGGAATCGACTTTCCTGATGACGAGCTCGAGGCGGTCATCCTCGTCGGCATCCCGTTCCCCAAGCCCACGGCCCGGCGCGAGGCGCTGCGCCGGCACCTCGACCTCACCCGCGGCCGAGGGTGGGAGTATACGGTCACCGCGCCCGCCCAGCGCGCCATCCTCCAGGCGCTGGGCCGGCTGATCCGGAGCGAGAACGATCGGGGCATCGGCATCGTGCTCGACCACCGGGCCGCGCAGTTCGCCTCGGTGTTGCCCGGGCTCGCCCCCCTACCGGACCTCGCACCGGTGGTGCGCAGCTTCTTCGGCCGGCGGCATCCCCGTTCCGCCGGCGCACCGTCGAGAACGCACGTCACCCACAACCGATAATAGGGGTCTCCCGCCCTCGCGCCAGCGTGATCATCACCCGCACCCCGCTCCGGGTGAGCTTCGCGGGCGGTGGGACCGACCTGCCCTCCTTCTATCGCAAGTACGGCGGGGGCGCGGTGGTGAGCGCCGCCATCGACCGGTACGTCCACGTGCTGGTGAACGACAAGTTCGACGCGGCCATCCGCGTCGCCTACTCCCGGACCGAGGACGTCGAGGTGCTCGACCAGCTGCAGCACGAGCTGGTCCGGGAGGCGATGCGGCTCGCCGGTGTCCCCGGCGGCATCGAGGTCCACACGATCGCCGACATCCCGTCGGAGGGGACCGGGCTCGGCTCCTCCTCCTCGGTGACGGTCGGGCTGCTCAACGCCTTCCACGCTTACCGCGGGACGCTCAAGGGTCCGGCCGAACTCGCCGAAGAGGCCTGCTCGATCGAGATCGACATCCTGCACGGGACGCTGGGCAAGCAGGACCAGTACGCCGCGGCCTTCGGCGGCGTGCAGTTCTTCGAGTTCCGGGAGGACGACACGGTCCGCGTGGCTCCGATCCCGCTCACGACCCGCGACAAGGAGCGGCTCGCGAGTCATCTCTCGCTCTTCTACACGGGCATTACGCGCCAGGCGCAGGGCATCCTCAAGCGCCAAGAGGCCCGGCTGGGCGAGAACCGCGAATCGCTGCGTCGGATGCGAGAGCTCGCCGGCCCCACCCGCGACGCGATCTTGGCGGGGAACTGGGTGCGATTGGGGGAACTGCTCGATGAGGGGTGGCAGCTCAAGCGCGGCCTTTCCGCCGGCATTTCGACGGAGGAGATCGACGCGGCCTACGCGCGGGCCCGGGCGGCCGGTGCCTGGGGAGGCAAGATCACCGGCGCCGGAGGCGGGGGGTTCCTCTTGCTGGCGCACCCGCCGGAGCAGAGCGCTCAAGTAGCGAGCGCTTTGTCCCCGTGGCGTAAGGTCCCGGTCCGCTTTTCGGCCGAGGGATCGCGCATCCTTTTCGTGGGGCGGTGAGCTCGGTGGGACTGGCGGTGGAGGAGTACGTTCGACGGTACGTGGAGGAGGCGTGCGACTCCATCCGCGAACCGTACCTCGCCCAGGCGATCGCCGCGATCGTTCCGGTCCTCCTCCGGGCCCGCGCCGAGGGCCGGACCCTCTTCTTCCTAGGCAACGGCGGCAGCGCCTCCACCGCCTCCCACTTCGTGGTGGACATCGGCAAGGCGACGATCCGAGGGGACGGCCGACGGTTCCGATGCATTGGGCTGGTCGACAATGTCGAGACGCTCACCGCCTGGGCCAACGACACGAGTTACGCCCGGGTCTTCTCCGAGCAGGTGCGGAACCTGGCGAGCCGGGGCGATGTCCTGTTCGCCATCACCGGATCCGGCAACTCCCCCAACGTCCTGGCGGCGGTGGAGCTGGCCCGCACGATGGGGCTCCACACCATCGGCCTCACCGGGCTCGGCGGTGGGAAGCTCAAGGGGCTCGTGGATATCCCGGTGGTCGTGCCCTCCCAGAGCATGCAACATGCCGAGGACGTCCACCTCCTCATCTGCCACCTCTTGACCGCGTACTTGCGGGACGAGGGCCCCGAGCCGCCGCCCGCATGAGCGTGCGGGTCCGCGACTACATGGTCCTCGAGGTCGAACACTTCCAAGAGTCCACCACCGTCGGAGAGGCGATCGAGAAGCTGCTGCACAGCCGGCACCACGGCCTGCCGGTCGTCGACGGCGAACGGCGGCTCGTGGGGTTCGTGAGCGCGAAGGAGCTGCTGCGCCACGCTTCCGACCGCTCCACGCACCTGTCCGCCGTCATCCGGCCCGGCACGTACACCGCGACGCCGGAGATGGCCCTCGACGATGTGGCGCGGATCATGTTCCGGTTCGGGCTGCGCGACCTGCCCATCGTCGACGAGGCCGGGCGGCTCTGCGGGATCGTCTCGAACCTCGACATCGTGCGCTCGCACTTTGAGCGGGCCAGCCCGGCCAAGGCCGAGACGCTGCGCCACCTGCTCACCGAGCGCTACCAGTTGCCGTTCAGCTTCCGCCGCGGGCTCGTGCCGATCGCGCGCTTGACCCCGACGCAGTGGAAAGTGTTCGAGGACGAGCTCGAGGGACGCCGGTACGAGCTCGAGCGGGGGTTTGCCGAGCCGGTGCTCGTGGTGCAGAAGGGGGAGCAGTGGATCCTCGTGGATGGCCACCACCGCGCGCTCGCGGCCCGCGAGATGGGGCTCACCCAGCTCCAGGCCTTCATCCTCACCTGCGAGAAGCCGCTCGAGTTCGCGGCGCAGGAGACCGGTTTCGAGCGCGCTTCCCGTGAACACCACCTGCACCGGCTCGAGGACGTGGCGATCGACCGGACCTCCCACCACCCACTCATCGAAGTGACCACCCAGCTGCTCCGCCGGTTCGAACCGGAGGAGGAGCGGCCGGTGGGATCCTCCCACGATCCCTAGGCGAGTTCCGCCCTCGCCCGGGCGCGCGCGCCGCGGGCGGAGGCGATTCGTACACAGGCGATAAGAACCGAACTTCGGTCCAATTCCGCCCGTGAGGCCGATGGAGAATACTCGCCCGCTCCATCGGGGGCTCCGCCGCGCGGCCGGCACCTGTGGTGTGCTCGGTCTGCTCCTGCTGGCGATCGGCCTTCCGCTCGCGGCACCGATCGCCGAGGCAACCCAGCGCGGCGCCGCCCTGAGCCTCGAGTACGCGCGGCCGGCGGCCGCACCGGCTTCCGTCGGCTACTGGCTCAACCTGACCGATGCCCCGGCGTTCGTTCCGGCCCGGCTGGTCGGTGCCGAGGCCGGCGCACTGGTGACCGTGCATCTCAACAACACCGGCTCGCTCAATCACAGCTTCACCCTCGTTCGGAGCGCCAACGTGGTGCTGAACCGAAGCTGGGATCCGGAGCAGCTTCAGCACTTCTTCAGCACCAACGGTTCGCTCGCCAACGTCTCCGCAGTCCCCGGCCGCAGCGCCAGCGTGTCGTTCACCCTCCCGACGACGCTCGGCGCGAGCTACGAGTTCACCTCGCTGGTCCCCTACCAGTTCCAGGCCGGCATGCTCGGATTCCTCAACGTGAGCGCGGGCGCGGGGACGCCGCTCACCGAGCAGACGACGGACCAACTGAAGTTCCTGCCGGACGCGCTCGTCGTCAACGCGACCAGCTACCCGATCACGATCGACGTCCAGATCACGAACGGAGGGAGCTTCGCCCATACCTGGACGCTCGTAGCGCAGGCCAACGTCTTCCCGACCCCCCAGAACTACTCGAACTACTTCGGCAAGCACGCCCCCCTCGCCAACGCCGCCATCAACAGTCCGGGCCAGGTCGTCTGGGCGAACTTCTCGATCCCCGCCCAAGGGGAGTACGAGTACCTCTGCACCACCTCCGGCCACTTCGCCGCCGGGATGAACGGAACGCTTTTCGTGGGGGTCCAGCCGCCCGCCCTTTCGCCCCCGCTGAGCACCGCGCTCGTGCAGGTCGATGTGCTGGCCGGCGCGGGCCTCCTCCTCGGCGTGGGTGTGGTGCTGGCGACCGCCACCAACTTCATGGGTCGGTTCCCGCCGAAGACCGCCGGTCATCACTAGTCGGCCCGCGGGCGCGGACCAGCGCACGAACTACGTCAGGACGAGGTAGGCACGCATCGTGCCGTGGAAGCTGCCGCAGAACTCGGTGCACTGGATCAGATACTCGGTACCGGCACTGGCCACCGGCGCGTTGAACGCGAACGAATTCACCCGGCCGGGGATCGCGTCGATCCGGACGCCGATGCCGGGGATATTGAAGGAGTGGATCACGTCGACCGAGGTGACGTTCACCTGCACCGATTCGCCCGGACTGGCCCAGAGAGCCCCCCCGCTCGTACCGCCGGTGTTCGGGTCGTAGCTCACGTTGTAGCAGGTGTGGTTGGCCGGGTAGCAGAACTGCCAGAACCACTGATGACCCTTGACCTCGACGTACTCCCCGGGGTGGCTCGGAAGCGCGTCCACCTGGTAGAGCAGGATCGTGGAGTAGGCGGCCACGCCGGCGATGAGGCCCACGACGGCGAGGGTCCAAAGCACCTCGTACTTGTTAACCATAGTTCCGCCCGCGCGTCGAGGGGTCGCGGAACCGCCAAGCCGCGTAGGCCATGATCGCGTAGGTGATGAACGCGCCCGCGGCCGAGATCGCCACCATCACCCAGACGACGGGCGAGATCTCCTGGAGCGGCGTCTGCGAGGCGTGGATGGGCAGCACCGCTAGGCCCGCTCCCACCCCTAGGAGCGAGCCGCCCCACCGTAGTCGCACGCCGGGCAAGGGACGGAGGTCGATACATATTTCCGGCGTACATATTCCCTCGTCGAGCCGGCGGCTGCCGGCGGCCCGCGATACGTACCAAACGCCTTTGAACCACACGGCGCGTGGGAGCGCCGGAGCGTCGCGGCCGACCGATGCGCAGCAGTATCTCTCGGGTAGTAGCCGCTCTCGCGGTAGCGCTGCTGGTGCTGGCGCTTCCGCTGGCGGGCGCTCTCGAGCCTCGCACCGTGGCTCCGGAGACCGGGTATCGGGGGCACGCCACCGATGCCCTGAGCCTCAGCGTGGGCGACGTCTTTGCCTTCACGCCGGATACGATGGAGGCCGCGGCACCGGGCGACAATGTGACGATCACCGTGACGCAGCTCGGCACCACGTTGCACACCTTCACCCTCTCCTCCGTCGACAACCTCACCTTCCCGACCAGCGACTCGACACCGGACTTGCAGACTTTCTTCACCAGCCACCCCCCCCTCGTGAACTTGACCATCAACGGCACCACGGGATTCCATGCCTCCGCGACGTTCACCGCCCCGGCCAAAGGCGTGTACGAGTACGTCTGCATGGTATCCAGCCACTTCCAAGAGGGGATGTTCGGCTTCTTCGGCTCCGGGGTCGCGCCCCCATCGCCGGCCGGACCGGGAATGCCGACGGGGGTCTACATCATCGCCGGCATCGTCGTCTCGCTCGTCGTGGTCGCGCTGGTGCTCGGCTTCGTGGTCGGCAAGCGGGAAGGCGCCAAGCACGAGATGCCCCCCGAGCGGCTCGGCTACCCCGAGCCGACCGGCGCGCTCGAACACTCCGCGCACCCGTAGTCGGTGCGCGGCCGCGCGGCGGGTCGGGCCCGAACCTCCGACGACCGTAGTAGGAACTCGCCGGGCGGCGAGAGATTCATATATCCGGGCCGGTTCGAACCTACGAACCTTGTAAGAGGTTCGGTACAGCAATGGCGTATCCAAGTCCGAACCGAGAGCGCCGCATCCTCAAGGCCGGACACTCCTCGATCGCGGTCACGCTCCCCAAACCGTGGGCCGAGGCGATGAACCTGCGCCCGGGGGATCTGGTCGTCTTCGACCAGCACAACGATGGGTCGCTCTTCCTCAAGCCGGCCCCGACGGTGGCCGCCGTCCCCGGCGGCGCGCCGTTCCTGCTTCAGGCTCGCTCCTTCGACACCCCGGGGCTGCTCACCCGCCTCATCGTGGGCGCCTATCGGGTCGGTCACGACGCCATCGAGATCCGGACCGAGGTCGCGCTGGCGCCGGAGCGCCTCGAGGAGCTGCACGCCGCCGCGCGAGGTCTGCTGGGGGTCAGCGTCGTGGCCCAAGAGCCCAACCGCATCGTGCTCCAGAACTTCATCGACCCGTCCAAGTACGGCCTGCCGCAGCTCGTCCAACGGATGCGGATGATCCTCGCCGCCTTTCTCGACGAGACCCGGGAGACGTTGACGCGGCACCGCCGGTCCAAGCGGCTGCCGATGCTCGAGGAGGAGGGTGGCAAGGTGCTGGCCCTCCTCGTGCGGCAGCTGTTCCTCGGCAGCCGCGACTGGTCGCTGGCACGACGGATCGGTTCGCCCGACCCCCGCCAGCTCCTCGAGTGGCGCGTGGTGGTCCACACCCTCGAAGAGCTCGCGAACGAGCTCTCCGTGATCGCACGCGAGGGAGAGCATCCGAGCTCCGAGGCGATCCAGCACGAGATGCTCCGCCTGCTCAACTCGCTGGGGGAGGGTCTGCGCCTGTCGGTGGACGCCATCATGCACCCCGAGCTGGCCGGCGCCTGCGACGGGTTTGCGGAGATCCAACGGGTGCGACTGGACGTGGCGGAAGCTCGCCGACCCCGCAACCGCTCGCGGGACCCGATGCTCCTCGCCGCGGATCGGGCGAGCCGCGGGCTCGCGACGCTAGCGGAAGTCGCCGTCGAGCGCGCCGTGGCCGGCGTCTCCGAGGCGATCTTCCTCGAGCCGCAGTAGCCCTCGTTTATACGGGCCGGGTTCGAACCGTACGGACCGGTTGGGTCCCCCGGTACGAACGCCATATGCCCCGAGTTCGGGCTGGTGCGGAGGAGTGGTTACCGATGTTCGATAGTCTGGACGACTGGCTCATCATCGCCGTGATCGTGGCCGTGCTGTTCTATGGGTCGAGCAAGATCCCGAAGCTCGCGCACAGCCTCGGCCGGGCCATGGGCGAGTTCAAGAAGGGACGCCTAGAGGTCGAGCAGGAGCTCAAGGCGTCGCAGGCCGGGGCCGTCGCCGCCCCACCGCGCTGAACCCTTCCCTCGACGATGGCCCCGGGGGGGTTCTCTCGACGGGACGGGGTGGGGCCCTCCGTCGGCATCGGCCGCGCGGTCCGAGGACGGTGAGCGATGCACGGTCTCGACCGGGTCTTGGAGGTGGTGGGCGAGTTACGCCGTCGGCTGATCCGGATCGCGCTGGTCCTCGGACCAATGCTCGGATTCCTCGTCACCTTTCAGATCCGCACCACCACCGTGGTGCTCGCCGGCCATCGGCTCTGGCTCGCCTATCCGTACCCCAACATCTTCTACAACGTCACCGCGCAGCTCTTCCGGCTGCTCGTGGCGTACATGCTCCCGCCGGGCGTGACGCTGCTCAACGTCGGCGTGGGCGACTCGATCGTCGCCCAATTCGAGATCGCGATCCTGCTGACCCTCGTCGTGGGCATGCCGTGGATCATCCACGAGGTCGGCGCGTTCCTCGTCCCGGCGCTCCGTCGCAACGAACGGGAGCTGCTGCGGCGGATCGGCATCCCGGCCACCTTCCTGTTCGCGGTAGGCTTCTCCGCGGGGTTGTTCCTGCTCACGCCGCTCACCTTCCGGTTCCTGTTCGACTACGTCCGGGCGATGGGCCTCGCCCCCGTGCTCGGCGTACAGGACTTCGTGACCTTCACGCTCCTGTACTCCCTCGCCTTCGGCGTCGTCTTCGAGCTGCCGGTCTTCATCTACACCCTGACCCGGCTGGGGCTCGTGCCGGCGGCGAGCTGGCGCCAGCACTGGCGGGCCGCCGTGATTGGGGCGCTGTTCTTCGGCATGGTGGTCACGCCGGACAATTCCGGGATCACGATGCTGCTCATCGCAACCCCGATGGTGGGGCTCTACCTGGGGGGAACGTGGTTCGCCGCCCGCTGGGAAGCCCGGCGCGCGCGGACCCTCGCGCCGATCGGAGCGGGGTGAACTAGCCTGGCGCTCTTCAGCGAGGTCGACTGGATCGTCCTGCTCGGTGTGGGAGCGATGCTGCTCCTCGGTCCGCAAGGCAAGGGCACGTTGCGCACGCTGGGTCGGTGGTACGGCCGCGCGATGAATCTGAAGAACGAGTTGCTCGGCGAGCTCTCGGCCAACGCCGGTATCCCCCTTCCGACCGGCGGCGCGGGCTTCCGGGGATTCCTCCTCACGGCAACGGACCCGGCGCCGATGGCGCACGCGGGCGCCGTGCCCGTCGCGGTCTCCGCGGCTCCGGCCGCCACGTTGACCTCGGTCGCCGTGCGCCTGGAGCCGGTCGCTACGGCCTGCGCCGTCTCCGCGCTCGGCCCGGGCAGCTGGTCGTGGGCCTCCTCGGCCTCCGCCACGGGCGTCCGTTCCACCGAGTCCGCAGGCCCGTCCCCATGACGCTCTCGGCGTACGACACGATCACTTTCGTGGAGGTGGGGGTCACGCTCCTAGGCATCGCGATCACCTGGGCCGTGTTCTACGGCAGCGAGAAGGCGGAACTCCCCGGGACGGCGCCGATCCCGGACCCGAACGAGCCGGAGGATGTCCACGAGATGACGGTGGGGAGGAGCCTCCGATGAGCTTCGGTTGCCCTCCGAGCTGTCCGGTGCTCGAGCACGCTCGCGCCTACGCCGAGCTGCCGGTCGGTCAGGTGCGGCGGGTGGCCTCCGCGTCCTCGGGAGGCGAAGAGGTCGATGAGACCCGTCGCAACGTACTTAAGCTGCTCGTGGCCGGCGGCGCGATCGCGGTGGGCGCCGGTGGTCTCGGTGTGGCCTCGCTCCAGTACGTCGGCAAGCCGCCCATCGTCGGTCTGAGCAGCTACCCGAAGGTCGGGCTGCTCGACCTGGACGGATCGCCGCTGACCGCGACGAAAGTGATGAAGGAGTACAACGTCACCACGCCCGACGTCTACACGTTCGCCTACCCGCTGCGGAACGAGCCGAACTTCCTCCTCAACCTCGCCCCGCCGGCCGGCGGTTCGGGGGGCGCGACCAACGTCGTCGGAGGCGTCGGACCGCAGAAGTCGATCGTCGCCTTCTCCGCGATCTGCCAGCACCTGGGCTGTCCGGCACCGGCGATCGCCTACTACCCTCCCGGTACCTGCGCGAAGAGCTTCGGCTCGCTCGCGTTCTACCTCCACTGCAGCTGCCACGGCTCCACTTACGACGTCACCAACGGAGCCTCCAACCTGACCGGGCCGGCAGTGCTCCCCCTGCCGCAGGTCACGCTCGACTGGAACACCAGCGACGACACGCTCTCGGCGATCGGCGTGGTCGGTCCCCCGGTCAACGGGCACTTCGACACGCTGCAGGGGGACTACGGCGTCGGCGCGACGAGCCAGCTCCAGAAGCAGTCCCCGGTCGTCGCTTGTTTCTTCCCGAGCTAACCGACGATGTTCGATCGGTGGTTCAACCGGACCCTCAACCGCACCTGGGGGTTCATCGAGGACCGGGCCGGCATTCCGAAGTGGGCGCTCCGCCCGCAGCCGGCGTTCACCTTCAAGCCGAGCTACTGGACCGGCGCCTTCGTCGTCACGGCGTTCCTGTACCAAGTGGTCTCGGGGCTGCTGCTGCTCCTGTACTATCAGCCCAGCGTGAACCCGACCTACACCGCCTGCGGTCAGGTGGCCGGTCAACTCTCGAGCTCACCGGCGGCGTGGTGCTCCACCTCCTACATCGTGAACTCGCTGCCGATGGGGTCGCTGCTCCTCTCGAGCCACCTCTACGGCTCGTACGCGATGATCTTCCTCGCGATCGTCCACTTCTACCGGGGCTACTATCTCGGTGTCTACAAGGCGCCGCGCGAGTTCAGCTGGATGGTCGGCACGCTCCTCATGCTGACCACCCTCGGCATGGGGTTCACCGGCTACATCCTCCCGTACACTCAGATCAGCTACAACGCGACCCAGGTCGGGCTCGTGCTGGCGCTGCGGCTCCCCACCTTCGGCACGCTCCTCGGACCGTTCATCCTGGCCGATGGCACCGGGCAAGGGCTGCTCTCGCGCATGTTCGCGGCGCACGTCGTGCTCCTGCCGCTTGCGCTCGGGGCGCTGCTGTACGCCCACATCTCGCTGTTCGAAGCGCACGGCATTGCACCTCCGGCCAGCTCCGACCCCGTCCAACGTCGGCGATTCACCGCGAAGGAGGACGAGAGCGGTGTACCGTTCTGGCCGCACATCTTCTTCTACATGACGAAGTGGGCGCTCCTGTACCTCGGGCTGCTGTTCGGGATCGCGGCCCTGTGGCCGTGGCAGCTGCCGACCTACGTCGGGAACACCGCCGCGCCGCAGGCGGTGACCGAGCCGGACTGGTACTTCCTCTGGCTGTTCAAGATGGTGGATTTCCAGGGCATCACGCCGGTGCTGGCCATCGGCATCACCACGGCGGTCATCCTCTACGTCCTGCTGCTGCCGTTCCTCGATCGTTCCCCGCGCACCCACCCGCGTGACCGTCCTCTGTTCCTGTTCATCGGCAACTCGCTCATGGGATTCTTCATCCTGATGACCGTCTGGGGCGGGCTCACCCCGGGTCTTGCCATCCCGCCGGACCAGGTCGCGCTGCGGATCGCACCGATAGTCGCCGTGAACGCCGTCGTGGTGTCTTGGTTCTATCTGCGGTATCGGGCGAGCTATCGCGCCCGGCTTGAGGCGCGGGAGCGGGCGCTGCGTCTTCCCGGTATCTACGCGGTGGCACCCGCCGGGCGGCCGAGCAGCGCGGGGCGCCCGACGGCGGCCGGGGCAGGGGGCCACTAATGCCGGAGAGCTACCGCACCGGGGTGCTCTGGGGCGTGCTCCTGCTGCTCCTCACGCTGGGGACGGTCGGTTCCGCCTTCGTCGTCTGGGCCGCTACGAGGCTGCTCGGCCCGAGCGGGTCGTTCCTCGACCTCGCCGCACTCGTGGCCGCACTGTTCGTGACGGTCGTTCTGTTCCTCCTCCTGACCGGGATCCTGTATCGAGTGGACCGGCTCCGGGGCGTACCGCATCGGAGGGTCGAGCTCTTTGAGTGAGTCGATCGCCCCGCTCCGAGAGGCCGCGTACGCCGAGCTGCGACGTCGGGTCTTCGACACCTATCTCGTGGTCGCCGTCCTGTGCCTCGCCGCGATCGGACTGCTCGTGGGGTACGTGCTCACGCTGGGCACCATCCTGGGCCCCGGGGTCGAGGAGTCGTTCGGACTCGCCGTCGCGCTGCTGTTCCTGTTCGGGGCGCTGATGGTGCACCTCGTCGACCGGGCCTACCGCGAGTGGCCAGAGGGCCGGCGTGTGCACCCGACGCCGGGGCGGCTCCTCGGCGAGGCGGACGCGGCGCGGCTGCTCAAGGTGGCTGTGGTGATCGGCGCCGTGCTCCTGCTGGCGTACCTGCTCGGGGGAATCCTCGCCTAGAGGTCCCATGATCGACTCCTCCGACCTCAACGTACTCCTCGAGGCCGCCCTCGTCGTCGTCGGCACTGCGCTGGTGCTGTGGTTCCTTTCGAAACGCGGGACCTGGTTCGTCCGCGTGGCCAAGCTCTGGCTGTTCACGAGCGACCACAAGCGGATCGGGATCATGTACATCGTCACCGGTCTCACCTTCTTTTTCATCGGCGGCATCTACGCCACCGTCATCCGCACCGACCTGGGCGTGGTGCAGGGTCTCGGCCTATCGCCCGAGACGACGCTCGGGATCACGCCGGATGTCTACTCGGTGCTGTTCACGATGCACGGGGTGCTGATGATCTTCATGTTCATCATCCCGACCCTCTCCGGGTTCGGCAACTACCTGCTCCCCTCGATGATCGGCGCCAAGGAGATGGCGCTGCCCCGGATCAACGCGATCGCGTTCTGGATGATCCCGCCGGCCGGGATCATCCTACTCCTGTCCAACGCCTCCGCCGGCTGGACCGGCTACGTGCCGCTCTCGCTGCAGTCGCCGGTCGACAACCCCCACGGCATCGACCTGTGGGTGCTCGGGCTGCACATCCTGTCCATCTCTTCGATGCTGGGCGCGATCAACTTCATCGTCACCGTCACGAAGCACCGCGCTCCGGGTGTCCACTACTGGAACATGCCGCTGTTCGTCTGGGCGACGTTCATCAACTCCATCCTGCTCCTGTTCGCGCTCCCGTCCCTCTCCATCGCGCTCACCATGGTGCTCGCCGACCGGAACCTCGGCACGCACCTGCTCGCGGCCACCAACGGCACCCCGCTCGGGGGGGCGCTGCTGTACCAGAACATGTTCTGGTTCTTCGCGCACCCCGAAGTGTACATCATGGTGCTGCCGGCGTTCGGCCTCATCTCCACGATCCTACCGAAGCTGGCCCGCAAGGACATCTTCGGCTACGCTGCGATGGTGATCGCGCTCGGGGTGTTTGCTGTACTCAGCTTCGCCGTGTGGGAGCACCACATGTTCGTCACGGGGCTCAGCACCGACGTCCGGTTCGTGTTCATGCTGAGCACGATGGCGATCGCGGTGCCGAGCGCGGTGAAGACGTTCAACTGGATCGCCACGCTCTGGGGCGGCCGGATCTGGATGGCCACACCGATGTGGTGGTGCCTCGGATTCATCACCGGATTCGTGATCGGCGGGCTCTCGGGGCTGATGCTCGCCTCGATCCCGATCGACTACCTGTACCACGCGACGTACTTCGTCGTGGCCCACTTCCACTACATCCTCGTCGGGGGCACGCTGTTCGCGATCTTCGCGGGGATCTACTTCTACTTCCCGATCTGGACCCGCCGCTGGTACAACCAGACGATGGCCCAGCTGCACTTCCTGCTGACCTACGTCGGGGCGAACCTGCTCCTGTTCCCCTGGTTCATCCTCGGCGCCGAGGGACTCCCCCGCCGGGTCTACACGTACCTGCCGACCGAGCAGTTCCAGTTGCTCAACCTCCTCTCGAGCCTCGGCGCCTTCATCCTCGGGATCGGGCAGCTCATCTTCGCTGCCAACATGGTCTACTCCTACTACGGCGGCGCGCCCGTGACCCAAGCCGACCCCTGGGGCGAACCGCTGCCGAGCACGATGACCGGACCGACGCCAATCCCGGCTCCCTCGGCCCAGCCCCACCGGCCGAACGTGCCGTTGCCGACCGCCGCACCGGCGCGGGCCGAGGGAAGCTAGCGCGATGCCGGACCGGCATCGGCTGTTCGGAGTGCTGGCGGCCCTCGCCTTCGGGGCCTGCTACGTCACGGTGCTCCTCGGGGGCAACGTGATGGCGAGCGGCTCGGGGCTGGCCTGTCCGTCCTGGCCCACCTGCTTCGGCACGCAGGTGGTGCCCCCGGTCACCGGTGCCGCAGGCGTGGAATCGATGCACCGCGTGGGAGCGCTTGGGCTCTCCCTCCTGGTGCTCGCGCTGACGGTGACGGCGATCCTCTGGGAACGCCGCCGACCGGCGCTACTGCGCCTGTCGATCGCGTGCGGTGTCACGGTGGTCCTGCAGGCCGTGCTCGGGGCGATCGTCGTGGAGACCGGTCTCGCGGTCGGGGTCGTGCTCCTGCACTTCGCGGTGGCCACGGTGCTCTTCCTCCTCCTGCTGGTCCTCGTGCTCATCGCCAATCTGCGCTACCTCCCGCGGCGCTGGACCCGGTGGGCGCTCGAGGCCGGTGAAGAACGGCCCGAGGAGCGACTCGCCCGGGCGCCGGAGTTCCGCTCCCGGCTGCCGCTCCCGCAGCCGGCCGAGAGCTAGTCCCGGGTCGAGAACACCAGCGTTATCCCGTCAAGGGGAGAGGGCCGACCGTGGCGGCGCGCTCGCGGCTCTCCGACTACATTGAGTTGAGCAAGCCGACCATCAGCGCCCTCATCGTCGCCGTGGCGGCCGCGGGCTACTTCGTCGCCCTGAGCGGACCGGTGAACCTCCGCTCGCTCCTGTTGTTGCTCGGGCTCGGCGCCCTCGGGAGCGCGGGCGCCGCGATGCTCAACCACTACCTGGACCGGGACCTCGATGAGCGGATGCACCGGACCCAGGACCGGCCGCTGCCGGGTCACCGGATCGATCCCCCCTCGAGAGTGCTCGGGGTCGGCCTGACCCTCTCCGCGGTGAGCGTGGGGGGAGCGGCGCTGCTGCTCAATCCGCTCACGGGGCTATCGATCCTCCTGGGCACGCTCAGCTACGTGGTCGTCTACACGCTGTGGCTCAAGCGTCGCTCGAGCTGGAACATCGTGCTCGGAGGCGCTGCCGGCAGCGCGCCCGCGCTGGCCGGGAGCGCCGCCGCCGTAGGACACTGGACGACGGGGGCGCTCGCGTTGGCGCTGGTCGTGTTCCTATGGACCCCGCCGCACTTCTGGAGCCTCGCGCTGTTGCTGCGCGAGGATTACCGCCGGGCCGGCCTGCCCATGCTGCCGCGCATGGAGGACCCGGCCTTCTCCGCGAAGGTCGTCGTGGTGAGCGCCGCGCTGCTGGTTCCCGCCAGTGCGCTGCTGCTGTTCACCGCCCCGCTCCTGCCTGCGGTCGCCATCGCCGTGGTGGTGCTCGCCGTCCTGTTCACGGCGCTTACGATCCCCCTGTGGCGATCCCCCGCCCGCCGCTGGGCACGACTCGGATTCGTCTTCTCCGGGCCGTACCTGCTCGCCCTGCTGATTCTCCTCGTGGCCAATGGATACGTGTTGCATCCGGGGCTGCGTTGGGGTTTCTGAACCTTCACCACCAACGTCTAGGTTATCACGAAGGCCGCCGTCGAATCTCCTGCCATGGTCGAGCGCGCGCAGGAGGCGCGGGCCGAGGCCCCGGAACCCGAGGCCGTGCACGCCGCGGAGCAAGCGCTCCGCCGGCTGGGCTACGACCGCGTGCAACGAGGGACCCCCGGGTCGAGCCACGGTGCCTTCTGGGTTCGGCCGAGTCAAGGATCCGCCCGCCCCATTGAGGTTCGCTTCGCCTTTCCCGCACCGATCCCCGGAACCGCCGAGGACGGGGGCGCCTCCATTTTGGTAGTCACAACGGTCGCCGAAGCGGAGGCCGCCTGGGCGCAGCTGCGGGCCGGCAAGATGAGCCCACCGGCCTCGGGTCTGCGGATCCTGGTCCTTCCAGCCAAGGGGACGGAGAGCGAGCCGCACTGGCACCAGGGCACCGTCGGGCGCCAAGAAGTGCTCTGGCTGGCCACGGGCACGCTGGTCGGCATGCTGCGCGCAGCCGCCGCCGGCGGGGACCCCGGCTCGGTGGACTTCGAGGAGCTCCTGCGCATCCTCAAGGTACGATTCCACGTCGACGTCCCCGGTACCCTGGGCGTGCGCACCGACGAGGAAGCGCTCTGGATGCTCTATCAGCTGGCGCACCGGTACAGCTACGCCCCGGGCGACCCCGGACCGAACCTGCACCTCCTCGTGCTCAAGCCGGTGGGACCGGCCGCCCGCCTCCCCTGGTTCGCGGGCTAGGCCATTCTAACGAACGCCTTTTGAGCCGGGAACGGCTCGATCGTTCGATGGGCGAGAGCGGTTTCCAGACCCCGTACGCACGATCCCCGGGCGGCTCGCTGCCGGACCCGTCCACCCCGCCTGCAGAAGGGCGCCGCGAGCTCTGGTCGTTCTTCTGGCTCTCGTTGCTCAACACCGCCATCATTGGGACCGCCGGTGTGGCCGTCTGGCTGCTCATCCATCACTAGCCGGCGCGCCGCGCCTGAACCGTTAAGTGTCCCGCCGGCTCGAACGACCACCCCGTGGGGCCGTGGGGTAGCTTGGTCCATCCTTCTTGCTTGGGGTGCAAGAGACTCCGATTCAAATTCGGACGGCCCCACCCTAAGCGCGGATGCCGGTAGCGATAGGGCCGGGACCGGAGCCGGCAGCACGCACCTCCCCGCCGGCGAGCGATTCGTCCCTGAGCGCGGTGCTGCTGCTCCTCGCATCGTTCGCGACGGTGCCGCTGCTGCTCGCCACCGTCTTTCGGCTCGGGGTCGCGGCGATCCTTCCGACGGTGCTGCTCACCGTCTGTCTCGCCCCGCGGCTAGAACGGGCGTCGCGAAGCCATCGGTGGGTGCTCCCCGCGCTGGTCGGGGGCGCGCTCGCGATCGCCCTCGCGTCGGTGCTGACCGGCGCGCTGAACGGGCTCTCGGATGAGGCGTACGCGACGCCCGCCTTCGCCCACGCCGGCCTGGCGTTGTACACGCAACCGGTCTCCTTCGACTACTCCAACTACGGCGTGGCGCATCACGAATTCACCTACTACGTCTACCTCCCACTGCTCACCTATCTCACGGTACCCGGCCTCGACTACCGCTGGATCTGCGTCGCAGCGTGGCTCGGATCGGTGCTGTGGTTGCGTCGCGAACCCTACGCGGCGAGCGCCCTCGCGATGCCCTGGATCGCGCTGCTGGCAGCGAACGGCCAGAACGATTTCGTACCGCTCTTCGCGCTCAGCCTCGCGCTCGCGCCTCCGCGGGGGAGGGGTTCGGCCTGGGCGGAGGCGGTGGCGCTCGCCCTCAAGCAGTTCGCGAATGTCGTCGTCGTGGGCTACCATCTGCTGCGTCGCGAATGGTGGCGGGCACTGCTCGCCGTCGCGCTGAGCGTGCTGTTCCTTGCGCCGTTCCTGTTCGTCAACGCCGGTGCCGTCTACTGCCGGGTACTGATGGGAAACCCCTCCGGCGGCTGCAGCCCGGCGAGCGCCGGCTTCCTGCTGCTCAAACGCAACTATTGGCTCTACCCGACCTGGGTCTGGGCCGTGTTCCACCGTCCGATCGGGGCGCGACTCCTAGAGTGGGGGCGTCGAGTGCGGGCCGCATGGCCCGTCTAGACGACCGGTTCCTGGTGGCGGACCTCGGCCTGGAGGATGCGGACGGCCTCCTCCGAGTTGTCCATGGTCGCAACGTACCGCGCACCGAGCTTCTGCCGGTCGATCCGTTCCACGCGCGAGTGAAGCCACTCGAACTCGCGGAAGATCAGCGGGTCCTGCCACTCCTTGCGCCAGGTGCCGATGTAGTCGATCGGCTTGACCATCCGGTGGTAGTACGCCGTGACGTAGCCCCCGAAGGCGCTCCAGACCATCCGCTCCTCGAGCGCCCGCTGGTGCGTCAGAGATCCGATCAGCTCGAAGAACCGGGGAACGTCCAATAGCGGCGGATCCCCTCCGGGGGAGAGCAGATGCTGCGCGAACTTGCCCCGGGCCCGACGCATCGCCGGCGTGTCGTACCGCTCCCTCAGCACGAGGAGCGCATTGGCCGAGTTGAGACGCAGTTGCCAGCGGGTCTGCCAGTACATCATGATCAGCGTGCCGATGACCAGCACCCACGTACCGAGCGCCGTCCAGGTCGCGACATCGAATCCTGTCATCCCTCACCCCGGCGCGCACCGCGGAATTTGACGGACGGCAGATGGCGGTTGCGGTGCCCTCCGAGGAAGGGCCGCGGGTAGCCTGCGTGAGCGAGGGACCAACGAACCGCGGCGCCACTCCTAAAGCCGCCCTCCCGTTCGACGGTCGTGGGGCGCCGATTCCTGGCCGAGCGCCGCCGTGACCCGTACTACCGGGCAGCGCAGGAGGAGGGGCTGCACTCCCGTGCGGCCTTCAAGCTCGCCGAGCTGAACGACGAGTTCCGCCTGCTCCACCCGGGCGATCGCGTCCTGGACCTGGGCGCCGCGCCGGGAGGCTGGAGCGTCGTGGCGGCCGACGCGGTGGGCCCCGAGGGGGCCGTCCTGGCCGTGGACGAGCGCCGCACCGACCCGATCGAAGGAGTGGAGTCGATCCGGGGCCGGGTCGGCTCGGAGGAGCTGCGAGCGCGCCTCGCCGGGTGCTCGTTCGAGGTCGTGCTCTCCGACCTCTCCCCTCGCATCTCGGGAGCGTACTCTACCGACCATGCGCGCAGCGTGGACCTCGTGCGCACCGCGTTCGCTCTCGCCCGGCCGCTGCTCCAGCCCGGCGGTCACTTCGTCGCGAAAGTGTTCGACGGCGACCTCCGCCGCCCCCTCGAGCGCGAACTGAAGCGCCACTTTGCGAGCCTCCACCGGACCAAGCCGGCCGCCTCCCGCGAGCGCTCCTCCGAGCTCTATCTGCTGTGTCTTGGATTCCGGCCGCCACGGACCACGCCGTGATCGGTCCCTGGGACACCGAGCAGACCGTCCGTGACCGGGAACAGATGGTGCGTGCGCTGGGCACGCTCGATCCCCGGATCGCCGGGGCGATGCGGCGCATGCCGCGCCATCGCTTCGTACCGGCCTCGGAGAGTGCGCACGCCTACTTCGACGAGCCGGTCCCGCTGGGCCCCTCCGGCTCGACCGTCTCCGCGCCGCACATGGTCGCACTGCAACTCGCCGCCCTCGACCTCCGCGCTGGGGTCTCCCTGCTCGAGGTGGGCAGCGGCTCGGGCTACCTGCTCGCGCTGGCGGCGGAGATCATCGGCCCGAGCGGCCGCCTGGTGGGGCTCGAGCACGAGGCCTCCCTGGTCGAGCGCTCCCGTCGGGTGCTCGCCGACCTAGGCTTCGGTGCTCGGGTGAAGATCGAGGAGGCGGACGGCTGGCTGGGCTGGCCGTCGGGCGCACCGTACGACCGGATCGTGGTCTCTGCCGCGACCGCGCGCCTGCAGCCGCAGTGGCGAGCACAACTGCGCGAAGGGGGCCGCCTCGTGCTGCCGCTCGGCCCGCCGGGCGTGCAACGGTTGCTCACGGTACGCGCCGGGCCGGAAGGGGACCGGTACGAGTCCGGACCGGCCTGTCAATTCGTGCCGCTCACCGTCGCCGGGTCACCCCATATATAGACCCGTACGATAGCCCCCGTCCGCCGTTCCTGAGGGTCGGTTTTGTGATTCGGTTTGGTCCAGCAGGTATCCCGCTCTCCTGCAAAGGGCGGACACTGCGGGATGGGATCGCCGATGTCCACCATCTGGGTCTGACCGCGCTCGAGGTGCAGTTCATCAAAGTGAACCCGCTCGTGCGGATGGTCCTCGACGAAGAGGTCGGCCAGCTACCGAAGGATCTTCCCCTCCAACTCATCGTGGAGGTCGCCTCCGGAAAGAGCGGTGAGCTCAGCGAAGCCGGCGCGCTCGAGCATCCGCTCAAGCGCCGCGGCAACCTGACCGCGCTCACGTGGTCGCTCGCCAAGGATGCGGCCGACCTCGCCCTGACCCGCGCGCTCGCCAAGTCGCTCGATGTCGATCTGACGCTCCACGCCCCGTACTACGTCGACTTCTTCGGCAGCGAGGAGTCGCGCGACCGGAGCATCCGCCAGATCCAGTGGTCCGGTGTGCTCGCCAGCGGACTCGGCGCCCGCTTGGCCGTCACCCATCTCGGCTTCTACGGCACGGGCGACCGAGAGGCCTCCGTCGCCGAACTCACGGGCATCGCGCGCGACCTGACCCGTTGGCTCGAGCGGACGACGAAGGGCTCGGTGCGGCTCGGCATCGAGCCGAGCGGCCACCCCGACGTCTTCGGCTCGCGCGAGGAGGTCCTCGAACTGGCCCGCACCGTCAAGGGGATCGTGCCGGTCCTGAACCTGCCCCACCTGGCGGCGCGCGAACGGCGGACCTTCGATGAGCCCGGCGCCCTCGAGCCGCTCCTCACGGAGTTCGTCGACGCGAGCGGCGGAGCCCTCTACCTCAACTTTTCCGGCGCGGACCTGTACGGCACCGGGGAGTTCCGCCTCACTCCGATCAAGCGAGGCGAGCTCCGATTTGATCCTCTCGCCGAGGCACTCTCCGACCGGGACTACGATGTCACGGTGATCTCGAGCTCGCCGCTGCTCGAGCACGACGCAATGTACATGAAACTCCTGTACGAGCGGGCGCTCACCCGACGTTGGGCCAAGCGCCACCAAGCCGCGAGCCGGCCACCTACGGCGGTGGCTCCGGCTCCCCCGGCCCGTCGCTCCGGCTCGTTGCCCGCGAGTGGAGCCCGCAGCCGCCTCGCACCGCCCAAGCCGCGCGCGCGTCCGGCGCCCCGACGGAGGTCCCACGGCAGCCGATCCTCCCGCTGAGGACGCCCGCTTCCCGCGCGCCACGGAGTACGTGCGACGCCGCAGCGCCGAAGCGCTAGCGCAGATCGCGCCGTCGGTGGTGAGTACGGCCGTGGAGCGGCTGCTGCGAGCTCCGTCGGTCTTCGTCTACGGCGCCGGCCGCAGCGGCATCATCGGTCGCGGGTTCGCGATGCGCCTCGTGCAGATCGGCCGGAGCGCGTACGTGATCGGGGAATCGGTCACGCCGATCGTGCGCGCCGGGGACACGGTCGTCATCCTGAGCGGGGCCGGCGAGAGCTACTCCTCGATGCAGACGGCGAACATCGTGCGCCGAGAGGGCGCGGAGCTGCTCGTGCTCACCGCGCGGCCCAGCTCGAAGATCGCGCACGCCGCATCGCTCCTGGTGACGTTCCACTTCCCCGAGGAGCCCGAGCGTCCCACGCTCGCCCCGCTCGGCACCCTGTTCGAGGCGACCGCCTTCCAGTTCCTCGACGGGTTGATCGCAGAAATGATGCGCGCTCGCGGGGAGACGGAAGAATCGATGCGGCGCCGCCACGCGATCATGGTCTAGCGCTCTCCGGCGCCGCCGCGCCACCGCCCGGGGGGCCGGCGCTCCTCGGAGAAAACCAAAGTTTAAGGGCCCGGAGCGCTCCCCGTCGGCCGTGCCTACCCGCGACGTGCGCCAGGACACGCTCATCCCCGTGCCGACCCGCTTCTTTGTCACGAGCGGGAAGGGGATCAACAAGACCAGCGAGCTCAACGCCTTCGACCTGGCGCTGCTCCAGGCCGGCATCGGGGAACAGAACCTGGTCTCGGTCTCCTCCGTGCTCCCCGTCGGGATCCGTCAGATGGACCGAGCCCCGCTGCGCCGCGGAGCGATCACGCATTGCGTGCTCGCGCGCTACGGCGGGGGCGAGGGGGAAGTGATCTCCTCCGGGATCGCGTACGGCTTCCGGACGGATGGTCAGGGCGGGTACGTCGCCGAGGGCCACCTGCACGGGACCCAGAAGTCGCTCAAGGAGTTCCTCAAGTGGCGCATGGAGGAGATCGCGCACTTCCGCGGAGTGGAGCTGCGGCGCATCCATTACCGGACCGAAGAGCTCGTGATCCCGATGGACCACTACGGCGTGTGCATCGCCGCCTGCGTGTTCCTTCCGTAGGCCCGCGCGCTACGCCAGCAGGCGGCGCAGCAGCAGCTTGTCTTCGATCGAGCCGGTGATCGAGAGCTTGCGGGTCGCGAGCGCGCGCATCGGTCCGATCTCACGGCGGAGCAGTCCGAGGAAGGTGACCGAGTCGGTGACGATGGTCAGGTCGGCCTTGTCGGCCGCCCCGCTGCGCAGTCCGCTCAGTCGGCCCTCCTTGAGGTCGACGGCGTACTGACGCTCGTCGGTCAGCCGGATCGCGATGGTCCGGCTGATCCCCACGAGCTCGGCCCGCACGCCGGGGTTGTGGTCGGCGTGGCGGTTGAACCGCTCCACGAGCCCGGCCAACGCCTCCTCGATCATGGCGCGTACGTTTCCAGCGTTTCGACCCAGGGGCCCGCCTTAACCCTTTCCGCTGTACGCCAGGAGTGTCGGACCCAGGAGGGCCGTCCCTCGGCCGCGAGCGCGGCCCGCAGCACCTCGATCGTGCGCGGATCCGACGGGTAGCCCGACCCCAACGCGTAGCCTAGTTCTTCGGAGAGCGAGAGCATCGCGCGGTCGCGCAGCACCTTGGCCACGATCGAAGCGGCTCCCACGACCGGCTCTTGCGCGTCGGCGTGGTGGCGCGCCTCCACGGGCACCCTCCCGCCGGAGAGCCGCTGCACGTGGCGGCCGAAGCGGGCGGCGACCGGATCGCACGCGTCGACCACGACCCGATCCGGAGCCATCCGCCGCACGAGCGCCGCGAACCCTAGAGCCTCCAGGTGATTGAGGCGGTGGTGGCGTACCGCGGCATCGATCTCGCCCGGCTCGAAACGGACGCTGGCGCGCTCGCCCACCTCGGCGATCCGGTCGAACAGCTCGGCGCGTCGCCGGGGAGTGAGCCGCTTCGAGTCCCGCACTCCCATCGGGCGGAGCTCGGCGAGCCGATCCTCCGCGACGAGGAGGCCGCCGATGACCAGCGGTCCGAGCACACTGCCTCGGCCGGCTTCGTCCAAGCCGAGGACGGTCCGTGCCCCGCCGGCGCGCCGGCGCTCCCGGTGCGTGGGGGGCAGCACAGGACCGGACGGTCAATGTCGGTGATAACGGCCCGGACGGAGTCGACCCCGTGGCCCCTCGAGAGCCACCGCTCCACGAAACCTCAAATAGCGACCCTCCGCTCGGCCGCCTCCCGAGGTACTCGATGGGAATCTGGCAAGGTCGGTCGCGGCGCAGCCCGAGCGGTGGCCGGCTCCGACCCGTGCGCCACAAGCGCCGGTTCGAGATCGCCCCCGAGGTTCAGCACGCGACGGTCGGGCCCGAACACGTCAAGCCGTACCGCGGCCGGGGCGGCAGTCGCAAGATGCGCATCCTCACGACCTCGAGCGTCAATGTGTTCGACCCCGCCACGGGCAAGATGCAGGTGGCGAAGATCGTCACGGTCCGCGAGAATCCCGCGAACCCCAATTACGTGCAGCGGAACATCATCACCCGGGGCGCCCTGCTCGAGACCGACCTCGGGCTCGTCCAGGTCCGATCGCGTCCTGGGCAAGACGGCGTGCTCAACGCCGTCCGCGTCGCCCAGAGCTCTGGTACGTAGGCGGACGTCGGGGATGCCCGACCACTTCTTCGTGTACCCTGCCTACCTCGGGCGCCACGGCACGCGCGCGCACGGGCGTCGGGTGCCCCAACTCCTGGCTGCGAACGAGGTGACGCTCGAGCAACTGCTCGAGTCAACGCGCCGATTGGGCTTCCAGGCCGAAGCCGAGCCGGAGAAGGCCTACCCCCGCGACCCGCTCTCGGCGGGACGACTGCGCGTCCAAAAGAAGCCGGGAACCACGAAGGCCGCCTTCCTGCGGCAACTCGCCACGGCGCTGCGCGACCTCCCGCCACGGAAGGGGAAGGCCTGATGGCCGAGGAGCCAGCGACGGTCTACTTCACCGGCACCGCCGGCGCCGGCAAGACCACGATCGTCCGGGCGTTCGGCGAGTGGCTCAAGACCGCCGGGTACGACGCGGTCGTCGTGAACCTGGATCCCGGGAGCGAGAGCCGGGACACTACGGCGGACATCGACATCCGGGAGTGGGTGCGCCTGTCGGACGTGATGGACGAATACGCCCTAGGTCCGAACGGGGCCCAGGTGGCCGCGGCCGACCTGATCGCACTCAAGATCTTCGAGGTCAAGCAGGCGCTCGAGGAGCTGCGCACCGACTACATCCTGGTGGACACGCCGGGGCAGGTCGAGCTCTTCGCCTTCCGCGAGTCCTCCCGGGCGATCGTCGATGCGCTCAGCGGGGACCGTAGCGCGATCGCCTTCCTGTTCGACCCGACGCTGGCCAAGAGCCCCTCGGGGTTCGTCTCGCTCCTCATGCTCTCGGCGACCGTCGAGTTCCGGTTCCGGCTGCCGACGCTGAATCTGCTGACGAAGACCGACCTCCTGCCGGCCGACCGGGTGCAGGAGATCCTCGGCTGGGCCGAGGAACCCGGTCGGCTCGGAGACGCGGTCACGACCGAGGCTCCTACTCCCGATGTGCAGCTCTCGGCCGAGATGTATCGCGCCATCGAATCGCTCGCGCCGCTCGCGACGTTGCTCGCGACCTCCGCGACCGAGCGCACGGGCCTCGAGGCGATGTACCAGCGGTTGCAACAGACCTTCGGGGCGGGAGAGGACTTGGAGCCCTCCCACGCCCCGCTCGAGCCCGATTGAGCTCATTCGGTGAAGAAGAGGCCCATGCCCGCGCTGGCGGATTCTTCCTCCGCCTTGAACCGGGCGTAGAGCGCCTCCCCTTCGGCCGCCGGCAGCTTCTTGCCGAGCGGCGCGAGCAAGGTCTCGGCGCGGGCCACCGGTTCCGGCGCGCCCTCGATGAACACGTAGAGCGTTCCGGCCGGCCCGCCCAGCGTGCTCGCCTCCCGCACCGTCTGGCTCTGCCGTCCGACCACGTCGTCACGGAGGGCGGCGTCGAGTTCCGTGCGCTGGGCCGAGAGCACCGTGAAGATCGTCCAGGCCATCGGCGGCGCCGACCCAGCCTCGGTATTTGGCGGTTGTGCGGTCGGAGCGGCGCCCTTAATCGCCGCGCCCTTTCCGGGGTCGTGGCGGCGGAGGTGGAAGGCTCGGTCCTCGTCGTGGGCGTGGCCCACGTCGTCGACCTGGGTGCGCCGCTGCGGCGGCTGCTCGGTCCCCGGCCGCTCGACGGGATCGCGATCGAGCTGGATGCGGACCGGTATCGGGCGCTGATGGCCCCGACGGGCACCGAGGATCGCCGGGGTCCATCCCCGATCCTTCTTCGGCTCTGGGCGGCGATGCAACAGCGGCTCGGCGACGAGCTCGGGGCCGGCGCGGGAGCAGAAATGAAGGCCGCGGCGCTGATCGCCATGGAGCGCCAGCTCCCGCTCCTCCTCGTCGACGACCCGATCCGGGATACGCTCGCCCGCCTCCTCCGCTCCCTCTCGGTGAAGGAACGAGTCACGCTCCTCGCGGGCGCGGTGGTCGGCCTCTTCCTCCCGGGCTCGCTCGTCCACGACCAGCTCGAAGCCTACCGGCAGCAGCCGAGCAACTACCTCGAGGAGCTGCGGCGGGTCATGCCGGGCGTGACGCGGGTGCTGCTCGATGACCGGAACGAGCACATGGCCGACCGATTGCTCGAAGGGCAACGCCGCGGCCTCCGGCGCCTGGCGGTCGTGGTGGGCGACGCCCACCTTCCCGGGCTAACGCAGGCGCTCCAGCGTCGGGGCGTCCGGGTAGAGCAGGTTCCGTTCTCCGCGTTGGGAGCCGCTACAGTACCGTAAGCTCGCGCTTCTTGGCGTCACGGAGCGCGGCGAGGAATCCGTCCCCGAGCTGGGTGATCGCGGGTGAGCTGTAGCCGAGGAGCGAGCCGAGGTCGCCTCGGGAAGAGACCCCGGGATCGATGGGTAGTTGGGCGACCATCGGGATGCCGTACTCGTCGGCCAGGGCCCGGCCCCGACCGGGACCGAACGGCTCGATCCGTTCCCCGCAGTGCGGGCAGGTCAGGTAGGCCAGATTCTCCACCAACCCCAGGAGCGGCACGTGCAGGTCGCGGGCCATGTTCATCGCCTTCTTCACGATCAGCGTCGCGAGCTCCTGCGGGCTCACGATGAAGAGCATCCCGTCGAGCGGCAGTGTCTG
This sequence comes from Thermoplasmata archaeon, assembly GCA_022749995.1. Lineage (GTDB taxonomy): Archaea > Thermoplasmatota > Thermoplasmata > Lutacidiplasmatales > UBA184 > JAKIVR01. Next base: position 61,460 of record JAKIWO010000002.1, on the reverse strand, counting down.
GAAGATGGTGAGCGGGACGTCGCTCGTGCCCGGCGCCATATCGACCAGCAGGTAGTCGAGCGGACCCCAGTTCACCCCCCCGAAGAACTGCAGGATGAGCCGGGTGACCAGCGGACCCCGCCAGACGACCGGCGTCTCCTCCTGTTCGACCAAGAACTGAGAGGCGACGAGCCGCAATCCCTCCGGCGTCACCGCCGGTTCGATCCCCTCGCCTTTGTCGAGCAGGGGGCCTTTCGCCCCTACGAGCTTGGGCACGGACGAGCCACCGACATCCGCGTCGAGGATCCCGACGGAATTCCCCCGCCGCAGGAGCTCCCCCGCGAGCAGCGTGGTGACCGAGGATTTTCCCACCCCGCCCTTGCCGCTGCCGACGGCTACCACATGTCGGATGGCCCCCTTCTCCATCCGCTGCAGCACCGAACCGGGCGCAGCGCGACGAGGCCCGGCCGACGGAGCGGTAGGGGGTGTGCTGGGGGCCTGGGCACTCACGCCGTTGGAAACCGGACCACGCTATATAACGAGGGACGGCCCGGACGGAACGTCGGAGCCTCGAGGCTTCACGGTCGACGGCGCGCCGCGCTCCCACGCCGGGGGTGAGGAGCCCGGGGCGAACTCCCTTCGCCCGTGACGCGACGTGGGACCGCTCGGCGGGCGCGCGGGGGCGCCTGCTTCCAGATCGGCGCGGAACGCTTGAGCTCCGTGATGAGCCAACGGACGGCCGCCAGCGCCGGCGCACGGTGCGCCGCGGCAGCTCCTACGATCACCGAAGCCTCCCCGACCGACACGCGTCCCACTCGGTGCCACACGAGAAGTCGTCGCGTTCGGAATCTCCGGCGGGCCCGCGCGGCCAGTCGGTCGAGCTCCACTTCGGCCAGCCGCCGATGGGCCTCGTACCAGAGCGCACGCGTGGGACCGGCGTCCGTGGGGTCCGGTCGGACTCGGCCGACGAAGAGCGCCACGCCCCCGGAGCGTCGGTCGTCGAGGGCGCGGTAGGCTTCCTCGATCGAGAGCGGTTCCTCGACGATCCGAGCCTTCACGGCTCAGCCTCCGCTGTAGGGGGGATGGATCGCCAGTTCGTCCCCGGGGCGAAGGCGCCCACGGTTACCTCGGAGGTACTCCCCGTTACGCACGAGGCGGCTCACCGCCAGGAGGGGGGAGAGCCGTGGATAGGTCGCGCGCAATCGCGCGAGCACGTCCTCCACCGGTTCGGATTCCCCGGCCAAGAGCAGGTCGACCTGACCCCGGCCCACGGCCTCTCGAGCCCCCGCGAACAGCAGCACGGTGAGAGGTCGCGGCACCTCCGCCGCCAGCCCTGCTCGGGGTATGGGTTTTGCTCGCGCCGGCCCGAGACCGGCGAGACCGCTCGGGAATACGGACGGTTACCTCGAGACGTACCCCCTCGGACACAAACGCCATAAACGGAGTTCCCTTGGAAACCGCGTCATGAAGGAAATCTCTGTCCGGGCCGGTGGGCAGGCGGGGGATGGCATCGCCAGCGTCGGCGACACGATCGCCAAGTCGTTCTCCCGGATGGGCCTGCACGTCTTCGGCCTCAACAGCTACCAGTCGGTCATCCGTGGGGGCCACGTCTGGTTCCAGGCGAGGGCCGGTGCCGAGCGATTCTACTCCCAGGGGGACGGTTGCGACGTCCTCTACGCACTCGACCTGCAGACGGCCGAGGTGCACCTGCCGACGCTCCGCGACGGGGGCGTCGTGATCTACGACCCCGAGAAGTTCCAGATCGACCCGTCCAAGATCCCGGTCGGCGTGAGTGCACTGGAGGTCCCCACGCTCGCGCTGGCCCGCAAGCATACGCCCCAATCGATCCTCCAGAACGCGGCCGGCGTCGGCGCGTGCGCCTACTTGGCCGGCATCCCGCTCCCGCTCCTGCACGAGGCGATCTCCGACTCGTTCGGCAAGAAGAAGGGGGAGGTCGTCGACTGGAACCTGGCTTGCGCGGCGGACGGGTACGCCCACGCCCAATCGAAGCGCCCACCGCATCCCCACGCCGTGGCCTTGGCCGGGCCGCCCAAGATGCTCATGACGGGCAACCAGGCCATCGCCCTCGGCGCCGCCGCGGCCGGCCTCAAGTTCCTGGCCCAGTACCCGATGACCCCGGCCTCGACGATCATGCACTGGCTGGCGGCCCACTCGATGGAGACCGGCGTCGTGGTCAAGCAGGCGGAGGACGAGCTCGCCGCGATCCACATGGCGATCGGCGCCTCCTACGGCGGCGTGCGCGCCATGACCGCCACGAGCGGGGGCGGGTTTTCCTTGATGGTCGAAGCGCTCGGGATGGCCGGCATGTGCGAGATCCCGCTCGTCGTGGTCGAATCCCAGCGGTCGGGGCCGTCGACCGGATTGCCCACGAAGACCGAGCAGGGAGACCTCGCCCTCATGCTGGGTGCCGGCCAGGGCGAATTCCCCAGGGCGATCCTCGCCCCTTCGAGTCCGGCCGAGGCCTACCGAGCCGCCGTCCAGGCGTTCGCCTTGGCCGAGAACTGGCAGACTCCGGTGCTGCTGGCGAGCGACCTGTACCTTTCGGAGAGCTCGGCGACCGTCGAGCTAGCCGAGATCGACTTCAAGGTCCCCATCCCCTCCCTCCGGCTCGAGCCGGGCAACGGCAACGGCCACTCGGGGGAGTACCTGCGGTACCGGTACACCGAGAGCGGGGTCTCCCCTCGATCGCTACCGGGCCAGCGCGGCCTGCAATGGACGGCCGCCTCCGACGAGCACGACGAGAAGGGGCACCTGATCTCCGATGTCAAGTCAGGGATCCCGCACTGGGTGGCCGAACGCAAGCGGATGATGGACAAGCGCATGCACAAGCTCGAAGGGCTCGCCCGCGAGGCGGAACCCCCGGTCCAGGAAGGGCCGGCCCAGGCGGACCTCACCATCGTCACGTGGGGCTCGACGATCGGACCGGTCCGCGACGCGATGAAGATCCTGGCCGCCAAGGGACGCAAGGTCAACCTGGTCCACTTCCCCACGGTGTACCCGGTCCACCACGAGCGCACGATGGCCCTGCTCGGCGCCGCGCGGCGGACGCTCCTCATCGAGGCGAACTTCTCCGGACAGTTCGGGCGGCTCCTGCGGACCGAGACGGGGTTGCACCTCACCGACCGGTTGCTCAAGTACGACGGTGAGCCGTTCTACCCGATGGAAATCGTAGGCCGCGCGTTGGAGTTGCTCGATGGCCGATAGCACTCTGGCCGCCATCGCGCCCACCGTCACGCCGCTCAAGATGGTGGTCGGCAAGTCCGACACGAAGCCGACCTGGTGCCCGGGCTGCGGCGACTACGGGGTGATCGCCTCGCTCGAGATGGCGCTCAAGAAGCTGCAGCTCCCCCCCGAGCAGGTCGTGATCGTCAGCGGTATCGGCTGCTCCTCGAACCTGCCGCAGTTCCTGAACGCGTACGGATTCCACGGGATCCACGGACGGAGCTTGCCGGTCGCCGAGGGGATCCGCTGGGCCAACCACGACCTGCACGTCGTGGTCACGGGCGGGGACGGCGACGGTTTCGGGATCGGCGCCGGTCATTTCGTCCACGCGATGCGGCGCAACGTGAAGCTGACGTACATCGTGATGGACAACCAGATCTACGGGCTCACCACCGGCCAGGCCTCCCCCACCTCGATGATGGGCCACAAGACCAAGTCCACCCCCGAAGGGGTCATCGAGAACCCGATCGACCCGATCGCGCTCGCCCTGGCGGCCGGGGCGACGTACGTCGCCCGGGGTTTCTCGGGGGACGTCAAGCACATGGCCGAGTTGGTGGCCAACGGCCTGCAGCACCGGGGCTTCGCCTTCATCGATGCGCTGAGCCCGTGCGTCACCTACAACAAGCTGAACACGTTCGACTGGTTCCGACAACGGATCTACAAGCTCGAGAGCGCCGGACACGACCCGAAGGACATCGGGCAGGCCTACGCGCGCTCCCTGGAATGGGGGGAGAAGATCCCGATCGGGCTGTTCTACCGGGCCGAGCGTCCGACCTACGAGGAGCTCGAGGAGGTGCTCGCGGCGGGTCCGCTAGCCCACCAGAGCACGGGCCTCCTCGGCAAGGAACGCCTGCTGGAAGAGTTCCGATAGCGTGCGCTACGTGGGGGAGGGAGGCCCGCGCCGAGCGTCCGGAACGGGTAGGCGGCTCCCTCGGGGAGCAGCGGACGGACGATTCGGGTCGGCGCTACGGCCGCTTCGAACCCCGCCTACATCTATAGGAACGTAGAGTCCCCACGGGTCTCGATCGCCGTGGGGGAGGGAAGCTCGGAGACTCGACAGGCCCTCGGCTCGGTCACGCGCGGCACGCTGCTGCTGCTCGTCGCCACGCTCGTCTGGGTCGTGCTCAACTTCGTCGCCCGGGTCCTGGTCGTCCGTGAGCTGAGCTCGCTCGAATGGAGCGAGTTCTACTACGCCATCTCCTTCACGGGCCTCCTCGCGGCGTTCGGCAACCTGGGCGTCCCGCAGGCCGTCGCGCGCAACATCCCCTTCGTCTCCAACGACGCCGAGCGTCGGGGGATCATCCGCGCCGGCTTCGCCCTCGTGATCCCGGCGTCCATCGGCGTCTCCGTCTTCCTCGTGGTCACCTCCGGCTACTTCGGAGGGCTGTTCGGCGGCTCGTTGCTCGGCTTCGCGCTCGAGCTGTTCGCGATCGCGGTCGCCGTCTCGATCCTTTCCTCGGAGATCGCCGCGGTGTTCCAGGGATTCGAGGATGTCCGGGCGAACGCGTTCTTCATCCAGGTCCTCAACCCGAGCCTGTTCATCCTCTTCCTGCTCCTCCTGGGCGCCGACCGGGGTGCGCTCAGCTTCGGTACGGCGGTCCTCGCGTACGTCCTCGCCAACGTCGCGGCGCTCCTCGGCCTCATCGGTTACTTCGTGCGTCGGCTGCCGCGGGCCCTGCCCGCCGGGCCCGCGGCGCACGGCATGGGAGCGCGTCTACGGGCCTTCGCGCTGCCGCTCTTCGCCGTCTCCCTCCTCTCGTACGTGGCGAACACGGGCGACACGCTGCTGCTCGGAGTCTACCACCCCCTGGCCGTCGGTGCGTACGGCGCCTCGATCTCGCTGGCGCGATTACTGCTCGTGGGGGTCGGCTCGCTCGGTTACATCCTGCTCCCGGTGATGGTGCGGTTCGCGCGCTCGGGCGAACGGGACGGTGCGCGCCTCACCTACGGCACGGCGACCAAGTGGATGGTGCTCGCCTCGCTCCCGCCGTTCCTGGTCTTCTTCTTCGTCCCGGGGCTCTCGCTGCATTTCGTCTACGGCTCCGGTTACGGCGGAGTTCCGCTGCCGCTGCAGGTGCTCTGCGTGGGAGCGCTCGCCGCCACGCTCGTCGGTCCCGCCACCTCCGCGCAGGTCTCCTACGGCGAGACCAAGCCGCTCCTGCTGAACACGATGGCCGCGGCGTTGTTCAACGTCGTGCTCGCCTTGGCCCTCATTCCCCGGTACGGCCAGGTGGGGGCCGCCATCGCTTGGGCCGGGGCGATCGCCATGACGCCCGTCCTGAGCGCGGTGGAGCTGGGGCTGACCCACGGTGTCCATCCGTTCCAGCGCCACTACCTGGTGCCGCTCCTCCTCACGGCCGTCCCGCTAGGGGTACTCTTCTCCTTCCTGCCGCGGGCCCTCCCGCTGTGGATCCTTCCGGGGCTGGTGCTCGTGGTCGCCGGCGTGTTCCTGCTGGCCGTCCTGTTCAGCGGCTCGATCGACCAGGGGGATCGGATCTTGCTCGGAGAGATCGAGCGGCTGCTCGGCCGTCGGATTCCCGCAGTGCGTTGGCTCTACCGGCACTTGGGTCGATAGCCGTCTCCCACGGAGCGGAACGGGGGGGGCCCGGAGCCTCCTCGAGAGGGACCGGACCCGCCCGCTACGGGGGCGTCCGACTCCACCGGGCCGGATCGGTGGGAGGGAGCGCCAGGTCGGCGTGGTGGCGACCTCTGGTTCACGGCAGGTTTACATACCGCGGGCGGTGATGTTACTGCGACTTTGGGGGCCCCCATGGCGTTCGTTCCAGTTTCCCACCGGCTCCGGCGCGTGCTACCGGGCCTGTTGGCCGCCGGCATGCTCGCCGTACTGCTAACCCTCGCCCTGGCGCCAGCGACGGGGGCCGTGCGCGCCGACAGCTCCTGCCAGTACGGGAACTGCTCGAGTCCCTCGAACGGTGTCCCGGTCTGGGCCTGGGGGGCGGTCGGCGGCCTGCTCTTCCTCATTATCCTACTGATGGCGGTGCTCGTCTTCCGCCACCGCCGCCGGGGCAGCAGCCCTCCCAGCACGGCCGTGCCGCCGGACGCGGGAGTGGCCGCCACGATGGGACCCGAGGACGGGGGGCCCGAGGCCCCGTACGACGCCATGGGGCCGGCCGGGGCCGCCGCCGTGCCCGCGGCAGCGCCGGCGTACCTCGAGACCGAGGACGATGTGGCGGCACCGCCCACGGTGATGCCTTCGGCGGCCGTCCCGACGCCGCCCCCGGCGGCGGGAGTGGGAGGGGAGGAGCCGAACATCGACTCCCTCATGGACGAGCTCGACCGCATCAGCGGCGAGATACTGAAAAAGGAGCCGAAGGGGAAGGGCCCCCCGCCCTCCCCGACCGACAACCCGCCCGAAGACACGGGCTAGGAAGCTCGTCGTTATCCCCCCATCCGCGCTAGATGGCAGGTGCCCATGGGCGACACGGACCGGTTGATCGAGCAGCTCCGCGAAGCGGTGCACCACTCCCCCGCGCCCGTGCGAGAGATCGAGGTCGGGATCCGGCTCTCCATCGTGCTGGGCCAGTTGCGACCCGTGGTGAGCTGCGGCGGCTGCCAAACTCCGCTCGAGTTCGAGGGAATCCCCGCCCGGACCCGCACCGACCTCAAGGAGCCGTTCCGGCTTATCCTCGCGTCCTCCGCCGCCCAGTAAGCTCCCCGCCTGCTCGAATCACCACCAGGGTGGACCTGCCGTAGCTGCCATGTTCTCGCTCACGGGATTCGTATTCACCACGATCCTGACCGTGCTCACCACGGTCGGGCTCGCCGGGTTGTTCGCGCTGATGGCGGTCGAAAGCTTCGGCCTCCCCCCGCTGCCGAGCGAGGTGATCCTGCCGTTCGCGGGCGTCCTCATCGTCCGCGGCGCCACCGGGTTCACCTGGCCGACCGTGCTCCTGGCGGCCGTGGCCGGCGGCCTCGTGGGCGCGGTGGCGGCCTACGAGGTCGGCCGCTGGGGCGGTCCGGCGCTGGTGCGGCGCTGGGGCTCCCGCGTAGGGCTCGACGACTCCGTGCTCGCCCGCACCGAGTTGTTCTTCGACCGACACGGCCGAGCGACGGTCGGCTTCGCGCGACTGCTACCGGTCGTGCGCGCGTACATCAGTTACCCGGCGGGCGCCGCGAAGATGGACCGTCCCACCTTTGCCGTCTACACGGTCCTCGGCTCGGTGCCGTTCTGCGCCGTACTGATCTACCTGGGCACCGTGCTCGGCGAGCACTTCACGGTCCTGCAGTCCTACTTCAACTACCTGGACATCGTCGTGGTCGTGGCGCTCGCCGGGATCGTGCTCTGGGCCGCGGTACGCTGGCGGCGGCGCCGGTTCACTCGGAGTACCGCAGCGCCTCCGCCGGCGCCAACCGCGCCGCCTTGAGCGACGGGGTGAGCACCGCGGCGGCCATCAGCACGTAGGCCGACAGCAGCACGATCCCGATATCCAGCCACGGCGGGGCAAAGGCGAGCGAGAGCCCGCCGGTGCTGCCGCTCGTCGAGGCGATGGTCGCGTTGTAGATGAGCAGGATCGCCAGCGCCGTGCCGATCAGGATCCCCAGCAGCGCGACATACGAGTACTCGAGCAGGAAGACCGCGAAGATCCCTCGCTGGCGGAATCCGATCGCGCGCAGCATCCCGATCTCCGACCGGCGTTCGACGACGGCGCGGAAGGCGACGAGGCCGATGGCCGCGATCCCGACGGCGAGTCCGAGCCCAACGAACACCTGGAGCAGGTTGATGATCGCCACCGTCGCCTGGATGGAGGTGCGCAGGATGTCGGCGAAGCTCAGCAGCACGAGTCCCTCGGCGAAGAAGGCGCTCTTGGTGAGCTGGCTCGCCCGGACCGGGTCCTGTCCCGGAGCGACGCGCAGGAAGAAGACGTCCGGCTGGTTGGCCCCCAGGGAGTTGCCGGTGCTCGGGTCTACCCAGATGCCGGTGACGAAGGTCTCCGCTAGGATCCCGATGACGGTGACGTTGCGGGTGATGCCGCTGCCGTTGGTGAGGGTGAGCACCGTCCCCGTGCTCAGCAGCGGGTGCGACGGCCCGAAGCCCCCGCTCGAGCTGCCGTAATCCCCGTCCACCACCGCCGCGGTGGGGTCGGTCCGCAGCTGCTGCCAGACCGCGCCGGTCGAGGCACCGTGGAGCGTCGAGGAGAAGTTGAACTCGTTCGAGGTGTAGAAGTCGGTCGGACCCGAGACGTTGGCCGGAGCGGCGTAGATGCTGTCCGACCAGGTACCCGAAAGACCGGACCAGGCGACCCCCACGCCCGCGCTGTCGAGCGGGACCACGTTCGAGTAGAATCCCGACAGCGAATGGTTCGCGGCGATCGCCCCGGGCAGGTTGGCGATCGGTTGGTCGGAGAAGCCGAACAGGGTGTAGCCTCCGCTCTCGGCCTCGATCGTCTGGTTCAGGTTCGCCTCGACCGAGCTGCCGAAGGAGGCGACCGAGACGATGGTGAAGAGCACGAGCGCGAAGATGGTGAGGTTGATCGCCGTGCGGAACGGTCGTCGGCTCGGATACGAGAGCCCGATGCGGGCGATCGAGACCGCGCCCGGGCGGCTGCGCAATAGACGCGAAACGCCCGCGACCACCGTCGAGGCGTTGAAGATGTACAGCATCACCGCGGCGAGTACGAGCGAGATCCCCTCGACGAAGATCACGAAGATCGTCCCCGTGTGCTGGGTGCCCAGGACGACCCGCCGCAGCGGCTCGAACCCGACCCACACCAGGAGGGAGAGCGAGCCGGCGGTGAAGGCGATCCGATTGCGCACGAACCGAGTGGCGATGAACATCCCGCCGGCGATGACCAGAATGCCTCCAATGGTGGGCAGCGAGATGTCGGAGTTGCCCCGGTAGGTTCCGACCAACAGCAGCGCGCCGAGGAGGACGAAGACCGCGCCCAGGTAGGCCAGGTACGAATAGACCCGTATCGAGGGCGGCGGCTCGGGCACGCTCCGGATCGCCCGTACGATGTTGAGCCGCCCGGCGCGGAAGCTGGCTCCAACGATGGTGGCGAGGGTGAGCAGGAAGCCGATCGCGAAGGCGATCGACAGGCTGGTCGGGGAGATCGTGAAGGAGTCGAGGATCGCGGCCTGCTGCTGGGCGTTGGAGGAGAGGATGGTCGAGAAGGCGTAGATCAGGCCGTAGCCGATGCCGACCCCCAGGAGCGCACCGGCGAAGGCGCTTCCAGCGGCGTAGAACAACCCTTCGAAATAGTAGGAGTAGACCAGCTCGCGGCGCTTGAGACCGATCGCGCGGAGCATCCCCATCTCGCCCTTGCGTTCCTCGGCAAGGGTGACGAAGATCCCGACGATCAGCATCACGCCGGCGACGATGGAGAAGAGGCCGAGGACGAGCAGGAGGGTCTCGAAGGAACTTCCTCCCGCCGCCGCGGCGTTCACGCTCTCCTGCAGCAGTGGATGGACCGTGACCCCGTGCGCGATCGGCCCGAGCGTGGGGAGCGTGGCGTTGAGGTAGGTGCTGACCGAGTTGGTGAGGGCGAGGCCCCCCGTCACGGATCCGGCGTTCGTGACGGCCAGGAAGTTGAGCCGCCCGCTGTCGTTCTGGATCGTCTGGGCAGTGGCCAGGCTGACGAACACGCTCTCGCCGCCGAGGAATCCGCCCCGGTCGCTGTCCTTGACGATCGCTTGGACCGTCAAGGTGAGGCGGCTCGCGCCGGAGACGACGACCGAGTCGCCCACGCGGCCGGCGACGTCGGAGGCCGAGAGGTCGTCGAGGTAGACCCCGCCGGCCGACGGCCCCGCAAGGTGGCTGCCGTTGTCGGCAACGAAGCTGCCGAGCGCCCCGCTCTGGTTGGCGTTGGCGCCGACCAAGTTGAGGTTGGTCTGCGGGATCTGCGTGCTCCGGTCGTACATCCCCACGGAGGCGACCACTTCCGGAGTAATCCCGGCGATCTGCGAATTGGAGCTGGTGGCGTTCACCAACGCGGGATATACGGCGTAGGAGAACGGCGAATATCCCGTCCCGACCGCGCTCTGGTTGTAGAGCGCCTCGTCGACGTACCCGAACGATTCGTAGGCGAAGTGGACGCTCACCTGGTCGATCGTGTCCCCGATGACGAGGCTCCCGGAGATGATCGCGGTGCCGATGAGCAGGCCCAGGATGACGAGCAGCGTCCGGGTCCGGCCCCGGCGCAGGTTGCGGACGGAGATCCGGAAGACCATCCGGTGCCGCCACACGAGCACCGCCGAGAACAGCACCACGGCGAGAACGATGAGCAGGAGAAAGGAGACCGCGTCCATCGATGGCTCGCTCGGGCGCTAGTCCGCGAACCGGCCGTCGCGCATCCGTAACGTCCGATCGCATCCGCGCGCGACCTCGGGGTCGTGCGTGACAATCAGGATCGTCTGGCCGTGTTTCTGGTTGAGCTCCCTCAGGAGCGCGGTGACCTGGCGCGAGCCTTCCTCGTCCAAGTTACCGGTCGGCTCATCGGCCCAGACGATCGCCGGACGAGCGACCAGCGCGCGAGCGAGCGAGACCCGCTGCTGCTGCCCTCCCGAGAGCTGGGAGGGAAGGTGGGTGAGCCGTTCGCCAAGTCCCAGGTCGGTGAGCATCGCCGATGCGGTGCTGCGGGCGAGCTTGGGCTTGGATCCGCTGATGAGCAGCGGCATCTCCACGTTCTCCACCGCCGTCAGCACTGGCAGCAGATTGTAGGACTGGAAGACGAACCCGGTGCGCCGCGCCCGATAGTCGCTCTTGGCGTTGTCGCTCATTGCGTGGATGTCCACGCCCTCGAGCGTCACCGTCCCCTTGTCGATCTCGTCCAGCCCGGAGAAACAGTTGAGAAACGTCGTCTTGCCGCAACCCGAGGAGCCCATCACCGCGACCATCTCCCCGCGGCGGACCTCGAGGTTAACGCCTTGGAGCGCAGCGACCTGCGTGTCGCCCGAGCCGTACACTTTCCAGACGTCGACGCCGGCGACAACGACATCGGCCATGGTCGGGAGACGGCGGGGCCGGGCGGGATTAGAAGGTTACTCTGGACCCCGGAGGACACGGGCGGATGCGCCGTGGGCGTACTCGGGACGGACCACCTGGCCCGTGGGGCGACCCACGTACTCTCCGCCCTCAACAATGCGTTCCCCCCGATGCCAATGCTCGAATGGGAAGATCATCTCGTGGCCCTCGAACGGGCTCCACCCGCAGGAGTCGCGGAACCGTGCGGCGTGGAAGGGCTGACGGCGTCGGAAGTCGACGGCCACGATTCCGCCGCGGTGGCCGAGGGCGAGCCGGCCCGCCGGCAGGCCGAGCCACCGGGCCGGATGTTCGCAGGCCGCGCGCTGGAGGCGATCCAAGGAGAGCTCGCCGGCACGTGCGCGCGCGAGCAGCAGTGGCAGCATAGTTCCCACCCCGGGGACCCCGGCCGGTGCGCGCGGGAACGGGCGGTCCTTAGCCTCCCGCTCGTGCGGGGCGTGGTCGCTCGCTAGGCAGGGGACGTGTCCGTCCCGGAAGGCTTCCCACAGCCCGGCCCGCACCGCCTCCGACCGTAGCGGGGGGTTGACCTTCCACCGCGCGTCGTCGCCGGATCTGTCGGAGAGGAGCAGGTGGTGGGGAGTGCACTCGAAGGAGTGCCCCGCCTCCTTCAGCCGTCGAGCCGTTTCCGCCGAGGTGACGTGGGCCACATGGAGCCGAAGGCCGGCGGGAACGGAGGCGATGAGCCGCTCCACGCACCCTTCCTCGGCTTCGAGGGGCCGGGCTCGGTCCCACTCGACCGGATTGGTGGCACGCTCGGGGTCGACGAACTGGCCGGGGTCCTCTGCGTGGACCGCGACGGGTAGGCCAGTGAGCGAGGCGAGGCGCAACAACTCGGCGACCTGATCGGAGTCACCGGGCGGCTCGATGCCGGTCGTGGGAGCGAGGTAGAGCTTGAAGCCGCCCGCCACCCGCCCAAGCTTGGGCACCTCCGACGGTCTCTCCAGCGCGGCATACAACAGCAAGTCGATCGCGAGCCGGCCTCGACCGCGGTCGCGGCGTTCCTCCAGCCGGGACGCGCTCGAGGTCGGGGGCTGCGCGTTGGGCATCTCTCCGGCTACCCCCACTCCGCCCAGCGCGGCTTGGACGGTGCCTCGGGCCCAGTTCTCCCCTTCGTGAGGCACATCCGGGGAACGGAAGTGGACGTGCAGGTCCACAGCCGAGGGAAGGAGCACCGCTTCCCCGAGGTCGTGGCGCCGCCCGCCGCGGAGGTCACGGCCGATGGCGACGATCTCGCCCGACTCGTCGAGGCCCACCTCGACGGGCCGCAGTACTCCCCGCTGCAGGCTCCGCCCGACCAGCACGATGGAAGGCACGGGTCGTGCGGTCGCGGCCTCGCGTCGCAGACGAGGGCGTGCGGGCATCCTGCGCCGGACCGCGCGACGCGGATTAGAGGTCGCCGGCCGCTCCCCGCCATCGTTTTGCCCGTCGTTCCCTCGCGAAGCCGTGGGCCGGAGTCGGCGGGGCTGGAGCTACGCGAGGGCGGGCGTGGACCGGGCTCAGGTCGCCCGCTCTCTCCGGGAACTCCTCTCGGCCGCCCGGTACCGCGCCCCCGCCGCGAGCGGCCGGCCTGTGCCGCCCGCGGGACACTACGCCGGGCTGATCCGGATCGGCCGCGAGTTGCTCGCGATCACCACGGACACGGTCGGCACCAAGGGGCTGCTCGCCCAGGAGCTCGGTCGATGGGAGGAGGTGGGGGAGGACGTGGTCGCGATCAACGTGAATGACCTGGCGGCCGTCGGGGCGCGCCCTGCGGCGTTCGTCGACACGATCTCCATGGATCGACCCACCCCTGCCCTCCTCGCGGCGATTGGCCGCGGTCTTCGCCGGGGACTCCTCGCCGCGCAGTGCTCGCTGCTCGGAGGGGAGACCGCGGTCGTCCCCGAGCTCGTGCACGGCGTGGACCTCGGCGGTACGGCACTCGGTTTTTTCCCCGGTGGACGGCGACCGATCACGGGAGAGCGCATCCGCCCCGGCGATGCCCTCATCGGGGTGCCTTCGAGCGGGCTCCACGCGAACGGCCTCACCTTGGCCCGGAGGATCGTGGCCAGCGCCGGAGTTCCGTTGGGGCGTATCCGAGCCGGATCCAGGCGCCGCCTCGGCCTTGAGCTCCTCACTCCGACCCGCACCTATGTCCGCGCGGTGGAGTCGCTGGTCGACCTTCCCGGGATTACCGGCTTGGCCCACATCAGCGGCGGTGGGGTGAGCAACCTCGTCCGCCTGCAGCGGGAGGTTGAATTCCGGCTCAATGACTGGCCGAAGGTCCCTTCGCTCTTCGGATTCCTCTCCCAGCACGGGAACGTAGCACCTCGAGAAATGTACCGCACGTTCAACATGGGCGTGGGTTTCGTCATCGCCTGTCGCCCCGGAACCCGCGGGCCGCTGCTTCGCCGGTTGGGGAAGGCGGGGTTCGCCGATGCCGTGCCCATCGGCTCCGTCGATCGCGGGCGGGGCGTCAGTCTCCCCAGGTTGGGCCTGACCTACGAGCGGTATGGGTGAGGGAGCCGCCGCGATCCCCGATGGGAAGGATCGTCGGCGCCAGGCGACCGTCTACGCGCTACTCGCTGCCCTGCTCTGGTCGAGCTACTACCTGTTCATTCTGACCCTCGAGGGGTCGGTCTCCTTCACCGCGCTTCTCGCCTACCCGTTCCTAGCGGGGGGCGTCTCGTACGTCATCTGGGCGGCCGCGCGAGGAGAGTTCCCTGCCTTCGTCCACGGCTTTCGAACGAGTGGTGGCTGGCTCCGTGTGGGGCTGTTCCTGTCCACCCAGATCCTGGTGCTGCAGGTGACCCTCTCCGGGGGGCCGGTGGACTCCGCGCTGCTCGCCCTCGTCGGGGATGTGATCCTCACGCCGCTCGTGGCCCGTGCCGTCGTGGGCGAGGGACGGGGCCTCCTGCAGAACCCGCTGTTCCTGCTCGGGATGGGGTTGAGCGCCGGCGGCGCGACCCTGACCATCCTCGAAGGAGGATCGGCCCAACCGATCCGGGGACTCTCGGTGCTGGCGGCGGTGGTGCTGCCAATCGTACTCGCCGGATTCTTCGTCAGCGGAGCCGGGGCCAATCGTCGTCAGCCGATCAGTGCTGTCGCCGGCGGAGCCGGGCTCGGCGCGGGTCTCGTCTCGCTCCTGATCGCGCCAGCGCTCCCCGGGGGATGGGGGGGGCTGCTCATCGCACCGATCCCGCTCCTCCTGCTCGTGGTCGGCGGGGTGATCACGTTCTTCGTCGCGCCGGACCTGTACTTCCGGGCGATCCGCCGCTCGGGCCTCCTCCTGCCCGCGCTGTTGATGGCCGCGATTCCCGTGTTCACTCTCGGATTCACCGTGCTCGTCACTCATCAGCTGCCGTCGTGGCTCGGCTTGGCCGGCATTCCGGTGGCGGCGCTGGGGGCACTGCTGGCGGTACGAGGCACCCAGGCGCCGGGGCCCCTCGCCGAGGCGCCGCTCGCCGATCTGTAGGTCGGACTAACCGTCGCCGAACGTCTCGAGCGTCGTAGACTTCCGCCGGCGGGCGGCGCTCGAGTTGAGCTCGCCTACCGAGGCATCGAGCCCTAGCGGCGTGCGCGGGGTCGAGGGAGGCGGTTCCTCGGCCTGCAGCCGTTGTTGGCGGCCTCCCTGCAAGAGCGCGGCCGCATCCCAGTCGAAGACGTCCGTGACCCGGGCCAGGGTCTGGGCCAGCCGCTCGCTGTAGTACCCATAATCCGGCGGCTTGGTGAGCGGCCGACCGACCACCCACGGCTCGACCTCCTGGGGGGACTTGCCGGCGTCGGTGACCACCCAAGCGACCTTCATGCCCGGGATGACATCGTACCCCTCGCTCTGGAGCTGTCGGAACACCCGGAGGAACGGGAGCGCGTCCTTGGTGGCCTCGTTGTACTCCGACTCGGCCCGGACGCTCCGGGCGATGACGAGCCGCTCGGCGGGCACGCGACCGTCGCGCAGCTCGGCGACCCGCTCGCGCGCGCGGGCCAGCGCTCGCTGCGTCTCCCCGCCCAGGACGAGCTCGAACAGCTCGTTCAACGCCTCCACTTGGTAGTCGAACGCGTCGGTGCGCCGGCTCTCGTATCCTCGGACGACCAGTTCGGCCCGCGGCCAGGCGGTCCGGCCGACGTACCGCTTCTTGGCGCCGTGGGAGAAGAACGCCTCGTAGACCGACTGGAACTCGAAGATCCCTCCCTGGGCGGTGAATCGGCGGGAGACCTCCTGCCCGAACTGCATCGACTCCTCGAGCGTCGGGACCGGCGACCGGACGAACACCGAGTCGGTGTCGGAGTAGACCACCTCGAGCTGGTCCTTCTCGAGCTCGGCGATGACGTGCGTGATCGACTCGCGGGCAAAGGAGGTGATCGCCGCGCCGATGTCCTTGTTCGTGAACCGGTAGAAGCTCGAGGCGAGCACGCCGTAGAACGAGTTCATCAGCACCTTGAGCGCCGACTGCAGACCGTCGTAGTACGCGCGCAGCTCGGCGGTCGGCTCCTCGCTCGCGCGCCGGCGCATCTCGTCCCGGGTGCGGAGCAGCTCCGCGAGCACCTCGGGGATCACGCCCCGGCGCTCCTCGACCGTCACGAACCGGGCGCCCGAAGGGCTCACCGTGCTCCCGGTGGGAGAGAGCGTCGTGAAGCACAGGTTGCGGGCGATAATGATCGACGGGTACATCGCCTTGAAATCGAGGACGACGACCCATCGGTAGAGCCCGGGCCGGATGCCGTGCACGTACCCGCCCTCGATCGTGCTCTCGCGGTTGGTCCGGCGCGAGGGAGGCACCCCGATCTGGCGGGCGTCGGCCCGGGGGATGAGGAGCGCGTCGATGAACAGCGAGGTCCGGCCGTTGAGCCCCTCCTCGAGCGGAAGGCGGGCGACGGTCGCCAAGTCCGCGGCCTTGTCGATCGAGCGGAGCTTGAGCAAGATGTGCAGGGCGAGCCGCGCGTCGTGGGTGCAGTATTTCATCACCGCGACCGGGTCCTTGGTCCACTCCTCGGTGATGTTGCGCCGGTCGACGTCGAGCTTCTTGTCGCCGAGCAGAGTGCGCGCGACGTACTCAAGGGTCTCCTGCTTGGGATGGAGCTCGCGGCGGGCCGACCACCACGCGTCGGCGACGACCCGTCCGTGGATCTTCCACAGCCGCTCGCCGGCGTCGTTGGGCGGGGTCCGGTCGCGACCGAACAGGAGCTCGGGGACGCCGAGCGCCTTCTGGCGCTCGAGCAGGAGCGGGATGTCGTAGCCTCCGATGTTGTAGCCGGTGATGATGTCCGGGTCGCTCTCGCGGACCTCCCGCACGAACTGCTCGAGGATCTCGGGTTCGCTCCCGGAGAACTGGAACTCCCGTTCCCCTCCGCTCGCGCCGGACCCGTCGACGCGGCTCACCACGCCACAGAGCGTGAACAGCGTGCGCTCGCGGATCGCATTCTCGATGTCGAAGCTCAGGTAGGTGAGTGGAGGCCGGAACGGCTCGGCCCGCTCCAACTGAGCCGCGTGGCGAGGCAGCACCCGGACCACCCGCGCCGTGGTGTACCGTCCCCGCTCCTCCTCCGTGGCCTGCTCGGCCTCGAAGGCCACCGTGAGCCCGAGGTGGCGGTCGTACAGGAACCGGTGGACGAATGGTATGTCGCAGGCGAGGACCGTGTTCTCCTCGTTCGGGCGGCGGTACCGTTCCCGGAACTCGGGCACCACCCACGGGTGATGCAACCGGACGGTCGCCACCGGGCGGACCGTTCCGCTCACCCAGAGGCTCTGCCCGGTCTCCACCTCGACCACCTCGGGTTCCTTGTGCAGCCGGTCCAGCTGCTCGGCGGTCGGCTCGGTGATCTGGAAGTAGGGGCGGAACCCGCTGGCCAACGCGACGACGCTCTCGCCCTCCGGCGTCTTGCCGAACAGTTCGACCACCACGTCCTCGCCTTCAGAACGGTAGGAGCCGCCGAGCAGGAACAACGCAAGCCGGGTCACGGAAGGTCGAACCGGTGCCGGACTAATAGGAGTGCCGCGAGCGGTTCCCGGGCGTCCTCCGGGAGCCGATTCCTCGTCGGTAGCCGACCCGTTCCGGTGCCGTCGCACCGTCGAGCGGGCCGAAACTTAAATAGGGGGTCCCGGTGGGTCGCACCCGCTCGAGAATCTCGTCGATGCCGCCCCCTTCCGGAATGCATACTGCCGGCCGCCTGCACCGGCTCCGCCAGCGGCGACGCTGGTCGGATCGGTACTACAAGCGCCGGACGCTGCACCTCAAGGAGCGCTCCGACCCGCTCGAGGGCGCTCCGCAGGCCCGCGGGATCGTGCTCGAGAAGGTGGGCGTGGAGGCCAAGCAGCCCAACTCGGCCATCCGCAAATGCGTGAAGGTCCAGCTCATCAAGAACGGCCGCCAGGTGACGGCCTTCGCGGTGGGCGACGGCGCTATCAACTTCATTGACGAGCACGACGAGGTGCTCGTAGAGGGGATCGGCGGCCGCATGGGCCGCTCGTACGGCGACATCCCCGGCGTACGCTACAAAGTGATCCAGGTCAACGGCGTCAGCCTCGACGAGCTGGTCCGGGGCCGCAAGGAGAAGCCGCAGCGATGAGTCCCCCGGAGTTCGTTCCGCCCCCACCCGAGCCGGCGCCCGAGGAGAACGCCCCGTCCCCGGCGAGGCCGCCCGCTCCCCCGCCGCCCCCGTTCGCGCTGCCGGCGCTGTTCGGCCGGTTCACCTTCGAGGGCATCGAGGTGCACGACCCGGGGCTCGCCCCGTACATGTACCTCCACCCCGTCTACAGCCCGCACACCGAGGGGAAGCTCTCCGGCCGGCCGTTCCTCAAGGCCCAGATGCATCTCGTCGAGCGGCTCGCCAACCACCTGATGAAAGGCGGCAAGTTCACCGGCAAGAAGTCCAAGGCGATCACCACGATCCGGCTGGCGTTCGAGGAGCTCGAGCGCACCGAGAAGCAGAATCCGCTCCAGCTGCTGGTGAACGCCGTCGAGAATTCCGCCCCCCGCGAGGAGGTCACGCGGCTGCAGTTCGGCGGCATCTCGGTCCCGCGCGCGGTCGATTCCGCACCGGCCCGCCGACTCGCCGTCGCGATCCGTAACATCGCCCAGGGCGCCATCACCGCCTCGCGCAAGTCCACCAAGTCCATCTCGAACTGCCTCGCCCACGAGATCGCGCTCGCCGCGAAGGGCGACCTGACCAGCTACGCCGTCGGCCGCAAGGAAGAAGTCGAGCGCGTGGCCCAGTCGGCCCGGTAGGGCCCGCGCGGAGGGGGAACGGCATGACGCACATCCGGAGCGAGCTCGCCAAGGCGATTCCCGACATGATGCACCGGACCTCCCAGATCCGGAACATCGGGATTGTCGCCCACATCCATCACGGCAAGACGACGCTCTCCGACAACCTGCTCGCCGCGGCGGGGATGATCTCCAACGAGCTCGCGGGCAAGCAACTGTACTTGAACTTCGACGAGCAGGAGCAAGCGCGCCTGCTCACCATCAACAACGCCGATGTCACGATCGTCCACGAGTACGAGAACCAGCAGTATCTGATCAACCTCATCGACACGCCGGGACACGTCGACTTTGGCGGGGACGTCACCCGCGCGATGCGGGCCGTCGACGGCGCCGTGGTCGTGGTCTGCGCGGTCGAGGGCGTGATGGCGCAGACCGAGACGGTGCTCCGCCAGGCGCTGCGGGAGAAGGTCAAGCCGGTCCTGTTCATCAACAAGGTCGACCGGGCGATCAAGGAGCTCAAGCTCACCACCGAGTCGTTCCAGAAGCGGTTCACCGAGATCATCATCGAGGTCAACGAACTCATCCGGAAGATGGCGCCGGAGGAGTTCGTCGACGAGTGGAGCGTCGACCCGCGCGACGGCTCCGTCGCCTTCGGCAGCGGGTACGAGAACTGGGCGATCTCCGTCCCGTACATGCAGCGCACCGGCGTGAAGTTCAAGGACATCGTGGACTACGTCTCCACCGGCCGCTCGCGCGAGATCGCACAGAAGGCGAAGATCAACGACGTCATCTTCGACATGGTGGTCAAGCACCTCCCGAGCCCGGAAATCGCCCAGCGGTACCGGATCCCGAACATCTGGAAGGGGGAACCGGGGAGCGCCGTCGGACTCGCGATGACCGGTACCCAGACCGACGGGCCCACCGCCTTCATGGTCACCGACATCACCATGGACCCCAATGCCGGCGAGATCGCGACCGGGCGGCTGTTCTCCGGGCGGCTAGCGAAGGGGATGGAGCTGCAGGTCGTCGGGACGAAGCTCAAGAACCGGATCCAGCACGTCTCGCTGTTCATGGGCCCGGAGCGGCTCATGGTGGAGGAGGTCACCGCCGGCAACATCGCCGCGGTCATCGGCCTCTCCGATGCCTTCGCCGGCACGACCATGTCCAACGCCCCGGAGATGGTGCCGTTCGAGGAGATCCGCCACGTCTCCGAGCCGGTGGTCACCGTCGCGATCGAGCCGAAGCACATGGCCGACCTGCCCAAGCTCATCGAGACGATGCGCAAGATCGCCAAGGAGGACGCGAGCCTGCGCGTGGAGATCAACCCCGAGACCGGCGAGCACCTGCTCTCGGGGATGGGCGAACTCCACCTCGAGATCACCCAGTACCGGATCGTCAACGACTACAAGGTCGAGATCGAGGCCTCCAAGCCGATCGTCGTCTACCGGGAGACCGTCGGCGGCCCCGGGGGTCCCTTCGAGGGGAAGTCCCCGAACAAGCACAACAAGTTCTACTTCGAGGTCGAGGCGTTGCCGGCCGGCGTCGTGGCCGCCATCCGCGACGGCGAGATCCCTCAGGGCAAGTCGTTCAAGGACACCAAAGTGGTCGTCGCCAAGCTCGCCGAGCTCGGCGTGCCCCGGGAGGAAGGACGCGGGATCGTCGCCGTGGAGGGGACGAACCTGCTCCTCGATGTGACCAAGGGCATCCAGTACCTGAACGAGACGATGGAGCTCATCGTCGACGCCTTCAAGGAGGCGATGAACCGGGGCCCGCTCGCCAACGAGAAGGTCTACGGGCTCAAGGTGCGGCTCGTCGATGCCAAGCTGCACGAGGACTCCATCCACCGGGGTCCGGCCCAGACGATCCCCGCGGCCCGCTCGGGGATGTACGGCGCGATGTGCGTCGCCGGCCGGGTGCTCCTAGAGCCGCTGCAGAAGGTCACCCTCAACGTCCCCCAGGAGGTGTTGGCCAACGGTACCCGCGAACTCCAGCGCCGGCGCGGGGAGATCCAGGACATGACGAGCGTCGGAGACCTGCAGACGATCGTGGCCAAGGTCCCCGTCGCCGAGATGTTCGGCTTCGCCTCCGACATCCGCAGCGCCACCGCCGGCAAGGTGCTCTGGTCGACGGAGTCGATGGGCTTTGAGACCCTCCCGAAGGAGATGCAGCCCGAGGTCGTGGGCCAGATCCGCCAGCGCCGTGGGCTCAAGCCCGAGCCGTACGACGCCGCGTACTACTCCGGCTAACGCCGGTGCGGTCCGTCCAGCGTCCGCTGGGCGTGGTCCGGCGGTCCGTCGACCGTGTGCGACTTGAGCGGCCAGGCACCCTCGTGCTGGAGCAGCCAGCGCTTGCGCCAGAGCCCGAGGCCGAAGCCCGTCAGGTCCCCCTTCTCGCCCACGACCCGGTGGCAGGGACTCACGATCGGGATGGGGTTGCGGGCGACCGAGCCGCCGACGGCCCGGGCGCTGCCGGCATGGCCGGACTTCCGGGCCAGCTCGCCGTAGGAGATGGTCCGGCCCGGCTGCACCTTTTCCAGCACCTTCCAGACACCCCGGTCGAACTCGCCCCCGAGCGGGTCCACCTCGAGTTGGAACTCCCGTCGGCGCCCGGAGAAATACTCCCGGAGCTGAGCCGGCGGACTGCCGGGGGGGAAGTGGGCGGTGGGGCGCGCGTCGCTGGGGGGGCCCGACTGCTCGATCCCCCGCTCGAGGAGGTCGACGGCCTGGACGGTCCGGTCGTGGTAAACGATCCGGAAGGTGCCGATGACGGTCGACACGAGGGCGAACTCCGACCCGCTGGCCACGCCGGCGGCATCGGTGGGGCGGCTTATAGTTCGCTCGGCAACCCCTCGATACCGGTGCCCGTGATGCGGAACTCTGCGCTGCCTTCGGGCCGGGAGCGGTGCTTGACGAGCACCGCTCGGCGCCGATCCGGAGCAGGTCGCTCGAGCCGCAGGACCGTCTTGGCCACGTGGATCAGGAACGAACCGCCCAGCGGCTCGGTGACGCCGGTGGTGACGTTGTGCCAGACCTGGTTGGTGAGCAGCACCGGTACTTCGGCGTGGATCGCCGTTGCGAGGAGCTCGGCCAGTTCGTGCAGGAGCTCCGAGCGAGCCTCGTCCTCCTCGGGAGTGCCGAGGGCGAGGCGGTAGTACAGCGTCGCGGAGTCCAGCACCACCAGGCCGAACGGACGACGCCCTTCCCGCACCAGGGCACACCCGGTGCGGACGGCCCGACCCTGTTCCTCGAGCGACCGGGGGGAGGCCAACAGCCACCTCCGCAACAACGCGCTGGCACCGTCCCCCGAGCCGGCCGCCGCGCGTTCCGGGGAGACCCCCTCCGTGTCGATGTAGAGAACGTGCCGCCCCTCCCGGGCCACCTGCGTCGCCGCAGCCAAACACAGGACCGTCTTTCCGCTCCCACCCTCGCCGTAGAGCATCGTGAGCCCGTCGGTGTCGTAGCCGCCGCCCAGGAGCCGGTCGAGCGCGGGCACTCCCGTGGGAAGACGGGTCGGACCGGCCCCCTCGGCAGGCGTCGCGGTCGGGCTCATCGCTCCACCTCGCCGGTCTCGATCCGGTAGCGGTCCCCTTTCGTCGGGGGGCAGAACCGTCCCGGCCCACTCGCGAACGCCTCGGGGTGCTCGGTATGCACGGGAAAGACCGCCCGCGCGTTCACCTCGCGGCAGACCTCCGCCAGCTCGGGCCCGGAGCAGTGGCCCGAGGCGTGCATCTGGTGCAGTCGCAGGTCGAAGTGTTCGAGCCAGTTGCGGAGCACGTGGTCGTTGACGTCCTCCTCGGAGAACGGCTCGCTCATCGAGCGGACGAACGGCGTGCCCGGCTCGGGCCTCAGGTCGTTGAGTTCCGCAAACTGGAACAGGTCGAGCAACAACAACAGTTCCTTGCCGCGGCGGTGAACCTCCTCGGCGTCGATCGCCTCGTCGAGCAGCGGCTGTTCCCACTTGAACAGCCGCTTCTTGGACCGTCGATAGACCCGGAGGTATGGGTCCTGGCCGAGGCGGGGGACGGGGAGCTCGTCGTCGCCTTGCAGGCTTTGCAAAAGAAAGGCGGCTTTGGCCGGCACCACCAGAGTGCGCCCGGCATCCTGCGCGGCGGCGTGGAGGGTGCGTATCCGGTCCACGTCGCGCGGGTAGCAGGAGACGAGGGCGAGTCCGGGCGTGGCGGCGAGCAGCCGGTCCAATTCCTTGCGTACCCCCTCCTCCGAGAGGCTCCGTCGCGGATCCGGTCCCGCGCGAGTCCCTTCGATGATGAGTCCCGCGGGCCGCTCGGCAGCGGCCGCCGAGAGGAATCGGGTGGTGAGTGCCGCCCGGGGGCCGTGGCGGCGGAAGTCGCCCGTGTACGCGAGTGACCCGGCGCCGGTCCGGACGAGGAACCCCGTGGCGTAGGGCACACTGTGGTCGACGGGGTACGGTACCACCTCGATCGATCCCACCCGGACCGCGCTCCCTGGGGAGAGCGTCTTCCAGGGATGGTCGCCGTAGTTGAGTGACGGATTGGTGGCGCGGTTGGACTCGAGGATCTTCCGGGTCCCGGCGCTCGTGTACACGGGAATGGCGGGATCGATGTACCGCAAGTACCCGGCGTGGTCGGCGTGCGCGTGGCTCACGAACACCGCGTGGACCGAGGGCTCCGTGTACCGCTCTTCCATGCCACCGAGCGCCTCCGGCGAGTACAGGCCGTCGAGCCAGGGGATCAGGTCGAACTCGAGCAGGTCCTTGACCGGGCTCGTCGAGCGCGGCTGGAGGAAGTCGAAGTAGTACTCCTCGCGGCGGGGGTCAAAGGAAGGGCCAAAGTCGAAGAGGATCCGGTCCGGCCCGTCCTCGACGAGGATCTTGTTCCCACCGATCTCCCGCACCCCGCCCAGGAATCGGACGGTGGGCGGCCGCACGAGAGCGCCGAGCCGGCTAATGCGGTTTAACGGTTGGCGTGCCCGCGGGGGGCCCGGTCTACCGGGCCTTGAGGGGCTTCTTCACGTTGGGATGCTCCTTCGTGAAGATCTTCCCGCCGCAGTTGTCGCAGCGGACACCGAACAGGTTCGAGTCGCTCGGAAGCGCCTCTCCGCAGCGGATGCATCGGAACATGGTCTTCGGTCGACCGCGCCGCTCCTATAGCGTTTCGGTCAGCCGCCGCGGGGCCCGCGCACTGCCGCCGCAGCCTCTTCCTTGCGCTCCGTGCGGGTGATCGGCGGCGGGGGTGCGAACTGGTACGCTCCGGAGGCAAAGCGGGTGCCGCACCGGCGGCACTCGAAGATCCCGCTCGCGACCCGCGCGAGGGTCACCGTCGAGCAGCGGGGACAGGGGGAGTCCTTGTTCTTCTCCCGGTCGATCTCGAGGACCCGCCGCCGGATACGGATCCCGTAGCGGGGTCCCATCCAGCCCGTGGAACCGATCTTCTTGGTCCGCTTGCTCATCCTAGCCTCCGCGGATCTGGGCGCGCAGCCGGTCGCCGTGGCGGAAGGCGCGCTCGGCGAGCTCGACGACCTCGTTGGGCCCGAACGCGCCGACGAGACCCTTCTGCATCGCGACGATGTTGCCGGCCTCGTCGGTGGCGATCGTGAGCCGGCCCTGGCAGGCGGTCTCCTCGTCCACGCTCGGGTCCACTACGATGGCGTCCCCGAGTCGGGCAAACGTCGTCTCGATCGCGAGGTGCCGAACGTCGAGAGGAATGTCGGTCTCGGCGAGCCCGAAGCGCACCCGCGGCATCGTGGTATGGGAGAGGGCGGTGGAGGCCGCGAGCAGCGCGGCGTCGATGAGGTTGCCGGAGTGGTCGAGGACGTGGATGTCCACGAAACAGGTCCAGCACTTCTCCGCCGAGGTGATGCAGAGCGCCTTGAGGTCGATCGCCTCCGCGGCGCGCAGCGCCCGGTCGACGACCCGCGAGACCTCGATCGCCCTCGGGTGGGGCGGACCGGGCTCGAACGCCGGCGAGGAGAGCGGGATCAGTTCGGCGTTGGTCGTCAGCACTCCGGCGTTGGGGGTGTCCGGGAACGGCTTGCCCGGTTCGAGCTTGACGCCGCAGAGCACCACCGTGTCGCCGATGCGGGCGAGCGCGGAGCCGTCGGCGGAGGTGACGTAGCCCGGCTCGAGCGTGACCTTCCGGTAGTCGTCGATCGCGCGTCCGTCGAGTCGCCGGCCCTCGCGCGCGAGCTCGAGGATATGGGTGGTCAGGATCTCGGCCGTGACCTCGCCGCTCATGCCGCGACCTCCGCCACGGGGGTCGGAGGATCGACCGAGTACCGGTCGCGCAACGCCTGCTTCATCTTCTCGTAGATGGCGCGGCAGCCGCCGACGCCGAGATCGAGCGCGCGCTTGAGCTCCTCGAGGTTCAGGTGCCCCTCCATCTGCAGCAAGACCATCCGTCCGCTCTGCGGGACGAGCGCCATCGGCAGGTCGGCCTCGCCGAAGTTGTCCTCCTCCTTCTTGAGGTCGAGGACGATGTGGCCACCGACCTTGCCCACGGCCACGGCCGGGAGCAGGTCCACCATCGGGATCCCCGCGTCCGCGAGGGCGACGGAGGCCGCCACGATGCCGGCGCAGCGGGTGCCGGCATTGGCCTGGAGCACTTCGATGTAGACGTCGATGCTGGTGCGGGGGAACTCCTCGGCGAAGACGACCGACTCGAACGCCTCGGCGATTACCTTGGAGATCTCCTGGCTCCGCCGGTCGAGCCCGGGCCGCTTGCGTTCATCGACGGAGAACGCCGCCATATTGTACTTGCACTGCACGATCGCCTTGTCGTTGACCTGCAGGTGGCGGGGATGCACCTCCCGCGGCCCGTAGACCGCGGCCATCACCTTGTTCGCGCCCCACTCGACGAACGCCGAGCCGTCGGCGCGCTTGAGGGGTCCGGCGACGACCCGCATCGGGCGGAGCTCGTCCGCCCTCCGCCCGTCGATACGGAGGCCATCGGGTCCGATCAGCTGCGGCACTTCACTCGCTCCCACGTTTCCCATAGAGGTCTCCTACTGTTCTGGAAAGGACTCGGAATCGACCGGCACTCCGCCCTCGTCCCCCGCGTCGGCATCGGGGGGCGGTGGGTGGGCCGGTCCAGGGCCTCCGCGGCCGCTCGAGGCGAGCAGCTCCGCCACGCGCTCGGTGAGTCCGCGGCGCTGACCTTCGAGCTCGATGAGCTCGAGGCTCGCCCGCACCCGGTCGACGCCCTCGAGGGGGCCGTCCACCCAGATGCGGCCGTTCTGGCCGACGACGATCTTGCAACCGGTGGCATGGGTCAGGGTGGCGATCATGGAGCCGCCCTTGCCGATGACCCGCGGGATCTTGGCCGGCGAGACGGTGACCAGCGTGCCCCCCTCGAGCTTGCCGAGCCCCTCGCCGATCATCGTTACCCCGATCCGGCCGGTGTTCTCGATCTGCTCCACGGCGACGACGACCGAGTCGCCCACCCGGAGGTGCTCGCCGGTCTCGCCGAAGTCGATCTTCCAGGGCGTGCCGGTCATATGGAGCGGTGCCCAGCGGGCGGCTCCGATGTCGAGCAGCCAGAAGCTGCCCTGCACGTCCGTGACGATGCCGACGATGACGTCACCGGCGTGCGGAGCGTACCGTCCCGAGAGCGCCGCCACCCGCACGATCGGCGGCTTGCGCTGGACGAGCCCGAGCACGCTCGCGTAGAGGTGGCCGGACACGCGGTACGTGCCCGGGCCCGGTCGAAGCCCATCGGCGGGGATCTCCTCGCCCGGAAGGACTAGAACGCGTTCGGAATGTTCTGGCGAGGAGCGATCCTCGCGACCCCGTCGTCGGTGGCGGGGTCGATGACCATGGTCCATGCTTGGTGCTGCACCGTCGGGCGCGACCGGGGCCGCTTATTTAACGCGCGCGCCGCGTTACTTGGTGAGCAGGGTCGTCTCGGCGCTTCCCTTGGTCCGGGCGTTGAGCTTGGCGTACAGTTCCGTCTGCACGCCGGCAGGAATTTGGAGCACGCCGGTCCAGCTCCCGTCCCCGAGCCAGCTCTCCTCGGAGAGCTTGCCGAGCCCCTTGAGGTCGCCGATCACCTTGGGGTAGTCCTGGGCTCGGACCCGGATCTTCACCTGCACGCTGTCGAGGCGGATCGGTAGGAGCGGCCGTAGCTTCTGGAGCACCTCAGGGACCTGCAGCTCGGCCGAGCGGAACGGGTCGACGTGGATCTTCGCCTCCTTCATCGCTGCCTCGATCCGGGTCGGCGGGTGCGGAGCTCCGGTCTGCGGGTTCATGGCGTTACGGGCGATCTCCGCCACGATCTGGCGGTACTTCGCCTCCTGCAGCTGGTGCCGCTGTTCGGTGGTGACCTGTACCTCGCCCTTGAGCACGATCTGCCGGGCGATCTCGGGCACCGAGCGGGTGTGGAACACCTTCTCCAGGTACTCGTCGCTCACCTTGTCGCCCTTTTTCGCGTCCTTGAAGATGTGGTCGAGCGCCAGCTTGTCGGCGAGGTTGACCTCTTTGCCGTCCTTGATCGCCTGGACCGCGGCCGGGTCGACGAGCACCTCGAACCGGGAGCCCTGCGTGTCCCACCGGGCCACCACCGCGTCCTCGACCTGCACCATCGGCCCGAGTCTCCCGGGCGCCGTCCCGCCTAGGACTTGCCCGCGCGGGCGCCGCCGGTCGGCGGCGGCAGGCGGGTGGCGTACTTCTGGATGTCGTCGATGCCGAGCCGGCGGAACCCCTTGTCCATCTGCACCATGCAGACCTCCACTTGGGAGAGGTTCTGGCTGTCCTCGAGCGAGGTCCGGATCCCCTCGAGGGCCAGCAGGATCGCCGCGTCGGCGTCCATGCCGGGCGTGTACTTCTGCTCGAAGAGCTCCATCACCGGTACCTTGTTGCCGCCGGTGGAACTCGCCTTGAAGCTGGTGAGCGAGCCGGACGGCTCGGTCTCAAAGAGCCGCACACCGGTGTCGTCGTAGCCTCCCACGAGCAGCGCGGTGCCGAACGGGCGGACGCCACCGAACTGGGTGTACTGCTGCTTGTAGTCGCAGATCCGACGGACGAGCAGCTCCACCGTCATCGGCTCGGCGTAGGTCACCCGGTTGATCTGGGCGGAGAGACGTGCGAACTCGACCAGCACGCGCGCGTCGGCCACGAGGCCGGCGGTCGCGCACGCCACGTGCTCATCGATCTGGTGGATCTTCTCGAGGCTCGCCGGTTCGGCGAGCTTGGGGTTGGGGATCCGGCGGTCCGCGGCCAGGACCACTCCGTCCTTGAAGCAGACGCCCGCGGTGGTCGCGCCCCGGCGGACCGCTTCGCGCGCGTACTCGACCTGGAACAGTCGTCCGTCCGGCGAAAAGACGGTGATGGCGCGGTCGTACGCCATCTGGCCCGGTTGCATCTCCATTGCCGTAGCCCTCGGTGGGCGAGGGGGACCTCCGTCTCCTTATAACTCAAACGCGAGCGAGAACGAGGTGGCGTGCGCGCCACCGACCGGGCGGTGCCGGAACGCTAATGGCGCGGAGCCGGGTCGTATGCCGATGACCCGGGGAAGTGCGGGTGCGGCGGGGGTTCGGGCCGACCGTCTGCGCGAGTCGCCGTCGACCTACCTGCGCTCCGCCGCCCAGCAGGCGATCGACTGGCATCCGTGGGGGACCGAGCCGTTCGAGCTCGCCCGACGCCAGCACCGGCCCGTGCTGCTCGACATCGGCGCCTCCTGGTGCCACTGGTGCCACGTCATGGACGAAGGGACCTACGCCGACGCCGAGGTCGCCCGCCTGCTCTCGCAGCACTTCATCGCCGTCAAGGTCGACCGGGACGAGAACCCCGAGGTGGACCGACGCTACCAGCAATCGGTGGGCGCGCTCAGCGGCGAGGGAGGCTGGCCGCTCACGGCCTTCCTCACCCCCGACGGGGAGGTGTTCCTCGGAGGCACGTACTTCCCGGCGACGGACGGGATGGGCCGACCGGGATTCCGGCGCGTGCTCGGCGAGGTGGCGCGCCTGTGGAAGGAGGAGCCGGAGAAAGTTCGGGCCAACACCGAAGCGGTCCGCGGAGCACTCCAGCGAGCCCGTCCCGGGCTCGGGACGGCGACGGAGTCCGCGCCGTTCCTCGCTGCCGTACGCGCCGACCTCGCGGCTCGGTCCGACCCCCTGAACGGCGGGTACGGCGATGCCCCAAAGTTCCCGCATCCGATCGCGCTCCGATTCGAGCTGGTTGACGGGTTCCGTTCGGGTTCGGTGGAGACGCTCGCTCGGGCCAAGCTCACGCTGGAACGGATGGCCGAGGGCGGCATGTACGACCAGGTCGGGGGCGGATTCCACCGGTACGCGGTGGACGCCTCTTGGCGGATCCCCCACTTCGAGAAGATGGGCGTCGACAACGCGGCGCTCCTCGAGGCGTACGCCGAGGGGACCGCCTTCTTCGGACAGCCGAGCTTCGAGCGGGCGCTCCAGGGCACCCTCGCCTGGGTGAGCACGACGCTGGGTGCGGTCGACGGCGGCTTCGCCGCGAGCCAGGATGCCGACAATGCTCCCGGCGACGACGGGAGCTACTTCACCTGGAGCCGGGCCGAACTCAAGCAAGCGCTTGACCCGAACGAGTATCGCCTCGTCGCGCGCCGCTTCGGTGTCGGCACCGAGGGCCGGATGCCGCACGACCCGGACCGGAACGTGCTCTTCCAGATGCTCTCCCTCGAGGAGGCCGGTGAGGGCGGGGGGATGGAGCCCGCCGCGCTGGAACAGTGCTGGGGCTCGGCGATCGCCAAGCTTCGCCGCACTCGGGCGCTGCGGCCCACGCCCACCGTCGACGGAGCGCTCTACGCCCACATCAATGGTGCCTTCATCGCCGGGTTCGCACGGGCGGGGGCGCTGTTGCTCGACGAGCGCTCGGTGGCGCTCGCACGACGTGCCGCCGACCGCTTCCTGCAGGCGGCGTTCGACCCGGACAAAGGGATGGCCCACCGGCTCGATGGCTCCGGGGCCTCCGGCTGGGGATTGCTGGAGGATCAGGTGGAGTTCGCCCGAGGGCTGCTCGAGCTCGCGGCCGCCACCGCCGAGCCGTCGTACCTGGAACGGGCGCGTGAGTTGCTCATGCTGACCGAGCAGCAGTTTGCGCGACCGGACGAACTGCTCTCGGACCTGTCACCGACGGCGTACGATGGTCCCAAGGTGGGGACGGTCGAGGACGCTCCGCTCCATCTCGAGGACACCCCCCACCTCTCCTCCAATGCAGGGTTTGCCCTGGCGCAGATCCGTCTCGCCGCCTTGCTCGGCGATCCGGGACTGCTATCGGCCGCCCGCCGCCGACTGGCCGCATTGCGCGCCGGGGTACGACGCTCGGGCCTGTTCGCGGCGGGGACGGCACTCGCCTGCGCGCTCATCGAAGAGCCGCCGGCCCGGGTCGTCATCCAGGGAAGCGGCGCCCCGGCGCGCGCCTTGTTCGCGGCCGCTCGGCGCAGCTGGCATCCGAACGTGGTCGTGTTCCGAGGCACTCCGCCCGAGCCGTTCTCCCTGCCGGGGGAGCTCGGGGCCGATGGTCCCGAACCCGTCGAGGCCCGTGCGTTGATCTGCTTCGGGACCCGATGCCTGGTGCCGGTTACCTCGCCTTCGAAGATCGCCGGCGCGCTGCGCGAGCCGGCGGCGAGCTGAGGATCGGACCCAGGTCGGTTCCGTCGAGAAGGTAGGCTCTCGGCCGGGTACCGGCCATGAAGCGGCGGAACAGGAAGCTCCGCCCCCGCGCCGGTACCGAGCGGTTCAGCGACTCGATCCCCCCGAGCGGGTTGAAGGCCGGAAGCACGAGGAGCTCTCCCGCGCCGCACCGGATGTCTCCCGGCAGCAGCGGACGGTCCCGGGCGCGGTACTCCACCCGGAGCCAGCAGGAGCGTTTCTCCGGCCCGCCGGCGCTCCCGGCCGCCATTCGGTACCCCGGATGGAGGTGACCCACCACGAGGGCCCGCGCCGTGGCGAGCTCGGCGTCCGGCCAACGGTGGCCGTGAAAGACGCCCACACCTTCCCGGAGGAGTCCGCCGGGCGAGTGCAACTCCACCTCCTTGGGAAGATGCGCTGCCAGCCCGACATCGTGGTTGCCGGGGACCACCTCGAGCCCGATCCCTTGCGAGAGCAACGCTCCGCAGAAGTCGAACAGCAACGCGCCGAGACGGCCCGGCGCCCCTACGATGGGGTGCTTGAGGTCGCCCGCGACTACCACGCGGCTCGCCCGCTGCTGCGAGCAGAGCGCAAGGAGTCGTTCGGCCATCTCCCTCGCCCCTTGTTCGGCCAGCCCCGTGCCTTTGCCGCGGGGGTCGCCGAGCCCCAGGTGCAGGTCGGCGACCAGCAGGGTTCGACCGGAGGAGGTCCGCCACAGGAGCGCCGATGCATCCCGGATCGGCTCCAGATGGGGTCCCGCGGAGCGCCTCCTCACCTCGACCCGTCCCTCGAAGGTTACCATGGTCCTTTATATACAAAAGCTAATTCGTACCGGCGGAGAAGCGTCGCAGCGGTCACGAATGCAAGAACGGGAGCAGGCGATCGAGCGGGTCCGGGAGATCCTCGAACGCGTCGGCTTCTACGTATCCGACGCCCACGGCATTCGGCCCACGAGCTTTGACCTGGTCGCACGGCGGGACTCCACCCTCCTGCTCCTCAAGATACTGAAGAACATCGACGCGCTCTCTCCGGAGGACGCCGAGCGGCTCACCGAGCTGGCGGGGCTCTTCCGCGCGACCACGCTGATCGTGGGCCGGTCCTCCGGCGCTTCCCAGCTCGAGGCGGGGGTCGTCTACACGCGGTACGGCGTCCCCATCGTGGTCGAGGAGACGTTCGAAGAGCAGCTCCTGCACGGCGTGCCGCCGTTCCTGGTCTCGAGCCCCGGCGGTATCTTCGCCCGCATCGACGGGCCCCGACTGCAGACCCTACGCGAGGCCCGCGGGCTCTCCCTCGGCGCACTCGCGCAGGTCGCCGGCGTCACGCGCCGTACGATCCAGCTCTACGAAGAGGGAGGCGGCGCCGAGGTGACCGTCGTGAGCCGGCTCGAGCAGTACCTACGGGAGCCGGTGGTGCTCCCGATCGAGCTGCTGCCGCGCAGTACCCCCCGGGACGGCGGAAAGCCCAAGGGCAGGACGACCGACCGCTCGCCCAAGGAGCGGGTCGCCGAGAACCGTCCGCTCGAATCCACGGGCGACCCGGTCCGGGACGACGTGTTCCGCCGGCTCGGCTCGATGGGGTGGGAAGTGGTCGTCACGATCCGATGCCCGTTCGATGCGTTCACCCACGGCGGCACCGGCAAGGACGAGGAGCTGCTGCTGACGGCGGTCGGCTCGCTGCGCAGCGCGCAGCACCGAGCCGAGGTGCTCCAGGGGATCGCGCGGGCCATCGAAGGGTACTCGATGTTCGTTACCTCCCAACCGACCGGACGCGAATCGGTCGACGGCCTGCCGTTGCTCAGCGTCCCCGAGCTCCGACGCCACAGGGACCGAGCCGAGCTGCTCGACCTGCTGCACGAGCGCGAAGGCACGTGATCGTCCTGCCCGAGGCGGGAGCCCCCCCGCTCCTCGTGCTCGGCGTGGTTCGGGGTGTGGTCGCCGAGGTGGCCCCGATGACGGCCCAGCTCGAGCGCTTCCGCCCGAGCCGTCTCGCGTTGGCCTTGGGGGCCGAGGAGATGGCGAGCTACACCGAGCAGTTCGTCCGTGGCCGGTCCGACCCGTTCGCTCCGCTCCTGTCCACCGAGACGGCCGAGGTGCTCGCGCTCGCGAGGTTCGGGGAGGTCGAGGTTCCCCACGCCGCTTTCATTGAGGGACTTCGATGGGCCGGGCGCCAGGGCGTACCGGTCGAGGCGGTGGACCCCGACGAGGAGCAGTACGCCGACCTGTTCGCCCACCACATCGGCTACTGGGAGCTGGTGCGTCGGACGGTGCGGGAACGCTCGCTGACCCGCTCTCCGCCGACGGCCGACTCCCCGGACGATTTCGTCCTGCGATGGGCAGGCCGCGTCGGGAAAGGTCGGGCCTCTCGTCGGTTCGAGCGGGAGCGCACCGAGCTCACTTGCCGACAGGTGCGCGCGCTCCAGGGCGCGAACGAGCGGGTCGCCTTGATCATCGACCGCGAACGGATCCCCGAGCTCGAACGGCAGCTCTCGCCGGCCGCCGGCTCTGGGCGGAAGCGCTAGTCCTCGCGCTCGAGGATCTGCTCGAGCTTGGCCCGGCCCGCACGCCGGAACTCCTCGAGCGGGCCCTCGTTGAGCAGCAGTCCATCGGCCAGCGCGAACGCGTTGCCGATCCCCCACTTGAGCTCGCGCCGGTCCCGGTCGTACATCTCGGCCAGGCTCGCGCCGTCGTCCCCCCGGCTGCGCCGCATCATCCGGTCGTGGCGCGCCTCGGGGGAGGAGTAGATCCCGAGCACGAACAGGTCCCCGAAGTTGTGGCGAAAGACACCGACCTCGGTGTCGGACCGGCACCCGTCGACGAGCATGCGGGTCTCGGTGAGCTTCGGCAGGCAGCGTTGAGCCCAGATGCCCGAGCCGTGCTTTTCGCGCTCTTCGTTGGCGATCCGCGCCACGTTCTGGCTCGTGAGCGCGAGTCCGCGACGACGGGTCTCGTCCCGGACCAGATCGCCCATCTTGAGAGTCGCGAGCCCGATGTGGCGGGCGACCTCGACTAGCTCGTCCTTGCCCGAGCCGGGCATCCCCACGGTGACGATCAGTTTCATGCGTGGGGCGGAGCGGGGCTCCGGCTAGCGTCCTCGCCGGGTAGCGAGACCGCCTCCGTCGCCCGCTGGAGTCGGTCGGCGCGGTCCCGGAACGCCTGCGCCTCCAGCTGCTCCTGGTGCGCCCGCTCTAGGAGGCCATCGGCCTTCACCTTGAGCTCGGCGCTCTTTTGGGTCTTCATCGCGGCCCGGTGCTCGAGGCGCTGGGCCTTGGCCTGGATATCGACGATCTTCTGTTGCGACTTCTGATTGCGGTACTGCAGCGAGGTGATGTCGGAGCCGATCACGATCCCCTTGGTCCGCTCCGTCGCCTCCTTGATCACCCGGTCGTTCTGCGACATCTGCTGCTGGATCTCGGGGATCCGGTTGCGGTAGTCGGTCGCCTTCTCGCGCAGCACGGTCGACTGGTGGCGCAGCCGCTCGATCTTGGTGAGGATACGTGCCTGGCGTGAGACCAGCCGCCCACCGACCCGGTCGTGCTTGGCGGAGAGCTCGCGCAGCTTGGTGATGTCGGCGTATCCCTGGCCCCTCCAGCGCGACTCGCGGGCGGCGGTGACGTGAGCCGCCGTGGCATCGTAGGGGTGGTCGGGCCCGCCGGCCGTCATCTACCGGCAAGAAGTCGGGGAGCGGTTATAGGCGTTCCGACGGGGCGGTTCGTCGCGACGGCCGGCTAGCTCGCCATCACGGCGCGAGGAAGCTTCACGCGTGAGGCGACCCGCGCGGCCAGTTCCCCCGCCGGCACCCGTTCCTGCGACTTCGTGTCCCGCTCTCGCACCGTGACGGTCCCGTGGTGCGGGTGCGCGGGGTCCAGCGTCTCGCCGTCGACGGTCACGCACAGCGGCGTCCCGACCTCGTCCATGCGGGCGTATCGCTTGCCGATCGTGCCGCCCGCGTCGTAGAGCGCCGGTACCCCGGCCCCTCGCAGCTCCTCCACGAGCGCGCGGGCCTCGGTCCCGTGCGCCTTGGCGATGAGCGGGAAGACGGCGACGGGGACGGGAGCGAGGTACGCCGGCAAGCGCCAGAGCGTCCGCTCGCCCTCGGCGCCGATCCCGAGGTCGGCGAGCGCCCAGAAGTTGCGGTCGATGCCGACGGTGAGCTCGAGGACGTGCGGTACGATCCGCCGCCCGTCCGGGACCGTTACGGCGATCTCCTTCCCCGAGCCCTCCCCGTGGCGGCGCAGGTCGTAGTCGCCCCGGTAGTGGAGCGCTCCGACCTCGCGGAACCCTCCCAGGCTCTCGAGGTTGACCTCGACGTCGAACTGGATCCGGTTGTAGAACGCCCGCTCGCTCTCGCTCTTTTCGAAGAGACGGATCCGCTCGGTCGGGTAGCCGAGCACGTCCCGGAAGAACCGCAGCTCCTGCACCAGGTGGTAGACGTAGAACTCCGGTAGCCCGCTCTCCACGAGCGCTCGGGCCGACACGAGCTCCGGGGCGGCGAGGCCGCGGGCCCGGTCGCTCGCGCGCAGCACCGGCAACCGTTCGTCGGCGACCGACGGGAACGGAAGGTCGAAGTGCTCCGGGTCGAAGAAGATCTGCAGCTCTGCTTGCGTGAAGCTCCGCATCCGGAACAGCACCTGCCGGGGCGCGATCTCGTTCCGGTACGCGTGGCCGATCACCCCGATCCCGAGCGGGAGGGAGTGCCGGCCCACGTCCCACATGCGGGGGAAGGCGAGGTAGCTCGCCTGGGCGGTCTCGGGGGCGAGGTAGGCGTGCTCCTTCCCCGCGGCGCCCCAGTCGAGCTCGAACATGAGGTTGAACGGCCGCGGCACCTCGAGCGCCCGCTTGCCGCAACTCGGGCAGCGAACCTGGTTGTCGGCGATGAGCCGGCCGATCTCCTCCGAGCTCAACCCGTCCACGCCGACGGGCCGTACCTTCTCGAGCACCGTCTCGGCCCGGAAGGACGCGTGGCACTCCGCGCAGCTCACCTCGGGGTCGGTGAAGTTCGCCAGGTGGCCCGAGGCGCGCACCACCGGCTCGGGAAGTATCTCCGCCGGCTCGATCCGGTAGTAGTCTTCCGAGAGGCCGAGGAACCAGCTCTCCCACGCCATTTCGAGCCGGCGCTTGAGCGCATGGCCGAGCGGTCCGTAGTCGTACAGTCCTGCGGCGGAGCCGTACACTTCCGCCGTGGGCCAGAGAAGGCCCCGCCGGCGCAGGAGCGCGTACAACTCCTCGATCTTCATGCCGCCGCTCGGCCTTCCGGACGGACAATAAGCTGTTCGGTGGCGCGCGCGACCAAGGCGTACTCCGGGTCCTCGCTCGGGAGGCGGAAGAGGAGCAGCGGCCCCGTAGAGCCCGCTTGCACTCGCGCGTACTCGGGATGCCCGAGCAGCGCCCACGGCGCGAGGAAGGCGGCCCGCACCAGGAAGCCCGGAGTGACGGGATGGTGGAGCAACCGCTGGCTCACGTAGGCGAACTCGAGCTCACGCAAGAGCGACGGTGCGTTGAGCATGCCGTTGTCGGTGCCCAACAGGGTGCGCACGCCGGCCCGTTCGAAGGCGGACAGGTCCGGGGCTCGACCGAACAGCGCGTTGGAGCGAGGGCAGACCGCCACGGGTACTCCGGCGGCGGCAACGGTGCGCAGGTCTTCCTCGGTCGCGGAGAGCAGATGCACGAGCAGGTCCGGCCGCGGTTCGAGGTAACTCGCCGGTTCTTCCCGGCTCTCCTCGCTGGCGTGCAGCGCGTACATCTTGCCGCGACTCCGGCACGCGTCGGCGATCCTTCGGCGGTTCTCCAGGTCCTCCTCGCGCGCCGAGCTGACCCCCACCCCGTCCGCGGTCTCGAGCAGCGCCTCGAGCTCCTGGGCCAGGACAGGTCGGCGCAGCGGCCGGCCGAGAATCGTCGTGGCGACGCCGGAGGCGCGTGCCGCACTGCGCAGCTGACGCACGCCGCGCACACCTTCCTCCCGGAAGTCGATGACCGCGGCCGTTCCTTCACGTCGGAGCCGGCGCAGCGCCTCGGTCATCCCCGCCCGCTTACGGACGGCGCCGGTTTCGGCAAGGAAGCGGAACTTGGCCCCCTCGGGGGCGCCGACCACCTCGGCGAGGGTGCCCGTCGGAGGTCGGAGCCCGTACGCCGAGTCCCCCAGGTGGGTGTGCGCGTTGACCGGGGCGGGCACGACGATGCCGCGCACCCGCCGTTCGGTGCCGTGGGAGGAGTCGGTGCCGATCGCACCGGTCTCGCGCACGCGGCCGGCCTCGATCCGCACGTATCCCGGGCGAGCGCCGTCGAGGTCCACGATCGCGCCCTCCACGATCATTGCCTCGAACCATCGCTCGGAGTGGACGCGTCTATCTAACGGCTCGTGGACCCGCTCGGGCCGGTGCGGGCGGCCCCAACGGATAAGCGGGCTCCGCCCGTGACCTCGCCGTGTCCGGGCCGGTCGGCGCGCTCCGCGAACGGAGCCGGCAACTGCTCGTCGCCGGACACGTGAACATCGACCGGTTCTTGGAGCTGCCCCATCTGCCGGAGGCCGACCGCACCGTGCCGGTCCGTTCCGTGCATGAGGCTCTCGGCGGTCCCGCGGCGACGATCGCGCGGCAGGCTGCGACCCGGGGAGTACGCACGGGGATCGTGAGCCGGGTGGGAGAGGACTTCCCGGTGGCGTTCACCGCCCAACTGCGCGCCGAGCGGATCGACCTGGCCGGACTCGAACGCGTGGCCCGAGCCCGCTCGCCTACCTGCTACATCCTCCACGATCGGCGCGGCCACCAAGTCAGCGCGATGTTCCAGGGACCGATGGGGCAGGCAGGGGCAGCGAAGATCCCCCGCGCGCTGCTCTCACGCTACGACTGGCTCCACCTGAGCACGGGCGACCCCAGATTCCAGCTCCGGCTCCAGCGGGCCGCCCGCCAGCACGGGATGCACGTGGCGGTCGACCCGGCCCAGGAGTTGCACTACTGGTGGAAACCCGGTCCGCTCCGCCGCCTCCTCGAGGGCGCCGAGCTCCTGTTCGTCAACCGGTCCGAGTTCGACCGAGTACGAGCGCTCCTGCGACTGCGCAGCGCCCGGGAGCTGCTCGCGATCGTACCGCATGTGGTGGTCACCTTGGGGTCGGCCGGAGCCGTCGCCTACCATCGCGCGGGCACCGAGAAGGCGCCCGGCCTTCCGGTCCGCGGGAAGCGGCAAGTCACGGGAGCCGGTGACGCCTTCCGGGGCGGTTTCTACGCGGAATGGTTCGCCGGGGCCCCGCTGGGCGAATGCCTCCGTGCCGGCAATCGCGCCGCGGTCGGGTGGATGCGCTATCCGCAGCTGCCGGCTCGAGCCCGTGCCCACAGGTAAGCGAACGATGGGGTTCCACCCGTTCGGCCGTCTGCGCCCGATCCCCGAGGTCGAGCGGCTGTTGGCGCGGCAGGCTCGCCCCGTCCGGCGTCGGGAGGCGATTCCGCTGGAAGAGGCGCTGGGCCGCGTGTCGGCCCGCAACGTGACCGCTCCCCGTCCAGTTCCGAGCTTTCGGCGCGCGAGCTGGGACGGGTTCGCGGTGCGCGCACGAGATACGACTCGGTCCGGCGCGAAACGGCCCGTGTGGCTCACAGTGGTGGGAGAGCAGTTCGCCGAAACCTCCCGGCGGAGCCCGTTGCGCGCGGGGGAGACCGTCGAGATCGCGACGGGGAGTGCACTGCCACGAGGCGCTGACTCGGTGGCCATCTACGAGGACGTTCGCTCGGTGGGTGGTCGCCTGCAGATCTCGCGCCCGGTCGCCCGCGGGGCTCGCGTCGCGGACATCGGTGAGGACTTCGCCCGGGGGGCGCGACTGGTCCGAGCGGGAGAGCCGCTGGATGCGGCAGGGCTCGGGGCGTTGGCGGCCATTGGCCGGTCCACGGTGGAGGTCTACGCCCGGCCACGGGTCCTGATCATCCCGAACGGCAACGAACTGCGCTTGGCCGGCGCCTCGCTCGGCGCTGGACAGATCTACGAGGCCAACCACGTCTCGCTGGCCAGCTTTTGCTCCGCCGCCGGAGCTCAGGTGAGCTGGATCCCGCCCGTTCCCGATGACCCGAAGGCCATCGAGGCGGCCATCCGACGGGGGCTGCCCCAGTGCGACCTGGTACTCGTCACGGGGGGCAGCTCGGTGGGGGAGCGGGACTACCTCCCCCGGGTGTTCCCCCGTATCGGGCGGCTGCTCTTCCACGGGATCGCGGTCCGCCCGGGCAAGCCGACGCTGGCGGCCGTCGCGAACGGCCGATTGGTGATGGGGTTGCCCGGCCATCCCACCTCCTGCCTGGCCAACGCCTACTGGTTGCTGCTCCCGATCCTCCGGCGACTCGCCGGATTACCGGGCACGGGACTGACCGAATGCTCGGTCCGCATGGCCGAGGCCTATCCCGTATCGGGTCCCGGTTTCACCACGGTCGTGCCGCTCCGCATCGCGGGCGGCCTGGGGCATCCCACGTTCAAAGACTCCTCGGCGATCACGAGCCTCTCCGGCGCGA
The DNA here is from genome assembly GCA_022749995.1 of Thermoplasmata archaeon. GTDB lineage: Archaea > Thermoplasmatota > Thermoplasmata > Lutacidiplasmatales > UBA184 > JAKIVR01. The sequence continues at coordinate 23,000 of JAKIWO010000002.1, read as the reverse complement.
ACGGCTTTCTACTTCGACCGGGCACGGCGGGACCGATTCGTCGGGGGGAGCGGGTCGTGGCCTCGCTCCTTCCCCACCCCATCGGACAACCTCCGGTCCCTCCCGCGGGCCGCCCACAAGGCTATCGTAACCGCGGGCGCTAGCCCGGTCGTGCACGACCGCTACGGCCGTGAGGTGACCGACCTCCGCGTCTCCCTCACGCAGCGGTGCAACCTCCGGTGCGTGTTCTGCCACATGGAGGGCCAACCGGTCGCGCGTGAGGAGCTCTCGCCGGAGCAGATCGAGCGGGTGGTCCACGCCGCCTCGCTCGGGGGGATCCGCCATGTGAAGCTGACGGGCGGAGAGCCCACGCTCCGCACCGACGTGGTCGAGATCGTCTCCCGGCTGCGACCGTGGGTCGACGAGCTGTCGATGACGACCAACGGGCTGCGGCTGGTCGAGCTAGCCGAGCCGCTTCGGCGGGCCGGACTCGACCGAGTGAACGTGAGCCTTCCGAGCCTCGACCCCGAGGAGTACCGCGCGCTGACCGGCGTCGATGGTTGCGCCCGGACCCTCGCCGGGATCGGGGCGGCGGTCGCCGCCGGGCTCACCCCAGTGAAGCTCAACGTGGTCGCGCTCGCCCCTGCCGAAGGAAGGGAGCCTCCGCTCTGGTCGGTGATCCGCTTCGCGCAGTCGGTCGGTGCGTGGGTGCAAGTGATCGAGTTCGAGAACGTCTCCGGGCGCGTCGACCCGTCGGTCTACCGGGAGCTGCATTCGGAGCTCGGCCGCCTCACCGGCGCGGCCGCGGCCCGGGCGTTCCAGGTCGAGCACAATCGCCTGCACGACCGGCCCCGCTACACGCTCGAATTCGACGGCGCCCCCGCCGTGGTCGAATTGGTCCAGCCGGTGGAGAACCCCGACTTCTGCATGGCGTGCCATCGGCTGCGGCTCACCTCCGACGGTCGGCTCAAGGGCTGCCTCATGACCAACGCGGGGCTCGTCGACCTGCGTCCCGAGCTCGAGCGCGGCGCCACCGCCGAGGAACTCCTTCCCGCCTTCGCCACCGCGGTACAACGGCGCCGCCCCTACTTCGTCGGGCCGCGCACCCCGGTGCCCTCCTCCGAACCCGAGGAGAGCGCGCGAGCTCCGCCCGAGCCCCGGACCGAGATGGCTCCGAACGGTTAAGCCGCCGTTCCCGTTCCGAGCCGCGTGGGGATGCGGACCTCCGTCCGGGTCGGGATCCTGAGCATCGAGGGGACCAACTGCGACCGGGAGCTCGGCGTCGCGCTCGCCGGCGCGGGGGCGCAACCGGAGGTGGTGCACCTCAAGCAGTTCGAGGGGCGCGACGTCCGACCGGAAGACCGGCGCCGCCTCTCCGACTTTCGTGCGCTCCTCGTTCCGGGCGGATTTAGCGGCGGAGATTACGTCCGCGCCGGCGCGATCCTCGCCGCCCGCATGCGCGCTGCCGTAGGCCCCGAGCTCGAAGCCTACCTGCGCGGAGGCGGCTACCTCGGTGGGATCTGCAACGGGTTCCAAGTCCTCACCGAGCTGGGGCTGCTTCCCGGCCGCCCCGGCCAACGGCTCGGCCCCCCGGAGGCTGCGCTCATGCCGAACCAGTCCGGCCACTTTGAATGCCGCCCGACCTTTTTGCGGTGGGAGGGGGGAAACTTCGCGCCGCTGCGGGGCGTCCAGGCGGGACGGCGGCTCTACGCCCCCTCGGCGCACGGCGAAGGGCACCTGTGCTTGGCCGGGGACGAGGAGCGACGTCTCGATGAGCTCGAGGCGGCCGGTCAGATCCTGTTCCGATGGGTGGACCCCGAGGGGCGTGCAGCGGGCTACCCGTGGAACCCCAACGGCTCGCCTCGGGGCGTCGCCGGGCTCACCAATCCCGAGGGGAACGTCTTCGGTCTCATGCCGCACCCCGAGCGAGGGTTCTTCCGGCGGCTCGAACCGGATTGGACACGCGCCGGCGAGCCCTCCGGGCCCGGCGGCGGCCGGTGGTTCTTCGACGAGCTCGTGCACCATCTCGCGCAGGGCCCATCGCTCGCCACCTAGTCCGACTCGGACGGGCACGCGAGGGGTCGAAGGTTCGATGAGCGAGGCGCTGACCCGCCGATTTGAGGATCGGTATCGGGAGCAGGACTACCGAAACCTGCCCTGGTTCTCCCCGCGCCCTCCGGTGTGGGTGGCCAACGCGGTCCGCCGCCGCCGTGTCGCGCGGGGCCGGTCGCTCGACCTCGGCTGCGGTGCCGGTACGCTCGTGCTTTGGCTCGCCCGGACCGGCTACGCGGCGGTGGGGCTGGACGCCGCTCCGTCGGCGATCGCCGCCGCCAACGGTCGACGGCCCGCCCACGGTCGCCGACCCCGCTTCGAGGTCGGCTCGGTGCTACGGTTGCCGTTCCCGGCCCAATCGTTCGACCTCGTCACGGACATCGGCCTCCTGCACACGCTCACGCCGCGGGAGCGGCAGAGGTACGCCGCTCAGCTGGCTCGGGTGCTCCGTCCTGGCGGTGACTACCTGCTCATGGCGTTCGCGCGCGAGGAGCAGCGGCGCCGGGTGGGTCCGCCCTACCGGCTCTCCGTCGGCGATGTCGTGGACCTGTTGGAGCCCTCCCTCGAGGTGGTGTCCGTCGAGACGATGGGGGGCGCTCCGGCGCCGGCGCCCCGGATGAACGCGTTCCACCTGCGCCGGCGACTCCGCGCCCAGCCGCGCGGGCGCGCCCTGTGGTAGCGCGGCGGCGCAGCTCCATCACTCGGAGCCACTCCCCCTCGAGACGGCGCTCCGCGACCGTACGCACCGGCCCGACCTGGCGGGCCCAGTGCTCGAGCAGGCCCCTCATCCGCGCCGGCGATTGGAGGGAGGAAACGACGACGTAGGCTCGAGCCCCGGGTCCGAGGTGCTCGGGAAGCTCGCGCAGCAGTTGCGCGCTCACCCGACAGCCGTCCGGCCCCCCATCGAGCGCGAGTCGGTCCTCCGGGGCGCTGCGCCCGGCGTGGCCGCCCGAGGGAAGGTACGGAGGATTGGCCAGGACGAGGTCGAATTGCCGGGTCCCGCGGGCCAGGTCGGTGCGCACGAACTCGACCTGGGCGCCGACCTCGCGACAGCGCGAACGGGCTTGCTCGAGCGCCTTCGGGTTCAGGTCGGTAGCCAGCACTCGACCCCCCGCGAGGGCGGCACGCGAAGCGAGTAGTCCGGAACCGGTGCCGACGTCGAGTACCAGCTCGCCCGGACGGGTGCGTTCGGCGAGCGGCAGCAGGAGGAACGTGTCCTCCCGCGGGGAGTACACGCTGCCCCTTGACTCCCGTCGCGGATGGCTCGTGCGCCGGCGTAGCATATACGACGGTCCTCGCACGAACCCTCTTATTCCCACGGGCCATACGCAAGATTCCTAACGGAGTTTCTAGCTGTGCCTCGTCGCCTTGCAGCACCGGTGAAGATCGGAATCACAGGCCTCCCGGGCTCGGGCAAGACCCAAACGTTGCTCCGGATCATCCAGCTCCTCGAACAGGAAGGGATCCGGGTCGGCGGGATGGTCACCGAGCCGATCGAGGACAAGCACCGCCGCGCGGGCTTCCAGATCACCAACTGGCTCACGAAGGAGCACGAGGTGTTCGCCCACGAAGAGCTCAAGTCGCGGGTGCGATCCGGCCGGTACGGTGTGAACCTCGCCGCCCTCGAGGGGCTCGGGGTGCGTTCCCTGGCCGAGGCCCGGGAGAGCGCCGACGTGATCGTCATCGACGAGGTCGGCAAGATGGAGGTCGAGAGCGAGCCGTTCACCCGCTCGGTGGTCGACACGCTGGACGCCGACAAGTCGATCGTGATGACCCTCCACAAGAAATCCCGGAACCCCTTGCTCCAGGACATCCGGCGGAGGGATGAACTACGACTGCTCGAGGTGACGCCGGTGAACAAGAACCTGCTCGCGTTCAAGATCGTCAAGCTGCTCACGGGCCGGGCCCACTAGCCGCGGTGCGCCTCGGGCGCGAGGGACGGACCGAGCTCCTGCTCCCGCCGGCGCCGCAGAGGGAGGGACCGGCGCGCCGGGCGCCCGTGTTCTACAATCCGGCGATGCGGATCGACCGGGACGTGGGTGTGAGCGTGCTCACGGCCTGGGGAAAGCTCCACCCGCCCCCGCAGCGAGCCTGGGAGATGCTCTCGGCGACCGGAGTCCGGGGCCTCCGCTTGCTCGTGGAATCGGGTGCGTTCTCCGGTCTCGACTCGACCGAGGCCCACCCCGAGGCCCACGAGGTCCTTCAGAGCAACTGCGCACGCTACGCCGACCGGGGGGCGAGGGCGTTCCGGGCCGACGCACGCGAGGGAGGCCCCGCGGGCCCGTACGACTACGTCGACTTGGACCCATACGGCTCGCCCCTGCTGTTCCTCCCCGCGGCGATGACCGCGCTCGAGCGGGGGGGGCTCCTCGGGGTCACCGCCACCGACCTCATGGTGCTGGCCGGGCCTCAACGGAAGGTCTGCGAGCGGCGGTACGGCGCACGACCGGTCCGAGGCTGGCTCGGACCCGAGGGCGGGTTGCGCATCCTCCTCGCCACGCTCACCTCCGCGGCCCGCGAGCGTGGGCTCGGTCTCCGACCCATCCTGGCGTATGTCCTGGGGCATCATCTCCGAGTCTACGGCGAGCTAGCGCCATCCAACTCTCCGCTTCGGCCTCCGGTCGGAGAGTATCCACCCGCTGCGGACGATGGGCCACCCCTGGGAGCTCCAGGGCCGTACGGCCCGATGTGGACCGGACCACTGTTCGAGCGTTCGTTCGTGGAGTCCCTCGAGGTGCCGATCGGGGTATCCGACCCGGCGCGGCTTGGGCAGTTGCTCGGCCGGTGGCGGGAGGAATCCGCCGTCGACGTTCCCTTCGCCTACGAGGCGAACCGCCTCGCGGGGGAGCTAGGCCTGGCATCCCCTCCGCCACTTGCCGAGCTCCTCGCCGAGCTGCGGAGCCGAGGGTACGGCGCGGCTCGCAGCCACCTCACCGGTAGCGCCTTTCGTACCACGGCCCCACGGACCGAGGTCACCGCTGCCGCCCGGGAGACCGCTCGGAAGCTGGGCCCGGGGAGCCCCGCGATTTCCTAGGACGTGTGCCGCCCCCGGGCCGAGACGGCTACGAGCTCGGAAGAACAACAGTCTCCGATAGCGCGCGGCGGTCTGCCGTGGGCTGCGGAGGAGTTCATATCGCCGTACGTTCTCGAGGCGGTTGCGCCCCTCGTACTGGATGGAGGAGAACCGCCCTCAGCTCGCATTCGCCCTCACCGTGATCGCCGGCCTCCTGATGCTGGTCGAAGGCGCAGTGTTCCTCATCGCGGGAAGCGTGGCCAACTCGCTCGGCTACTCGGCGGCGAGCGCGCTCCTTTCGGGCATCGCACTCCTGGGGATGGCACTGGGGTTCATCGTCGTGCTCCTGGCGGCGCTGCTGTGGGTGTACCCGGAAGCGCACGTCGCGCTGGGCGTGGTGATAGTCGCAGTGTCCATCCTGAGCTTCTTCGGAGGTGGGGGTTTCCTCATCGGCATCCTGCTCGGCCTCCTCGGGGGGATTCTCGCGATAGTGTTCGAGACCTCCGAGGAGGAGAGCGGGGTGGAATCCCTCTTCCCTCGGAGGGCCCCGGATCGACCGACCGCGTGTTGGAACTGCGGCCGACCCTTCCTTGCAGGGAGTGCCGTCTGCGCTGGATGCGGGGCCTTCCCTCGCAGCTAGTCGCGGACGGGTGCCACCGCGCCTGCGTGTCAACGTTGGGCCCCCTCGCCGATCGGCGGGAGCGCCGACCAGCCTAAGGGGCGTCCTCACTCCCAGAACGCGCGGGTACGAGCGTATTGCCGCTCGGCTTTCGTGAGGGCGATCAGGAGCTCCGCTTCGGACCGGTACGGCCGCGCGAGCAACCGCTTGGCGGTGTCCGGCCCGACCCCTCGGGCGGCCAGGCAAAGGAGCGCCCGCCCGCCGTAGTGGGCCAATAGCTCAGCGCTCGTGTACGCCGCGCGAAGCACCGGCTCGAGTCGCGAGGGAGTACGGACCTTCGCAGAGGGCGTGCGGCGGGAGGACTCCCATTTTCGGCGCGCGTACCGTCGGATGCGGTCGATCTCGTCGGTCCGTCGAGGGGAGAGCGCCGCCGAGAGCGCACCGTGGCAGATGCGACAGGCCGAACCGGACGCGGTGAACTTGGCGGGCGTCGTGTTGCGCGTGAATCCGCACCGCAGGCAGACCAGGACGAGGGTCTCCTGCTTCAGTCGCTCGCCGACGGCGGCGAGGAGCGTCGGCGGAGGCGTGTCCGGCAGCTCGCGCCACTTGAGCCGGCTCAGCACGAGCTCGCTGAGTGGTCCGGTCGGAACGGGCCGGACCTGGATCGCACCCGAGCGGAGCCGCTCCAGCACCTCGCGGGCATGCGGAACGTCGAACCGCTCGTGCAGGGTCTTCTCGAGCGCCTCCTGGCCCAGCGGGGTCTGGCGGGAGGCTTCGATGAGCGGTTCGAGGTCGCGCAGCGCTCTCGGGTCGGAGCCGACCGGTAGTACGCCGAACTTCCGGGCGACGTTGAGGAAGACATACCGGAACTCCGAACTCGACGGGACGAGCCGCTCCACGAGCGGCTCGATCTCTTCCGGCGCGATCTGCAGCTGGACCTCCACCTTCGCCGGCTCGAGGGCTACGGGCAGCCCAAGCACGATCCATGTGGGTTCGACGGCCAGCACTTCGACCCGACCTCCGAGCCGGTGGCCCATAAGCCCGGCCAGGGCGAGCGCGAGGGTCGCGTTGGTGCGGTTGCCGAAGCAGGCCCCGATGGCGAGCACGCGGCCGGAGACGGTGAGGGTGATGCGGCGGTCGGTGGCGGCCTCCTCGGCTTGGGCGATGCGCAACCGGCGGTCGAGCTCGACCCGCGCGGCCGCGGTGAGCGGGTAGCGGTCGCTGGAGCCGGTTCGGCGCATCGCACCGATCTCCTGCGCCGCCTCGAACGGGACCGGGAGGTCCTCGCCGACCCACCGCGGCTCCTCCCCGATCTGCGCCACGCTCTCCACGAGCAGCTCGTCGTCCCGAAATTCGACCACCCTCCACGTCTGACCATGGAGTAGGAACAGCAGCTCGGGTTCGGCGAGCAACTGCGTCACCACGAACCGTTCGTCGAGCGTGCCGATGGGCTGGCGGCTGCCGAGATCGCGCAGACGGTAGGTCTTCTGCTCCGGGATCAACGAGAGCGTGGAGTGGAACCGCTCGAGTGTCCCGCGACCGCGGCGCAGCGTCGAACCCTCCCGTGCGAGGCTCCGAAGCCCTTCCAGGTACCGGAGCAGTTCCTCCCACTCCACCTCGGTGAGATCCGCGGCACACGGGGCGTGGCGAAACTGGGCGAACAGCCCGGCGACGTCGGCCTGCCGCTCGGCCCAGAGGGTCGCCACCACCTGTTGGGCGAGCGCCAGTCGGTTGCGGGTTCGCCAGCGGGTCGGCTCGACCTCGCCGGCGAGGGCCCGGCGAGCGATCACGGCGGCTTCTTCCAGGTCGTCCGTGTCGAGGGCAAGGACCGCGCCCGAAACGGTCCGGTCCAACCGGTGTCCGCTCCGCCCGACCCGCTGGAGCAGTCGACTCGCCTGATGCGGGGAACCGAACTGCACCACCCGGTCGACGCTGCCGACGTCGATCCCCAGTTCCAGCGAGGAGGTCGCGACCAGCGCGCGCAGCTTCCCCTCCCGGAACTCCTGCTCCGCCTCTTCCCGAATCGGTCGCGAGAGCGAGCCGTGATGGACGGCGAGCGGGAGATCGGGTGCGAGCCGTCGCAGCCGGGCTCCCAGCCCCTCCGCGGTCGGCCGGGTGTTGACGAACACGAGCGTGCTCTGGTGGGCCCGCACCTCCTCCTCGACGGCGAGGAGCGCCTGGAGGTAGGGCGCGTCCGCGCGCAGTTCGCCGCGCAACTCCGTGGGCAAGCGCTCCAGGTCCGGAACTCCGGTGCGTACCTCGATCGAGATCTTCCGCGGTTGGCGGGCCACCCGGCTCACGACGCGCCGCGGAGCGGGGGAGAGGAACCGCGCCACCTCCTCGGGGTTGGCCACGGTCGCGGAGAGACCGATCCGGCGTGCCGGTCGCCCAAGGAAGGCATCGAGCCGCTCGAGCACCACCGAGAGCTGGGCGCCCCGGTCGGAGGGGAACAGCTCGTGGACCTCGTCGACGACGACGGTCTGCAGCTCGCGCAGCCCGGCCCGCAGGCGGGATCCAGAGAGCAGCAGCGAGAGCGTCTCCGGTGTCGTGAGGAGGAGATCCGGCGGTTGGCGGGCCTGGCGAGCGCGCTCGCCGGTCGAGGTATCCCCATGGCGGACCCCGGCCCGGAGCCCGACCGCTGCTGCGAGCGTGATGAACCGCTGCTCGAGGTCCCGGTTGAGCGCCCGCAGGGGAGTGACGTACAGGAGGCTCATCGCCGGACTGGGCTGGCTGGCGAGGGCGTCGAGGAGCGGCAGGAGGGCCGCTTCCGTCTTGCCGGTACCCGTCGGCGCGACCAAGAGGGCGTCGGCGGTGGAGTGGCGCAGCAGGGGGAAGGCGATCCGCTGGATTTCGGTGGGAGCGAGGAAACCGCGTTCCTCGATCACCCGTCGCAGCTCCGGCGGGAGCGGGGGCCACGGCGGCGGCTCGCGCGTCACTCCTGGTGCCTGGGCCTGCCGGCCCGGTTACGGCGGGGATGCAGCCGGCTCGAGGTCGAGCAGCTTGAGGTTCGCTCGCGCATCGAAACGGCGTCCGAACCGCTCCCCTTCGAAGGATTCGAGGTAGAGCTCTCCGACGATCCCGATCGTCCCTTCGAGGAGGTGCCCGCCGAGGAGGCGATGGTCCTTCCCCGCGACCGCGACATGCAGGTGGACCGACGGTGCTCCGTCCAGTTCGGCGATCGACCCGTGCAGGCTCACGAGCTCGTGCGGCCCGTCGAGCTCGTGGGCCTCGTACTCGCGGCCGTTCCAGTAGCCGATGCGACCCCGCCGGAGCATGCCGATCCCCGAGACCACGATGCCGGCCCGCAGGCCGTGGGTGCGGGCGAGCTCGCTCAGCGTGGCGAGTAGTTCCTGTCCCTCATCCAAGCGGAGCACCCAGCGGGCTCCGTCGCGATGCAGCTGCACGGCCGGGGGGAGTGGAGAGGCCTCTAAGGGGTTGCCGGCGGCAGCTTCCGGAGCAAACGGTATGGGCCGCAACCCCTCCCAGCTCCCCATGCCGCTGCTCCGGCTCGAGCCGCCCCAGGAGCGGCTCTCTGCCGCCGAGCTCAGGCGTCGAATCGCGGCCGGGGGCCCGGCGCTCGTGGCGCTCTCCGGTGGCGTCGACTCGGCGGTGGTGGCGGCGCTGGCGGTCGATGCCCTCGGCGAGGAGGCTCTCGCAGCGACCGTCGTAGGGCCGGCCGTCGCGCAGGAGGAGCTCGCCTGGTCCACTCGGGTGGCACGCCATCTCGGGATCACCCACGAGTGGGTACCGGCGGACCCGCTCGCCGACGTCGCGTACCGGGCCAACGGCCCCGACCGCTGCTATCGGTGCCGTACCGTCGAGGGGGGCGCCCTCGCGGCCCGGGCCGCCGAGAGAGGAATCGCTCAGAAGCTCGATGGCGTTCATGGGGACGACCTCGGCGAAGACCGACCCGGAACGCGGGCCATGGAGGAGGCAGGGTTCCGCCACCCGCTGCTCGAGGGAGGCTGGCGCAAGGCCGACGTGCGGGCCTTCGCCACCGAACGGGGGTTGCCCAACGCCGACCTTCCCTCCAACGCCTGCCTGGCCTCGCGCATCGCGACCGGTGAGACGGTCACTCCGGAGCTGCTCGCCCAAGTGGAGCGGGCCGAGGCCGTCGTCCGCGGCTTGGGTTTTGGCCGGGTCCGCGTACGGGTCCGCGAGAGTACTGCCCGGGTCGAGGTGGACCCCGAGGAGGTCGATCGGCTGTTCGAGCCGGTGACCTCCGCGGCCGTGCATCGGCGCCTCGAGGAGCTAGGATTCCGGGCGGTGGACTTGGACCGCGCAGGGTATCGCCGACGGGCGTCCGCGTGAGTCGATGAAGGCCAAGGCCCCCCCGGTCGACGAAGAGGCTCCGCCGGCCCGCGAGCGACCGGTCCCGCGGCCGCTCGGCGCCGGTCGGGAGGGGGACCGGTTCCGGTTGGACACCGAGCTCACCCCGCAGGGGGATCAGCCCCGCGCCATCGAGGGAATCCTCGAGAAATTCGACGCCGGCGAGCAGTACGTGACGCTGCTCGGTGTCACCGGCTCGGGCAAGACCTTCAGCGTGGCCCAGGCGGTGGCGCGGCTCAACCGCCCGACGCTGGTCATCTCTCCGAACAAGACGCTCGCCGCCCAGCTCGTGAGCGAGTTCCGCGCGCTGTTCCCGGAGAACGCCGTCGAGTACTTCGTCAGCTACTACGACTACTACCAGCCCGAGGCGTACGTTCCGCAGATCGACCTGTACGTCGAGAAGGACGCGGCCGTCAACGAGGAGATCGAGCGGCTCCGTCATCGGGCCACCCAAGCGCTGCTCTCCCGTCGGGACGTGCTCGTCGTCGCTTCGGTGAGCTGCATCTACGGGCTCGGCTCCCCCGCAGAGTACCGTGCCGGCGTCATCGAGGTGGAACGGGGCCAGACGGTGCGCCGCCAAGAGCTGCTCAAGAAGCTCGTCGCTACGCGCTACAGCCGCAACGACACGGCGCTCTCCCGCGGCACCTTCCAGGCGCACGGCGGCACGATCGACGTGATGGACCCGAACGACCAGGCCTTCCGCATCGTGCTCGAGGGGGACACGGTGAGCGAGATCCTCGAGCTCGAGCCGGTGACCCGGGAGGAGCGGCGGCCGCTGCCGCGCGTGCTGATCTTCCCGGCGACCCACTTCCTGACCGACCGGGACCGGCAGGAGGCGATCCTCAGCGAGATCCGGGCCGAGAAGGAGGCCGCCGTCGCCGAGTTCACCCGGCAAGGCAAGGCCCTCGAGGCCCAGCGGCTCAACAGCCGCACCGACTACGACATCGAGATGATCCGCGAGACCGGCTTCTGTAGCGGGATCGAGAACTACGCCCGGTACTTTGCCGGCCGAGCCGCCGGAGAGCCGCCGTACACGCTCCTCGACTTCTTCCCGCCGGAAGCGCTCGTGGTCATCGACGAGTCGCACGTCACGATCCCCCAGCTCAACGGGATGTACCGGGGCGACCGGAGCCGCAAGGACACGCTGGTGGAGTTCGGCTGGCGGCTCCCCTCCTGCCGGGACAATCGGCCGCTCAAGTTCCCCGAGTTCCTGGCGCGGGCGCGGCGATTGCTGTTCGTCTCGGCCACCCCCGGTCCGTTCGAGCTCCAGGTCTCCCGCGGGGTGGTCGAGCAGGTCATCCGGCCGACCGGGCTCGTCGACCCCCCGGTGGAGCTCCGGCCGATCGCCGGCCACATCGAGGACCTGGTCCGCGAGCTCAAGGAGGTGATTGCCCGGGACGAGCGGGCGCTCGTGATCACGCTGACCAAGCGTACTTCGGAGGACCTGGCCAACCATCTCTCCGGGCTCGGCTTCAAGGTCCGCTACCTCCATTCGGAGGTGGAGACGCTCAAGCGGATCGAGGTGCTCCGGGACCTGCGGCTCGGGGTGTTCGACGTCCTCGTAGGGATCAATCTGCTCCGGGAGGGGCTCGACCTGCCCGAGGTGAGCCTGGTCGCCATCCTCGACGCCGACAAAGAGGGCTACCTGCGGAGCGCAACGGCGCTCATCCAGACCTCCGGCCGTGCCTCGCGCAATCTCCGGGGGAAGGTGATCTTCTACGCCGACCGCGAGACCGGATCGATCCAGCGGGCCCGGGCCGAGATGTCCCGGCGCCGCGAGCTTCAGCTCGCGTACAATGAGGAGCACGGCATCGTTCCCGAGACGATCCGCAAGGCGGTCCGTTCGCTCCTTTCCGAGGGACCGGAGGCCGAGGAGTCCACGGTCGGGGAGGTCCCCGCCCGCAAGCTCCCCATCCTCCTCGCGAACCTCGAGGAGGAGATGCGGTTGGCCGCCGAGCGGCTCGAGTTCGAAGAGGCCGGACGGATCCGCGACAAGATTCGCGCCGTCGAGGAGCGCTACGGGGTGCGGCGCGGGGGCCGTCGCACGACTCCCAGCCCAGCTTCGGCGCCGGCCTAGGCCCACCGCCAGCGGCCGGCCCGGATCGGCCGGTAGGGCTCTAGTAGGCGCCGCGGGGTAGCCTGCCGTGGGACGAGAGTCGGCGCCAGCTCGACCCGCGCGGCTCACCGACTTGCGGCGGGGTGGGAGCGTCACCGCGCTCCTGTTCCTGTACGAGTGCACCACAGGCGAGCGTACCCGGCTCCAGCCAATCGCCGAGCAGCTCGAGCTCACGGTCCAGGCGGTTTCCCATGTGTTCCGCCAGCTGCGGCGCGCCGGGCTCGTCGAGCTGCGGGCCGGTGTCTATCGGCCCACCGTCGCCGGTGTCGCTTGGCTGCACGGTGCGCTGGGTTCGCTGCAACAGGATCTGACCGAACGGCTCGCGAGCCTGCGGGTCTTCCGCCGAGCCCGTGCCATCGCCCAGTCCTCGATCGCCGCCGATACGACGGTCTCCCTCGAGATGCAGGAGGGCTGGCTCGTCGCCCGGCCAGGGAGCTCCGGCCCTTCCCGTGGCCGGGCGGTCGGCTCGGCACGGGCCGGCGAACTCCTCGAGGTGGTCGAACTGGACGGCATCCTGCCGATCGTCCCGGGTCGGATCCGCGTGCTCAGCCTCCCCGAGTCGGAACTCTCCGACGCGGGCACGGCCGGACGTCTGAGGCAGCGGCTCCAGTCGGAGCCCAGCGGGATCCTCGGCGCGGTCGGACTCGAGGCGTGGCAACTGCTGCGCACGATCGGCTCTCGATCGGTCGAGCGGTTCGGCGTCGGGGCCGGTGTACTCGAGGCCTCCCGGTTGGGGGTCGACTCGACCGTCGTGCTGCTCGAGACGGAGCTTCCGCGCTTCCTCACCGAGTTCGCGGGGGTGCCACCCGACAGCTTGGTGGTCGAGCGGCTCAACTCAGAGCGACCGCGGCCGGGAACGAGGCCGCGGGGATCACGCGGCGCAGTTGATCGACGAGCGCGTCGAGGTCGTTGACCTCTGTGGCACCTCGGGTTAGGAGCCGCTCGGCGAGTTCGTTGGCCCGTCCACCAGTGTAGTCCAGGTCGGCGCGCCGATTGAGCCAGAGGACTCGCTCCGGATGGCCGAGCGCCTCGACCAGCTCGAGGTTCACCAGGTTCCCCGGACCCGTGGGCACCGGCGCGATGACCACCGCCCGGGCGGTGCTCAGCAACTCCTGTGTCCGCACCCGGGCGAGCTCGCCGATGGGGGCGAACGGGACCTCGGCGGAGAACGGGATGCCGAGCTCCGCGGCGGTGTCGGCGTCCGTGTCGAGCAGGGGCAGCGCCCCGGCCGTCACGTGGAACCCTTCGTCGACGAGCCGGCGTAGTACCGGCGACGCGCTGCCGCCTCCCCCCACGACATGTACGGGCCCGAGCCGCCGGTCCGCCGGGCTGGAGAGCCGTCCCTCCGCCGCAGCGCGGAGCGGGAGAAGGTAGGGGCGGTGCGAGTGCGGGTCGCGTCGCAGCTCCGTCTCGACGCCCCAGACTTCCCGCAAGAGCGGGACGGAGAGCACCGACTCGGGGGGGCCGTCGCTGACCAGCCGGCCGTGGGATAGGACCAGGATGCGGTCGGCGAAACGGGCGGCGAGATTGAGGTCGTGCATCGCGGCAATGGCGCACAGGCCACGGTCTCGGACCTGACGGCGCACCCGCTCAAAGAGGTCGAGTTGGTGGCCGATGTCCAAGTGGGCGGTCGGCTCGTCGAGCAGGAGGAGCGGAGTCTCCTGGGCGAGGGCGCGCGCCAACAGGAGCCGCTGCCGCTCCCCGCCGCTCAGCTCCAGGATGCCCGATTCGGCTCGGTCGGCGAGGCCAGCTTCCGCGAGCGCCCGCTCCGCCGTGCGCCGGTCGTCGGCGGACTCTCCGGTGAACGGGGGAAGGTGCGCGTACCGCCCGAACAGCACGTACTCGATCAGGCGGAGATTGTCCCGGGGAGCCTCCTCCTGGGGCACCCACGCCACCCGCCGGGCCCTTTCCCGGATGGACAGCTGCCCGCAGTCGGTTCCAAACAGTCGCACGGTACCCTGCGTGGGGGCGAGCAGCCCCAGGCAGGCACGCAGCAGCGTGCTCTTCCCGGATCCGTTCGGGCCGGCCAACGCGACTAGCTCGCCGGCCGAGGCGGTCCAGCTCACCCGGCTCAGAGCGCTCCGCGCGCCGAACCGTACGCTCAGATCTTCCACCTCGACGGGGCGGGAGGCGCTCACGCACCGCCTCCCATGTACACTCCTCGGCGGTGGCGGAACAGGAGAAGGAAAAAGAACGGCGCGCCGACGAAGGCGGTGAAGAGGCCGACGGGCAGTACGACGGTCGGCACGGCGACGACCGAGAGGTCGTGGGCCAGGAGGAGGAACGCCGCCCCGACCAGCGCCGAGCCCGGCAGTACCGCACGGTAGTCGGAGGACCAGACCCGGCGGACGACGTGGGGTGAGATGAGGCCGACGAACCCGATGATGCCGGTGAAAGCGACCGCGATCGAGGTTGCGACGGACGCGAGGAGGAGGAGCCGGTTACGCACCCGTCGCGCGTCCACGCCCAAGCTCTGGGCGACATCCCCCCCGAGCTGGAGGAGGTTGAGCTCGCGTCCGAGCAGCAGGAGCGGCGCGCCGGCCATGAGCAGACCGCCGAGGACCAAGCCGTCCCGATCCCACGTCGCCCCGCCAAGACCGCCGAGGAGCCAGAAACTCACCTGGATGCTCCCGACCGGATTGAACAGGAGGACGACGGAGAGGATCGCCGACAGGACATTGGCCAACGCCACTCCGACGAGAAGGAGCGTCTCGACCGATCCGCCGAGATATCTCGACGCGAGCAGGATGACCACGCCCGTGCCCAAGGAGCCGATGAACGCCAGCAGCGGCAGGACGAGATTGGCCTGGGCGACCCCGAGCCGGAAGATGAACAGGAACGCCGCACCGAGCGTGCCACCGGAAGAGATTCCGAGCAGGTACGGGTCGGCGAGCGGGTTGCGGAACGTACCCTGGAGCGCAGCGCCCGAGAGGCCGAGGGCGGCGCCCACCAGCAGCGCGAGGAGCACCTCGGGCAGCACCGCGTACCAGAGGATCTCCGTCCAGGCGGTGCACTGCAGCGGACTCGTGCCACTCGGGCACGGTTGGGGGAACAGCAGGCCGAAGCTCAGCTGATGCAGGAGGATTCGCACTTCCGTTCCGACCGGGATGGGAACGCCGGCAAGGAGTGGGGAGGCGAGGACGACCAGCACGGAGCCGGCGACGAGCAGCCCGAGCAGGAGGTGGGAGCGGCCGCGGCTCAGCGGTGCCTCCCCACGGGGACCCCCGAGCGCACTCGACCCTACGCGGGAGGGTAGAGTCCCGGATGGATCAGCCCGAAGAGGATCGGGATGCCGTCGAGGATCATCGTCGGGTCGGGCTCGGTGAGCAGGTTGCCGTCGACTCCCCAGGCGTGCCCACCCGTGACGGCCCCGAGGCTCGACCAGTCGGGGCCTTGCTGGTACTCCGACAGGTCCACCCCGAACCCCGTGCCGTAGATGATCACGGAGGGGTTGGCGAGCAGCACCTGGGGACCCGAGAGCACGGGATACGGCAACTGCGAGCTCGCCGAGATGCTCGAGGCCCCCACGAACTCGATCAGCGACTCGCCGAACGTTCCCGGTCCGTAGCTCCAGTATCCCGGGTCCGGACTGCTTGCGGGAACGGCGTAGTAGGTGACGAGGACCGTGGGCAACGAGGCTCCGCTGTTGGTGAGATTGGCCTGGATGACCTGCGCGTTGCCGAGCACCTTCTGGAGCTGACCGACCAGGGCGTCCGCGGCGCTCGAGACGGGGAAGATCTCGGCAAGCAGGTTGACGTCGACCGTGATCCCGCCGAGCGTCGCCGGTTGCAGCACGAGCACGGGCAGGTGATACGTCGAGGAGAGTTCCTCGACATCGCTCAGGCTCACGATCGTCGAGGCAAGGACGAGCTGGGGGCTGGCGTTGAGCAGCTGGGGGATGTTGAGCGAAGGGTACGTGCCGACGCAGATTGAGCTCGTCAGCGACCAGTTCGCGATCTGGCTGCCGTTGTAGTCGGTCCCGAGCCCCGTCGGACCGCAATCCACACCTACCACCCGGTCGCGCAGCCCGAGGCGGACCATCGTGTCCAAGATGCTGGGAGCGAGCACCACCACACGGTGCGGGTTCGATGGAGCGGCCACGGTCCGACCCTCGTCGTCCGTGAGCGAGATCGATCCCGGCGGGACCGGGGCCGGTTTGAGCTCGAAGTAGGCAGCCGTCGCCGCGATCCCGGCCCCGCCGACGATGAGCAGGAGCACCAGCACCAGCGCGAGCGGCACGGGGCCTCGGGCGGGAGGGGCGGCCGGAGAGGGGGGATTCAAGCTCATTGTTATCTGGACAAATTCACTTTAACTTAAGCATTGTCGGGCCGCGCGACCATGGCGGCGCACTCGCAGGCTGAGGGGCGAAAGGCTATCTCGCGGGTCGCGTGATTCTCCCTCGGAGGGAGCATAGGCTAACTTGGCAGACCAGCGGGCTCCAGTCAGGGTGGCGCTTGCCACTCTGGAACGATGGGTCTGCGGAGGGTCCTGCAAGGGACCCAATGACGAGTGACTGGAGCGGCGGAGAGACCCGCATATCAGGGTTCAAATCCCTGTGCTCCCACCCCCCCCACCGGCCGAGCGCCGGTTCGACGCGGGGAAGCATCCGCCCGACGAACGCCGACTTCCCTCCCGCTGGCGTGCCTCCTTGAATAGACCCGTCCGTATCCGGCCTTCCGGTTCGGCAATGTCTCCCAGTTCGGCCGAGCGTCGCGCGGCCAGTTCCCGGAGTCGCAGGGGTGCCAGTTCCCGGGCTCCGGCGCGTCGGGCCGCGATCCCGCAAGGAAGCTCTCGCTCTCCCTTGCCCCGAGAAGTGCCCGGGCTCGAATCGGAGCTCCGACGCCAGCACACGCTGTTGCAGATGATGGCCGAGCGAATGCGGGAGGCAGCCACCCTGTGGGATGACTCCGGGGGGGCCCGTGGCCCTCGGCTGCGGCGGGCTCTGGAAGTCCATCGAAAGTTTCTGATCGAGGTCCATCAGGCGGACGAAGACAAGGTGCTCACCGCCCTGCGTGCGGTAGGTCCCCCCGAGGCGGCCGCCGTCGCCGAGCGGTGCTCTCAGGAGCACCCCCGAGCTCTGAAGTTCGCGGCGACCGCCGCCGCACTACTGGGGCAGCTGGGAAGCGGACGCGCCGCCGACGTGCGCGCGCTCCCGGCGCTGTTCCGGGAAGAGGCCGAGCGGATCGAGCGGCACCATCTGTTCGACGAGGAGTCGCTCTATGCGCACTTGGATGCGTGGCTGACGGGGGCGGCCCGGATACGCCTAGCCCGCGACATCCGGGGGCGCGATGCCGCCCGAGCGGACGCCGAAGGAGCGCTCATCGCCTGGGTCGCCCAGCTCCACCCGGCCTCCGACTAGCTGGCCGTCGCGGTTCCACCGCCGCGGCTGGCCAAGATTAATCGACAGGGGCCGTGTCCGGATTCGGATACCCGCCGTGAGAGAGTCGGAGCCCGCCCCGTTGGCGTCCACGGGGCCACCGAGCTCCGTCGGGCTGAGCTCGAGCGGCGTCTTCCTGATCACCATCGCCATCCAAGCGATCGGCTACGCGGCGAGCTTCTACACCTCCCACCAGATCGGCGGGATGGGGGCCCAGGGGCTCACCATCCTCAGCGTCGCCCAGCTCTACCTCCTCGTCGCCTCGACGCTGAGCGGCCTCGGGGACCTTCGGGTCGGATCGGCCTACGTCTACTATGTCGCCCGCGGCCGGGACCCCACAGCGCTCACGTCGACCTATCTCGCGCTGCGGCTCGGCCTCATCGGGATCGCGAGCGCGGCCGCCTTCCTTCTCGCGCCGTTCCTCCCGTTCATCCACGGCAGCGTCTGCGGCGGAATCTCGCAGGCGCAAGAGTACACGATCTTCGGGCTGTTCCTCCTCGTGCCGCTCCTGTGGTCGCCGGGGGTAGTGTACGGGCAGCTCTGGGTAGCCCGCGGCTACTCGATCCGGGGCCAGTATCCGCTCCTGGTCCAATCGGTCGTCCAGACCGCGGGGCTCATCGCGGTCTCCTTCCTCGCTCACAGCGCCCCGGTCGCCATCTGGGGCATCGTGGCCGCGTACGTGCTGGGCGGAGTCGCCTCCGCGGCCTACTCCTTGCCTTCGGTCCTTCGCTACACGAAGGGCAGCCCGAGCGCGAAGGAGGCGAAGCGACTTTTCGTCTACGCCGGCCCGCTAATGGGGGGGCTCTTCCTCCAGTACCTCGCGTCCAACACGCTGCCGTTCTTCGTCAACGGGGTCTCCGACGAGGCGGTGACGATCTTCCTCGCCGCGAACGGCTTCCGGATCCTGCTCATGGGGATGCCGAACGCGGTCTCGGTGCCGCTGTTCCCGCACCTGACCAACCTCCACATCCGGCGGGAGTACGAGCAGCTGCGGCGCCGCACGTGGATCGCGCTCCGCTACACCGCGATGCTCGTCATACCGGCGGCCATCGCACTCGTCGTCTACCGGTCGAATCTGCTCGACCTCCTGTTCGGAGGGAACTACGTCAGCCCCCCCAGCTGCGGGGCGGCGTCCTCCGCCTCGGCCCCGCTGGGCTCCAGCCCGAGCACCACGCTCGCCATCCTGGCGGTCTCCTCCGTCCCAGCGGCCCTCGCCCAGATCATTCTCACCGCCCTCAACTCGGTCGGCCGGCAGCGGCTCGAGCTGTACCTCCAGGCACTGCAAGTGGTGCTGCTGTTCGGCGTGCTGTTCCTCGTCCTGCCCCCGTACGCCGTCCTGGGCAACTGGGGCCTTGCCGGAGCGGCCTGGGCCGTGCTGATCAGCTCGGTGGGGGCGCTGATCCTCAACACCTACTTCCTCGAGCGCATCCTGGCGGTCCGGATCCAGCCCCGACCGATCCTCGCCATCGTGGCGAGCGCGGCCGCGAGCTTCCTGGTCATCTCCCGCCTCAACACGGTCATCAATCCGACCCATTGGTACACCCTGGGGCTCGCGCTCGTGCTCGGGTTCACGGTGTACTTCCTAGCGCTCGCGCTCTCCGGCGAGCTCTCGCAGACCGACGTGAAACAGATCGCGGGATTCCTCGGGCTCCCACCCCGCGTCGGCGCCTTCTTCGCCCGCGCGTGCCGGCGTCGTGAAACCCGGGACGCTGGGGAGCTGCTCCTCGGCGACCGGGGGCTCGAGAGCGACGAAACCCTGGACCGGACCCGAAGCGAGCCGGGCGGTTCGGACATCCCGGAGCGGCCCCGGGGGCTCCACTAGGGATTCCGCCACTCCGACATGCTTAAATTCGGTTCCGGGCTTCTCTGCTCGAGACCCACCATGTCGCTCCACGTCGAAGTCCGACCGACCGCCGTCGCCCAGGTGCAGCAGCTACTTCGGGGCCAGAAGACGGAGCTCGCGGTCCGCCTCTACGCCCAGCCGGGCGGGGGCGGCTGCTGCGGGGGCGGAGGCGGCGCGGTGAGCTTCGGGATGTCGTTCGCCAAGCCCCGAGCGGACGACGAGGTGCTGAAGGTCGACGGATTCTCCGTGCTGATCGATCCCGGCAGCGTCAAGTTCTGCGACGGCGCCGTCATCGACTACGTCGAATCGCTCGAGGAATCCGGCTTCAAGGTCACCAACCCGACGCTGCCCGAACCGGACGCCGGCGGTGCCGCCGAAGGCTGCGGTTCCTGCGGCAGCTCCTCTGAGAAGGGCGGCGGCTGCGGCTGCGGTTAGGCAGCCCGTCAGGCCCCAGGGCCCCCACGGGCCGTTTCGCACGCTGGTAATCCCCCGTCGGCGATATTCGCTTTATACACGGCGCTGGGTCCGCCTCGCTCTATGAGCGAGGAGGCGCTCGTCGCCGTCGAACTCCGCAAGCAGTACACCACCCGCGGGTCACCGCCCATCGACGCGCTGCGCGGGGTCTCCCTTCGGATCGCCAAGGGCGAGCGGGTGGCGCTCCTGGGCCGCAACGGCGCCGGGAAGACGACGTTCCTGCGGATCGCTTCCACACTCCTCGTGCCCAGCTCCGGGTCGGTCCACGTCTTCGGCCACGACGCGATCGCCGACCCGGACTCGGTCCGCCCGCTGCTCGCCGTGGTGCCGCAGGAGGGCAAACCGTTCTTCCATCTCACGCCCCGAGAGCAGGTCTACAGTTACCTGCGCGCGCGGGGCTTCGCGCGTGAGAGCGCCCGCGCGCAGTCGGAGAGCGCGCTCGAGCAGATGGGGCTCCTCGAGGTGGCCGACCGGCTCTCGATCACCCTCTCGGGCGGCCAGCGCCAACGCACCATGGTGGCTACCGTGATCGCCACCGAGGCACCGATCATGTTCCTCGATGAGCCGACGATCGGGATGGATCCGTTCGCCCGACGGGAGGTGTGGGCGTCGCTGCGCCGGCTCACCCAGCGTGGCTCGACGATCTTACTCACCACCCATTACCTCGACGAGGCCGAGAACCTCGCGCAGCGGCTGTCCATCATCGAGCGGGGACGCGTGCTCGTCGAGGGGTCGGGTGAGGAGCTCAAGCGTCGAGCGGGCGGGACGCTGCGAGTCTCGATCGTCGGCGGCGCTCGCCTCGGGCCGGAACTCGAGTCGTTCGGCACGGTCGTCCCCGACGGCGAGGCGGTGCACGTGATCACGAGCCCCGAGCAGGTGCAGGAGCTGCTCGGCCTCACCCTGCGGGCCAAGCTGCCGACCACGGTCGGACCGGTGACCCTCGAGGAAGCGTTCCTGCGGGTGGTCGGTCGGTCGATCGACTCGGAGGGGTGATGGCGCTCCGGTTCGGTGGCGGCACCCGGGCGTTCGCACTCACGGAGCTGCGGGTGCAGCTCCACGAGGGCATCGCCATCGCCACGTCGATGATCGTCCAAGTGGTGCTGCTCATTTTCGTGGTCATCTTGGCGCCCTCGCTCCTTTCCTACGCGCTCATCGGCGCGGTGGTGTACTCGGTTTTCCAGCTCGGCCCCCGGATCCAGAACGAGGCCGCCTTCATCCGGATCGACCACAAGCTGAACGAGCTCTACCACGCGTCCTCGCTCACGGCGGAGGGGTACTTTCTCGGCCTATCGATCGGCGTCCTGCTCGCCTACCTCCCGCCCGTCGTGATCCTGCTCGTGCTGGTCGAGGTCATCGTTCCCTTGAGCTTGCTCTCGGCGGCGGTGCTCGCCGGCGTCATCGCGGCGGTCTGGCTGTTCACGAGCTCGCTGGGCTACGTCATCTCGACATTGTTCCGCGACATGCGGGCGATCTGGCCGTACTCGAGCCTGCTCACCAACGTGTTCGGGGTCCTCCCGCCGGTCTTCTACCCGATCGGGTTCCTGCCCGGGTACTGGCACCCGATCGCGCTCGCGATCCCCTCGAGTGCGGCCGTCATCCTGGTGGAGGCCGCCCAGGGCGGGCTGGTCCATCTCGCACCGGCCGAGCTACTCTTCGCCGGGACGGCTCTCTCGGTCGAGGCCATTGGACTGTTCGCCTTCGCCCTCTACTGGGCCCGTCGCACCGCCCGGGAGAGCTAGATGCAGCGCCCGCGGCTAGGCAACCTCGAGTCTCCGGCCCGCTCTCATCTATCCCCGAGGACTGGAGCTGTCCCACGGAGGACTCGTGGGCATTCTCACTCCCGCCATGCAGGCCATCATTCGGGAGCAGCGGCTCGCCTACGTGGCCACGGTCGGTCCGGACAGACGGCCCAACCTCTCCCCCCGGGGTACGCTCGTGGTCTGGGACGACGACCACCTGATGTACGCCGACCTCCGCTCGCCCCAGAGCACCGCCAACCTGGTGCGGAACCCTGCGGTCGAGGTGAACGTGGTCGACCCGTTCCTCCGCAAGGGGTACCGGTTCAGCGGCCACGCCCATGCGATCGCCGACCCCGCAGCGCTCGAGCGGGCCCGCAGGCTCCTCGAACCGGAGGTGATCGACCTCGCGCACCGGGCCCACGCCTACCTCCTCATCACGGTGGAGCGGGCGGCACCGCTCATCTCCCCGGGGTACGACCTGGGCCGCTCCGAGGAAGAGACGGTCGAAGTGTGGCTCCAGTACTACACCGACCTCAAGCGGGGCCGGCCGACGACCCGCCGGCAGAGCGACTGACCCTCACCGCCGCGGGAGGCCCGTGAGCGCCGACGCACCGACGTCCACACCTCCGACGTCCGGACGGGTGCTCCCGGCGTTTGCCTTCATCGGCTGGAGGTGGATCAGCCGGAACCCGGCCTCGGCCATCGCGCCGATCCTGCTGCCGTTCATGTTTCTGTACTTCCTGCGGCTCATCTCGCCCCCCGAGTACTTCCCGCTCGAGGTCGTGGGGGCGATGCTGTTCACCACCCAGAACATCGGTAGTTGGGTTCTGGGCGACTCCGCCACCTGGCGGATCGAGATGCGTCTGCAGGAGATCTTCGTCGCCTCCCCGATGGGGCGGGTCCGCTACCTGATCGGTGTGGCGTTCTCCAACCTGATCCCGGCGATGCCGGCGCTCCTCGTGCTCGGCGTGCTCCTCGCGACGCTCGTGCACGTTCCGCTGCTCGGCTGGGCGGCGCTCGTCGCAGCGATCGGGATGCTCTGGGTGCTGTTCAGCGCTATCGGCATCTCGCTGTCGAGCCGGCTCAAGAGCCAGCGGGAAGTCTGGCCCGTGGGCAACCTCACCTTCACGGTGATCGGCATGCTCTCGCCGCTGTACTACCCGATCACCAAGCTCCCCCCGCTCTGGCAGGACGCGGCCCGGTTCCTGCCTCCCACCTATGCGGCGTTCCTCGTCCAGCAGGTGCTCGGACTGCCCGGGGCCGTACCGTCGAACCCGCTCGTGGACCTGGGGCTACTCGCCCTGTCCACCGTCGTAGGCACGGCGCTCGCCCTCCACTGGTACGATTGGAGAGAGGCCGACTGACCGCAGCGTTCGGGCCGAGGGTGAAGTGTAAAAAGGCGCACCGCATTAGGAAGGGTGCACCACTCTTGCTCGGAGCTCTGAACACGGCATCTTCT